>NZ_CP073760.1:1998750-2665000 GCF_018399035.1 Thiocapsa sp.
GCGCTCCTCGGCCACCGCCGAAGACCTGCCCGACGCCTCCTTCGCCGGTCAGCAGGAGACCTTCCTCAACGTCGAGGGTCTGGACAACATCAAGCATCGGATCAAGGAGGTCTTCGCCTCCCTGTTCAACGACCGGGCCATCTCCTACCGCGTGCACCAGGGCTTCGAGCACCGCAATGTCGCCCTCTCGGCCGGCATCCAGCGCATGGTGCGCAGCGATCTGGCCGCCTCCGGGGTCATGTTCACCCTGGATACCGAATCGGGTTTCCGCGACGCCGTCTTCATCACCTCCAGCTACGGGCTCGGCGAGATGGTCGTGCAGGGCGCGGTCAACCCCGACGAGTTCTATGTCCATAAGCCGACGCTCGCCGCCGGCCGTCCCGCGATCCTGCGCCGCAGTGTCGGCGACAAGGCGATCCGCATGGTCTACGAGGGCACCGCGGGCACCAAAAGCCCGGTGCGCACCGAGGACGTCCCGGAGGCCGAGCGCCTGCTGTTCAGTATCACGGATGCCGAGATCGAGCAGCTCGCGCGCCAGGCTGTGCTGATCGAGCAGCACTACGGGCGCCCGATGGATATCGAATGGGCGAAGGACGGCAACGACGGCAAGCTCTATGTCGTGCAGGCGCGTCCCGAGACCGTGCAGAGCCGCTCGGGCAACGTGATCGAGCGCTATGTGCTGCGCGAAAAAGGCCCGGTGCTCACCACCGGGCGCAGCATCGGCAGCCGCATCGGCGCCGGCGCGGCCAAGATCGTCTCGAGCATCGCCGACATGCACCGTGTCGAGGCCGGCGACGTCCTCATCACCGACATGACCGACCCCGATTGGGAGCCGGTGATGAAGCGCGCGGCGGCCATCGTCACCAACCGCGGGGGCCGAACGTGCCATGCGGCGATCATCGCCCGCGAGCTGGGCGTGCCGGCGGTGGTCGGCTGCAACAACGCGACCGACGTGGTGCATGACGGCCAGCTTGTCACCGTCAGCTGCGCGGAGGGCGACACGGGTCTCATCTACGACGGCAAGCTGGCGTTCGACTACAAGACCGTCGAGCTCTCGGCCATGCCCGAGATCCCGGTGAAGATCATGATGAACGTCGGCAACCCGGACCGCGCCTTCGCCTTTGCGGCGACGCCGAACGCCGGTATCGGTCTGGCGCGTCTGGAATTCATCATCAACAACATGATCGGGATCCACCCCAAAGCGCTGCTCGAATTCGACCAGCTCCCGGCGGACCTCAAGGCCCGGATCGCGCCGCGCATCGCCGCCTACGAAAGCCCGCGCGAGTTCTATATCGCCAAGCTCGCCGAAGGCATCTCGACCCTGGCCGCCGCCTTCGCGCCCAACACCGTCATCGTGCGCATGTCGGACTTCAAGTCCAACGAATACGCCAACCTGGTCGGCGGCACCCGCTACGAGCCCGAGGAAGAGAACCCCATGATCGGCTTCCGCGGGGCCGGGCGCTACGTGGCACCGGACTTCAAGGCATGCTTCGAGCTCGAATGCGAGGCGCTCAAGCGCGTGCGCAACGACATGGGTCTGACCAATGTCGAGATCATGATCCCCTTCGTGCGGACGCTGAAACAGGCCAAGGCGGTCGTCGAGGCACTCGCCGAGCAGGGACTGGAGCGCGGCAAAAACGACCTGCGCCTCATCATGATGTGCGAGCTGCCGTCCAACGCGGTGCTGGCGGATGAGTTCCTGGAGTATTTCGACGGTTTCTCGATCGGCTCCAACGACATGACCCAGCTGACGCTGGGACTGGATCGCGACTCCAGCCTGGTCGCCGAGAGCTTCGACGAGCGCGATCCGGCCGTGAAGAAGATGCTGTCGATGTCGATCGCCGCCTGCCGCGCGCAGGGCAAGTATGTCGGCATCTGCGGTCAGGGCCCGTCGGACCACAAGGACTTCGCCGACTGGCTGCTCAAGGAGGGGATCACCAGCATCTCGCTCAATCCGGATACCGTCATCGACACCTGGATCTATCTGGCGGAGCAGGCGAAGACGCTCTAGGGCTGAACCGCGTCCCCGTGCGCGACTGAGGTGCGCGCGTGCCCCGACCGAGGTCGATAAGACCTCGGTCGGTTCTTGCGACGTCGAGGGGACGCGGTTCAGGAAACCGGGTCGGATAAGCGATAGCGTCACCCGGCATGCAACGTCGGAGTCCCGGTGGCTTTAGGCGATTTCCGAGAATAGTCATCCCGACTGCACATGCCTGGAAGGCATCTAAACCGCGCCCAGTGCGGTATGCGATGTTTTTGGATGGGATCGGCCCCGGCGGATTTCAGAACCGCTGGAGCCGGCGCGGTTTAAAGTATTAAAAATATTAAATTTTAAACCGCGTCTCCAAAAAGGTCGGAAAAATCCTTGAGCCCGACACAACATGAAAATAACGCATGTCGCTCTGGACGCGGTTTAGTGCAGCGCAGTTCCCCCGCGTCGGGGCAGGACCCGCACGCCGCACAAGGCCGGTCACCTGCGACCACGCACCTCGACCTTGATTAGCGGATGGGCCACGCCGTCGCGCACCACGGCGCGATTCCAGGGCACCAAGGCCGTCTGAATCACCTCGCGGAATCGCGCGCACGCGGAGCTATCCAGATCCAATGTGACGACGCAGCGATAGCCGCGAATCCCGAATCCATCGTCCGGACGCACCTTCAGGTCGCAGTCTGCTGACGGAATGAGCCCTTCTCGCCGGCAATCGCCCAACACCTGCCTGACACAGGCCATCATCGCCTCGATGCTCGGATCGGCGGTATGTCGAGAACCGGTCCAGCCAAGCAGGCTCGCACGCATTGCCTCGTCGGGCGCTGCGAGAAGCTGCTGACGCCGTTGCGTGATCCAATCCCCCGCCACGAGCTGCAAGGCCACCGAGGCGACGGACTCCGACGCGAAGCGCTGCCCCGCAAGCGCAACGACCGGGCGCGGAACAAAGGTGCCATGGAGACGCATGGCCCGATCCATCCGCGGCCGCCCTACCGCCTGATCGGCAAGCGCATACCAGCGCCGCGCCTCGGCCATCGCATGGGTATCGCGCACCGACACCTCGCCGCACGCACCGAGCAACCAACCGTCGGGCCAGAGTGCGACCTGATAGGCCGGCAAGGCCGCGACGACGCAGGCGGCCCGATCCGACGGACATCCCGCGTTTGCGTCCGTGACCGATCGCTCGAGCCGCAACGGCGACAGGGACGCAAACAGTCTCGACGGACCGGCCGTGAAGAATCGGTTCGGCACCCGGTCAGGACCTCTCGGTGCTGGAAAGATCCCAGAGTGCCGGCGAGTGAAAGACTGCACGCCGATATGGGCGATCGGCGAGCCGATCGGACCCATGCTGAAGGGGATCACATAGAGCGTGCGTCCGCGCATGCAGTCCCTGAACAACCCCTTGAGCAGGGCCTTCGCCTTGCGCGGCTCGAGCCAGTTGTTGGTGGGACCCGCGTCTTACTCGCGCAGCGCGCAGATGAAGGTGCGGTCCTCGACCCGGGCGACGTCGCTCGGATGGGAGCGTGCGAGGAAGCTGTTGGGATTCAGCCATCCGACGAACCGCCCCAGCGTGCGCGTAGGTCCGATGCCGGCATCGGTCGGCCGTACAGATAACCCTGCCCGATGTCACATCCTTCCCGGCGCAGAAAGGCATCCTGCACCTCGCGTTCGACGCCTTCGGCGATGACCTCCAGACCCAGACTCTTTCCGAGCCCGATAATCGCACGCGCAATCATGCCGCCGTCCTCGGCGGCATCCAGGTCTTGAACGAAAGAGGCATCGATCTTGAGACGATTCAGGGGTAATTGCCGGATATAACCCAACGAGGAATAGCCGGTCCCGAAATCATCGACGGCAATCGCGATGCCCAAAGCACGCAGCCCCCGCAATACGATGATCGCCCGCTCGGCCCTATGCATGATCATGGACTCGGTCAACTCGAGCTCAAGCCGAGCCGGCGCCAGTCCGGTTTCCTCCAGGATAGCGCCCACCTGGCCCACCAGCGAGTCACGACCCAGTTGCTGCGCAGAGAGGTTGACGGCCACCCGCGGTACCGACAGGCCGGACGCGTCCCAATCGATCATCTGAGTACAGGCGGCACGCAGAACCCAGACGCCGATCTCGTCGATGATACCCATCTCCTCCGCAACCGCGATGAAACACCCCGGAGCCAGCAGTCCCTGCTCGGGATGCTGCCAACGAACCAGCGCCTCGACACCCGCGAGTCGACCGGTCGAAAGCTGAACCTGGGGCTGGTAGTGGACCAACAACTCGCCTCGGCGCACCGCCGCGCGAAGGTCGTTCTCGAGCCTAAGGCGATCGAATGCACTCGCGGTCAAGTCGGGCTCGAAGTACTGGTAGGTGTTGCGGCCGATCTCCTTGGCCTTATACATGGCCGTATCGGCGTGCCGCAGGAGGTCGTCGGCGGTGTCGCCGTTCGAAGGAAACAGGCTGATGCCGATGCTCGCGGTGACGTAGAGCTTGCGGTCGTCCAGTGTGAGCGGTTCTGCAAAGAGGCCCAGCAGGCTTGCGGCGACCACACCGGCACGACGCTCGCTGCCGTCGTCTTCCAACAAGACGACGAATTCGTCCCCGCCGAGGCGCCCCAGGGTATCGCCGCCGCGAATGCGAGAGGCTAAACGCAGCGCGACCTGCTGCAGAAGGAGATCGCCCGCGGGGTGCCCCAAGGTCTCGTTGATGGTCTTGAAGCGGTCCAAATCGACCAGCAGAACAGCCAACGGGGAGCGCGCCCGCACGGCGCGCGCGACGGCATGCTCCAGACGGTCTCTCAAGAGTCCCCGGTTCGGCAGACCCGTGAGAGCATCGTGGTGAGTCAAAAAGTCAAGCTGCGACTCGGATTCCCGGAGAGCCGAGATATCGGCGAACACCGCGACGTAGTTCGTCAAGGTTCCCACGTCGTCGTAGACGCTCGCGATCGTCATCCACTCCGGATAAATTTCTCCATTCTTACGCTTATTCCAAAGCTCGCCGCACCACCGTCCCACAGACCCGAGACTGGCCCACATCCCTTCGTAAAAGGCCCGGTCGTGGCGCCCGGATTGAAGAATCCTCGGATTCCGCCCGAGCACCTCGGCCTCGCTGTATCCGGTAATCTCGGTGAAGGCGCGATTCACCGAGACGATGTTGCCGTCCGGGTCCGCAACGGTGACGCCTTCGGCTGAGTTTTCGAACGCGCGAGCTGACTGCCGCAGTCGGTCCTCGGCCTCGCGGCGCTCCGTCATATCGCGGGTCGTAGCGACCAATGTCGGCGCGCCGTCAGCCTCGGCACGACGCTGTCGAGAGGTCGTCTCGACCCAGATATAGGTTCCGTCCGCCCGACGAAGCCGATACCGAAGCGTCGGCAGCGGTGCCGAAACACCCGTCTCGAGCCCGGCGCGCTGTTGCGCCGCGAGCATGGCGTGGTCCTCCGGGTGGATGAAGTCATAGGCACTTCTACCTAAGAGCACCTCCGAACCGATGCCGAGCAGCGTCCGGCACGCCGGCGACACATAGAGATAACGCGACTCGACATCGTGCACCGAGATCATGTCGGTCGCATGGTCCGCCAACAAGCGATAATGGCGTTCGCTCTCGGCGAGGGCGGCTTCGCTCGCAACGTGCTCCAGGGTGTAGGACACGTCCATCGCCAGCTCTTCCAAGAGCCCGTTCACCTGCGGATCGAAGAAATCCGCATCGCGCGCGTAAAAGACGATGACACCAACCACCTTGGCTTGCTGTCGTAGCGGAAAGGATGCGCAGCAGCCGATGTCCGTAACGGACGATCCGCCGCCTGCATGCGGAGTCTTGTCACGGAGCCGACATTCCGCACATCGGTCGGCCTCGCCATGCGTCCCCGCTACCAACTCGTGAAGCAGCGCCTCGGTAACCGCCTCCGCGATCGGCACCCCCGCGAGACAACCCGGGTCCATGCCGTGGCGGCCCAGCAGCGACAGGCGATCTGCTCCGGGCTCGAACCCATATACGGCGCAGGCCGCCAGTCCACCATGCTCGACAGCGATCCGGGCGATCTGCATCGAGAATGCGGCGGGATCATGCATGCGAACCATGGCGCGGTTGGATTGGCTCAGGGTGTTGTACAAACGCGACAGACGGTCCGCACTGCACTCCGCTGCATGGCGTGCCGTAACATCTCGGTTGACACCGCGGCGACCCGAATAGGTGCCGTCGTGATCAAAGACGGCCTGGCACTGGTGCTCGACCCAGCGCGTCTTTCCCGACGGGTCAATCAGCCGCAACCGCATGATCGCATGGGGTCTGTTGGCAGGGGGATAGGTATCGGCGAGGTGACGATCCCATGCCATGCGATCGTCCGGATGCAGCAAACCCCGGAAAAGACCGGGGTCGGCAAGAAATGCCTCGGGAGAAAAGCCGGTCAGCGCCTGACAAGCCGGGGAAACGTAGCGATAGTGTCCATCCGGCCCCGTCCAGTAATCCCAATCCAACGAGTAGTCCGCAAGGATGCGATAGCGACGCTCGCTCGCCGCCAACGCCCGATGTGCGACCTGGATCGCCTCGGCACTCGCCTCGAGGATCATGCCGGAGCGCTCGATCACCAGCGCGGCAAGCGGCAAGCTCGAAAAAAAGGCGCTCGAACGACCGACAGCCACTTCGGCAATCGCTTGAGACTCGCGCAGCTCCGCGTTCTGCACCTCGAGCTCAGCCTGATAGATCCGAAGCTCTTCGATCAACTTGGCCGGGTCAAAATCCGCCTCCGCAAGTCCCGCGTCGAGCGGGTCACACGGCAATGCGCTATCCGGGCAGGGTCGCGAAGATGACGTCGGCTCGACACCACCGACGTCCGAGTCGCCGGCACGGGGCTTGCGGCTCGCGAGGGGAACCTTGACCATAGCGACCTTGACCATAGCGTTATGCTCCTTGCGCTTCCGACGAGACGATGCCACTGGTCCAACAGGCACCTTGACACCGGAGTTTAGACGAGTCGCTGCGGTGAAACGAGATCGGCTACGTAAAATTACGCGTCGTTATTTCACATCAAGACCAATTTGCACCGCACTTGGCCGAACGCCGCCCGGCGGCTCTGGAATCGGGTTTCCGCTGCGCGTAGGATCCGGGTCAATCGCATCTCTCGCTCCGCCACGAGATCTCGCGTTTCCGCCCCACATCGGGAACGGGACATCAACGCGCGCTCGACGGCAAACTGCGGGTTATTCGAGCTTCATTGCGCGTTGGCGACGAGTCCAAGCGCACCGCCTCAAACAGGACGTGAAATGAAAGCATCACGCGATCGGGTCATCCAAGGTATCGGCCAAGTCCGCCCCGACGATGACAACCCGAAACGGATGGCTCGGCCGGCAAGGCCGTGGGCGCAACTGCTGCTCGGCCTCTCCGTCGGACTCTTGGCCTCGAGCGCAATTGCCGACAGGATCGAGGCGCCGCTTCCCGACACCGCCGACAAGGTGATCGACATCCAGCTCGCCGAGGCTGCGGCGGATCGACACGCCTGTCTGCGCTGCCATGCCATGCCCACCCTTGCCTATCGAAACCCCGAGAACGGCGACATCGTCGATCTGTCGATCGATCGCGAGGGGCTCGCGCACTCGGTCCACGGCGAGCTGGCCTGCATCGACTGTCATCGCCGCAGCTATCGACGCTATCCGCATCCGGACCGCCCCGCTCCGGGCGATCTGGACTGTATCGGCTGTCACGAGGACGACGAGCAAAAGCTGAGCCGAGGGTGGGTCGACATCGATGCCGAGTTCAAGCGCAGCGTCCACGCGGTCTCGGACTCGCCGAAGGCCGCGGACTTCAGTTGCCACTCCTGTCACGATCCCCATCGCTTCCGACCGGCCGCGGTCGGGGAGCCGATCGCGCAGATCGTGCGGAACCACAACGGGGTCTGCCTGTCTTGCCATGAGAGGCTGATCGCACCATCCAGCACGAGCCATGACTGGCTGCCGAACCGCGACGCCCACTGGGGCTCGGTGCGGTGCGTCGACTGCCACACACCCGTCGCACTCTTCGCGAACCACGAGATTCTGCCGGCCGAGGACAGCGCGAAGAATTGCGTGAGCTGTCACTCCGCCGACGCACAACTCCTCGCGCGGCTGTATCATTTTCGATCGGAGGAAGATATCGCTCGCAGCGGTTTACTCGCCAAGGCCGTCTTCAACGAGGCCTATGTGGTCGGAATGAGCAAGAGTCCGACGCTCGACCGACTCAGCTTAATCATTTTGGGTCTGACGGTCTTGCTGCTGGCCGCTCACGGCGTCGGTCGCTATCTCGCCCGCCGGGCGAACAGGAGGGCATGATGACATCGCTGTATCTCTATCCGGTGTGGCTGCGGCTCTGGCACTGGATGAACGCCCTCTTGTTCCTGACCTTGATCGTCTCCGGGGTCAGCATGCATTACGCCGGGGCCGATGGGTTGATGCCCTTCGCCACTGCGCGGGTCGTGCACAATACCGCAGGGATTCTGCTGACCATCACCTGGATCGGCTTCGTCGTCGTGAATGCCGGGAGCGCCAATGCGCGCCACTATCGTATCCGGTTTCGCACACTCATCGGGGATTTGATCGCCCAAACGCGCTACTACGTGATCGGTATCTTTCGGCTCGAGCCACATCCATTCCACGTCACCGAGGCCATGAAGTTCAACACGCTTCAACAACTCAGCTATTTGGGCGTGATGTACGGCCTGATGCCGATCCTCATCCTCAGCGGTTGGGCCTTTCTCTATTCGGTTTATCTGCCGGAGACCCTGTTCGGCTTCGGCAGCGTTTGGGTCGTCGCCATGACCCATGTCGTCGTCAGCTATCTCCTGGCCCTGTTCCTCCTGGTGCACATCTACATCATCACCACCGGCGAGACGGTCTTTGCGAATCTCCGCGCCATGATCACCGGTTGGCATCGCGAAACCGACCCGCCCCCTGCCGAGACTCCGACCCCGGCTCCGGCCACGCGTGAGACGCCATGAACGCATTCGCCAAAACCCTGCTGACACCCAAGAACGCACGTCGGCTTCTCATCACGGTCGCGGTGGGACTGCTCGTCTTGTTCGTACTCTACAAGGTGGTCTATCCAATCGTTTTCGACGCCTACGTGGGTAAGTCAAATGCGCCTTTGACCTACGCCAACAGTCAGCCGATCACGCAGGACGAGCTGGAAGCGATGGCGACCGAGTTCTCGCTGAGCGCGCGCCGCGCGGCCGCCGAGGCGATCGTCGGCCACGATGAGAATGCCTTCGCCCGGCGGGTGAAGGTCGAGATGCTCATGAACACGCAGTCCTTCATGCGCGAGCACGAGCCGACGCATATCAAATACTTCCGTGATGCCAACATCCTGCAGTACGAAGGACCCAAGACCTGCCTGCAGTGTCATGCCACCATCCAAGTCCAGCATCACGACGGGCGCACCTCCGAGGTCGACACGCTCGACGACATCGTCAACTCGGTTCATTTCAAGTTCCAGAGCGATGCCGGAGGCGGCTTCTCGACCTATGGCTACGACGGACGCCAAGTGAACGCCGAGGGCAGCCGTCCGATCCCGGTCGGCAAGATCAATCGGGCCTGCGGCATCCCCGGCAGCTTCTCCTGGACCGGCTGGGCCGCGCTGGTGGAGAGTCGACCCGAATCGGCGCATGGCGAGGTCGCGTTACGCAGCGAAGGCTGCGGCCAATGCCATATCGGCGGGAACTATCAGCCGGCGACCGAGAAGATGATGCCGATCGGCGACGTTCCCGATGTTGCTAAAGAGGGCATCGACTGTCTGATCTGTCATTCCACCGAATACGACATGAACCAGCGGTATGTGATCCGCGATGATGTCGGATTGCGCTGGAATCAGGATCGGACGATGCGCGCCGCTCTCACCGTGGGGCGCTCGACGACCAAGAGCTGTCTGAACTGCCATCAGCACAACATGGGCGGGGATGCCTATCTGCACAACGAGGCCGCAAAAGCGCTCGGCGACAAGCACCAGCGCCTGCTTCATACCGGCGCCAAGCGGGGCAACCCCTTCAGCCCGCACGACGACGTGCATGCCGCGGCGGATCTGCAATGCACCGACTGTCATGTCCCGGAGGGACACAAGATCCCGCGCGGCCGGATGGGTGTCGATCTCGTCGCCAACGACCTGCCGGATGTCGAGGTGTCGTGCGTCACCTGTCACAGCATCGCACCGCACAACCGCTCCGAGCACAAGGCATTGCTCAACGGGCATCTGGATCGGATCGCCTGCGAGACCTGTCATATCAGGGAGCTTCAGGACAACAACGTCGTGCTCCGCGATTGGGTTCACCCGACCTGGGATGCGGAAGAAGGCATCTTCACACCCACCGACATCTATCGCTCCGGCAAGGTCAACAAGGGGTTTACCTTCCTCTGGTTCAACGGCAACGGAACCTTCCTGGCGAACGCCTTGGGCGCCAACCCCAACGGCTCGACCGAGTACGACCCGCTGATGCAGCAACTGGCCCGGATCGATGACCCGGAGATCGTCGCCGCGGTCCGCGAGAAAGCGATCGAGCTGAACAAGACCTATCCGGATATCGACGTGGACGCCTATGTCGAAGCCGCGACCGACCCGCTCTCGCAGCTCACGCCCGAGCAATTGGAGGAGCGGCGCCGGATGCTCGATCAGAACCTGCGTGCGCACATGAACGACGGTGAAAGCCGCATCTATCCTTTCAAGCTCTTCAACGCCATGATGTATGAGGACATGGGAAATCAAGGCCCGTTCGGTGCCATGATCCTGCCGTTCGATTACGCGACCTATTACGAGACGGGAGACACCGCCGCGTCCGTCAAGCAGGCGATCCGCGATCCCATCGTACGGCGCATGTACCAGGAGCCGTTCAAGCGCTATATGATGGACGAGTTCATGGCCTATTTCGGGGTCAGCGGTGGATGGAATACCGATTATCCGCTGATCGACGGCCAGCTTAAGAACGTCGAGCCGAAGTGGATGCGACAGATGGGCTCGCTCATGGTCAATCACGGCATTCAGCCCGTAGGCCGCGACTGCGTCGAATGTCATGCGCCGAGCGGCATCCTGAATTACCGTGCCTTGGGCTATTCGGAGGAGCGTGCGGCGGAGCTCGAGAACCTCGACATCGTCGAGAATCTACGCCCCGCGGCAAGCCTCTCCGCGACGGACGGCGGCTAGTTCGCCTCCCCGGCCGACCCGATCCTGGAGATCGGGCCGGCCCCGGATCACCCGACATCGGAAGCAGCGCATGGGACTCGCACTGAGACTCTATGAAAGCCTGACCGAGGCGCCCGACGACACGACGCGCTTTCGGCTCATCGTCGATACCATCGATGCCTTGGAGCAACAGTGGCCGCGAGGCGGCGATGTCGCCCTTCGGTCGGATGTCCGCGAATCCGAGCTGCGGCTCCAAAAGGAAATCGAGCAGGTCCGAAGCGAGCTCAAGAAAGACATTGCCGAGCTTCGTGCGGACATGCACAAGGAGATCGCCCGGCTAAGGGGCGAGGTTCAGAAAGACATCGCCGAGCTACGGGGCGAGGTCCAGAAGGACATCGCCGAGCTTCGTCACGAGGTCCAGAAGGATATTGCCAACGTTCATGCCGCGATCGAGCGCACCAAGGTCGATCTGCTGAAGTGGATTGTTCCGCTGATGCTGGGCCAGGTTGCCGCGCTTGCGGCATTGGTCAAGCTCCTCTGAGAAGGCTGCGCGGGGCCGCCACACTCGCGCCGATCGAGATCAACCGGGTTTGATCGCCTCGATACTCGCCGAGACCAGATAGTCCGTGACCGGCGTTCCAGGGGCCCAGTCCCGAATAAAGTCCCTGCTCTCGTCCTTGGGCGACACGCGCACCTGCTCGAATCCCGCACCCTGCAGCATCTGCTCGAGCGCATCGATCCCGGCCGCCCCGGCCATGCACCCCGTATAGAGCGACAGGTCCGACCTGAGATCGTCCGGCAGCTCGGCGGTCGCGACGATATCCGAGATGGCCAGTCGCCCGCCCGGCTTGAGCACCCGAAATGCCTCCGCGAAGACACGGTCTTTGTCGGGCGACAGGTTGATCACGCAGTTCGAGATGATGACGTCGACCAATCCATCCGCCAGCGGCAGGTTCTCGATCTCGCCGAGTCGAAACTCGACGTTGCGATGCCCGACCGCATCGGCGTGCACATCCGCGTTGCTGCGCGCCTTGGCCAGCATCTCCGGTGTCATGTCGACGCCGATAACACGACCGGTCTCGCCGACTTGCCGGGAGGCGAGGAAACAATCGAATCCGGCGCCGCTGCCCAGATCCAACACCGTCTCGCCCGGCTGCAGCGCAGCGATCGCTTGGGGATTGCCGCAACCCAAGCCGAGATCCGCACCCTCGGGTACGCCGGCGGTCTCGGCCGCGCTGTACCCGAGCAGGGTCGATTGGATCGACACAGGCCCGCAACAATTATCCGCAGAGGACGGGGCACAGCAATCCGCCCCCTCGCCCGCCGTGGCTGCCCGTGCCGTCGCCCCGTAGCGATCGCGCACCGCCTGGCGAAGACTCTCTTGCTCGCTACTCTTCATTCGGACCTCCCGTAGGGTCATGCCGTGAACGAACATCGTGCGTCGAAGTGACGCTGAACGTAAACGCATCCATCGTCGACTTCCGCTTCACCCTGTTGCAGCCGGATCCCACATCCCGGGACGACAACACCATTGGTTCTGCACGAAATCTAAAAACAGGCTTCCCTCAGCGCCTTCATATAGTCAAGTCCCTTCTCGCGGGCGAATGTGATGTTCCTTTCAGGGATACCATCCGGATCAGGATATCGGTCCAGCACATTGTCCATGCTCTCTTCGCGGAGCAGGTGCAACATCGGATAGAGCGATCTGTTCGTATAGTTTGCAGGATCATCGTCGGGCGCATCGGCAAAGCGATAATCGGGATGGAATCCGGCAACCTGATACTGACCTTCATAGCCTTCCGCTTCCAAAAGATCTTCCGCTATTTCGACCAAGCCCAGATAATCGTCGAAATCCGGGAATGCACCGGGCAGGATCAGCAGCGTTGTCTCGATCGAAGGATTCGCATCGAGGCGACGGCACTCCTCGAGAAATGCCTGAAGACAGGCTTGCGTATCGGATTCGCTTTCGACCCGATAGTGTATTGTGCCGCGATTGAATTCTTTCGCCGCAAAGGGACAGATGCGACATCCGATCACGACCTCGGAGATCCATTTTTTGGTCTGCGCGATCACGTCTTCCGATTCAACGATCATCTATCGAGCTCATTCCGGCACCTGATTAGAAAGAATCTTCCGCCATGCTCAAGGAATGAGCCACCGATCGGCCAGACTGCCCCGGGCTGACATCGGTCGCGCCGTTGGCGCTCGACACACACTGCCGCACCGAACGCGGCTAGCCACTCTCGCCTGCGCGACGCACATCATGGGACCTGACGGCGAGGAGCTGACCCGCATCAAGGTCCGCTGAAACGCGTCTCGCGGACGTTTGATGGGGTCGGGGTGAGCTCGGCCTCGACGCAACATGCAAGGAGCTCGTGACATCCGCTCCGCGGTCTCTACACCTTATGCACCTTATGCGCCTTCATCATCAGCTTCAGGATCTTCACATTGATGATGATGAAGCGGATAAGCTGCCATACGAGCGATGTCCGCATATACCGCGTAAACCGTGTCGGCACGGGCGGATAATAGGCTTGCTGATAGGGTTCTCGATTCTTCGCGCCCATGGCTTCGTCTCTCGGATATCTGATGGCGGGTGTCTGATGGCAGACGTCGAATGTCTGCAGGCGAATCAATCGGGCAGAAGCGACCAACCGGGTCGCAGCTTGGCCTGATAGATGAATACATGGTGCAGGATGTATTTCATCCAATGCCCCGCCAATCCGACCTCGCCGAAGGTGAGATCCATATCCCGGCCGTATTCGGGATAGGTGTCGTAGTCCGGCACAACGGGGAAGACCGTCATGGTGGCCGCTGTCCCTTTGAAGATGTCGGACCCGGTCGAGGCGACACAGGCCGCGCCGATCTCGGCCAAGGACGCGGTGTGGGTCGGCCCCGCGGCACCCTGGATCATGTCGCGGATACTCATCGCCACGGCCTTGCCGATCGCGGCCGACGGCATCCCGGTGCGCGGCGGTGTCGGGTTGATCGGGGTGCCGTTGGTGCTCTTCATCGGCTTGCTGATGAGATGCGGCGGCGCGAATGCGATCCCGACGGCGAAGACGTTCTTGTAGCCGGGTGTCTGATAGGTCTTCGGCCAATCCCCCGGACCCCAATCCTCGTAAGGCTTCACGGCATAATCCGCATCCACCTTCATAAAGCCGTTGGGCGCGAAGATCTGCGGCGTGATGTCGGCGCCGGACTTGTCGAAGGCCTGCAAAGGCACGCCGGCGAACGGCGGGATCAGCATGGCGAAATCGAAGTCCATCTCATGGAAGCTGCCGTCGAGAAGCTCGTAGTGGATCTTGCCCGGCTCCACCTTCGTCACGTGCGCACGCGTGACCCAGCCGATTCCGCGCTCGACCATCATGGATTCGGCGAAGACCTTGCCGTTCGTGACATAGCCGCCGCGTTTGATATGCACGCCGCCCATCCCGAAGTCGCCCAGCTCGTATTCGTTGCTGATCCACATGAGCTTCGCCTTGTCGCGAACACCGGCCTCGCGCAGGCTGTGGTCGATGTTGTAGATATACTCGAATGCGGCCCCTTGGCAGGTGCACATGCCATGACCGGTGCCGACGACGAAGGTCTTGGTCGCACCCCCCTTCATGGCGGCGATCATTTCCTGCAGATGCGCATTCGCCTCCAAGGCATGCGACGGGGTGCAGACCGAGAGACTGTGTCCGCCCTCCGGGCCGAGACCCGGGGTCGCGCCGAAATTCAGCTTGGGGCCGGTGGCGTTGACCAGATAGTCGTACTCGAGCGCCTCGGTCTGCCCGACGCGGGCCGGGTCCGTATACTCGAGCGTCACGTAAGGCGATGTCCGATCCGCACCGCCCTCGGGATGGATGGAAACGGCCCGCGCCTGACGAAAGTCGACACCGAGCTTCTTGTAAATGGGCGCAAGCGGAAAGGTCACCTGCTTCTCCGTCATCTCGCCGACGCCGACCCAGATGTTGGACGGGATCCAGTTCCACTTCGGGTTCGGCGAGACGACGGTGATGGGGTGCGCTCTACCGAGCCATTTGCCGAGATATCGCGCAACCGTGTGCCCGGAAATGCCGGCTCCGAGGATAAGGATTCGTGCCATCTGTTGAGTCTCGCGGTTGGATGCAGTGGCCAGACGCTAACAAGTCGCTCGGCGCCTGACAAAGACATGGATCAATGGATTCGATATCCGTCAGGGACTCGCCGGCCGCTCGGACCGACCCGCCCCGCATTCGGTGAAGATCGGCTGCGGACAGGTCGCACAGACGGATTTGTCAAGCTTCTGGTAGATCGCGCGAATCGCCGCGTTCTTGGCCTGAAAGACATTTCGCCCGCCGGTCGCGTCGATGCATCCGCAGCGTTCGAGCGCCTCCCAGAGTCCGGCTTTGACGTTGATGAGATACCGCCCCCCGCCTTCGGTCCGGCGGCGCTTGGCCTCGCGCGCCAGCGTCTCGCCGCCCTGCAGATCGACAAAGTTGATGCCGTCGGCGAGGATCGCCAGATGCTTCTGTCCCGGATACATCGCACGGAGCCGATCGAAGGCGTTCTCGACATGCGCGACCGAGCCGAAGAAGAGCGAGCCGTCGATCCGCATGATATGCATCGGTGGCTTGCGACACCGGGCTCCGAACGCCCCGAAACCGGTCGCGCAAGCCATATCCGCAGCAGCACCGGTCTTTGGTACGATCGACCTGTGCTCGCGCGCGTCGCCGAGGTCTGGTACAACCCTGCCTGTAGGCTGCGGCATCTGATTCCGCCTCACCGAACCCCGCGGCCTTACCTGCGCCGGATGCTCGGCGGCATCCTCGCGACACCCCCGAGCGGTTCGACCCGAGGCTGACGACCCGATCAATTCCCGAAGTAGACTGATGGTCGCCATCCCCGGCAACAATCAGCACACATCCATGTGCCGACGAAGACGCTGATCTGATCAGCCATTCCCTAGCCTGCCGCGTCAGCAGACTCACGCAACGCTTGAAGCCGCGCAGGCAAACCGCTTTGGACGAGAGACCCGATGGACCTGACCAACCAAATCATCCTGGTCGTCTCGCTGGTGCTCTTTGCGAGCATCCTGGCGAGCGTCGTGACCAGCCGGTTCGGCGTACCCCTGCTGTTGGTCTTCCTGTTCATCGGGATGCTGCTCGGCGAGGAGGGGCCCGGCGGGATCCAGTTCGACGACGTCCAGATGGCGCACCTGTTCGGCAGCTTGGCGCTGGCGATCATCCTCTTCGACGGCGGACTGGTGACACCGTTTCGGAACTTTCGCGTCGGGCTCAAGCCCGCGGTCGGTCTCGCCACGGTCGGCGTCCTGATCACCGCGTGCGTGACGGGGCTCTTTGCGGCCTGGTGGCTCGGCCTGCACTGGATGGAGGGGCTGTTGCTGGGTGCGATCGTCGGCTCGACCGATGCGGCGGCGGTGTTTTCCTTGCTGCGCTCCCAGGGGCTCGAGCTCAAGCAGCGGGTCGGCGCCACGCTCGAGATCGAGTCGGGCAGCAACGACCCCATGGCCATCTTTCTGACGATCGTGCTGATCGAGCTGATCATCAGCGGCAGCGACGATATCGGTCTGGTGCTGCTGTTGGAATTTGTACGCCAGATGGGGCTCGGTGCACTGTTCGGGATCCTCGGCGGCTTGGGTCTGGTGCGGCTGATCAATCGCCTGGAGATGTCACCCGGGCTTTACCCCTTGGCGGTCATGGCCGGCGGCTTGAGCATCTTCGGGATCACCTCGGTGCTGCAGGGCAGCGGTTTCCTGGCCATCTATCTCGCCGGCCTGGTCGTCGGCAATCGACCCCTGCAGTCGAGTCAGTACATCAAGCGCTTCCACGACGGCATCGCCCGACTGTCGCAGATCGGGATGTTTCTGATGCTCGGGCTGCTGGTGACGCCCTCGGAGCTGTTGCCGGTCGCGTTGGATGCCTTGTTGTTCGCCGCCGTCCTGACCCTGTTCGCCCGCCCGATCGCGGTCTGGCTGTGCCTGCTGCCCTTCCGGTTTCCCTGGCGCGAGCAGGTCTTCGTCGGCTGGGTCGGGCTGCGCGGGGCCGTGCCCATCATCCTGGCGCTCTTCCCGCTGCTGGCCGGCATGGATCAGGCGTCGATGTACTTCAACATCGTCTTCTTCGTGGTGCTGGTGTCGCTGCTGATCCAGGGGTGGACGGTCGCCTCCTCCGCCCGACGGCTGGGACTGGAGGTGCCGCCGACGAGTCATCAGGTGCAGCGTGTCGAGCTGGATATCCCCGGTCAGCGCGAGCTCGAGCTGGTCGGCTATCGTCTGGCGAAAGACACGCCCGTCGTGGTCGAGCGGCGTGGCGCCTTGCGGCTCCCCAAGGGCGCGCGCATCGTGGCGGTTCTGCGCGGGAAACACCTGGTCGATGCCTTCGAGCTGTCCGATCTGAAGCCCGAAGACTATCTGTATCTGATCGCGGATCCGGCCGATCTTGCGGAGCTCGATCGGCTCTTCGTCGCAAGCGCGGCCCCCGAGCGCTTGTCGGAACAGGCGTTTTTCGGCGAGTTCGTACTCAACGGCGAGGCGCAGGTCGGCGCTCTGGCGGCCGCCTATGGGCTGGATCTACCCGCGTCGGACCATGCCCTGACCTTGGACGCATTCATCCGACGCGACCTGCACACGGCTCACCCGGTGGTCGGCGACAGGCTCCAAATCGAGTCGGTCGATCTGGTGGTCCGCGAGGTCGAAGGCGACCGCATCCTGAAGGTCGGCTTGAAACTGATGCGCAGCGGATGAGTCAAGCCGGATTCGGCCGGGAGAAGCAGCGCGAACCCCGGACTTGGAGTGGGGGAGATGAGTTTCGCTGCGCTCTGCCCATCCGACGTGTTGGGATGGTTGTTGCATCGGCCGGAAGGCGCTTCGCGCCGGCCCAAACCGCGGCTCACGGCATCCGGCGCCGCGCGACCTCACCAATCGGTCGATGCACTCAGTGCGGCCCTGGCCTCCTCGCTCGGAAACAGCACCACTCCCGCCTCGTCGATCAGCGAGATCGCCAGGGTGGGACAACCCTCTGCAGCGGCACGCATGATGTGCTCGTCCCCGAGCCCGCCCGTCGGCAGTGCCTTGAGGTCGTCCCCGATATCGTGCTCTTTGAATGCTTGAGGGCAGGAGACCCAACAGGTGCCGCAGCCGATGCAGGCGACGTCGATAACCTCGATTTTACTGATCATAAGTGCGAGCAATCCGTATTCAGATTCGTTGGGCGGCCCGAGCCGCGCGCGTCGGGCAGAAAGATTACGCCGCGCGCCGTCATGGCGCAATGATGCGGACATCGACGCCAGCCTGACGAATCACGCCCGTGGGTGTACCTTACGCGGTCCCCAAGATTCAGGCGACACGCAGGAGACACTTCATGTCCGACGCCCCGTTCGAGCTCGTCGATGCCAAAGACAGCTTCATCGACAGCGACTGGTTCCACCATTGCCGCGAGACGCGCACCCCCTTCGTCGTGGTGCGCAGCGGCGAGCACTCGGCGGATGTGCTCTGGGATTACATCACCTTGCCGCCCGAGTGCGACGCCGGGTTGCGCGAGAACCTGTCCGCGTTGGAGCGGGACGCCCGTGCCATCTTCGATCGCTACGCCATTCCCGAGTCTTATCTCCGGGTCAAAGCGACCCTCATCGGCTTCGATCGCCTGCCTTTCGATCGCGCCAAGAGTGCCGCGGCGGATCTCTACCACCTGATCGCCGCCTACCTTCCGGTCGCCGAGGCCGAGGGCGCCCCTGCGGACGGAACGGGGCAGGAGCGGCACACGCAAACCGATGCGCACAGCGCCCCTGCAGCGTCGGCCCCGCTCCGACTCTGGGTCGAAGCGGCCAGCACCGTGTCCGCGGCCTGAGATCCTCCTGCGCGGGCCAACACAACATAAGGGATTAAGCTGACAGATCGCCCACAATATCTTGTGTCCAGGCACTGGACATCCGTGACGAAAGCCCTAAACTCCCGAGTTACGCGCCGACCAGACCGACCACCGACATTTTGGCTGACGGCCCTCGGCAACCGATCGCACGCCGAAGCCGTCAACCGAATCCCATCGAGGAGACACACGATGCTGAACTGGGACGATCCACTCGCCACGACCGGACCCACCACCCGCGCCCCCCGGGGGACCTTTGTCGTTGATCCGACCGACTCCGCCGAGGATTGGTCCGCCGACCCGACACCCGACACACAGACGACGAGCGCACCCCGACCAACCCTCGAGACTGCGCATGTGCGCCCCGGCCAGGGCCTGGTCAGCAATGCCGACCTCATGGCGACCGCCGGTGCCGCACCCGTGGTCGACCCCAACCCCTTCCCGGCATCCGCCGCGCATCAGAGCGAGCTGCCGATCGGCGACACCCTGCTGCCCGCCGAGCCGCGGATGCAGACGCAGCACCCGGACGACGGCATCGTCGGCGGGGCGACCGGTCTCGAGTCACTCGAGATGGGCGCAGGGCGGGTGCGTGTCGACGACAAGAAGATCATCAATTGTCACGCCGATCTCAACCAGCTCGTCCCCTTCAAATACGAGTGGGCCTGGCAGAAGTATCTCGACGCCTGCGCCAACCACTGGATGCCGCAAGAGATCAACATGAACGCGGATATCGCGCTCTGGAAGGATCCCAACGGCCTGACCGACGACGAGCGCACCATCATCAAGCGCAATCTCGGATTCTTCTCCACGGCAGACTCGCTCGTCGCCAACAACCTGGTGCTCGCCGTCTATCGCCACATCTCCAACCCCGAGTGCCGTCAGTATCTGCTGCGTCAATCCTTCGAGGAGGCGCTGCACACCCACGCCTATCAGTACGTGGTCGAGAGCCTGGGCCTGGATGAAGGCGAGATCTTCAACATGTACCGCGAGGTCCCCTCGGTCGCACGCAAGGCCGAATGGGCCCTGCCCTACACCCAGCACCTGGCCGACCCGCACTTCAAGACCGGCACGCCCGAGAACGATCGCAAGCTGCTGCGCGAGCTGGTCGCCTTCTACGTCATCTTCGAAGGCATCTTCTTCTATGTCGGTTTCGTCCAGATCCTGAGCATGGGCCGGCGCAACAAGATGACCGGCACCGCCGAGCAGTTTCAATACATCCTGCGCGACGAATCCATGCACATGAACTTCGGCATCGACGTGATCAACCAGATCAAGATCGAAAACCCGCATCTGTGGAGCCCGGAATTCAAGCAAGAGCTGGTCACCATGATCCGCGATGCGGTCACCATGGAATCGCGCTACGCCCACGACACCATGCCGCGCGGCGTGCTCGGACTCAACGCGCCCATGTTCGAGGAGTATCTCCAGTTCATCGCCAATCGGCGTTGCGCCCAAATCGGCCTGCCCGAGCAGTACCCGGGCGCATCCAATCCCTTCCCCTGGATGTCCGAGGTGCTCGATCTCAAGAAGGAGAAGAACTTCTTCGAGACGCGGGTCACGGAGTATCAGACGGGGGGTGCGTTGAATTGGGATTAAAGCGCGGGCGAACCCGTCGTAGGGACAACCTGACACTCAGATTATGGGGAGTTAAAGTCAGATCGGAGCGAGCTATTTCCAGATTTGGTGACGATTGAACAGCTATTCCTGGATTTGCTGCCGGCGGGACGTCGCGCTGCGCCTCGCCGATCAGGTCGTAGAGGGCTTGGTCAATCCGTCGTGCAGGGATCTGATTGGCGGGGGTTGGGCCGGACCAGAGAAGCTCGATCTCCTCATCGGCCTGCCAACTACGATCGGCGGCATCTGTCGTCCGGAGAGACCAGCTCAGCGCTTCCCAAGACATCTGCGTCGAAGCCAGATCGAGGACCCGGTCCATGCGGTAGGCGAGATCCGCGTTATTGGTTCCCGGCAGTCGCTGCCGCACAAGATCCAGGGTCGCCGAAGCCGGCAACGCACGAAGCGTTTCGCACGTCGCGGTCAGCCACCCCTCTGGCGCCTTTCGCACCAAGTTTTCGACGGCAGTGCAGAGGTCGTCGGACATGGCCATCAATCGAAGAACGCCGTTCCGCGTGCCGAGAAGGTGTTCACGAGGACCGAGCGATCCAGGTACCGATTCCCGCGCTCGCAGGAGGTCTCCGGAGCGAACCGACAGGCATGGCAGCAGGCGCCCTGGATGCCCCGACCCAGCATGTCCGGGCGGTGGTCGGCGCAGAGCGGATCGGACGCGCACAGACGCATGCTTTCCAGAGCCTGTTGCAGATGGCGGCCGAGCGTCAGCGGTTCACCCAGCTCGACCAGGCCGCCGAGGGTGCCTTCGCTGTCGGCGGCGGCGGTGTAGAGCAGGATGCCTGCCATGGGGCCGCCGTCCTCGTTCGGTTGGCGGGAATAAAGACGTTCACGGATGCTCGCCGCGCTGTAGCCGCAATCCAGCACGATCTGGCGCATCAGGGCGTGGGCCAGCGAGTGCAGCAACACCAGCCGGATGCCGGGGAAGCCCTCTTCCGGCGGGAAGCGGACCGGCAAGACCGAGGGCGCCCGACTGCCGACGCTCTTCAGACAGCCCTGATGGACGTATTGCGTGCGATCCGGTCGATAGGGATCCTGGATCAACTTGAACACCCCGGACTCGACCGTCGCCAGGGTATTGCAGAGCGGGCAACGCATCCAGCGCGGGAAGGGCGCCACCGGCACCCCGACGGCGGGTGCGGCGGGGTCTTTGTCCATGCTGTCCTGCTTGATCGGCGGCAGGTACAGCCGGCCCATCTGGGCGCCGAGTCGCTTCTGCACCGCAGCCACCAAACGGTCTTCCTCGATCTCCTTGCAGCAGCGGATATCCCAATCGTCGAGGCCCAGCACGATCACCGACAGATTCGGCAGGTCGACCAAGGCACCGACGCCGAAGGTAAAGATCAACTGGCTGGGGCGCAGCTCGCCAAGCTCATTCATCCGTTGTTCCTCGATCGACCCGCAGTCCGGTGGAGCGCTGGTCCAAGACCAGAGCGACGGTCCCTTCCACGCGAAGAGCATCTGGGTTTCGCCCTTCCAGGGCATCTGCGCGAACTTGTCGACCGTGGCGATCAGCAGCGCCGGCGGACGGCGGTAGATCTCCTCGTCAACCACCATCACCGGCAACCCCTCCTTGGGCGCCTTGGCTTCACTGAAGTCGCAGCGCCCCAGGTTGTCGCCACAGTAGGTGACGCAGCGGCCGATGTCGCTGGGCGCCTCGTAGACACGCAGGTGCTGCTCGCGAATCTCGCTGCCGCACCAGGGACAGGAGGTGATCTGACGCGGGCTCCCGGTGGCCGATGGCCGACCGCCCACACTGCGCTGGCGCAGGGCATTGGCCGCCGCGCTCAAGGTATTGGGTGTCGTCTTGTTCCCGATCCAGCATGCCGACCAGATAACGCTGATAGACGTGGTCTTCGTACTGATTCAGTTCCTCCTCTGGGCCGCCGGCGGGGCCGAGCAGGTCGCGGACGACCATGTCGGTCAGCTCATCGCGCAGGTCGGAGGGGGCGGGGGCGGCGAAGGTCATGGCTGCACCGGCACGCGCTCGTAGACGTCCGCCACCAGCAGACGACCATTCACCGAGACCAGCTCGATCATGTCATCGAGACCCCGATACTCGCTCAACAGCCAGTGATTGAGATCCTGACGGCGGTAATGCTCCACCCGACACTCGGCCTGAGCCACCAGCAGATAGTCCTGCAACGAGGACAGATTTCGGTAATGCGCGAACTTGGCTCCGCGATCGTAACGCTCGCTGGAATCCGACAGCACCTCGATGATCAAGACTGGATTGAGCAGCGTATCGACCTCGGCATCCTCGAATCGAAGCTCCGCGCAGGCGGCCACGATATCCGGATAGGTGTACATCCCGGTCTCGCTCACCTTCACCCGCATGTCGTTGTTGTAGACCTCGCAGGGGGTCCCACGCAGTTGGCTATGCAGACTGGCGGCGATATTGAGGCACACCAGGTTATGTTCCCGGCTCGCCCCGGTCATGGCGAAAATCTCGCCGTCGAAGAATTCGTGGCGGGTTTCCTGTTGGCGTTCCCAGGTCAGATAGTCCTGCGGTGTGAGGCGTGGTTGCGGTTGTGTCGGCATGGCCTTCAGGTCCCGGTAGGTGAAAGTCGAACAAGTGCGGCGTGTGTCCTCATGGGTGACTCCGGAAAAGTCTTGCCTCGAACCTGTCGATGCGATCGACATCTAGCCCGAATCGGTCGATGCTTTCCATTTTTATCGACACGTTCTCTCGACTCACTCAGGCCGTCAACAACCGAAACAAGGCGTCATTGATGTAGTACAGCTCCCGTCCGATCCGCTGGGCGCGCAGCAGACCCAGGGATTCGAGGGTCTGGAGGTAGACGGACGCCGTCTGGCGCTTGGCGATGCCGCGCTCCTCCAGGAAGCGGATCTTGCAGTAGGGGTGCATGAAGATGACCTCGATCAGATCCTTGCTGTAGATCTTCGGGGCCTGTTCGGACACCCGTGCCCGGGCTTGGGTCATCAGGTCCAGAATACCCAGCACCCGCTCCTGGGTCTGGCGGGCGGTGGTCTCCACGGCGTCCAGCAGGTAGGTCACCCAGGTCTGCCAGTCGCCGGCCTCGGTCACCCGGCGCAGCCCGGCGTAGTAGGCGCTCTTGTGGTGGATGATGTAGTGGGAGAGATAGAGCACCGGCAGCTCCAGCAGCCCCTGGTCCACCAGATAGAGGATGTTGAGGATGCGCCCGGTACGGCCGTTGCCGTCGACGAACGGGTGGATGGCCTCGAACTGATAGTGCAGCACCGCCAGCTTGATCAGCGGGTCGGTCCCGTCCTGCGCGTGCAGGTAGCGCTCCAGATTGGCCAGCTTGTCGCGGATCACCGCCTCGCCCTCGGGCGGGGTATAGATCACCTCGCCCCGGCTGTTGGCGATCTTGGTCCCCGGCACCCCGCATCCCGCACGAGCGCGAAGTCCGGACGCAGGGTCTCGCCCAACTCGGGCATGTTGGCTTCCAGACCCGCGGACAGGGTCTGGCCCTCCGCGAGTTGGCCGGATCAGCTAGGAGATAGGCCGTTTCGTCGGACTCGGCACTCATGTCGTTACCCACATTTTTAGAATCCTCTCACGGAGGCACGGAGACACGCCCCGACACGCCAATTGTGCCTTGCGCATACGATCGGCCGGAAGGGACGCCGGCGGTCGTCGCGAAGCGACGACATCCCCGGGATAGACGACTTGCAGTCGTCCTCTTCCGCCGCCCCGACCGCCCTCGGGATCGATTTCAACGCGACGCACTCGGGAACCGCGCTGAACGCGCTTCGGCCGGTTGTGCGGCGAGGCCCACCGGTCGTTCCTTTGCCGGAAACGGCCTTGACCTTAGAGCAGTGGGCGACTGAAGTCGCCCCCACATGCCGGTATATCCGTTCCCGGAAAAAAACTGAAGTATCTGTTTCTTATTTATCTTTCCTTGCATCTCAGTGTCTCCGTGAGAGAAATTCTCTCTTTCGAGAGATGGGTCAAGGTATGGGCTCAGTGACCACTCCGGGTGATCCGGAGCATCGCCCGGCGCGGGATGAGCCAGGTGACGGCGACCGGAAAGATGCGTGCACTGGGGTTCGCGAAGCGGGCGCGGATATGGTCGGACTCGCGCTGGATCTCGTCCGGGATCTCTTTGAGACGGCGACGCAGTGCCGCGAGGTCGCGCTCGCGCTGCTGCTGGCCGGGCTCGTCGTCGCCCAGATCGAGCAGGAGCTGGGGGCCGTCCTTGCGGTCCAGCTCGGCCTGGATGGCACGGTGCAGCTCGGTCATCACGGTCTTGAGCTTGTTCGCTTCCTTCTCGGCCAGCTCGTCGAGGTTTTTCTCCAGGTTCTTGGTGCGCTCGACTCGGCGGGCTTCCAGCGCGGCCAGCAGGGCGTCGCGGTGCCTGGGCCAGAGGGCCTGGAAGCGTTCCTCGATGGCCGGCGGCGCGGGGGTATCGGTCGCTGCGGCGAGCGCGGCCTTGGTGTCACCGACGTTGAGACGGCTCAAATCTGAAAATAGCTTTTCCGTCAGGTTCCCGCATAATCAGTCATAGAATCTAGAAATAGCCCCCTGATCTGGCAGCAAATCTGAACATAGGCCGCCGACGAGACTGAATCAGCGTGAGGATTTTTCTGGTATATCATTGGTTTTTATGATGTTGCAATCTGTAGATTGCTGTGGAGTTACGCCGAGCTCGGACGCGCGGGCCAGTTCAAGTCATCATTGCCCCTCGCTGGAGCAAACGCGAGCGGAAGGCATACGACGCTAGGAAGACGCCATGACACTGGACCCAACGGAACGCTGGCACGACGAAGTACCGGGAACCCGCTGGTTTCGCGCGGATCTCCACCTGCACACGATCGACGATCCCGATGTGGAGCTGCCGCCGGGGATCGCGGGCAACCGGGACGCCCCCGTCGTGCTGCGCGCTTATGCCGGCCATTTTCTCGACGCCGCGGTCGAGCAAGGTATCGAAGTCCTTGGCCTAACGCCCCACTCGGCGAGCATCGATCACGGCGTGTCAGCCGCGTGGACCATTGTCCAGACTTGGCAGAATGATCACCACATCGCTTCCGGACGGCCCTATCGGGACCTCATCTATGCGGTGTATCCCGGCTTCGAGCCTAATTTCGCCGACGGCCAAAAGGGTATCCACCTGATCTTTCTTTTCGATCCGACGATCGGGAAGCGCGCCTATCTCGATGCCTTCAACGGAATCATGGGAGCTCGACCTGCTTACGAAGGCTTGAAGCTGAACCTGACACAGAAGCGTCCTGCCGAGGCATTCAAGGAGCTCGACGCAGCAAAAGCGATCGGGCGACAACATTACGTTGTCGTCGCGGCACACCCATTACGGGAGAATGGGCTCCTTTCTCGCCCCGACCACGACATCGCGGACCTTGCCGGAGGCCGCATCCATGCTGCGGAGCTCCGGAGGGACAGGACCCTTGACGAGGACTTAGCCGACAGCGGAAAGCTACGGCATGCTTTCGAGAAAGGGAGAGTCGCCCTTTACCACACGAGCGACGCCATTCGGTTGGCAGACCCCGGCACAGTGCCGACAGACAGGGCCCTGGGTTATCGCTTCGTCCAACTCAAACTCGCGAGTCCGACCCTGGAGGCGTTGCGCCAAGCCTTGCTCGGCCGGGACTCCAGGTTGCGTATTCCCTATATCCGTGACTCGGCGGGCCGGTTCATCATCGATCCGGCTCTGCCGGTAGCGCTGCCGCACGGCGCTGCCGCGCGCCCATGGATTCGGGAGATCCGCATCCAAGGCGGGACGTCCTTCCTGCGCGACCAAACCTTTCGGCTCAGCCCCGACCTGACCTGCGTCATCGGCGGGAGCATGACGGGAAAGTCGACCCTGCTCGACGGGCTGCGACTCCTGATGGGTGGTGATGGCGCGATGCCCGACCGCGGCACGACGGTCGGCCGGGATGCCTTATCGCGCGCCCGAGATCGTTTCTTGTCCGGGAATCCAACCATCAACCTGGAAAGCCCGGCCGGCGATCTGACCCTTCCGGTTGCGGAACGCGTCAGTCCTCGCTTCTTCTCGCAAGGAGAGCTCAAAAGCCTCGCGGACGACGATGACGGCATCGAGCACCTCCTGTTTCATCTCGTCCCCGGGCGTGCATCCGAGCTGTTGGCGCAGCGCAATGAGCTCTTGGAGCTGGATCAGCGGCTGACGACAGCAGTCGGTCGGCTGACTCGGCTTCAAGAGCAGGTCGCAGAGGCTGGTCAGGAGTTTCAGCGCGCCGCTGCCGCGCGCGCGGCGATGAAGCAATTCGAGCAAGCCGGAACAGACGCCTTGCCTCCCACTCAGCAGGATGCCGCGCGCTCGGCGACCTTCCTGAGCGACATCGGCGCGTGCGCCGCGGGCGCGCAGGCGCTGGCGGAGGAGATTGCATCGCTCACCCTGCCGACGATCAACGGCGAGCCGATCGCGGAGAATGTCGTGCGTCTCGACGCCGAGTCCGCCATGAGCCCCGCCGAGTTATTAGCCGCTGCCGTGGAACAGGTCGCCGCGGTCGTCGGCACCCTGGGGGCACTAGAAACGCTGGCCACCTCGGCCAATCAGGAGGCCATCGGCCGCTTGAGTCGATTGACCGAAGAGATCCAAGCCGCGCTCGTCGCGGCGGGACGGAGCGCCTCGGATTTGAACCAGTTCGATGCCTATGCCCGCGCAGCACAGCACTACGACAGCTTCATGGCCGTCGTAGAAGAGAAGCAGGACGATCTTGCCAAGGCGAGGAACAGCTTTGATGCCGACTCGACGAGGCGAGACGCGCTGGTCACCGAGCACCGGGAAGCGATTCAAGGGATCTGCAACGAGGTGGAAGCGCGCTTTGGCGGGCGCGTTTTGGTCGCCATCGACGAAGAAGGACGGCGCGGCCCGATTGAGTCATGGATTCTGGGTCTCAAGCACCAAGGCATGACCCGGTGGTGGAATGGCGACGGTGCTCGGAGCGCGACCGCCACGGCGCTTCGGGAGCTTGTGGTCGCCGTCGCGAGCAATGACGATGAGCAAGTACTGCAGATCACCAACCGGCTGGGCATGTCGGATGCCATCGCACGGACGGTCTTGGAGCATCTGGCCCCCTGGAAGCGCCAATTGGAGATCCGGGCACTGCGAAACCCGGACCGATATCGTATCCAATGGGTCGAGGACGGACAGACGAAAGACTTGAGTCAGCTCTCGGGCGGTCGACGCGTCGCCGTACTGCTCTCGTTGATCCTTGAAAGCGACGATTCGACGCCCTTGTTCGTCGACCAACCGGAAGACGAGTTGGACAATCGATTCCTGAACGACACGATTATCCCGGCGCTGCATCGTCTGAAGGGCAAGCGGCAGGTCGTCTTCGCCACCCATAGTGCAAATCTGGTGGTCAACGGCGACGCCGATCAAGTGATCGCACTGGAAGCGGATGCCGAGCGTGGGCGAATCGATGTCTGCGGGGCCATCGAAGTCCCTGAAGTTCGCGAGGCGATCGTGCGAACGCTTGATGGCGGTGCCGACGCCTTTCGATTGCGCCGCAAGAAGTATGGGTACTGAGAGGACGATATGGACTGGTTTGAAGTCCTGCAAAGGATCCAAAACGGCGAGGACGAGCATACGGAGTTGGGGCGGTTCCGTTCCTTCTCGGAGAAGGATTGGCAGAAGGCCGCGTGTGCCTTTGCCAATTCGGAAGGTGGCCTGATCGTCCTCGGCGTCACCGACGATCGCGTCATCGACGGCGTGCCGATGGACGCCGAGCAGGTTCAGGAACGCTTGAGCAGCGGACTCCGCGGGGCCCTCTCCGCTCCGATACAGGCCCGCTTGGGCAGTCATCGGGATCCCAACGGCTGGGTCCATTGGATCGAGGTCGCCGCCATGCGTGGTCCTGAACCGCTGCAATATCAGGGACGTGTCTACGTCAGACGCGGACGGGCCAACGATCAACCATCGACCTCCGAGTTGCAGGAGCTCTACAACGTCTTCGGCTTGGTTTTTACCGAGGAGCGCGTCGTACCCGGAAGCGGTCTCGACGACATCGAGCCGTCGGTATTCCGCGACTACATGCGTCGCAAGGGTGTCGATATCGAGCGCGAGCCCAGACTCGATCTGGAGATCGATCTCTTCAACCGCGAAGTGCTCGGACGCGATTTCGATGGAACCCTGCGGGCGACCCTCTTTGGACTCCTATGCTTCGGCAAGTCCCCCCAGGCATTCCCGCCGACACAGAATCTGTGGACCGATCTCGTCGCCTACGCGGGGAATGATCGAGGCGACGAGGTGCTGCTTGCCGGCGAAGCGCGTGGCCGCTTGGACGAGCAGGTCGCGCGCGCCGAAGACTGGCTGAAATCGCTGGGCCGACATGAGCGATACTCGGGCATGCAGCGCGCCGATCTGTGGTCGGTCCCGCTGCCCGCGTTCCGGGAATGTGTCGTCAACGCCGTTGCTCACCGGGACTATTCAATTCTAGGAAGCCGAGTGCTGGTGGAAATCTTTGACGAGCGGATCGTCGTCACCAGTCCCGGCGCACTGCCGAACCACAAACGACCCGAATCCGTGCTCGCGGGAGGCACACCACGCTCCCGCAACGAGTCAATGGCCAATGTCCTGTTCGATCTCGGCCTGATGGAGCAACGCGGCAGCGGCTACCCCAGGATCACGCGCGCAATGCGACAGTTCAATGGGACCGATCCGCAGTTGGATCAGGATCGCGAGGAGCGCTGGGTGAGGGTTACCCTTTGGAGAGTGCCGCCTGGCTCTTAACGGCGCACTCGAATTCCTTAGGCATCCAGCCACCAGGTCGGGAGCCGGAGCCAGAGGATGCCTGGACAAGCGCCGGGCCAGCCGGAATCGAGTACCCTGTCACCGAAACTCCTTCCCCTGGATGTCCGAGGTGCTCGATCTCAAAAAGGAAAAGAACTTCTTCGAGACGCCGGTCACGGAGTATCTAACGGGTGGTGCGTTGAATTGGGATTAAACCGCGTTTTGGTGCGGCAACAGGATCTGACCCGCTTGGGCTTTCGCTTCGGCATCAACGGGCCGCATGCCGCGCGCACAATAATGTTGGATGACTTGCGGGTGCTGATCGCCCACACGCCAAGCGGGGCGACGCGTCAGGACTACGCGACGGCGATCGTCGCCGAGAACCTTTTAGGCAAGTCGACCAGGAAGGCACGCGAGTTGTCGCTCCGGCATCTCGCCACGCTCTATGGTCTCGACCCCGCCAATCCGTTGTTTCGGGCCCTTCGCCGTCTCTGGTCGTCGGATACGGCGGCGCAGCCTCTGCTTGCCCTGACTGTGGCCCTCGCCCGCGATCCGCTGCTGCGTGCATCGCAACGCTTCATCCTGTCCCGCCCCATCGGTGCGCCGGTGCCGCGCGAGGATGTCGAAGCCTTCCTGGCCGAGACCTTCCCCGATCGGTTCAGCCCCGCGTCGCTCAAGTCATTTGCGCAGAACATCGCCGGCACCTGGACCGCGGCTGGCTTTCTGCACGGACACCGGGGCAAGACCCGATCGCGCCCCGAGGTTCGTGCCGAGGCTGTCGCGCTCGGTCTGTTCGTTGGTTATCTGGAAGGCCGTACGGGGCAGCGGCTCTTCTCCTCGGAGTGGGTGTCGCTGTTCGACGGCATGCCGGAGGAGGTGGACGCCTTAGCCGACAGTGCGGCACATCGAGGACGACTCGTCGTCTTGAACGCGGGCGGTGTAAAGGAAGTAAGATTCCCCGGCTATCTGAGTGCCGAGGAAGAACAGATCAGACAAGACGGCGCAAGCCGGCAAGCGCTGGCTGCTGATCGACCTGACGAACGCCTTTCCCGAATGGATGATGGCGCAGGAGTACCGCGACGCCTACTTCGAGAGCCCGGACGACCTGGCCGGCTATCAGACCGGCGAGCTGAGCGAATTTATCGCCGACCTCATCGCCAGGCTCAAGATTCGCATCGAGGCGGAAAGCGGCCCGGAGACGGTCGTCGCGCTGCTGGGCGTCGGCACCTTGTTTGGCCTGGCGCGCGTGTCGACCCTGGTCGAGGGCATCAAGGAGTCTGTCACCGGACGGCTCTTGGTGTTCTTTCCGGGCGAGCACCACCCCGAGCACCACAGCTACCGCCTGCTCGACGCGCGTGACGGCTGGAATTACCTCGCCGTGCCGTTGCAGGCTTAAACCGCGCCCATCGCGGTATGCGATGTTTTTGGATGGGATCGGGCCAGGCAGAAGTGACGTGCGCTGGAGCTGGCGCGGTTTAAGATATTAAAAGTCTATTATTTTAGACCGCGCCCCAGCTAAGGGCCGTGGATGGACTTAGGCGATTTCCGGAGAATCTCGCACCAGTTTGAAAAAGTCACCTTGTCGTAGCCACCAAGGATCTGCGACAACCTGTGGGTCGGACTTCAGTCCGACCAGTCGGTATCGCCTTACCTTGATGAGCGCGTCGGACTGAAGTCCGACCCACAGGGGATACCTGATGCGTTCGTGTCGGACTGAAGTCCGACCCACAGCGCCTGGCTTCGCAGGTATAGGCGTTTCCGGGAATCGTCTGAACGTCAAGCTCACTCGAAAGGGAGCCTCTCGCTGTGGACGCGGCTTAGGGCCGACTCGACAGCCGGCAGACAGGCAGGCAGCCGCTTCTACATGGAGATCCACGATGCGCAACCGCGACATCTACAGCACGCCACCGAAGGAAAACCGTCTGGCCAACAACGGTGTGGCGGAAGTGTCCGAAGATCACTCCGAGGCGGCGCAAGCGATCCTTCGGTACGAGCTCGAGACCTTCGTCTGCGACGGGCAGTACGAGAAGGGCCTGGAGACCATCCTGGAAAAGTTCCTGCTCAACCTGGACACCATGAGCGAGCAGCCCGGCATCTGGATCGGCGGATTCTATGGGTGCGGCAAGTCGCACCTGGCGAAGATGCTGCGCACCCTTTGGACGGACTACCGCTTCGCCGACGATGCGCTGGCGCGCAGCCTTGCCAAGCTCCCGAACACGATACTCGCGCACCTCAAAGAGCTTTCGACTCAAGGCAGGCGACACGGCGGTCTGCACGCCGCGGCCGGCAAGCTCGGCGCCGGTGCCGGCGACAAGGTGCGGCTGGCCTTGCTCGGCATCCTCTTCAAGTCCAAGGGCTTGCCGGAGCAATACAACCAGGCCCGCGTTGTGCTCTGGCTCAAGCACGAGGGCCTGCTGTCGGCGATCGAAGCCGAGCTGAGACTGGCGGGCCGCACGCTCGCCCGCGAGCTGCCGCACATGTATGTGTCCGACCACCTGGTCAAGGCGCTGCTCGAGGCCCGTCCCGGGCTCGCCCACACCGAGCAGGACGCGCGCAAGCTGCTGAAGGAGCAGTTCCCGCAGGTCACCGACATCAGCAGCGAGCAGATGGTCACCGCGATCGAGGCGGCTCTGTCGGTCGATGGCACCTTCCCGCTCACCCTGGTCGTGCTCGACGAGGTGCAGCAATACATCGGCTCCGATGCCAAGCGTGCCTTCCAGGTCCAGGAGTTGACCGAAACCCTGTGCAAGCACTTCATGGGCAAGCTCTTGTTTGTCGGCACCGGGCAGTCCGCCCTCTCGGGCATGCCCAATCTACAGCGCCTCATGGGGCGCTTCCCGATGTCGATCATGCTCGGTGACTGGGATGTCGAGAACGTCACCCGTCAGATCATCCTCGCCAAGAAGCCGACGGCACAGCCCGCGATCGAGGCGATCTGGCGCGCCAACCTGGGCGAGATCTCGCGCCATCTGCGTGGCACCAAGCTTGAGCACATGACGGAGGACGAGGCTGTCATGACCTCGGACTACCCGCTGCTGCCGGTGCGTCGGCGCTTCTGGGAACGGGTGCTGCGCACCATCGACACCACCGGCGCGGTCTCGCAGCTGCGCAGCCAGTTGCGGGTGGTGCACGAGGCCGTGCTCGACACCGCCGACGCGCCGCTGGGTCAGGTCGTCTCCGGCGACTTTCTGTACGACCAGATCGCCGCCAATCTGGTGTCGACCGCCCAGTTGCCCAAAGAGGTCTTCGAGAACGTCCAGCGCTTCGCCGCGGGCGATGCCGACGCACAGCTCAAGAGCAAGCTGCTCAAACTCGTCTATCTCATCAACAAGCTGCCCGCCGATGCCGCGATGGACCTGGGTCTGAAGGCGACGGACGAGCTTCTCGCCGACCTGCTGGTAACGGATCTCTCGGCCGGCTCCAACGACCTGCGTAAGCGGCTTCCGGCACTCTTGGACGAGCTGCAGAACAAGGACCGCCTGATCATGGCCTTGGCCGGCGGCAACGGGACCGAGTACCGCCTGCAGACGCGCGAATCCAGTGCCTGGTACGACGAATTCCGTGCGCAGGACGCCGCGCTCAAGGCTGCACCGCAGCGGGTGGAGCAGAAGCGTTCCGATCTGCTGAAGGCGCGTTTCGGCGAGGTGCTGAAGAAGGTCCGGGTCGTCCAGGGCAAGGACAAGGTCGACAGCGCACCGCCGAGAAGGCGTTGGTCGACCTGCTCGACCGGCTCTTTGCCGGTGTCCGCGTCTTCCAGGCCGGCGGACAGGAGGCCACCGACGGCAACGATCTGGCCGAGCGCATCAACCGTGCGGGTCAGGCGTCCGCCATTCGCCTCTTCAGCCAGTTCGATGCGGCGGACCACGAGCACTGGAGCAAGGTGCTCGACGAGGCGCGCAAGGGCAACCTCGAAGCCATGAAGGCCGTGGGCCATGTGCAGGAGGCCGACAAACACCCGGTCTGCCAGAAGCTGCTGGCCTACATCGGCCCCGGCAAGAAGGGCGCCGAGATCCGCGATCAGTTCGACGCGCCGCCCTAAGGCTGGCCGCGCGATGCCATCGATGGCGCACTCTACGCACTGCTGGCCACCGGGCACATCAAGGCCACGGACGCCGCCCGCAAGCCCGTCGACGCCCGAAGTCTGGACCGCGCCAAGCTCACCCAGACCAGCTTCCAGCGCGAATCCATCACCATCACCCCGCCTCAGCTCATCAAGATTCGGCAGCTGTTCAGCGCCGTCGGCGTGCCCTGCCAGCCCAAGGATGAGCTGGCCAAGGTGCCGCTGCTGCTGGCCAGGCTACGCGAGCAGGCCGGCAAGGCCGGTGGAGCAGCGCCGGCGCCGCAGGCCCCGACCTGTGCGTCGATCGATGCCCTGGAAGGGCTGTCCGGGAACGCCCAACTGCTGGATCTGTACAGCCGCTGCGACGACATCACCGGTCTTTCTAAACAGTGGGTCAAGACCGCCGACGACATCGCCGATCGGCTTCCGACCTGGCACAAGCTCGGCGACCTGCTGCGCCATGCCAAGGCGCTGGGTCCCTACACCGGGTTGAAGGCCGAAGCCGATGCCGTGGAGGCCCAGCGCAGCCTGCTGGCCGAGCCCGATCCGGTGCGCCCGCTGCTCGACACGGTCGTCGACCTCTTGCGACAGGCGCTCAAGGTCAAGCTGGACGCCTACCGGACCCTCTTCAGGGAACAGGAGGACCTGCTGGCCGCCGACGCCGACTGGAACCGGCTCAGCGAGACCCAGCGCGCGGAATTGATCGAGAAACACCACCTCACGCCGCTGGACGATGTCCCGCTCGGTACGCCCGAGCAGCTTCAAGACGCGCTGGACGACTGCGATCTCGATCACTGGGTCTCGAAGACGCAGGCGTTGCCCAATCGCTTCGAGTCCGCCCGCCATGCGGCGGTGCAGCTGCTCAAACCCAACGTCGTCCATGTCAGCCTGCCAAAGCGCACCCTCAATGACGAGGCCGAGCTGAAAGACTGGCTGGCGGAAGTGGAAGCCTTGCTGAGCGAGAAGCTCAAGGACGGTCCCGTAGCCTTGTAAACCCGTCGGGGTATATGCTGTGTATACGCGACTGGTCCGCCTTCTCCGGCAAGCGACCCGTTGCCCGTTAGATCGGCACATGCGCGACCTGCTCGACACCAAAATCTGTATCTACCCTGAGGACTCGCCTATGAAAACGCTGACCCTCGCGATTGATGACCGCGTCAGAGACAAGTTCCTCTGGCTTCTCGAGCATTTTTCCGATGACGAGATCAGGATTTTGGACCAGTCGGACCAGGTTGGCGACGAAGACTACCTGAGATCGATCGATGGCATGGTCGACAGCATTCAAGACGCCCGTCGTGAGCCCGCGGGTAAAGGCGTCGGCCCGGATCAGCTGGAGTGGTGATGTACAGGCTCCTGTTCATGACACAGGCCCAGAGGGATGCCAAGAAGCTGAATGCGAGCGGATTGAAAGACAAGGCGCTGACGTTGATCGAGATCATCAGGACGAACCCATTGCAATATCCGCCTGAATTCGAATACCTAAAGGGCGACATGAAGGGTCTGCTCAGCCGTCGCATCAACAAGCAGCACCGGATCGTCTATGAAATCTTCGAGGATGAGAAGCTCGTCAAGATTTATCGCATGTGGACCCATTACGAGTAGTTGTCAGTCCGAACCAACGAAGGACATTCGCGCATTCAAGTCATGACCGCCCCACTCCCCAAGCCCATCCGCACCCAGCTCGAAAACACCATCAAGGCCGCCCGCGACGTGTCGGAGCAGGCCGCGCGGGCCGCCTTGGCGCAAATCGCCGTCGCCGAGGCCAAGGCACCTGACTATCTGACCGACGACCTCGAGGCCCTGCGCCGGCGCCTGCGTGCCCACGGTCGCGCGCTGGGGGACACCAAGCACACCAACGACACCCAGGAGATCCGGCGCCTGGTGTGGGAGGTGGCCTACGAGCACTGGCACCGCATGCTCTTCGCCCGCTTCCTGGCCGAGAACGGCCTGCTGATGTGGGAGCCCGGCGCGCCGGTGTCGCTCGACGACTGCCGCGACATGGTCGACCAACACCCCGATCCGGCACTGGGCGCCAAGAGCCAATGGGAGCTGGCCGGCAAGCTGGCCGCGCACATGGTGCCGCAGGTGTTCAAGCCGCGCAGCCCCGTGTTCGAGCTGAGCTTCGCCCCCGAGCATCAGCGCGCGCTGGAGCACCTGCTGGCCAAGTTGCCGACCGAGGTCTTCCAGGCCAGCGACAGCCTGGGCTGGGTCTATCAATTCTGGCAGGCCAAGCGCAAGGACGAGGTCAACGCCTCCGAGGTCAAGATCGGCGCCGACGAGCTGCCCGCCGTCACCCAGCTCTTCACCGAGCCCTACATGGTGGACTTCCGGCTCCACAACTCGCTCGGCGCCTGGTGGATGACACGCCATCCCGACACGCCCTGCCCGGTGCCGCTGCCCTATCTGCGCACGCTCCCATCTCCCACTCCCCTCGATGGAGAGGGCCGGGGAGAGGGGAAGCAAATCCCCGCCGCCGGCCGCTTCGACGGCTGGCCGAGTACCCTAGCCGACTTCAAGCTGCTCGACCCCTGTTGCGGGTCGGGGCATTTCCTGGTCGCCGCCTTCCTGCGCCAAGAGCTGCGTCTGCTGCATGCGAGTTTCGCCCGGGCCCCGCTGTTGGGCAGTCTGCTGGATCCCGCGCGCAGCCTGAAGGACGATCTCCTGACGTCCAGCTTCGACAACCTCAAGGAGCTGCTGGAACGCGCGCTGGCGACCGAGACACCGGCCACGCTCCGGGGGCCGGGTCAGGCGTTGAACGACGATGCCCAGGGTCAGGCGCTAACCGCGCACGGCCTGCTGGACGCCGCCCGGCTGCTGGATGCGCGCTATCACCTGGTGATCACCAATGTGCCCTATCTGGCGCGCGGCAAGCAGAACGATCCGCTCAAGGCCTACTGCGCCAAGCAGTATCCCGAGGCGAAGAACGATTTGGCGAATGTGTTTCTGGAGTGCTGCCTGGAGCTCACGACTCCCCCCTCTCCCGTGTCTCTCCCCTCTCCCTCCGGGAGAGGGGCAGGGGGTGAGGGTGCGGGCGTGGTCCAGATCGGCTGGAAAGGCGTTGGCGGATTGAAGGAGCCGGGACGATTCCGGCGAAATGGAATGATGAGCATCTCACGAGGAGACGCGGTTTAATGCGCGCTGAAACGAGCGTTTATGTCTCGATGACGGACGAGCAAAATCTGCTCTCCGCCGTCTCGCCTCGACCATTTCCCCTCGACGACGCCGAATGGCCGACGGCCGAGCACTATGTGCTGGCCATGCAGTTCGAGGATCCCACACTCAAGGCCGAGATCCGCTCGGCCCTCGACCTGCTGCAAGCGCGCAAACTCGCCAAGCGTCACAAGCGCAAGATCCGCCCCGACCGGGAGTCCGTACGACGCGTCTACATGACCCGCGCCATCTACACCCGCTGCCTCAGCCACCCCGAGTCCGCACGGGCACTCCTCGAAACCGGCGACAAACGCATCGTCGAGAGTAGCCTCTACGATTACTACTGGGGCTGCGGCCGAGACGGGCGTGGACTGAACACCTATGGAGAGGTCCTTATGGATGTGCGGGAGAAGCTCAGGTCGGCGACGGCGGTCTCTCCGTGATCGTCGACCCTACCGGCCAGCCTTATGAACAGTGCCCAACAACCTGCCGAGATGCCTACGCAGCGACTCGGGCGCTGGTCGATCAGGCCCGCGAGCAACAGGGCAAGAGAGCCCGTTGATCGGCGGATTTCACGGCAAAGGGATCCGTGCCGTCCCCTCGGTGCGGAGTCGCTGGCGCAGGCGGCGCAGCTGCTCGGGATCGAGCGCGTCGGCGAAGACCGGGAGTGTGCGGCGGGTCAGAAGGCCGAGACGGAAGTTGAGCACGACGAGCGGGAGGGTGATGAAGGTGGCTGGACTGAGGCGTGCCTCGCGCTCGGCACCGGAGACGAAACAAATCCGCCAAGTCCCGTCCGACTCCCAGAGCACCGAACGGATGGACCAGGACGCATGCCGCAGGACATCGACATAGCCCGCGTAGAGTGCGCTGAGGGCGACGGGGATCAGCAGAAGCAACGTCAAGGGACCGGCTTGGAGTGCCGGTATCACCGCCGCCGCAGCGAGATGGGTCAGCCCAATAAACCAAGCGAACCGCCGGGAAAGCTCGGGCCGGATCAGGAGCGGCGGACGTTCGCGGTGAGAGCCCATCGTCAGATCATGGGATCTCGGGCATATCCCAGGTCTCCCGGCTCGTGAGCGCGCGCAGGAAGGCGCCGAGCTGGGAGATCTCGGCGTCGGTCAAGTCGCGGTCGACCAGAAGATCGGACTTGTTCGGGTCCGGATTGCCGCCGGAGGCCATATAGCGGATCGCCAGCTCGAGCGTGGGCGCACTGCCATCGTGGAAATAGGGTGCGCTCAAGGCCACGGAGCGCAGCGAGGGCGTCTTGAATGCGCCACGGTCCGCCTCGTTCTTGGTGACGTTGAAGCGTCCCGGGTCGGGGGTTTCTTTTCCGTACTCCAAGCCGATGTTGTAGAAGGTACTGTTGCCGTAGTGCGGCGGCGAATGACAGGCCACGCATCCGGCCTTGCCGACGAACAGCGCCTGTCCGGCGATGACCTCCGGCGTGACCGCGCCCGCTTGGCCCATCTCATAGCGGTCCCAGGGCGAATCGTCGCTGTTCTTGGTACGCAGATAAGCGGCCAGCGCCTTGACGATCGTCTCCGATGTGGCCGGGCCGCCGAAGACGGTCTCGAACTGGACGGCATATCCGGGGACCGCCTGAATGAGCGGCGCGACCTGCTCCGGATCGGCGTTGATCTGGGCCTTCCAGGCCGCCAGCACCTGCCCCTCGAGGCTGGTCGCACGGCCATCCCAATACCAGGCCGTCTGATAACCCGTGTTGTACAGCGACGGGGTATGCCGCGTGTTCAGCTCCCCGTTGTCCTTCGGCGAGAGTGTCCGCCCGTCGGTCCAGCCGAGATGGCGGTAGTGACAGCCCTGGCACGCCATCGTGCCGCTACCCGACAGACGCGGATCGACGAACAATTGTTTCCCGAGTGCAATCTTCTCGGGTGTCGCGGGGTTGTCGTCCGGATGGAGCATCGGGGGCAAGGCGGAGGGTCGAAGCGGCGCGAGATCGATTGCGGGAGCGGTTCCGGCCGCAATCACGGGCGAGTCGGCCTCGGATGCCGCGATCGGTGGCTGTACAGGCGCGGGACTCGACTCGACGACCTGATTTCTACGGTCGTACAGGATCCACAGGGACGCGGCCACAATCAGCCCTGCGATGGGATAGCGGATATCGATCATGCGTTGTCTCCTCCAATGATGGTCGGCCTTGCACGCGGCTCTTGACCCGTCGAGCGAGATGATACCGGGTCGAACCTTTGGACCCGAGTTGTCGCGTCGTTCACGAGCGAGGAGATGATGCGACCGATAACCTACCCCTGCAAGTCGACCGCACCGCTGCGCCGTTCACGCACGACCTCGACGATGTGCCGCACGAGATCGCGCAGATCGGCGTCCGGCGGCTCGGCGCGGGACATAAACCAATCGCTGAGCCGTTGATCCTGCTCGCCGAGCAGGCGCACGAAGGCGAGGCGTCGGACCGGACTCAAGTCTCGGTAGCCGAGATCGAGGAAGCGGTCCAAGAGATGATCGAGCTCCAACATGCCGCGCCGGCATTGCCAGCGCAGCCGTCGGATCTCAAGCTCCGTGTCCGACGCCTGCCGGGAGGCGTCGGTCATGGCCGCGGTCTCGGATGTCGATTCAGTCGTCACCGGATCGCTACACACCCTTGTCGAGCATCAGATCTTTGATCTTGCCGATGGCCCGAGTGGGATTGAGTCCTTTCGGGCAGACCTCGACACAGTTCATGATGCTGTGGCAGCGGAAGAGCTTGTAGGGACCGTCCAGGGCGTCGAGCCGCTCCTCGGTCGCCTGGTCGCGGCTGTCGGCGAGGAAGCGCCAGGATTGCAGCAGGGCCGCGGGGCCGTGAAACTTTTCCGGATTCCACCAGAAGGAAGGGCATGCGGTCGAGCAGCACCCGCAGAGGATGCACTCGTAGAGCCCGTCGAGCTTGTCGCGCTCCTCGGGAGACTGGAGGATCTCCTGTTCCGGGAGCGGATCCTTGCGCACCAGGTAGGGTTTGACGGCGCGGTATTGCTCGTAGAACTGGGTCATGTCCACGACCAGGTCGCGGATCACCGGTCGGCCCGGGAAGGGGCGGACCTGGATCGGCTCCTTCAACTCGCTGATGGGCGAGACGCAGGCGAGCACGTTGCGTCCGTTCACATTGACCCCGTCCGAGCCGCAAACGCCCTCGCCGCAAGAGTGACGGAAGCTGAAGCTCTCGTCCTGCTTTTTCACTTCGAGCAAGGCATCGCGCAGCATCATGCCCTGAAAGGTCTTGACCTCGAAGTCCTGCATCCGGGGCTTGCTGTCGGTGTCCGGATTGTAGCGGTAGACGCTGATCTTCATAACGCACCTGAATTCGTTGTGTTGTCATCCGAGCGATCGCTCGGCGGCACCGGGCCGTGGTCGGAGGCCGGATCAGAGGGCTGCGCATCACCGAGCCCCGCAGATGCAGGCGAGGCCGATGGCGGATGCGGCGCCTAACGAAGCATCCACCCTGCCCCTGACCCCTGAACCCTGAACCCTGAACCCTAATAAACCCGTTCCTTCGGCGGAAACGACTCGACCGTCAAAGGCTTGGTCCGCACCGGTTTGTAGTCCATGCGGTCGCCGTCCCGGTAGTAGAGGCTGTGCTTGAGCCACCTCTGGTCGTCGCGTTCGGGATAGTCCGGCCGCGAGTGGGCGCCGCGACTCTCTTGGCGATACAGCGCGGAGACCGCGATCGACAGGCCCACGTCCATCATGTTCTCCAGCTCCAACGCCTCGATCCGCGCGGTGTTGAAGACCTTGGAGTGGTCGGTCAGACGCACCTCGGGGAGTCGGTCGCGCAGCTCGCAGAGCTTGTTGTAGCCCTCGGTCATGATCTCCTCGGTCCGGAAGACCCCGGCGTGGTCCTCCATGCATTTACGGAAATCGGCACGCAGCTGCTGCACCGCGAGACCCTCGCCCTTCTGCTCCCAGCGGCTCAGACGACCGACCGCCTGCTCCAGACTCGCGGAGTCCACAGAACGCTGATAGGGGTTTTCGCGGACGTACTCGATGATGTCCTTGCCCGCCAGACGCCCGAACACCAGGATGTCGAGCAGCGAGTTGCCGCCCAGTCGATTGGCCCCGTGCACCGAGGCACAGGCGCACTCCCCGGCCGCGTAGAGGCCGACCACGACCTCTTCGGAGCCGTGACCCGCGGGCATGGCGACCCGGCCGAAGCGGTCGGTCGGGATGCCGCCCATCGCATAGTGCGCGGTGGGGAAGACCGGGATCGGCTCGATCACCGGATCGCAGCCGGCGAAGATCTTGCTCGACTCGCGGATGCCCGGCAGACGCTTGGAGATGACCGCCTCGCCCAGATGGTCGAGCTTGAGCATCACATAGTCGCCGTTCTCGCCGCAGCCGCGTCCTTCCTTGACCTCGGTGACGATCGCGCGCGAGACCACGTCGCGGCTGGCCAGGTCCTTGGCGCGCGGGGCATAGCGCTCCATAAAACGCTCGCCGTCCTTGTTGACAAGATAACCGCCCTCCCCGCGCGTACCCTCGGTGATCAACATCCCCTTGCCGGCGATGCCGGTCGGGTGAAACTGGAAGAACTCCATGTCCATCAGCGGGACGCCGGCCCGCAAGGCCATCGCCGCACCGTCGCCGGTGTTGATGTGCGCATTGGACGTCGTGCGGAAGACCTGACCCCAGCCGCCGGTGGCGAGCAGGGTGGCCTTGGATTCGATCAGGAGCGGCTCGCCGGTCTCGATCTCCAGAGCCAAGGCGCCGCAGATCACGCCTTCGGCATCGCGGACCAGATCGATGGCGAAGAACTCGTCGAAGAAATGGGTGCGCGCGCGGATGTTCTGCTGGTAGAGGGTGTGCAGGATGGCGTGGCCGGTGCGGTCGGCCGCCGCGCAGGTGCGCGCGGCCTGATCGCCGCCGAAGTTCTGGCTCTGGCCGCCGAAGGGGCGCTGGTAGATCTTGCCGTTGTCCAGGCGCGAGAAGGGCACGCCGGCGTGCTCGAGCTCGTAGACCGTCGGGATCGCCTCGCGGCACATGAACTCGATGGCGTCCTGATCGCCCAGATAGTCCGAACCCTTCACGGTGTCGAACATGTGCCAGTGCCAGGAGTCCGGCATCATGTTGCCGAGCGCGGCGTTCACCCCGCCTTGGGCGGCAACCGTGTGCGAGCGCGTCGGAAACACCTTGGAGACGACGGCCACGCGCAGATCCGCGCTGGCCAGTTGGAGTGCGGCGTTCAGACCCGCGCCCCCGGCACCGATGATGAGTGCGTCGAAGTGACGTGTTGGAATTCCCATGCCTGGATTACCCCTGCAGACCCGCGGTGATGATGGCCTTGAAGGCCCAGAGGCCCGAGGCGATGAAGACGAAGGCGAAGAGGGTCAGCAGACCGATCCGCAGGCCAAGCACATGCACGTAGTCGATCAGAACATCGCGGATGCCGACCCAGGCGTGGGCCAGCAGGAGCGGCACAAAGAGGAGAAGGCCCAACGCGATGAACGGATGGGCGACCCAAGCGACCAAGGCGGCATGGTCGACCGGGGCGTTGAAGGCGAACTGGATGAGGAGATACGTCAGGAAGACCGCCAGATAGACGGCCGTGGCGCGCTGAATGACCCACGCCATGAGACCGGATGCTTGTCGGCTCATAACGCCAGCCCTCCACCGATGACCAACACGACAATCGCCGCGATCAGCGCCGCCCAAGAGCTCCGCCGGGCTGCCGGGCGGTCCAGCCCGAGACCCAGGTCGAGCAGCAGATAGCGGATCCCGGCGAAGAGGTGGTGCAGCAGGCTCCAGGCGAGCACCAGCAGGATCAGCTTCACCGGCCAGAAATCCAGGATGCCGGCGACCTGCTCGAATCCCGCGGGTCCCGAGAGCGCCTGGTGGAAAAAGATGGCCGCGAGCGGGATCGCGAGGACCATCAGGACACCGCTGATGCGATGAAGGATCGAAACGACACCCGGAATCGGCAGCTTGATCCGCCACAGATCCAGGAACACAGGTCTTGTTGTTTGCATGCGTTAACCTTTGGTGATGCGCCTAAACCGCGTCCAGAACGACATGCGTCGTTGCCATGTTGTATTCGGCCCTGGGAACTTCCCGACCTTGTTGGAGACGCGGTTTAAAATTTTATATTTTTTAAAACTTTAAACCGCTACGGCTCCGGCAATCGTCATCGACGTCCGCCTTATCCAGGCGAGAGGTTCCACGGCACTCTGATATCGGTTCATTATTGTGCACTGCAACAGGGGGCGATTCAATCTTGAGGATCGCTATGGGTCTTGCCCGTCGTCTTCGGCAACAGAAAGGCAAAACCGCCCAGGACCAAGGTCGACCCGAGCAGGAAGAGGTGGAGATTGACCGCGCCGGCCAACGCCAGCCTCGGGTCCACGCCCAGCGGCGCGAGGGCCGCCACCACCGCCAACTCGTAGCTGCCGCTGCCGGCGATGCCGTGGAAGGGCAGAACGCTGGAAAGCTCCGCCCCCATCACGCCCGTGAGCAGACGCCAGAATTCGACCGGCAGAAAGTGCTCGAGCAGCACGGCGAAGGCCGTGAACTTGAGGGTCCAGGTCAGTGCCGTCCAGAGATAGACGCGGGCGATGATTGCGGGTTGCGCAGGGGCGGCGGCCAAAACGCGTCGGACGAGCCGGATCAGCTTCGCCGCGAAACCGCGCCCGGACTCTCCGCGCGATGCCTTCACCAGTCCGCGCAGCGGCAGAAAGAGCAGGAGCCCGCCGAGCCAGGCCAGGGCCGCCCACCACCAGATCGGCGAAGGATCACGCAAGTAGAGGATCAGGATGCCGATCAAGGCGAGAAAATGCAGATCCAGGATGCGGATCCAGAGCAAGGCCGCCGCGGCGTCGAGGAACCCGTGACCGAAATAACGCCGCATCAGCCAAGGAAAGACCATCTCCCCGGCACGCATCGGCAAGAGGTTGTTGGCCGTGTTGTGCAGCATGCTCAGACGCAGGACGGTCGGGAAGCAGCCGCGAAACCGAGACCCGAAATAGTCGTAAACCCGCACCGCCCGCAGTACGTAGCTGAGCGCGGTCAGGCCGAAGAGCGCGAGCACGAGCAGCGGGGACAGCGTGCGCCAAGGCACGAGGAGCGGCCCCCATCCGACCGTCCATTCGACCGCGATCACCAGTGCCGCCAGAAGCGCGCCGCCGATCGCCCAGTCACGCGGGCGACCGAAGCGCAGGGCGCCGCCCTCGCCCGCCTCCCGAACGCCATTGCCACCGGATTCCCTATCCGGACCGAGCCTCATCGCCGACGCCGCTTGAGCGGATAGATGGGCGCCTCGCCGGGCGGTCGGGTCTTGAAGCGGCGGTGTACCCAGAAATACTGCTCGGGCATGGTCTGGATGCGCGCCTCGATGACCTGATTCATGCGCAAGGTGTCGGCCGTACGATCCCCGCTCGGAAAATCCTCCAGCGGCGGATCGAAGATCAGCTCCAAGCCGCGCCCTCGGGGCAGAAACCGGGCGAAGGTCGGGATGACGACCGCGCCGGTCATGGCCGCGAAACGCCCGAGCATGGGCACGGTCGAGGCCGCGACCCCGCAGAAGGGCACGAAGAGACCGCGCCGTCCAGCGTCCTGATCGGGCAGATAGAAGAAGGGAGTGCCCTTCTTCATCTCGCGCACCAGGCCGCGCAGATCGTCGTGACGCTCGATGGAGACGCTGCCGTGTTGCCGACGCGCACGCCGCACCTGCCGGTCGACCACCGGATTGCGGATGCGCTGGTACATGTAGACGCCCGAGTGGACCAGCGCGGTAAAGGCCGCACCGCCGAGCTCGAGGCCGACGAAATGCGGCACCAGGACGATGACCGGACGCCCTTCGGCGATGCAGCGATCGATGCGCTCGCGATTGCGGATCTTCACCACGCGGGCCAGGCGCGCACGCGACGCACCCCAGCCCACGCCCTGGCAGAAGGCCGCCACACCCAGCCAGCCGAACTGCGCACGCAGGATGCGCTCGCGCTCGCGCGGGGTCGCCTCGGGCAGACAGATCTCGAGGTTGCGCCGCCCGACCAGCCGCCGCGACCCGGCCAAAAGATAGGTCAGGCGCCCCAGGCTGGTGCCGAGCGCCCAAATCAGCGGGAAGGGCAATCGGCCGAGTCCGTAGACCAGGCCGACGACGAGCCAGCTGGGCCAATATTTCGGATGGGAGAGGCTCATCGCTCGAAGGTGTAAAAGAGATCGGCGCCCTGATTGCCGCCGGTTTCGGTCTGAATCTCGATGCGATCGGTCAGGTCGTAGCGCATCCGGACACCGCCGGATTCGTCACCGATGCCGCTCTCGTACTCCACGAAGATCTTCGGCGCGATGTAGGTCCCGACCGCGAGGCCGGCGTTCGACGCATCGCCGCTTGCGCTCGGGGCCACGCCGGTCAGGAGAAACTTCGTGATCTCGGCCTGGGTCATGCCGGGATCGGTCTCCGAGAAGAAGGCAAGCTTGGGGTCGCGCAAGGTCCCGAGCACCTGGACACCGGCAACGGTCGCCCCGCCGTCACGCTCGGCCTGGATGACCAAGCCGGGGTTGTCGATCGGACTGCGCGCATAGATCATGCGGCCCTGGACAATGTTCAGCGGCGCTCCGATCTCCGCGGCAATCCCGAACCCGGTCGTCAACCGATACTGGCCGTCGATGATCTGCAACTGACCGCTGCCCAGCATGTCGCGCCCGGGCGTTTGCAGCAGCGCCAGCTCCCCGGCGAGGTGTCCGCGCACGCCGAAGGCGTCGATCGTGACCTGATCGCCGAGGATCAGCCGCAGATCGATGGCGAGCGGAAACGCCTCCGTCTGCTCCCGATCCAAGAGGGCGACGTCGCTCGACGGCGTCTGCGCCCCGGCGGGGAGGGAGCGCGGACGAATCCGCGCCTCCGGGATCTTGATCTCTCCGCCGAGACGCGCGCCCTTGGAGTTGGCCTCGAATTCGATGTCCGGAGAGACCAATGCGAAATACTCGCGCGTGTCCGCGACCTTGAGATTCGTGCCCGACACCCGTGCCTGTGCGGCGAATCCACCGCCGCCGAAGCGCGCGTCGCCCGTGAGCTCGAGTCGGCCGCCGCCGACGTTCGCAGCGCCTTGCAGCGCCATCCGGTCGACCGCCGGGGCGCTGGCCGTGATGTTGATGTCGGCCACATTGAGCCCGACCAAGGGCACCGTAAAGCCGACATCCCGAATCCGCGCCTCGCCCCGCAGCCCGGGTGCGCCGAGGGTACCGCCCAACCCCAGGTCCAGCTCGACGCCGCCGGTCATCCCGGTGATGTCGGGCACCAGATTGGCGACCCGATCGAGTCCCCGGATCTCGCCGCGCAGGCTGCCGGCGAGCGGCTGACCGGGGCGCGCCGGGGCGTCGAGCCGCCAACCGGCGAGATCGAGTGTTCCCTCGACCCGTCCGAGCCCTTCAAGCGGGAGGCCCAGCCGGGCGGAGAGCGCGCGCGCGCCGGCATCCAGACCGAGACGCGTCCCCGAGAAATCGATCGTCTCGTTGCGGCCGCCACCCATCAGCACCTGGATCGAGCCTTGCGGGATCTCGGCGGTCGCGCTGCCGCTCAGGACGTTGCCGGCGATCTCGAAGCGCCCCCGGATGCCGGCATTGCCGCTCAGGGCGAGATTGCTCGGCATCACGGGCTCGAGGAGTGCAAAATCGGCCAGCGTGAAGTCCAGGCTCGCGACCGCGCGCTCGGCCGTGCTCCACTCAAGCTCGGCACAGCCGCCGGAGCCGTTCGGCCCGCGGACGCAGAAGGGACCGAAGGCGATCTTGGGGCCGGCGATCGAGACCGGGCTCGGTTGCCGCAAGGCCCAGTTGCCGAAGGTCGCTGTGTCGAGATCCAGGCGCGCGACCCGCCCGCCGTAGACACCGTCGCTCGCCAGCCCGCCGGAGCCCTCGAAGGTCACCGAGAGGGGCTCGCCCTTGAGCGACAGCTCCAGACGGTGCTCCGGGATACGGCCCGCACCGCGCACCGAGAGTGTCTCCCAGGTCATGTCGCCGGCGATCAGCCGCGTGCCGTCGAGGCGGATCTCGAAGGGATCCTCGGGAGACAACCCGAGATCCAGGGTTCCGGTCAGAGCGGCGATCCCCTGCCCTGCCCACTGGGCGTCGCGCGCCGAGAGATCGAGCAGGACGCGCGGCGCCTCGCGCGGCCCCGAGACCTTGCCGCGGGCGGTCAGACTGCCGCGGGCCTCGGGCGCCACGCTGGCAAGGTCGGAGGATTCAAAGTCGAAGCTCACATCCAGCGTCGTGTCGATCTGTCCCGAGACCTGCAACGAGCTGGGGCCGGATGCGGCGTTGAGCGCCTCGATCCGGATGGTCTCCCCGACCATGGCGATCGAACCGGAGGCGACGACGGGATAGCCGCGCAGGATGCCGTCGAACCGCTCGATGGCGGCGACCAGGTTGGGCCCTGCAGGCTCGAGCGACCCGCGGATGGTCAGGCGACCACCGAGATTACCGGGCCACTCGGAGGCAAGGCTGCCGGGGTCGAGATTCTCGGCGTCCAAGCTCGCCTCCCAGGTCACCGCGGGGTCCCAACCGACCGTGGCAAGACCGGAAATGCGACCGTTCAGGGTCTCGAGCGTCAGGGTCTCGATCCGCGTCTCGCGACGCTCGCCCCGACCGCCGAGACGCAGCTGCGAGGGCGGCAGACCGGGGCCGACCGAGCGGGCGGCCAGATCGTACTCGAACCCGTCCAACCCGCCCGCGCTCGAGAGCTGAAACGAGAGCCGATCCTCGAGCCCCTCGATCAGGGCCACCGGGTTCAGATCCTTGCCGTTCAGGCTCAGCGTCCAGCTCAGGTCGGGGGACCAGGCAACCTCGCCCTCGCCGAGCACCTCTCCGTCGAGCAGGGCGAGCTTCAGGGCGTCGATGCGGGTTCCCGAATCCGAGCCGGTGCCGTTCAGATCCAGGGTGAGCGCGGGGATGTCCGGACCCCGGGCGACGAGCGAGACGGCATAGTCGAAGGCGTCGAAGGCCCCCGAGACATCGAGCGTCCCGCGGGGCGACTCGGCCATCGCATCGCCGCTCAAAGGCCAACGCAGGCGCTCCCATCGTCCGGCCAGCGCGAAGCGACCGGGCGTCGCACCCGTATCGACCTGTCCGGTGAGGTTCAACAGGGCATCGGAGACCTGCTCGGTCAGCGCAAGACTGCGGATCTCCAGGACCTGCTCGGCCCAGAGGACATCCAGCACGGCGGCGAGATGTCCGAAATCAGGCAGTTGCGGGGCACGGGCATCAAGCTGTCCCGTGACCGACGCCGTGGCGAGATCGCCCTGCGTCTCCAGGCTGCCGGTCACCGTGACCTCGGGAAGCTCCGATCCAAAGTCGGGCAGATCCACGCCGAGAATCTCCAGCCGACCATCCCAAGCGGGTTTGCCGAGCGGGTCGTCGACTCGCACGTCAAGATCCGCCCGTGCCGAGCCGCTCAAACGGTGTCGGACCTGCAGCGATGCCAGATCACCCATGAACTGCCCCGAGCCCTGCAGGGCGATCGCGGGGTCCTGCGTCATCTCCCAATCGAGGTCGAGATCCAGCGGATAGTCGCCGCTGAGCTCGACCCGGCCGAAGGCGCGCGCGGCAAGCCGCGGGGTCGGCAGCACCACCTCCAATCGCTCGATGTCGAGCGCGCTGCCCCGCAGGCTCGCGGACAGGATCGCATCCTCGATCACGAAGAAGGGCTCGGGCTCGCCGTGCTTGAACAGACGCAGCCGCTCGACCTGTGCCTCGTGCAGCTCGATGCGCAGCGGCAAGGCAATGTCGGGCAGGACGAGCGGTTTAGGCTCTTCGGGACTCGGCGGCAACACCAGGTCCAGGTCGTGTATCCGGAGCACCTGGATCGGCAGATCTCCGCGCAGGGCAGCGACAGGCGACCAGTTCAGACCGATGCTGCCGGCGCGCATCTCGAAGTCCGCAACCGTTATCGCGAGCCGATCGAGTGTCAACTGCCCCGTGATGCGCCCTTCGACACGCTCGACGCTCAGGACACCGGGGGCCAAGTCCTCCACCAAACCGATCGCAAAGCGCAGTCCGGTCTGGGTCCCGAGCACCAGCACCAGCATCAGGACCAACAGGAGCGTCAAGGACACGAGCAGCCCGAGCATCAGACGCAGCGGCCGGACGCGCCGACGCCGCCGGGTCTGCGCGGGCGCGGCCGCCGTCGGCTCGGCAGGCGCAGACCCCTCGGGGGTAATGTCGCAGCCGTGTCGGTCTCGCTCATAGATCGGGTCCGATGACGAAGACGAGGCGTGCCGGGGGCCAGCCTTCGCCGAGCACGTAGTCGTCTTGGGTGAACGGCAAGGCGAGATCCACACGCACCTGGCCGATGGGCGAGGCCCAGCGCACGCCGAAGCCGACGCTCTGCTGAAATTTGTTCTCGTAGTCCGGATCGAAGGCGTTTCCGAAATCGGTGAAGACGGCCGCACTCCAAGGGCCGCGGATGGTGCGCTCGAGCTCCAGGCTGCCGACCCCCAGAAAGCGTCCGCCGACGGTGTCGTCGTTGAAGCGCTCGGTCGGCCCCAGGGTGTTGAAGCCCCAGCCGCGGATGCTGTTGTCGCCGCCGGTGAAGAAGCGGCGACTCGCCGGGAGCTCGGTCAGGTCTTCCGCGATGGTCGCGCCCAGATCGGCTCGGGTGATGAAGCGGTACTTCTCCGCGAAGCCATGGATCCACTTGAACTGCAGTGCGGCGCTCAGGTACGAGGCATTCGAGATCACGCCCTCGACCGCCCCTAGAAGACCGTAGCGGATCCGGTATCCGCGCTTGGTGTTGATGGGGTCGTCCGCGACGGTCTTCGACCAGGAAATGTTCGGCGCCAGCTCGGAGGAGATCCCGGTCTGGATGTCGCTGATCTCGTAATCCTCGTAGGTGTAGTCGATGCCGACGGTGCGGCGCCAGTTGCTCGGCGTGAGCGTGGAGTGCGCAACCTGAACCGAGTTGAGCCAGCCTTTCTGCGTGTTGATGTTGGACCAGGTCGACTGGGGCTTGATGATGATGTAGTCGCGCGTCGGATCCTGAATCGGAATCCGATAATCGAAGCTCCATTGCGAGAGCACGGGCGAGAGCTGCAGCTCGGTTCGGAAATTGTGCCCCCACTGATTGACGTAACGACGACGCCAATCCGCGCTCACCCGCGGACCGGTATCGGTCGTGAAGCCCGCACCGATCCGGTACTTATCCCGTTTGTTGCGGGTCGCGACGATGTCGATCGGCACCAGCGTGTCGTCGCCGGTCGCATCCTTGAGGGGCACGATCTCCACATCGCTGAAGTACTCGGTACCGAGCAGCCGCCCCTGCAGCGCAAGGAGGAGATTCGGGTCGTAGACGACCCCCGGCTCGAAATTCACGAAGGAGCGGAGAAACGTGTCGTTCAGAAGATCCTGCTTGAAGGACACAGTGCCCAAATAGTAGCGGGGCCCGGTGTCCAGCTCGAACTCGACGATCGCCTCGTAGGCCACCAGGTCGACGAGGACGCGGTGGCGCGCGAGGGTGTAGTCCAGGTAGCCGCCCGAGGAGGCGCGAGAGCGCAGATCCGACTTGGCCGCCTCGTACTTGGCATGGAGCAGGACGTCGCCGACCTGCATCGGAAAGGTCTTCGGAAAGGCCGGGTCATCGGCCCCCTCGCCGATGACCGCGTATTCGACGCGACCGATCTTCACCGCCGGGCCGGGAACCACCGCGTAGGCCGCAACCCATGTCCCGTTCGGATCCGAGGGCACCTCGAGCCGATCCGTGACCTCGACCTGATAGAGGCCGAAGGGCGCCAAGGCATCGCGGATCTGGTCGGGCGCCAACCGGTGCAGCGCCTCGACACGGGCGGGCGTCAGATCCGCCTCGGAGCGTTCCTGATGGATCGACAGCAAGGCAAGGACGTTCGTCTCCTGCTCGCCCGCAAGCCCGGTCACCTTCACATCGAGCTTCATGGCGGCAACGTTGCCGGACACGAGGAGCAACGCAAGAAGGAGCAGGCATACGATCGATACCCCGGGCACGGCACCGGGCCGAGTCGCCGTCCTCGATTGCACCGCCCGACCTCTCCGTGCTCGATCCAAGCTCGACCTCTCGACACTGGGAGACGACCGGACGCGCGGTTTCGAATCCGCAACCGCGAGATCGAGACCCCGGGGCGCCGGCACTCCGATGTTTAGAAATTACAACACATCGCATCTCAAAAGAGACAACCCGTATCATAGTACCAAATCGGCGTCGCGGGCGACCGGTCCGGCGCGACCGACCGGTCCGGTTGGAATGAAGGATTCAGGCAAGCTCGGCTGACCTCGGGGTCGCCAAGCCTCTATGACGTGGCCCGGACTCGGACATCCGGGTGGATGGAGCCCGCGCAGACCCGCCAGAGGCCGGGTCGCAGTCGGGCACGACGCCGCCGATGATCATGCGAGCGGCACCTGCTCGGCACCGTAACCTTCGGCCACGACGACCGCGATCAGGGCATCGACATCGGCCCGACCCTCGACACCGGCGCGACCGGACTCCAGATCCACCGCGACGGACTCCACGCCGGCAACGGACTCGAGTGCGGCGGTGACGGCGCGAACGCAGTGCCCGCAGCTCATTCCGGTAATGCGGAGTGTTTGTGTCATGGGATTCCTCTTTTGTTTAAACCGCGCCCAGTGCGGTATGCGATGTTTTTGGATGGGATCGGCCCCGGCGGATTTCAGAACCGCTGGAGCCGGCGCGGTTTAGGTGATTTCCGGAAAAGGATCTACCGGGAGAGCCGCAACCAGGACAAGTGGTCGAAGGCTCTACTCGTTGTCGTTGTCGTGTTCGTCCGGAATCCGATGACGATGACGATGACGATGACGACAACGACAAATACTGCGACGGTTTGATCAAGACTGACGGCATCATGGACTCGATGCCTGCCAAGCACTCGCTCGGGATGACTATTCCCGGAAATCACCTCATCACTGAGAGCTGGAGGCCGGAGGCTGGCTGCTTTCCCTACTGCGACTCCAGAAACAGCGCAGCCCCCATCAGCGGCGTGCTCGGCTGCACGATCACCCGAACCGGCATCGCGCGCATCAGGGGCTCCAACCGACCTTTGTCGAAGAATCCGTCCAGGAAGGCGCTGCGGCGCAGGGCATCGAGGTTCTTCGGTGCAATGCCGCCGCCCAAAAAGACGCCGCCGAGCGCCATCTGCTTGAGCGCCATGTTTCCGGCCTCGCGACCGTACAGCCGAAAGAACAGCTCCATCGTCTCGGTGCAGACCGGGCAGGCGTTGTCCGAAGCGGCCGCAGCGATGACCGCGGCGGCGTCTCCGGTCTCGATCGCCTCGCGCAACGGCTGGGGCGACGCGATACCGCGCCATGCGGACAGGAAATCGTAGAGATTCCGGATCCCGAGCCCGGAGACCACGCGCTCCCAACTCACACGCCCGAAGCGCTGCGTCAGAAAGGCGTGGAGAGCACACTCGCGCTCGTCGGTCGGCGCAAAATCGGCGTGACCGCCTTCGGTCGCGAAGGGGTGATGACGCAGGCCATCCCAGAACAAACCGGCCTCGCCGAGCCCTGTGCCTGCTGCCACGACACAGGCGTTGCCGTGGACCGACTCGCCCGGATGGAGCTCGGACAGATCCTCCGGCCCCAAGGCCGCAAGCCCCCAGGCCGTGGCCTCGAGATCATTGAGCAATGCCACCCCGGCAAATCCGAGCCTCTGCTCCATGGCGTCGGCATCCAACGTCCAGGGCAGATTCGTCGCCTGGCTGCGCCGATCCCGAACGGGTCCGGCGATCGCGAAGGCCGCGAACCGACAGCCCACGCCCGTATCTTCCAAATAGCGTCGTACGATGTCCTCGAGCGAGGCGAAATCCGCACTCGGATATTGCCTCGTCTGCTCGAGATCGACCTTGTCTCGATGCGTCTTCGCAAGACCCAGTGCGGTCTTGGTTCCCCCGATATCGCCAACGAGTACACGCATGTCGTCTCTCCGGTCACGTCGCTACCGGGGCGCGTATCCGCTCGCGACCCCTGCCGACCCCTCATCGGCCGGCCAACCGACGAGGATCATAGCAGGCGAAGGGCGCTGCCGGGGATGACAGCGGCTGAAGTGCAACGGCGCGATGACGCTCATGCGGCCTCCGAGACCACCCTGCACGGGGCCGTCGGAGATCGGATGATCCGAGCGCCTGTCGCGGAGTCCGAGATGAATGCTCGCCCCGACGCCGAGCGGCGTCGGGGCGAGGATCCTCAAGGTCTAGAACGGATGGATTGGGCTTTACTTGCTGGTACCCGTGCTCGAGGTGGTCGTCGTCGGATCGCTATAGGCGGGATAGGCATAGGCCGGATAGCCATACAGAGGCGCGTGCCATCCGTAAGGAGCACCGACCCCGTAAGGTGCACCGTAGAGGCCGTGTGGATGATATCCATAACCACCGTAAGGATAGCCGCCGTAGGGCCGGTACCAAGGCGAGCTCCAAGGCCCGCCCCAACCGCCGGGGAACATCCCGAAGGGGCCGGAACCCCAGAAGGCGTTCGCGGACATGGAGCCGAACGCCGAGACAGCGGCGACCGCCGCAGCAAGCACAACGCGTTTTGTTGTCGTCATCACATTTCTCCAGTAACGAGAAACCTGTTGAGCACGCCGTGAGCACGATTCGCCCCGACGTGGGACCAAGATTAGGACGGAATCCAAGATAGAGGGTTGATCTTGATCAAGAATCGCTAATATTAGCGATCACCCTAAAATACCGGTCAACGCAACGCCACGAGCGGACGGGGTCGCGGAAAACATCAGGCGCCGACAATCAAAATGAGGACTTGCTTAATTAGAATATGCTTATATAATAATCCCCATATCAGCAACCACGCGAAATCGGAGATGTACCATGGGTGCTTTAGGTGTTCTTGCCGCAGTCGCTCTGCTCGTCGGCGGAGTCCAGACCACGATGGTCCTGCCGGAGTCGGAGCGTCTCGCAAACGAAGAGTCGAAAGAGCCGGTTGTCGATGTGCAGGCGGTTTCCGCCGACTCGACCCAGACCGTGAGCTTCCTCGACTTCTAATCGAGTCCAGCCTCGGCACATCAGACCCGGGACGCTTGCGTCCCGGGTCTGATTGTTTTCAGCGCCGCCAAAATCCACCATCGACGGCGCCGGTTGCAACCATCTCGGCGCTACCGCTTACCGCGCACCAGCGCCTCGGGATGCCGCTCCAGATAGTCGGCAAGATCCCGGAGTGATCGAGCCGCGGCCGATGCCTCGACGAGGAACCGGTCGAGCTGTATCCGTGACCCGGTCGCATCGCCGGCCAAGGACCCCAGCGCGCGCATGGTGGCCTCCACCTCGCCGAGCGCGGCCTGCGTCGCGCCCGAGAGCGGGACCACCTGCTCGTCGACTCGGCGCACCAAGACGGCCAACGATGCCGTGACCGCCTCGAGGTTCTCCGTGACCGGCAACACACCAGCCTGCACCGCTCGCGCCATCGCACCATAGTCTTCGAGGGTCGAATCCAAGCGCCGTGCGAGCGGCTGCACCTCCCGATCGAGATTTCCCAGCAGGATCCGGGCCTCGTCCAGCGTCTCGTTCAGGGTCTTCAGTAACGTCAGCACCTCCCCGGAGCCGATCAACTGCCGAATCGAGGCCAGGGTCAGCGCAGCCTCGTTGACCAGATCATCGAGCCGCAGGTTTTCGAGCATCTCGGACATCCGGTCGCGCGTCGCCTCGATCGAAGGCACCTCGACGACGTCGTCGGGATCCTTGATCAGCCGCGGCGGGCGGTCGCGAACCAGCTGCAGCGCGATCATGTATTGGCCGGTGACGAAGCTCACCGACTCGAGCCGCGCGTGCAGACCGCGCTCCGTGACCAAGCGCCGCAGGATCTGCGCCGGCGAGTCATCCGACTCCGCCCCGAGGATCCGCACGCTGTCGGGCCAGACCTCGTAGGTCACGGGCACGCTGAAGACCCCGGTATCCGGCGAGAAACTCAGCTCGATCCCCGTCACACGTCCAACCGTCACCCCCTCGAACTGCACACCGGCGCCGACGCTCAGCCCCTGCACCGAGCCCGGAAAATAGGTCACCATCGGCACCCGCTCGCGAAAGAGCGCACCGCTGCCGAACACCAGGATCGCGATCACGACCAGGGTCAAGGCCCCGAGCACGAAGCCGCCGATCACCGTCGGATTGGCCTGTTTGCTCATGTCTCTCCACGGCTCAAAAAATCACGGACAAGCTTGATCTCGCAATGCTCGCGCAGATCGCGGGGGTTGCCGGTGGTCAGCATGGTCTGCGTGGCGGCATCGAGGAACACCGAGTCGTCCGCGATGGCAAAGATGCTGGCGAGGTCGTGCGTGACGACGACCATGGTTGTCCCCAGACTCTCGCGCAGCTCCAGGATCAGGTCGTCGAGCAGACGCGCGCTCAGCGGATCCAGACCCGCGGAGGGCTCGTCGAAAAAGAGGATATCCGGATCCAGCGCCATCGCGCGGGCAACCCCGACGCGTTTACGCATCCCCCCGCTGATCTCGGAGGGATAGTAGTCGCAATAGGCCGCGAGCCCGACCAAGGCCAGCTTGTAGACCGCGACATCGTGGATTTGACTGCGCCGCAGGTCGGTGTATTGCTCGAGCGGCAGGGCGACGTTCTCTTCGAGTGTCATGGAGCTCCAGAGGGCGCCGCTCTGATACATGACCCCGTTGCGACGCATCCGTCGGGTGCGCTCGCGTTGGGGCGCGTCCCAAAAGCTCTTGCCGTCGAAGAGGATCCGCCCGGATTTGGGCGCCAGGAGTCCGATCAAGCTGCGCATGAGGGTGCTCTTGCCGCTGCCGCTGCCGCCCATGATGACAAAGACATCGCCGCGTCGGACACCGAAGCTCAGATCGCGTTGGATCACGGACTCGCCGTAGCCGACCGACACGGCATCGAGCAGGAGATGCGGATCCGCCGGCAGGGATATCGCCGCGGCGCTCGGCGGCGTTGTCGGAGCATCGGGGGACATGCGGTCGATCGTGTCCTCTGCGGCTTGGCTCGACATCGGCGCGGCAGCGGGTTACGACAGCCCGATCGCGTCGAAGACGATGGTGAGACCGGCCGAGGCGATCACGATGAAGACGATCGAGGTGACCACGGCCGAGGTCGTCGCCTCGCCGACCGCGGCAGCGCTGCGTCCGCTCTGCATCCCGCGCAGACAACCCGACACCGCGACGATCGCCCCGAAGACGGTCGCGCTGATCAAGCCTTGCGTGATGTGGTTCCAGCCGATCGCCGCGACCGTCTGGGTGAAATACTCGGTCGGACTGAGACCACCCACCACGGTGCCGGCGAAGGCACCGCCCAGGATTCCCATCAGGTTCGCATAGATCGCCAGGAGCGGCGTCATGGCCACCAGCGCAATCAGGCGCGGCAAGACCAGAAACTCGACCGGCGAGATCCCCAAGGTGCGCAGGGCATCGATCTCTTCGTTCACCTGCATGGTCCCGAGCTGGGCCGCAAAGGCCGCTCCGGTCCGTCCGGCGAGCACGATCGCCGTGATGAGCGCGCCCATCTGGATGACGATGGCCAGCCCGACCAGGTCGGCGACGAAGATCCGTGCACCGAATTGGGCCAACTGCTGGTCACCGATATAGCCCAGGATGAGTCCGACCAGAAAGCTGACGAGACTGATGATCGGCAGCGCATCGGCACCGACCTCTTCGACCAGCAGCCACAGCTCGGAGCGCCGGAAACGCGCGCGCCCCGCCAACATCGCGCGCAGTGCCAGTGCGACCTCACCGATGAAGGCGAGGATCTCGCCGGTGGAGCGCGCCAGATCGATGAAGTCCTGACCGAAACGCCGCAGAAAGGGGTCGGCATGCTCGTCGCGGCCCTCGGCGCGACGCTCCGGCACCGTCGAGGCCAAACGCAAGAGGGCTCGAATCCCCTCGGGCAGTCCCTGCTCCTCCACCGCGATGCCGCGCTCCCGACACCGCCATGCCAGGGAGGCGAGGTAGCTCACGAGTCCCGAATCCCAAGCGACCAGATCGGAGGTGTCGAAGGCAATGGACGTGGGTCCGGGCTCGGTGAACAGCTCGGTATCGATCCGATCCAAGTCCGGCAGATCCGCGTCGAGCTGCCAAGCACCGCCGATCGCCACAACGACGCGGCCGGCCTGACCGGGCACAAGCGCGATCCGCGCGGCGGGACGCGGCTTGACGGGATTGGAGACGGAGTCGGTCATGGCACCGACAAGGATGCGCATGCCGGGCCATGCAGCGCAAGTCTGCGGGGGCGACTTCAGTCGCCCCTGCGCCTTCGACCGTGTGGGCGACCGTGTGGGCGACTGAAGCGCCCCTACAGGGTCGTTCGCCCGGCCGGCAGGAAGCGAGCGTGCGCAGCCACCGGGAGCAGCTCGGGACGCACGCTCAAGAGAAGGCGCAAGGTCGCCGCGGTCATCGCGCCTTCGACGAGCATCACCGGGATCTGAACGATCAGGATCAATTTGGCCGCCACCAGGAATTCGCTCCCGCTCAGCGCAAGCACACCGGCGACCGACAAAGCGGACACGCCGAACGACAAGGCACCGACCAGGAAGCCGACAACGAGCACCGTCGCCGACCGAGGCGAGATGTCCGAGCGCACCAAGATCCAGTGCGCGAGCAGGCCGATCACGACCGCCGGAAAGGCTAGATTGAGTGTATTGACCCCGATCACGGTCAGACCGCCGAACCCGAAAAAGGCCGCCTGCAGCAGCAGGCCGACCAGGATCGCGGGAAAGGCGGCCCAGCCGAGCAGCAACCCCATCAGACCGGTCAGCATCAGATGGGCGCTCGACGCACCGACCGGCACATGGATGAGCGAGGCGATGAAAAAGACGGCCGTCAGAAGTCCGGCACGCGGGATGGACTCGGTATCGAGCGCGCTCAACCCCCGAGCGACGCCGGCAACCGCAAGCATGGATGCGCCGATCAAGACCGGCGCACCGAGAACACCGTCGACGATGTGCATGGCTGTTGTCGCTGTTCATAAAGGCCAAGGCGCGGAGTGCGGCACGGCAGATGTGTCGAGACCGTTCGTTGTCGTTGTCGTTGTCGTAGCCCAGCGATGGTCGATTACGACAACGACAACGATCTCGGACGGTAACGGAATCTCTGCACCGCTACAGTAGTACCTTGGCGCAAGTGGTAATACCGTGAAGGTAGCACTCGGCCTTGCAGGCGTCTACCGGGGCCGACGGCTACGGCGAGTCCCGCCGAGCAGCATCCGGCGGGACTTGCTATTGGAGTCTCGGTGTCCGACCGGATATCTTTAGTGTTTCGAGCGATTCGACCTGATTCACCCTTCGGAGGCGAGCCATGGACCAACACGACAAGCGCCAAGACGAGCAGCGACTGACCGAGCAGCGGATCATCGACGACCTGTTCGGCAAGCTGCGGCAGGCCGAGCATCAAACCGGACCGCGCGATGCGGCCGCGGAGCAGCAGATCGCCGCGGCGGTCGAGCATCAGCCGGCGGCGCCCTATTACATGGCCCAAGCGATCCTCGTCCAAGAACATGCCCTCGAGACGCTTGGCCAACGGGTGCAGGAGCTCGAGCAGGAGCTGGCAAGCCGACCGGCCGGCGGCGGCTTCCTCGACAGCCTGTTCGGGGCACCGAACCCGCGCGCGGGTGCGCCGGGCATTCCGGCCGGAAGACCTATGGGTCGTGCATTTCAGACGAGCGGCATGCAACCCGGCCAAGCCAACCGGGCGGGCGGCGGCTTCCTGGGATCGGCACTCCAGACCGCGGTTGCGGTCGCCGGAGGCGTCATGATGGCCAACCTGCTGACCGGCCTCTTCGCCGCCGAGGAGGCACAGGCGGCCGAGGAACCTCTCGAAGATCCGGGGCTGGATTCGGATTACGACTCAAAGATGATGGACGACGGCGATATGGGCGACTTCGACGGCTTCGATGACTTCTGAGAGGCCCGATATGTCCACTGTCGAGGAGACCGTTCGCGAGGAGACCATCCGCTTCAGCGTCTCCCTGCCCCGCCCGTTGCTGGACGAGCTTGATCGACGCGTGGTCAAGAAGGGCTACGCCTCGCGCTCCGAGCTGGTGCGCGACCTGATCCGCGAGCGGATCGTCGAGGAGACCTGGGAGCGCGGCGACGTGGAGGTCGCCGGCGTGCTCACCATCGTCTACGACCATCATCAACGCGAGCTCACGCAGCACATCCTGGACATTCAGCATCGCCAGTACATCCATGTCGTCGCGACGACCCACGTGCACATGGACCATCACAACTGTCTGGAGACCATCATCATCCGCGGCATGCCGGCCGAGATCGAGCGGCTGAGTCTGGAGATCGGCGGTTTGCGGGGCGTGCGGTTCTCGGAGTTGACGCGAGCCTCGCGCGTCCAGAACTGAACCGCGCTAAACCGCGTCCGGTGCTCTCGGAACCAGCGAAACAGACAGCAATGGCTCAGCGCTCTTGAAACGCCGGAGTCGACGCGGTTTAGGATAAGAAAAACAATAAATTTTAAAATTCTTGAACCGCGTCGGCTCCGACCTCCTTTAGTCGGACGAGCCTCGACGCAATCCGCGATCTTCTCATATCACTCCGGACGCGGTTCAATGGGTATGACGGCGAGGGTTTCTTGGAGCTCCGGCACCGATCCGTCGCTGCGACAGGTCTGACGCAGCGGCTGCACGTCGCCTGCATCGCGCCCGACGGCGACACGCATGTAGGTCGCATCGGCGAGTAGGCCCATGGCCGGATCGACGCCGCGCCAGCCGCCGCCCGGGATCAGCACCTCGGCCCAGTGGTGGAGCCTCTGCTCGCGGGGCTCCGTGCCCGGAGGGTCTTCATCGTCCGGGTCGAAATAGCTCGCATCCAGATACCCGGAGACGAATCGCGCCGGAATGGACCACTGCCGCATCAGGGCAATCAAGAGGTGCGCGAGATCGGCGGCGCAGCCGCGCCCGGCGTCGAAGAGTGCGGGCAGTGCGGCGACCGGCAGCTCAACCTCCGGGTCGAACGGCGTGACCGCCTGAATCCAGGCACTCGCCTCCTGCACCTGATCCAACAGAGGTCGATCCTCACGCAGGCTCGGCACCCGATGTCCGCAGATCTGCTCGGGCAGCGCGGGGGTCAGTGGGCCTTGATGCAGGACGAAGTCCCAGAGGCGCGGGGCTTGATGAAGGGCGTCGTCGATCCAGGCGCGCTCGCGTGCCTGCGCAATCACCGGGAAGTCGAAAGGATTGCTGCGAAGGGTCTCCACCTCGGCCCGCATGGTGAAGGCAAGCTCGCGATGTGCCCCCATGACCGCGAAGTGATGCGAGAGGTTACCGAACCCGTCCCGACAGGCGGCAACGCCGGCGTCGGGTGCCACCGAGAGCTGGATCTGCAGGAGCGACTGACTCTCGTCGTCCCAAGGCGCCAGGCGGATCTGGACGTGATGCTCGCGTGCCGGGGCCGCGAAGTTGATCCGACAAACCCGCTCGATCTGATATCTCACTGAGCATCATCCCCTAGGTGCGCCTCGAAATAGTCGCTCTGCAGCGCCGTGCCGAGATCGGCCAAGAGCCCCAGGAAGTCATCGAGATACTCGTGCAGACCGAGATCCAGGATCCCTTGGGGCGTTGCGCCGTCGAGGTGTCGACGCAGTGCCGCAAGTCGCTCGGGCACCGCTCCGTCCGGCAAGGCCCCGATGCGTGCGAGCGCGCGTTCCAGACCGTCCACACAGTAGGCGAGCGAACGCGGGAAATCCGTGTCGAGCACCACGAATTCCACCACGTCGATCGGACGAATGCCGCCCTGATACTTGCGGCGATAGGCCTCGAAACCGGAGAGCGACTTGAGCAGCGCGCCCCACTGATAGTAGTCCAACGGCGAGCCGACGAGCTTCAGATCCGGCAGCAGCAGGTGGTAGCGCGTATCCAGGATGCGTGCGGTCATGTCCGCGCGCTCCTGGAGGCTGCCGAGCGCCATGAAGCCATAGGCTTGGCCGCGCATCATGGTGCTCTGGGTCAGACCGAAGAAGGCCGCGACCTGGCGATGAATGAAGGCGTAGAACTCGGCCGCGCGCCAGGGCTGCAGCGTTGTCTTCAGATGCTTGTCCGCCGAGAGCCAGACCTCGTTGAGCGCCTCCCACATCTCGCTCGAGATGCGATCGCGCACCACTCGGGCGTTCTCGCGTGCGAGCTTGAGACTGAGCAGGAGCGAGCCCGGATTGTTGCGGTCCTGGGTGAGCAGATGGATGACGCGCTGCACCGTCACGCGCCCGTCGGGGTGTAGCTCCTCGTAGAGCTCGTCGGCACCCATGATGGTGAGCAAGGGACGCCACTGCATCTCCTCGGTCGCACCCTCGTCGGCCTCGAGCATGTAGACGACATTGATGTCCAGCACGCGCGCGGTGTTGTCCGCGCGCTCCAGGTGCCGGGTCATCCAGTAGAGCGATTCCGCGATACGACTGAGCATTAATCGGCCAGCACCCAGGTGTCTTTACTGCCCCCGCCCTGCGAGGAGTTCACGACCAAAGATCCCTTGGTCATGGCGACCCGGGTCAAGCCGCCCGGGACCACCTCGATATCGCTGCCGTAGATACTGAAGGGCCGCAGATCGAGATGGCGCGACTCCAGCTCGCCGTCGAGATAGCAGATGTGGCGCGAGAGCTGGATGACAGGCTGGGCGATGTAGTTGCGCGGGTTCTCCTCGATCTTGCGGGCAAACTCGGCGCGCTGCGCGGTGGTGGACGAGGGTCCCATCAACATCCCGTAGCCGCCGGATTCCGCGACCGCCTTGATGACCATCTTCTCCATGTTGTCGAGCACGTACATGCGGTCCTGGTGATCGGTCATCTGGTAGGTCGGGACACTCGGCAGGATGGGTGTTTCGCCGAGGTAGTAGCGGATGATGTCGGGCACATAGGCATAGACCGCCTTGTCGTCGGCAATGCCCGCCCCCGGTGCGTTGGCCAAGGCGACGTTGCCGGCCCGCCAGGCGTTGATGATCCCGGCCACGCCCAGCTCGGAGTCCGAGCGAAACACCAGCGGATCGAGAAAGTCGTCGTCGACCCGCCGATAGACGACATCGACCTGACGCAGACCCTGCGTGGTCTTGAGATAGACCTTGTCGTTCCTGCAGACCAGATCGCGCCCCTCGGCCAGCTCCACGCCCATCTCCTTGGCGAGAAAGGTGTGCTCGAAATAGGCCGAATTGAAGATGCCGGGCGTGAGGACGACGATGGTCGCGTCCTCGGCGCCGCGTGGCGAGAGATAACGCAGGGCCTGCAGCAGCAGCGCCGGATAGTGCTCGACGCGGCGGACCCGATAGCGGGCGAAGAACTCGGGCAGGATGCGCCGCTCCACGATCCGGTTCTCGATCATGTAGGACACGCCGGAGGGCGTGCGCAGGTTGTCCTCGAGCACCAGATAGCGACCGTCCTCGTCGCGGATCAGATCGACCCCGCTGATGTGGGTGTAGATGTCGTGCGGCGGGGTGATGTCCATGATCTCGCGCTGGAAATCCTTGCCGCGGTAGATCAGCTCGGGCGGCACGACGCCGTCCTTGAGGATCCGCTGACCGTGATAGAGATCCTTCAGGAAGAGATTCAGGGCCCGGATGCGTTGCTTGAGTCCGGCCTCGATCTGCGCCCACTCGATCGCCGTGATGATGCGCGGGAGGATGTCGAAGGGCCAGACCCGCTCGATCCCCTCCTCGTCGTTGGAGTAGACGGTGAAGGTCACCCCTTCGGTATGCAGGGTCAGATGGGCATCGCGCGCCTTGGCCCCGAGGATCTGCTGGCCGGTGGTCTGGATGTGCTCCCACATCGGCCGGTAGTGATCGCGCGGCCGGAAGTCGTCCTGATAGAACTCGTGGTAGGCCATCGCTTGTCCCGCACGTTGCATCTGGATCTGGCCGGCACCGCCGGATTGGAATTGTCTAAGCATTTCCGTGAACCCCACAACATGGCCCATAACAGATGAAACCACTCAAGAAACGCGCCAACAACGCGTTCGTCGCGACCCGACGCCAACCCCTTTATCCACAAGGGACTGCTCCTTTGGCGCGATCGCGTCCTGACAGCACGTTGCACCATGCGGGTGCACCCCTGCAGGCAGGGTCTACAAAACCGGGCACCGACGCACGAAGATCGAGCGCGCCTTATTCGAAGCGCTGGCGGAGTGCTTTTAGACTCCGCGCCCGCGTCAGCAACACCACCTCGTCCCCGACATGCAGACGCATCTGTGGATCGGCGAATTTGAGCTCCTCGCCGTTGCGATAGATACAGATGGCCCTCGCGACATCCGGGATGGACAACTCCTCGAGCGCCGTCGCCGACGCCTCGTCGACCTTGAAGGAAAAGATCCGGGTGTCGCCGCGCAGGATGTCGGAGATGGCGATGATGTCCTGTCCCTCGGCCATGTCGGCGAGATAGCGGCCGACGGTGTGCATGGGCACCAGCGAGTCGGCCAGACCCAGCTCGGAGCAGATGTGCTCCAGGTCGGGATCCTCGATCTTGGTCACGACCCGTCGGTAACCCAGGGAACGCGCCACCAGACTGGCGATGATGTTGGACTGATCGTCGTGGGTCAGGCAGAAGAGCAGATCGGTATTCTCCGGATCGGCCTCGCGCAGGATCGCCGGCCGAGTCCCGTCGCCGTGGATGAAACCCACGTCGAGCTCGTCGCGAAACCGCTCGATCGTCGCCGGATCGCGCTCGACGATGACGACCTCGTGACCGCGCTCCACGAGCATCCGCCCGGTGAGCACCGCGAGGGTTCCGCTGCCGATGAAGACAAATCGCATGTCCAGTCCCTCGTTGTGCGGAGAAGCCGTGCGTGATGCGGCGAAGCCGTCATTGAGACTGGGAATTTCGGCGGGTTAAGAATACCCGACGTCCGTCACCCGACAAGCCCGAACCAACCGCCCAGGATGCGAACCGAGATGACCTTGAAAGATATCGCATTCTGGCCGTCTCCGGTGGCGGCGACAACGGCGCCTTCGGTGCCGGGCTGCTGAACGGATGGACGGAGGCAGGCAATCGGCCGGAATTCAAACTGGTCACCGGCGTCAGCACAGGTGCACTCATTGCACCCTTTGCCTTTCTCGGTCCGGCCTACGACGAGCAGCTCACTATCTCACGTCCCGGCGCGACGGTGTCGACTTCAACCTGGCGTACATCCCTACGAGCTTCAACGCCCCGCGTCGCGAGGAGTTCGATACCGAGTTCATGCAAGCACTCTTCAAAACGGGCTACGACATGGCGGCCAAGGGCTATCCATGGGAGAAGGTCCCGCCGGGCTTCTGACGCACGGGCGATGTCGCCCGATGGCTTGTCGCAGCGACGGCAGGAACCTCGGTCGGTCGGCCGGAGCCCATCCCGACGCATCTCACTGTCATCAATCGAAACCGCGTCCAGAGCGAGATGCTCACTTTCGAGTGAGCTCGAAGTTTGGTGAATCCACGACCCTTAGCGGGGGGCGCGGTTTAAAATTTTATATTTTTTAATACTTTAAACCGCGCCGGCTCCAGCGGCTCTGAAATCCGCCGGGGCCGATCCCATCCAAAAACATCGCATACCCCGCTGGGCGCGGTTTAAGGCTTGTACCACGTCCCCGGGAACAGCAAGACCAGCAAGGCGACGATCTCCAAGCGCCCGGCCAACATGTTCAGGCTCAGAAGCAGCTTGAGCCCGGGCTCGAGATCGGGTCCGGTGATACCGACGGACAAGCCGACCGTCGCCGTGGCCGAGACCACCTCGAAGAGCGCATCCAGCGCCGGATAGCCGGCGCCAAGAAAGGCCATCCAGGACCCCAGCACCAGCAGCACGAACAGCAGGATCAGCACCAAGGCATGCTCGATCTGGAGGCCGCCGAGGGTCCGGCCGCCGATCGCCGGCTGGATCACGGCATGACGCGGCAATTGAGCGCGCATCACCGCGAGCTGGATCATGCGGATCAGGATCAGCAGGCGCAGGAGCTTGATGCCGCCGGCGGTCGAGCCGACACCCCCGCCGGTGGCCATCGACAAGATCAGGACACCTTTGGCGGCCGGCTCCAGCTCCGTCAGATCCACCGTCGCGAATCCGGTCGTGGTCTGGGCGGAGCCGGCTTGGAGCAGCGCGTCCACCGGCGACAGCCCCCGAGCCACCAAAGCAGAACCGTTACCAGCGCGACGGCGATGATCAGTGCCCGAAGCTCGGGATCGGAGCCCGGGGAGACGGCACCGGACCTCCAGGCCCTGAAATACACAAAGAGCGGCAAGGCGCCGAGCAGCGACACGGCAAAGAGCGCGAAATGAGCGCCTCGCCCGAAGCCGGCCAGACTGTCGGAGACACCGCCGAACCCGCCGGTCGAGATTGCGGCCAGCGTATGGATGAGTGCGTCGAAGGGCGGCAGATCCGTCGCCAGGACCAGCATCAAGCCGGCGACCGTGAGCAGCACATAGATCGTAAAGGCACGCCGGGCGTGGATCCGCGTCCCTAGGGCAAGGCTGTCCTCGTCCGCCCCGGCATCGGCCAGACGACGCATGTCCTCGGTCCGCCCGAAGGCCAGGGCGAGCGACAAGACGACGATGCCCAAGCCGCCGAACCACTGCATCCAAGCGCGCGTGAAGAGGAAGGCATCGGAACGTAGCTCCGGGTTCGCAACCAGACTGAGACCGGTCGTGGTCACGCCCGAGACCGACTCGAACCAGGCATCCAACGGCGACAAACCCTCTACGGTGAGCGGATAGGTCATGAGCGCCGCCGCGACGATGAAGGTCAGCGCCGTGATCACCAGGGCCTCGTTGGCCTGCAGGGGCCGGTCGCTCGGGCGGATCCGAGCACAAGCGCCGAGGGCCATCGCCGGCAGCAGGGCGGCGAGCAGGATGCGCCGCGCCAGCTCCCAGTCGCCGGTCGCCGCCGCGAAGGCCAACGGCACCGCGAAGAGCACCGCCAGAATCAGCGCGATCTGACCCAGATGATGCAGCACCATCGCCGGGCGAACCGGCTGCATCAGCGGCTTGACGGCGGGGTGGAAGGACATGCCTCAGTCCCCTTCCCGCTCCGATCCGCAGCATGGACCCGACTCCTCCGGCGTGCAGGCCTCGAGATCCCGGCTCAGGATCTCGTCGGTCACCGGATTGGGCCTGAAGTTCGTGCAGCCCTTCAGCCCGAGGTCGTAGGCACGACGATAGAGCCGCTCGAACGACGCAAACGGGATCTGCGTCGGCACGTTGATGGTCTTGGAGATGGCGTTGTCGACATGGGGCTGAACGGCCGCCTGCATCGCCAGATGGTCCTCCGGCGCCACCTCGTGCGCGGCGACGAAGGCCGGTGGTCCGGGCTGCCGCCCGAAGCGCTCACGCCAGAGCCTTACAGCATGATCCTCGACCCGATACCGGTCCGATTGACCCGCGCCCGTGCGGACTCGCCGATACTGAACCCGAGAAAAGACTGACATGACGAGCGCATCGGCGTCGCGCTTGGCATCGACGAAGACCTCGATGTCGGGATGGTCGCAGCGCAGCGTCCCCATCATGGCCCCGCGGCGTACCCCGGTCGAGAGCAGTGTCGCGCACATGCTGTCCCACAGGCCCATGAAGGACACCGGCCCCGAGGCCGTGCCCCCGACCCGTTCCCCGCGCAAACCGGCGGGACGCAGCGTGGAAAAGTCGCAGCCCACGCCCCCGCCCTGCTGCATGGCGAGCGCCGCATCCCGCAGCGCCTCGAAGATACCGGCGAGGTCATCCGGGATCGGACCCATGACGAAGCAGCTGAACAAGGTCAGGTCCCGGTCCACGCCGGCCCCGGCGAGGATCCGCCCGCCCGGCAGAAACCCAAAGCCTTTGAGAAGGTCGAGATACCGCGCCGCCCAAAGCGCCCGATCGGCCGGCTCGACCGACGCCAGCGCCCACGCAACCCGGTACCGAGTCGCGTCGAGATCGGCCTCGCCTTCGGCCCGATAGCGGGTCTCCCAGACGAGACGCGAAATTGTCGGCTGCTGGTCGTTCACGCTGGATCCGCCTCGGGTCAGAAACCAGGACCACAAAGGTCCACCCGCGATCCATCGCTGTGGAGCGAGCGACGACGCGGGGCGACCTCGTTCGAATCAAGACTGGCACAGGGATCGGGCCGTGCCTAGCGCCGATTCGCGCCTATGGGGAAACGCGCATCGGAGTGATCCCTGAGGGGAAAACCGCGACGGACAAGCCGGCGAGCCCCCATGCTCTTCTTCACGGCGCGCTGGAACGCATCCTCCGCCGTGCGTCCCGCCGGATGTCCGGTGGGAATCAAATGAGCTGTTTCTGGAGTTCGTATCAATTTTTAGATCACGTCAATATTGACGTGCGTTACTTTTAACGCACTATTATCGCCATCCTGTATCTAAAGAGGCACCAGGGCGATGTCAATTCCCGCCGTGTACGCCCGGTCTCGATCGAGACCGGCGCGGTCGCGTGTGGAGAGCATTCAGGCATAGCTTGCCTCTCGCCGCCGGGCGGCGCTGCTGAACGGTTGGCGTGTGGTGGCCCCTCAAGAGTTGCTTCGAGCACAGTCGTTCACGGCAGACGGCTAGGAGGTGTCGAGCCACAAGGGGATCTGCGGCGGGTGGATAATGGAGCGATAGAGCGCCTCCCAGCTTTGAATCAGGCACAGATCGAAGCGGTTGCGCAGCTTGCGCCACAGCCGGGTCTTGCTCTTGGCGGCCGTCAAGGCGGCTTGGAACAGCCGGCAGCAGCGCTGTTGGATTTGATCGATCAGAAACGCCAGCATCATCAGGTGCATGAGCACGGTGCTGAGATACTGTTTGCCGTGACCGAAGTTGTGCTCGAAGTGATCGCCTTGGTTCTTGAGGGTGTTGAAGGTCTCGTTTTCGATCTTCCAGCGTGCGCGGGCTCCTCGCATCAGGGTCATCAGGTTGCTGTCCTCGACGGGGATGTCGGTCACCCAAGAGAAGTGGGTGACGCTGCCGTCGGGGGCGTGTTCCCAGTACTCGAGGACGTTCACCTCGAGGTCGAAGTTGGCGTCGTTCAACGGCACGCCGTTGAGGTAACGAAAGCGGTGGCGGAATCCCTTCGCGTCGCTGAAGCTCGCCTCGGTGGTGCGCTCGCTGGCCGCCACCCAGTCGAAGAGAAACGTGTGGTCGCTCTGCTTGGCGCCGAGAATAAACCGTAGATCAAGCGCCTGCAGATGGCGAATGTGCGGGCCGTTGGAGGCCAGCGCGTCTTCCACCACGATCAGCTTCAGGTGCGGGTGCTCGCGGCGCAGATCCGTGAGCAGGCGCTTGGCGGCGTTGCGCTCGCAGTCGTTCTTCTTCGCCCCGTCGGGCTTGAGGATCGGCTCGGGGGCGAGCGGGAAGACCTCCGCGCAGTCCGGATGCACCAGCACCGCACCGAGCATCTGATGGTAGTAGGTGGTGGTGCCGTTGCGATGGTGCTTCTCGGCGCACTGCGCGCAGTGGATCGTCTGCGAGGAGAAGTCGCCCGTGCCGTCGATCGAGATCAGGTCATGGTCATCGAGGTCGGCAAACCCCTCGAGCCCCTTGCCGCGCTGCAGCTCGGCGAACAGCGCCTTGTAGAGCGGGCGCAAGTGGCTCGGATCCAGCTCATCGAGGCGCTCGCGAAAGCGCGTGTCGCTCGGGGCGCGCTCCACGCCGTAGCGTGCTTTGAGATTCGCCCGCGTCGTCTCTTCCCGGCAGTCGTTCTCGAACTGCAGCAGCGAGGGATACTTCAGCCCGAACAACGCCAGCCCCGACATCAAGATGATCCACCAGCGCAATCGCGTTGCCGGGCAGATCGGGGATCTTCCCGAACACCCGCCGCGCCGCCTTCAGCAGGCCCTCGGCGCTGAGTTGTTTGCGGACGAAAGGAGCACTCATCGGCATCTGCCTCGCAACCTTAGGCTTGTGCGGCAGTATTCTGATTCCTGAACAAAAGTTTACGAAGAACTTTTTCAGCTCAAGCTAACCTTCTGTTGCAGAAAGGGGAATATTTTTCGGCGGTAATTGCTGATGTCGATCAGACTGGGCAGCAAAGCGGATGGGGAGGCGTTCTTCGATCGCGAGCCTGAGCGGGATGACCTGTGGTGCCATCTGGATGCGCATTCCACGCCATTCGGCCACCTGTTCCACCGACATCCGGCCGGCGATTCCACCGGCATTCGGCCACCCGTTCCACGGCCATTCGGCCGGGGCAGTCGGAGCGAAGCGACGCAGGTGGGTCATTGTTACTCGGCGGGTACGCTCGGCGTCAACATCCGGGCGTGGCGTGGGCTGAGACGCCGTCGGTAGACCGGGGCTTCGCGCATGCCGACCTGCTGCTCCAGGCCAACCTCTGGCTCGGCAACCGCGACCTGGCCCTCCAGGCACTCGATTGCCTGACAATTGAATTGGGCGGCCCCCACCGCGCCCCGCAAACAGGGATCGACAGGTCAAGAGTCCTCGGGTATCGGGAGGAAGAGGTAGCGCCGGAACCGATCGGATTCCTCACCGGCGTCCTGCCCTTCGTATCGGACGGGCGGGGGGCAAACCGGGCCATGTCGGCGAAGTAGAAGCCCCAGCCGCGCGCAAGCCCGTTGATCTGCCAGGGGTGACTACGGCTTCGATTTCAGCAGGTCTGCCGCGGGCTAACCGGGCGTGATCGCCCATCGCTTCAACCGCCGCTTCGACCTTTCGGTGGCTGCGGTCGCCTATGCGCCATGTCGTGGATCCGGCGGGTGGCTTCATGCCAAGGGCGTAGGTTGTGCCGAGCCGTGCGAGACACAACCAACCGTAGGCGCAAGTTGTGCTTCCTATCGTCAGCACAACCTACGGGTATGGAAGTTTGCAGAAATCGCCTTAGCCTCGAGCTTCTTCATCTCCGCCTTGGCCTTCTGCCGGAAGGTCTCCTTGGGTGCCTTCTTGCATTCCTCGACGACGAAGGGGACCACCGTCTCGACGCCCCCGACGTCCACGGCCCCGGCCTCGGCCTCGGGCCTGCCCTTCTCCCCGTAGGCAACTGCCCTGGACACCGCTTCGGGCTGGAAGCTCTCTTCCAAACCGAGGAACTCCTCGCAGGTCATCAGATTCATTGTTGGAGCTCCGAGCCCAACAGGGCCAGGACCTTGGCCCTGACTTCATTCAGCTCGGCGGTGGAGACCCGCCCTTTGTGTTGCGCCCTGCGAGCCACCCAATCGAGACTCTTGACCTGGTCGGCCAAGGCAGCGCCCGGACGATCACCGGCGATCAAGACCTCGAAGGGATAACCCTTGATCTGCGTCGTCATGGGGCAGCACAGCATCAGCCCGGTCTTGCCGTTGTAGGCTGAAGGGCTGACGACCAGCGCCGGGCGGTGACCGGCCTGCTCATGCCCGGCTTGGGGGTTGAAATGGAGCCATACGATGTCGCCGGCCTCGGGCACATAGCGGACGACCATCAAAGGGCTTCCTTGCCGACGGGTCCACCGAAATCGACTTCGGCGTGCAGGTTCGCCGGCGTGATGCCGGCAAGCAGTTGCGCCAGGTCGTATCCCTTTTGGCGGACCGGCTCGATCACGATGCAGCCACCCTCTTCACGGATGTCCACGGTTTCATCCAGCTTGAGATGCGCCGCTTCCATGATGGCGGCAGGTATGCGCACCGAGGCACTGTTGCCCCACTTCTTCACGGTGACACGCATTTTCGACTTCCTCTGTATCTTCAATGTCGATACGTTACGCCACCATCAAGGACGTTACAACATGGCCGGTAGCCCGCCACCTGCCCGCTTCGGGACATCGCAGGACGGCTGCCGCGGCGCGATCGGGGCAGGATCGAGCACATTGTATGGCCCCAACCTTCCCTGAAACATTCCCGGCCCGGAAAGGGTCCGAGTCATTAACTCAGGCGCCCTGCGTTTCTTCAAGCGCAACACGCGTCTCTTCACGCCGCGCGACTTCGACTACTCGCCTTATTTCGACATCATCAAGTATCCCTACCCGGGAATCGACGATATCGGCCTCTATCGCAGCCTGCCTTGGTGCCGGACGCAGGTGCTCTTGAATGACCGCAGCAGGTCCTACCGCGCCGCCGCAAGCGCGGCCTCGACTCCAGACATCGGGGTCGTCTGTCGTGCCGTCTTCAAGGGCCGCCCCACACATCGCGCCCGACGGGACTGTCTATACTCAAGACGAGGGCTAGCGGGCCGATTCGGATCTCGCACGGCTCGGCGCGCTGCGCCCGGTCTTCGACCGACCCACGGGTGCGGTGACCGCCGGCAACAGCGCGCAGGTTACGGACGGCGCCGCGTTGCTCCTGCTGGCCTCCGAGGAGGCGAGGTGCGCCATGAAGATACTCTGGACGATCGAGCAAGACGCCACCGACGGATTCTGCAGGCTCGGGATCGACGACCCGTCGCACGCCGTCAACCTGCTCTCGGTCGCTGCACTGGATGAGTTGGACGCCTGCATCGCCCAAGTCGAGAATGGACTCGAAACCGGCAGCGAGTCGAGACCGCACCCGGATCCGATCAAGGGCCTGATCATCCACTCGCGCAAACCCAAGGGATTCATCGCCGGTGCGTGCGACTCGGGATCTTCCCGGGCTAAGGCGGCACCTGGCGCGCGATCAGGACACTTGGCCCCATCCCGGCCATGCAGGCCATGTTGACCGGAAGAACCTACTCGGCCCGCCAAGCCCAGCGGATGGGTCTGGTCGATCGCGTCCTACCCCGACGTCAGTTGGAGGCAGGCGCTCGCGATCTGCTTCGCACCGCACCCTTACCAAGCCGGGCGAACTTTTCGCAGCGTCTGCCCAATCTCCCTTCGGTGCGTGGGTGGGTCGCGCAACGGATGACCCGCCGAACGGCGTCTAAGGTCAGGCAGGAGCACTACCCGGACCCGGACGGCGAGGGGCTGCGACGCACCGACCTGGTCATCGAAGCGGACAGGGCTTCTATCATTATCAACAGGGAAGCGCGGTACCGCAGCCCGTACCGCGCGGCGAGCGGCCGCCGGCCGATCTCACCGAGCGGCTGATCTTCCGCCTGCTCAACGAGTGTGTCGCCTGTCTGCGCGAAGGCGTGGTCGAGGATCCGGACCTGCTCGACGCCGGGGTCATCTTCGGCACCGGCTTCGCCCCGCACCGCGGCGGCCCGCTTCACGACATCACCCAGGGCGGCTGGGAGCGCATGCGCGAGCGGCTCGCTGCGCTCCAACGCGACCATGGCCGCCACTTCAGACCGGACCGGGGCTGGCAGTTGACCCCGGCCGGGCTCTATCGAGGAGGACACTGACATGTTGCTGTTCGATCAAAGCGCAACGACAGGCGTCTCCACCCGCCTGCTCGATCTCATCTCGGCCGAGGATGCAGGCAGCCTTTGCGGCCTCTTGCTCGAACGTGTCGCGCGCACCCCGGATGCGGTCGCCTACCGTCAGTTCGACGACCGCACGAAGACCTGGATCGAGACCACCTGGCGCGACACCGCCCGGGCGGTCGCCCATTGGCAGGCGGCCTTGGCGCGCGAAGGTCTCTCCCCCGGCGAGCGTGTGGCCGTCATGATGCGCAATCGGCGCGAATGGGTCGCCTTCGACCTGGCCGCGCTCGGTCTTGGCCTGGTCACGGTGCCGCTCTATCCCGACGACCGGGCGGAGGCGGTCCGGCACATCCTGGTCGACGCCGGCGTTCGACTCCTGCTGCTCGAGACCGCCGAGCAACGTGCCAAGTTGTCCGCCATCGATCCGACGCTCGCCGAGCTCAAGCGCCTGCTGGTTCTCGAGCCGGGCGAAGCGGCACTGCCCGAGGGCACCCGCGCCGCGAACGACTGGCTCGACGAGGCGCTGCCCCCTGCCGATCATCGGCCCATCGATCGGGTCGACAACCCCGACGCCTTGGCGACCATCGTCTACACCTCCGGCACGACCGGGCATCCGAAAGGCGTGATGCTCAGCCATCGCAACATCCTCTGGAACGCCGAGGCGTCGCTCAAGCTCATTCCTGCAAGGCCCGAAGACCGCTTCCTCTCCTTCCTGCCGCTCTCCCACACCCTCGAGCGTACCGCCGGCTGCGTCCTGCCGATCATGGCCGGCTGCAGCGTCGCCTTTGCGCGGTCGATCCCGCAATTGGCCGAGGATCTGCTGCAGATCCGACCGACCGTCATGATCGCGGTCCCGCGCATCTTCGAGCGCGTCCATGCAAGGCTGCGCGAACGGCTCGAGGGCGAATCCGCGCTCAAGCGCCGGCTGTTCGAGAAGGCGGTGAGCATCGGCTGGGATCGCTTCGAGCACAGCCAGCGCCGGGCGAGCTGGCACCCGGGCCTGTTGGCGGCCCCGCTGCTCGATCACCTGGTCGGGGCCAAGATCCGCGCGCGCTTCGGCGGACGACTGCGGGTTGCCGTCTGCGGCGGCGCCCCCTTGGCGCCGGACATCGCGCGCGTCTTCATCGCGCTCGGCGTCCCGCTCGTGCAGGGCTATGGACTCACCGAGACCAGCCCGGTCATCAGCGTCAGTCCGCTCGAAGACAACATCCCCGAGAGCGTGGGCCGGCCGTTGCCCGGACTCGAGTACCGCATCGGCGACCTCGACGAGCTGATCGTGCGCTCGCCCGGCGTCATGTCGGGCTACTGGCACCAGCCGCAAGCGACCGCCGAGGTGCTCGATGGCGAGGGTTGGCTCAAGACCGGCGACCAGGTGCGCGTCCAAGACGGCCACATCGTCATCACCGGCCGCATCAAGGACATCCTGGTGCTCGCCAACGGCGAGAAGGTCCCGCCCGCGGATATCGAGATGGCCATCACCGGCGACCCGCTCTTCGAGCAGGTCCTGGTCATCGGCGAGGGACGCCCCTTCCTGAGCGCGCTCGTGGTGCTGAGCCCGGATGTCTACACCGAGGTGGCGAAGGCCGAAGGACTACCGACCGATCCCATGGTCGCCGATGCCGACGGCCGACTCGAGCCCGTTCTGCACAAGCGGATCGAGAGCCGGCTCAACGGCTTCCCCGGTCATGCCAAGATCCGCCGCGTGGCCCTGGCCGCCTGCCCCTGGTCCATCGAGAACGACCGCATGACCCCCACGATGAAACTCAAACGGGCCAAGATCCTGGCCGATTATCGCGAGGCGCTCACCCGGCTGTATGTCGGGCATGAGCATTAATCCTAAACCGCGCCCGCTCCGACAGTCGTCGGAGCGGGCGCGGCCAAACCACTTCAACACATGACGCATACCGCACCAGGCGCGGTTAGACGAACGGGTAGGATGGGTAGAGCATCAGCGAAACCCATCCTCCAAACCGCCGCATTGCCGGATTTCGGTCTGATGCCCTAGGCGCGGGCTGGATGGGTTTCGCTTCGCTCTACCCATCCTACATTTTTCGGCGGTTTTTTATTGTTCCCGACTTCGCCCTACGCCTGCAGGCATGCGCCGTCGGGATACTGTTCCCGGAAATCGTCTTATGCCCCGTCCTTTCGCTCCAAGGCCGGCCCGCGGTGCCAATCCCATGCGGTGCGGATGATCGCGTCGAGGCTCGCGTACGCGGGCACCCAACCCAGCTCGCCGCGGATGCGGCTCGCATCCCCGACCAAGCGCGGCGGATCGCCGGCGCGTCGCGCGCCGTATTCGACGGGGACGGTCAAACCCGTGACCTGCTCGGTGGCGGCGATGACCTCGCGCACCGAGAAGCCCTGACCGTTGCCCAAGTTGTAGATGCGGCTCGACGCCCCGCCGAGCAGTGCATCGAGCGCCCGGAGGTGTGCTTGGGCGAGATCGGCGACATGGATGTAGTCGCGGATGCAGGTTCCGTCCGGCGTGTCGTAGTCGGTGCCGTAGACGGTGAGTCCGGGTCCGGTTCCGGCGGCGGCCGCGATGGCGAGCGGGATCAGGTGGGTCTCCGGATCATGGTCCTCGCCGATCTCGGAGTCCGGGTCCGCGCCGGCGGCGTTGAAATAACGCAGCGCGATCGCACGCAGACCGTAGGCCGTGTCGAAATCCGCGAGCAAGCGCTCGACCATCAGCTTGGATGCGCCGTAGGGGTTGATCGGATTCTGCGGATGATCCTCGGCGATGCGCTCGCTGCGCGGGACGCCATAGGTGGCGCAGGTGCTCGAGAAGACGAGCGGGGCGACGCCGTGATCGCGCATCGCCTCGAGCAGCGTCAGGGTCCCGGCGACATTGTTGCGGTAGTACTTGCCGGGGTCCTTGACGGATTCGCCGACGTAACAAAATGCGGCGAAGTGCATCACCGCGGCGGGTCGATGGCTCTCGAATACCGCATCCAGACGCGCGCGGTCCTGGATGTCGCCCTCTTCGAGAGGCCCCCAACGCACCGCCCGGCGATGGCCATAGACGAGATTGTCGTAGACGATGGGCCGATAACCGGCTTGGTGCAGAAGCTTGCAGGCGTGGCTGCCGATATAGCCTGCACCGCCGGTGACGAGAACGGGTGTTCCTGATGCGTCTTTCATCGTATTCCCTGTGATGTCATGGCCATGGCGGAGGCTAGCATGAACCCTCAGCCGACACAGCCGAGTGAAAGTACCGAGGCGTTTACCGAATGATACGCAAACAGTCGAACATCTCCGTCATAATTCCGACCCTCAACGAGGCGAAGGGCATCGTCTCGCTCCTCGCGACACTCGCGCCGGTCCGCACGGCCGGCGGCGAGATCCTGATCGTCGACGGGGACAGTCCGGACGGCACGGCCGGTATCGCCGCACCCCATGCGGACCGCGTGATGAGCGCGCCGCGCGGCCGTGCCGCCCAGATGAACGCCGGTGCCGCGGCGGCTCGCGGCGATCTCCTTGTCTTTCTGCACGCGGACACGCGAGCGCCGATCGAGACACTGCTCCGACTTCCCGATCTACTCGCGCGCAGCGGGCGATCCTGGGGCCGCTTCGACGTGCGGATCGAGGGTCGCCATCCCCTCCTCCCGCTCATCGCCTGGAGCATGAGCCAACGCTCTCGTCTCACGGGCATCGCCACCGGGGACCAGACCATCTTCGTGGCTCGGACGCTGTTCGAGCGCGTCGGCGGTTATCCCGAGATCGCCTTGATGGAGGACATTGCACTCTCGCGTCGACTCAAGCGCCATGGCCCACCCGTGTGCGTTCGCGATCGCGTCGTCACCGCAGGGCGGCGCTGGGAGAGCAAGGGTGTCGTAAGCACCGTGCTGCTCATGTGGTCGTTGCGACTGGCCTATGCACTCGGCGTCCATCCGGACAGGCTTTCACGCATCTACGGGCATCGCTCTCGGCCGGATTGATCCGACCGAAAGGCCCCGCCTGACGCGGTTGCTTTCGGCACGGCGACGCGGAATACTCCGACCCGCAATCCGTGCATGCCCTGATTAGATCTCGATGGAGGAAACGACAATGATCGACCGCAAAGTTTACATCGAAAAGATGAAGGCCAAGATGGACGAGTGGGACGCGGACCTGGAAAAACTGCAGGCCAAATCCGAGAGTGCCCAGGCCGACATGAAGCTGCACTACGAGGAGCAGATGGAGCGGCTGAAGCAACAACAGGAAGAGGCCCGCGAGATGCTGAGCAAGATGACCGACGCGAGCGAAGCGGCCTGGGAAGATATGCGCAAGGGCATGGAGACCGCTTGGGACGCCACGAGCAAGGCATTCATGGACGCCTTCTCGCGCTTCAAGTAGCCCGAGAGATCGCCTCCGGCGGCCTTGTTGGTTTGACCGGCCGGAGGCGACGCCGACGATCGTCGCGAAGCGGCAACTCCCCGGGATCGACGACGTGCAGTCGTCCTCTTCCGCCGACCCGACGTCCAACGGGGTCGGGCTCATCGCGATGACAGCTGAATCGCAGCATGGGCCAGCAAGAGCTTTTCCCCTTCGTCCTGCCGCAGCCGGCCATCGACACGATGGCCGATGTCCCGGGACGCTCCGCGCGGCGGCCAAACGGTCTGAGTCGGCGATTGCCGCCGATCACCGATCACGACGAGCACACCATGCCAACGACACCATCCCCCTTCGGACCCCATCGTTCACCCTCGACCGCGCCCGTACTCGCCGGCATCGCGGCGAGTCTCATGACGTTCGCCACAATCGGAGCCGCCGTGGATCAAGAGCAACGTATCGACGACAACGCCCGAGAGGCGCTCGCCGTCACCATCTACAACGCGGATCTCGCCTTGGTGAAGGACCGCCGCCGCGTCACCCTGGACGCGGCCGAGAACCGTCTCGCATGGCGCAACGTCTCCCAACGCATCCGACCCGAGACCGCTCTGCTTACCGAGACCTCGGGGACACTGTCGGTCGACCTGCTGGAGCAGAACTTCGACTTCGATCTGCTGACCCCCGAAAGCCTGCTCCGGAAATATGTCGGGCGGACCGTGCAGGTGATCCGTACCAACGACGCAGGGGAGCAGGAGATCGAAGACGCCATCGTCCTCGCCGCGAATCCGGCACCGGTCCTGCGCTATGCCGATCGGATCGAGACCGCGGTCGTCGGCCATCTCGCCTTTCCCGACGTGCCGGCGGATCTGCGTGATCAGCCCACACTCGTGCTGCATCTGAATGCCGCGACCGGCGGCGAAGGACTCTTCGAGCTGTCCTATCTGACCGGCGGGCTCGCCTGGAAGGCGGACTATGTCGCCGATCTCTCCGCCGACAGCACGACGATGGACATCAACGGATGGGTCACCCTGACCAACCAGAGCGGCATCGCCTATCGCGGCGCCCAAGTACAGTTGGTGGCAGGCGAGGTCAATCAGGTCGTGGAGGAGATGCCTATGCCCATGATGGCACGCGGCATGGTCATGTCTGCCGATATGGCCATGCCCGAGGAAGAAAGCCTCGCCGAGTACCATCTCTACACCCTGCCCCGCCCCACCGACATCCTCAACAACCAGACCAAGCAGGTCGCGCTGCTGAGCGCACCGCGGGTCCCGGTCACCCGCGAGCTGGTCGTGAGCGGTCAACCCTACGTCTATCAGTCCCGCACCTCCGACGGCTGGACCAAGCTGCCGGTCGCAGCAACCCTGCGTTTCGAAAACAAGGACGGCAGCCTCGGCATCCCGCTTCCGAAAGGGATCATGCGCGTCTATGCCAAGGACAGCCGAGGCAACGCCCAATTCGTCGGCGAAGACGCCGTCGACCATACCCCGAAGAACGAGACCGTCACGCTCAAGCTCGGCGAGAGCTTCGACGTGACCGCACGGCGCCGCCAGACCGAGCTCAAGAAGCTCGCCGGCACCAGCGCCTACGATTACGCCTACGAGACCGCATTCGAGCTGGAGCTTAAGAACGCCAAGGACGCCCCGGTCACAGTCAAGGTCACGGAGCAGATCCCGGGCGACTGGACCATGCAGAAGGAGAGCCAACCGCACACCAAAGAGGCATCGAACCTCGCCTCCTGGACGCTGGAGATCCCCGCCGAGGGCTCGACCATCCTGAGTTGGCGGGTACAGGTCAGGTTCTGAGACCAGGGGCGCGTCCGTTCCTTGTCATGACACCATGCCCGAGCCGCGCCGGACTGCGCCGATGATGCCTCGCCCATAAACCCGGCCAGGTCGCTGATTGGATCTGTAGGGACAAGCGCATCGCAGTCCACAAGCGCCGGCGCAGGGTTCGGTGGACTTCGCTCTCGCTCGTCCACCCTACCGGCCCAGGTCATGAAGAACGCCTGCTTTTTTCTCTCGTCGAACGTTTTCATTACCGCAAGGGCCGAAGGGCCAGCCAGTACCGTGACACCGCTCCGCGGTGTCACGTATGCCCCTTGGCGTTCTGCGCCACGTGACTCGATGGCCGAAGTTACGAAATCGAATTCACGCCGACGGCGGGACCGGTCAAAACTCGGTGAGTCCCCCCCGGCAGAGCCGAGAGGTGACCTTACTCGGTTAAATAAACCGAGGAAGCGTCGAATGCTTCTTCCGGTGTTCCATACCAACTGCCGTGGTTGAAAACGCAAGGCTCGTATTCGTCATGACTGTAGGTATAGAAAGCCATTGAGCACTGGTTTTCATCTCCGAAGTATCGCAGGCGACATAAATGTGTTGGCATACTACGTAGCCGCTCAATGTAGGCGTCTCGGGATTCCCCAAAAAGAGTCGGATCGTAATCCGCCGCAACATATGGCTCCGTGTAGGCGTCGATGTAACAAAACTGGCCCCGGAACCGAACGTCGATCCGGTTGTACTTTCCCGCGTAATTCTCCGCCGCATGATCCAGGATTCTCTTGGAAATCCTTTTCTTGGCTGCATCCAGGATTTTTTGACCCCCGGACTGCGGATCCAAGACCCACATTTTTTTTGCCATATCAGTATGCCTCTTCTTTATTCTTGTCGAACGCTTTAATGACCGTACGAGATGCATGGGCTCCGAAGCTAGACGATGACAGAGATCTTGTAAACCTCCGAGGTGTAGTCGCGGCGGGTGACCTCGCCGCGGAACGGGTCCGGCCATCTGCGACGCGTTTGACTTCCCGGTAAGAAACCTCGGAAAGATGGATTTATACCTTGGTCAGTTGCTGGAACCGACGCGGGTGAACCTGGAATGCACCGCGCGGCTGTGGGCGATCGTGTTTGCCGCGAGCATGCTCGGGTCTCTTGATTCCCTTGCCCGCGGAGTGGGCCGCACTCACGGGCCTTGCTCGTAATTCCGGCCATCGTGGCACTTGGCGCAGAGCGCCACGGGGCATGCGTGACACCGCAGAGCGGGTGTCACGAGCGACTGATGTTTTGGGTGTTGGCGGGGATGACGCCGGGCCGATAGGCGGGCTTCCGATCGCCGCGACCACGTCCGCGGGCACCGGGATGAAACGCACCGACATGGTGGAAGCCAGGTCCCGGAAGGCCGCCATGCCGAGACCGGAGGACTGAAGTGTCGCATCCAACTGGCGGTTCTTCATCAGCTCCACGGACTCCGCGTAAGGTCGTCCAAAGACTAAATGCCGGAATCGGCGCCGGCGACGGTTCGTTGAAGACTTTGGGCGAGAGCACCAGAAAGGGATGAACATCCCGCATTTCCTGCCCGCGCCGGGGATTGCAGTCGATCCAGATGACGTCCTGGCGGTTCGGCACCCAGTCCTTGACGGCTTTCACCATTGTTCGGCACCGAGGGCCTTCTCGGCGGGCATGGCTTCGCCACCGTGGCGTTCGGGATCGAAGGAGGCCATGCGTTGAACTTGTCACCCTCCCGCCGACCGGCTAACCTCGAGCCCATCGCCGGTCAACGAGCCCAGAGCGAAACCGTCATGCACGCCAACGCCTTGCCCCCCCCGCGCCCGCATCGTGTCACCACGCAGGAGTTCTTCCGCATGGGCGAGGCCGGCGTGCTGGACCCGGAGGCCAGGATCGAGCTGATCGAAGGAGAGATGATCGACATGCCGCCGATCGCACCGCCTCACGCCAGTCGCACCAAGCGGCTCACGTTGCTCCTCATCGAGGCCGTCGGCAGGCGCGCGATCGTCTCGACCCAAGATCCGATCCTCCTCGGTGATCTCAGCGCACCTCAGCCCGACATCGCGATCCTCAAGCCGCGAGACGACTTCTACAGCTCGGAACATCCGCAGGCCGAAGATGTGCTTCTGGTCATCGAGGTCGCCGACAGCAGCGTGCGCTACGACCGCACGCGAAAACTGCCGCTGTACGCCCGCTACGGCATTCCCGAGGTCTGGCTCATCGACATCCCGGCGCGCGCCATCCGGGTCCACCGCGCCCCCGAGAACGGCGCCTACCGAAGTTCCCACCAGCTCGGCCCGCCGTATCGGATCAGCCCATCGATGCTCGACGGCGTGGAACTGGAGCTTGGTGCACTGGTGACCGACGGTGGAGTGTGAGGATGAGGTGCGCGCGAGAATGCCCGTCCTGTGCATGTCACCGGTTGAGCTGCAGGCACCTGACCGGTGTTCAATCCACCCGGCCAGACACACCTCGACCCTAATCCGCTCCTGGAGATCGCCCGTGTCCATCCTCTCTCTGCCCCCGCAAAAGCAACTGATCACCATGCTTGGCCATCCGGTCGCCGAGAACCCCATCGACCGCATGTTCGACGCCGTCTTCGCCCACCACGGCCTTCATTGGCAATTCTGGAAATGCGACCTCCCCACGGAAGACCTGTTGCCGGCGGCCATTGCCGGGGTCCGTGCGCTGGGATTCGCCGGGGCCTGCATCACCGTGCCCTACAAGGTGGCGTCCATCCCATTGCTCGACGAGGTCGATGCGGATGTGCAAGCGATCGGCGCCGCCAATTACATGACCATTGAAGCGGGCCGCCTGATCGGCCACAACAACGACGGCAAGGGTGTCGTCAAGGCCATCGAAAAGGTCACGCCGATCGCCGGCAAGCGAGTGGCTATGCTCGGCGCCGGCGGGGCCGGGCGGGCCATGGCCGTGGAACTGGCCTGGGCTGGAGCGTCCCACCTGACCCTCATTACCCGGCGCCAGGCACAAGGCGAGGAGGTCGCCGCAACCGTCACCCGGGCCTCGGGCGTGCCTGCCGTCTGGCAACCCTGGGTCGGCGAAGCGGAGATCCCTGCCGGCACCCAGATCCTCATGAACGCCACGCATCTGGGCTGTGCGCCCGAGCTGGAATCCATCCCGCTCCATTGGGACCAGATCACCCCAGCCACCATCCTGGTCGATGTGATCACCAATCCGCGCATCACTCCCTTCCTACAGACGGCTAAGGACAAGGGCTGCCCGATCGTCGATGGCGTCGACATGCTGGTTCAACTGGCGATGCAGATCTTTTCCGCCTGGACGGGCATCGCGGCCGACGAGGCGGTATTTCAACAGGCAGTCGCGCAGGCATTGGGCGAGATGTCCTGAGGCCGGAATCGCCGTGATGAGGGCCGTTAAGGCTGCAGGTATGAAGCAGAAATTGAGCCTGGCCCTTTTTCGCTGATGAGCACCACCTCTCGGGCCATGAGGATGCCGTGTGAGCAAGCAGTTGAAGCCAAGGACTACATCAAGATGTTCGTCTGTGTTCTGATCCAAAAATGCAGGATAACAAGACCTGACCCTGCGCTTCCGCGGCGACGCCAACCCCTATGACCCGCAACAGGCCGACTATTTCGTCGAGCGTCGCGGGCGTCAGCGGGGACGGCGACCCGTAACGGCTCCTGCATGGTTGGTAACGTGACGCGTCTCAGCTACAACCCCGTTGATCGCCGGGTGCTTCACGGCGCCTTTATCAAGGCTTGAGCCGTGTGCGGTGAAAGTCGCAAGCACGGTTGTGTGTCCAGCGAAGGCTGGCGTGTTCAGCAGGAGACAGTCCTGCCGGGGTAACAGTCAGGAGCCCCGTAGCTTGGATCGCAGGGTGGCGGGAGACCAAGACCCTGAAGCCGATCGACAGCACCGTCCTTGGGGAGGTGGCGAGTCACCAGGCCGTAACAACAGTGAACGCAATGATGGCCTCGACAATGCGTAGCTCCGAAGGCCGAGCCTGCAACCGTGGGGCGAAGGCAGCATGGCGGGTCGAAGTCTGACCGAGACGATCCGACCACTTCGGCGGGGTGAGTAGCGACGGCATGGTGGCAAGGGCACGCTAAGCAACTGGAGAAGCCCGTCTCGCCCCAGGGCGAAATCCCCGGAGCAAGGTAGGTCCTATAACCGGCGACACCGGGAAGTGGACCGAAGGCGAGCGGGTGGCGGATGGGCGCGTAGTAGCGCTGAAGCGGGGTAATGTCCGTGGAGCGAAGGCGCCCTACTGTTGGCAATCCTTAAACAAGACGGGAGGCAGGGGCGAGATGACAACGACGCCCATCGATCTGCAAGACCTGAGGAAGAGGATCTACATCAAGGCGAAGGCTGAACCGGCCTGGCGCTTCTGGGGACTCTACGTCCACGTGTGCAAAGAGGAGACCCTGCACGCGGCCTATGCGATGGCGAAAGCGAACAACGGTGCCCCCGGCAGTGACGGGGTGACGTTCGCGGCCATCGAGGCGGCTGGCGTTGAGGCGTTTCTGCAAGGCATCCGGGATGAGCTGGTCACCGGAACCTACCGACCGCAACCGAATCGCCGCCGGGAGATTCCCAAGGGAGACGGGCGCATGCGCGTCCCGGGGATTCCCTGCATTCGCGATCGCGTGGTCCAGGGGCGCTCAAGCTGATTCTGGAGCCGATCTTCGAGGCTGACTTCCAGGATGGAAGCTATGGATACCGACCCAAGCGCACGGCGCATCAAGCCGTGCAGCGCGTGGCCGAGGCGATTGTGAGCAACAAGACCTATGTGATTGATGTGGACCTGGCGTCGTACTTCGACACGGTTCGTCACGATCTCCTCTTGGGGAAGGTGGCGGAGCGGGTCCGCGATGATCAGGTCTTGGGCTTGCTCAAGCGTATCCTCAAGGCCAGTGGCAAGCGGGGCGTTCCGCAAGGCGGTGTGATCTCACCCCTGCTCAGTAACCTCTACCTCAACGAGGTCGACCGGATGCTGGAGCGGGCCAAGGAGGTCACCCGCAACGGACGCTATACCTATATCGAGTATGCCCGTTATGCCGATGACCTGGTGATCTTGGTCGATGGGTATCGCCGGTGGAACTGGCTCGAGGACGCGGCCTGGCGACGCTTGGTCGAGGAGTTGGCCAAGCTCGATGTGCAACTCAATCAAGACAAGACACGACGACTGGACCTGAGCCAGGGAGGGGCATTCAGCTTCCCGGGCTTTGACTTCCGCCGGGCCAAGACTCGGCGCGGGGTCTGGGGCGCGCGTTACACGCCACGGATGAAGGCGCGTACCGCGATCCTGCAACGCCTCAAGGACGTGTTCCGCCGCTACCGCTCGCAGCCGATCGATCGGGTGATCGCCTTGATCAATCCGATCCTCAGGGGGTGGGTAGGCTACTTTCGGGTGGGGCACTCCAGTCGCTGTTTCGGGTATACCTCATATAGGCACAAGCTCACATTTTTTGAATGCCTGGAATTTCAGCGTGAGTAAAGAGTCCAGCTCCTTCTTGTGCGTGGTGTGCGTTTGTTTTAGGCAGTCGGTGATTGCAGTTCGGAACTCGGCGAAATTAGGATAGTATTTCGAGTAGAGCACTTCTTTCTTGACGAACTTCCACAACCTTTCGATCAGGTTCAAATTCGGTGAATAGGTGGGAAGATAAAGCAGTTCGATATTCAGCTGCAAAGCCAGCGCTGTGACGATATTGCACTTCTGGTAGCGCGCATTGTCCATCACCAGCGTGATTGGCACGTCGAGATTCAGCATGGCAATGCGTCGCAACAGGTCGCAGACGCTTACCGCAGTGATATAGGTATCGTTCGTCACCATCACCAGTTCATGCGTGATCGCGTTCAGCGCACCGAGCACGTTGAAACGTTTTCTCCCGGCGGAAGTCTTTAAAAAAAGGCGGGAGAATGACCACAGAATGCCGAGAAAGGCACCCATTACAAAGTGAGCAGCATCGACAAAAAAATAGCGCGTTTACCCTGTCTGGCTTCTTCGATGCGCGGCTCTAACTTATTGATAATAAACTGTTCTTGCTCCTCTGGATCGGCTTTCGAGGGGATGATTCCGACTCGTCTCGGAGCCATGCCGAGCGAATTGAGAAACCGCCCCACGGCGCTCGGACTGCGCTTGATTCCCGTCAGCTCCTCGATCATGGCCGCCGCCTCGTTGATGGTCGCAGGCGGATGCGCGCGGAAATGGGCTTCGAGTCGATAGCGATGCTGCTCCAACTCGCTTATCGGGGCGTAGAAGTTGAGCTCCGTCAGCTTTTTGATACCACCGGACTGAAACATCCCTAGGTACTGCCGTAAGGTGTTGCTGGAAATTCCCGCGAGCCGACAAATCTCCCGGTGCGCAAGGCGCTTGGCTCTTCAGCCACAGCACCTCCATTCGCCTGCGCACCCTTGGGTGTGGATGCTCGTAACGCAACTTCTGTATTGTCTTCAAATCCTGCTCGGAGAACTCGATTCTGATCATCGTCTAAAAAACACTACAAGGCGGCCCGTCGGTAGCGATAAGTCTAACTCGAAGTTAAAATGTTATCGAGCATTGCTGAGAGTCGACATAAGGAAAGTTGCGTTTATGCCTATAAAAGGTATATGTCCAAGATTGGGTGGAGAAGAAGATTCGGCGCCATTTAATGCGCGCGCGTCAGCGTCAGGGCTTTGGCTGGAAGAGGTGGAGTAGGACGTGGCTATACGAGGTGCTCGGGCTCTACGACGGGTACCGAATCGGGCTGCGTAAGCCGAAAGCGCTCCCAGTGCAAGAGGTCTCATAACCCTGGATGTGAAGTCGGCAGGAAAGCCCGGTGCCGGAAAACGGCACGCCGGGTTTGACGTGGCGGGGGCTGGAAACGTGATCATGGGAGCCGGACTGAGGGCCAGCACGAAAGTGCTGGAGGTCCCACCGGACCCTAACGTCGGCGCGCCAGTTCCCGACCCTACCTTAGGGGGCGGGGTGACCGTAAGGTCACCCTGCTACCCGACGCTACCCGACTGGTCTGTTCCTGATTGGCTTGGAGAGGAGGGCAGATGACCGATTAAAATGGCTGACGACGGTCAATGACATTTATCATTCACCTCCAGACTCCCCACGATTTCTCGCATCTCCTTAACCTGCATCAACGGCTACCTTCTCCAACCCAGTTTTGCGATGGAGGAGCGAGTCCAGCTTTGGGCCGCACACTATACTTATTAGCGAACGGCGAGGGTGAATTAACTTCGCATTGGAAGCACTTCGCCTGTCGGCTTTCGAGCAAGCGAAGCGACCAACGCGGCGTAGAGGTTATCATGAAGACATTTTCTTTAGGAACAATCGTTACGATCATTGTGGCAGTGATGCCGCCGGCGCAAGGCGCCGATCCAACGATCACGGCCCAATCGCAGGAAGTAGTTTCGGAGTATTCCTGGGGCTACAATCACGGCTTGAAACAGCACCTCGGGTCCTACAAAAACGGGCGAAGCGTACACCTCGTATCGCGGCGCACAAGGGCTAACCCAAACGATGCGCTACCCGACCTCGGTAGTCCGGACTTCGCGGTATGGGTCGATGAGCACACCGGCGAGGCCTTGGCACTCGAACACCCCGCCGGCGTCTTGTTAGAAGACGGCGTGAATCCCGGAGGGAATGCCGTGTTCACCTCCCGCGCTTCCGCAAACGAGGAAGGCCGGATTTGGTCGGTCTTCGGAGCACGCGCCAACGAGCTTCCTTTCGACTTGGCGCGTTCCAGCGGGCTGTTCGACCCCAGTCAGTCAGACATCGTGTTGGATAATTTTGAAACGTTTGAGAGATCCACTGCCCCGACACTCAGCGTAGTGGATCAGACCGGACTATTGACTTATCGCTATCTGCATAGCACCCGCCCCGACGGAGCCGTGTTGTTTCAGCGATATGACCTAAGCTCTTCTACGCCGCAGTTGGTCAAGCAAGAAACGATCGGCCGCGCCAGCTTCGTACAGAGTCGTGGCGATATCACGATCGAGCAGGTCTGGTCACGCTGGGATCCCAGGCGCGGCGCCCTAGCGGTGACTTGGCACTGGTTTGAACGATTCCAGGAGAACAACCAACTCATCAAGCTATTCGGTTCCAATCCGTTTCTCTACACGGAGGACTTAGGAGAGACGTGGAGCTTGGCGGACGGTTCCCCAGCGACTCTGCCGTTGACCTACGCCACCCAAGATTCGACGATTTCGCCTTATGATCATCTGGCATCAGACGAGACTATGGGATGGCTGCCGCGGGACGTGGGCTTCGGGCCCAATGGGGCACCCTGGATGACTATGACGGTCGGCAGCACAAGGCAAATACGCTTCTTTTTCTGGGACGGATCGCGTTGGGAAAACAGCACGCTCACTACCAACCTTGATTCGGGAGATCCGATCGCTTGCGGCGCAGTGCGCGATTATCTTGTCTGCGCCTATTCGGAAGCCCGCACACCCGGGGTGCTCCTGGCACGCGTTAGCCTTGATGAAGGCCGCACCTGGAGCGCGCCTGTCACCGTCGATAGCGTGGGGAGTGCCCCTGATGGCTCGGTACAGCGAATCAACTGGGTGTCCTATGTCCAGCCCGCCGATCGCTATTTGGACAATTCGGGACGGTTCTTCTTTAGCTATTATGAAACCAGCGATGGCTGGGACGGCGCGCGCTTTAAAAACAATATTCGCTGGGTACGTCTACAGGTTGGTCCGAAGGCGGATTTCAACGCAGATCAGCGCGTTGACGAGAGTGACAGAACCGCCTTTGAGACCGCTTTTTACAGCGGTGATTCGCGTGCCGATTTCAACGACGACGGGGTCGTTGATGGAGAGGATTTAGCTTCTTTCATCGTCGTTTGGGAAGAAGAGCGCGAGCCGGTTCTACCCTCTCCGCCCGCGGCGCCCTCCAATCTCGCAGCGACCGTGCTGTCCTCGACACAGATCCAACTCACTTGGCAGGACAACAGCAATGACGAGACGCGGTTCGCTATTTGGCGTGGGGTCGGTCGGTACCCGATCCCCCTCGAGCGGATTGCCACTGTCGGGGCAGATGTTGTCGCTTTTACCGACAACGGGGTGGAAAGCGGGATGTTCTACCGTTATCGAGTTAATGCGGTCAATTCGGCCGGATGGGCGACATCCAATACCGTTCGCATAACGATACCATAGCCTCGAATCCAACCAGCTGCTAATCAGCGCGATCAGCGAACTTGATGGTGGCATGATCAGGAGGGGTAATTGTTGTCGCTCACTTTATTTCCTGAGGTTTATCGTTTTTCCTCAGGCGACCGCTCCCTTGACTGTGGGGATGAGGGCATTCCGAGTGCCGTGGCCGGGGTCGTCGCAATCGACCCCGTAACCCACGTCGGCGAGATCAATGGCGAGTGCTCGGCCCGGATCGGCGAACGGGAAACCGGGGACGGACCAGTCGGGTAGCGGGGTGACCTTACGGTCACCCCGCCCCCTAAGGTAGGGTCGGGAACTGGCGCGCCGACGTTAGGGTCCGGTGGGACCTCCAGCACTTTCGTGCTGGCCCTCAGTCCGGCTCCCATGATCACGTTTCCAGCCCCCGCCACGTCAAACCCGGCGTGCCGTTTTCCGGCACCGGGCTTTCCTGCCGACTTCACATCCAGGGTTATGAGACCTCTTGCACTGGGAGCGCTTTCGGCTTACGCAGCCCGATTCGGTACCCGTCGTAGAGCCCGAGCACCTCGTATAACCACGTCCTACTCCACCTCTTCCAGCCAAAGCCCTGACGCTGACGCGCGCGCATCAAATGGCGCCGAATCTTCTTCTCCACCCAATCTTGAACGTACCCGAAGCAGCGACTGGAGTGCCCCACCCGAAAGTAGCCGACCCACCCCCGGAGGATCGGATTGATCAACGCGATCACCCGATCGATCGGCTGGGAGCGGTAGCGATGGAACACGTCCTTGAGGCGTTGTAGGATCGCGGTGCGCGCCTTCATCCGCGGCGTGTAACGCGCGCCCCAGACCCCGCGCCGAGTCTTGGCCCGGCGGAAGTCAAAGCCCGGGAAGCTGAATGCCCCTCCCTGACTCAGGTCCAGTCGTCGTGTCTTGTCTTGATTGAGTTGCACATCGAGCTTGGCCAACTCCTCGACCAAGCGTCGCCAGGCCGCGTCCTCGAGCCAGTTCCACCGGCGATACCCATCGACCAAGATCACCAGGTCATCGGCATAACGGGCATACTCGATATAGGTATAGCGTCCGTTGCGGGTGACCTCCTTGGCCCGCTCCAGCATCCGGTCGACCTCGTTGAGGTAGAGGTTACTGAGCAGGGGTGAGATCACACCGCCTTGCGGAACGCCCCGCTTGCCACTGGCCTTGAGGATACGCTTGAGCAAGCCCAAGACCTGATCATCGCGGACCCGCTCCGCCACCTTCCCCAAGAGGAGATCGTGACGAACCGTGTCGAAGTACGACGCCAGGTCCACATCAATCACATAGGTCTTGTTGCTCACAATCGCCTCGGCCACGCGCTGCACGGCTTGATGCGCCGTGCGCTTGGGTCGGTATCCATAGCTTCCATCCTGGAAGTCAGCCTCGAAGATCGGCTCCAGAATCAGCTTGAGCGCCCCTGGACCACGCGATCGCGAATGCAGGGAATCCCGGGACGCGCATGCGCCCGTCTCCCTTGGGAATCTCCCGGCGGCGATTCGGTTGCGGTCGGTAGGTTCCGGTGACCAGCTCATCCCGGATGCCTTGCAGAAACGCCTCAACGCCAGCCGCCTCGATGGCCGCGAACGTCACCCCGTCACTGCCGGGGGCACCGTTGTTCGCTTTCGCCATCGCATAGGCCGCGTGCAGGGTCTCCTCTTTGCACACGTGGACGTAGAGTCCCCAGAAGCGCCAGGCCGGTTCAGCCTTCGCCTTGATGTAGATCCTCTTCCTCAGGTCTTGCAGATCGATGGGCGTCGTTGTCATCTCGCCCCTGCCTCCCGTCTTGTTTAAGGATTGCCAACAGTAGGGCGCCTTCGCTCCACGGACATTACCCCGCTTCAGCGCTACTACGCGCCCATCCGCCACCCGCTCGCCTTCGGTCCACTTCCCGGTGTCGCCGGTTATAGGACCTACCTTGCTCCGGGGATTTCGCCCTGGGGCGAGACGGGCTTCTCCAGTTGCTTAGCGTGCCCTTGCCACCATGCCGTCGCTACTCACCCCGCCGAAGTGGTCGGATCGTCTCGGTCAGACTTCGACCCGCCATGCTGCCTTCGCCCCACGGTTGCAGGCTCGGCCTTCGGAGCTACGCATTGTCGAGGCCATCATTGCGTTCACTGTTGTTACGGCCTGGTGACTCGCCACCTCCCCAAGGACGGTGCTGTCGATCGGCTTCAGGGTCTTGGTCTCCCGCCACCCTGCGATCCAAGCTACGGGGCTCCTGACTGTTACCCCGGCAGGACTGTCTCCTGCTGAACACGCCAGCCTTCGCTGGACACACAACCGTGCTTGCGACTTTCACCGCACACGAATCAAGCCTTGGAAAGGCACCGTGAAGCACCCGGCGATCAACGGGGTTATGGCTGAGACGCGTCACGTCACGAGCCATGCAGGAGCCGCTACGGGTCGCCGACCCCGCTGACGCCCGCGACGCTTGACGAAATAGTCGGCCTGTTGCGGGTCGTAGGGGTTCGCGTCGCCGGGTGGAAACCCAGGGGGAAACCGGGGACGGACCACGGTTGTTTCTGATGGACTCGGGAAACTGCGTTCTATTCTTCTTCAGTCTCAAGAAACCGTGCTCGGAGAGTAATCCGGGTCCTCACCGTCGGTTAGGCTGATGTTTGTGTTCTCTGTTTGCCGCCTGGTTCCCGGCGGTGCCACAAGATCTCGGACATACGACGGTTCGTTCCCGGCTCCTCGCAGAACCGGACTTGGAGAGAGATAAGATTTCATTGAGCCTGAAGATCATCTAGCCGACCCCGCCCCTTTTGCTCTCCGGTCGCGCCACGGCGCAGATGTTCATTCGATCGTCCAGTCTTCGAGTTCCAACCCGGCGATACGGCCGAAGTCACGTTGGTTGCGGGTGACGAGGACGGCGTCATGACAGAGCGCGATGGCAGCGATCTTCAAATCCTGCGCACCGATCCTGAGCCGCCGGGTTGCAAGGTCCACGTAACGCCGCTCGGCTTGATCATCGAACGGCAGAACCCGAAAGGCCCGAACGAAGGTCAAGGTCTTCTCCAGCCAGGCGTATGCCCTGATCCGACCTTCGCCGGTACCGGCACGGCGGACTTGGGCCAACCGTCCTTGCAGCATCTCCTCGACGCTGACGATACTGATGGCAATCTGCGCCGGCGATATCGCTCGGATGCGTGGCAAGATTGCGGTGTTGCCCCGTTGAAACAGGCTGAGGTGGTCGGTATCCAGGACCAAGAGCGTCATGCTCGGCCTACTCCGGTGGGCGGTTCTGCACCTGACGGTAGGCGGCGATCTCTTCCTGAAAATCGTCGAAGGTCGGGTCGTCGGCGAAACTGCCGAAATGCTCAAGCAACGAGCGGCCATCGCTACTCGCGCCGATGTCCAAGCGGACCAGCTCCACCCGGTCCAAATAGGCCCGCAACCGCCGCTCGACGCCGCGCAACGCGGCCTCGCGGGTTGCCTCCTTCACCCGGATCTCCGGCAGGCTGCTGACCTGTGCCATGTAGCTGCCGCCCCGCTTACTTAGGATGATGTCGACCTTCATGGGGTTAGCCGTGCCGGTTGGGAGTCAGCCGGACGCTAACACCCGCGCCGACACCGAGCAAGCCCCGAGCCCGCGGAAATCCTCAACCCCGGCGCTCGGTGAGCAATCCGGATCAGCGTCGCAGGAAACCGTGGTCTGTTCGGCGCGGTTCTCGGGAACGGCGGATTGGACTCGATGCTGGAGGCCGTCAAGGCGGTGGAAGAGGACGACTGCAAGTCGTCGATCCAGGGGGGCTGCGCTCGATGGGGCTTGGCGGGGTGGATCGGGGTGTCGCCGAGGTTGGCTCCAGCCGTTTCGGGAGGTCGCCGGGGTTGCGTGGCCTGTCTCGCGATCCGGCCGCTGGCTGCCGTGCGGCCCGGCGCCGATCGATCGTCGGGCGCGCGTCGCCGGGCGGGCCAAGGGTCAGAGTAGCGTACGCAAAGCGGTCCGCAGCAGCGGCAGCAGGGCCGCCTTGTCGAGATCGGGGTGGCTGATGGCGTAGCTTATTAGGGACAAGCTTATTAGGGACAGACCACGCTTTCTCGCTTCCCTTCTTTCGATTAAATGCACTTCATCCCTGCCTATTTGTTTTCTCTGCCCAACGCTGCCTATCCGCCGCACCGCTTCCAGGCGTCGGCGGATGGACCTATTATGCCGCTATACCTTCAAGAGCCACACGACGAACGTCAGTACGCTGACTTGCGTGCTCGAAGGTGATGGCGCAGACGTTGCCTTTGCTGTCGACATCCAGCGTAGTGTTTTCGTCCAAATCCTTAGATTCAGCGATGCCGCTGTCTCGAAACTCAATATAGAGCGTGTCTGTATCGTCGAAATACTTCACTTTCATGGTTTGTATCCACGGTCGAAAAATGCATTATGAACAGTCACGTTGTCAGGTAGAAGGACTACTCTCAGGTATCTTGAATCATGTTCGTCTATTCGCGCCCATCGGCGAATCCTGCCATCTGCTTGGACGTATTCTCGCTCCGGAGTTTCGATGACGCGTTGAATCCACTCGTCTTTTATTATCGAGCGGTCCGGCCGACTTCGGACTGACTGGAAGTACTTTGTACATTTCACCGTGCGCCATCCTTCTCGGCATACCTGAATTATCGCGCGAGATAAGGGGTCACCATTTAGCCGACCCCGCCCCTTTTGCCCAATTACGGGGACAGTGCGGCCTGGCAAGGCCGCGTGTTCTAGCGGGTGGGAATCCCGCCTGGGTAATCGTGCGCCGCGAGCCCAGTATCGAGCCTTGCGGCGTGGACGGCAACGGACACGTCGATGCGTAGGCACGAAAGCAGGCGAGGTGCAAAGGTAACGGGTGGAGCCGACCTTGAAGGTGTTGAGCCCCGTAAAGAACAGTCGGGAGTGCCGACGGGTTTGTCCCTCCGGCAGGCAACAATCCGTGCTGCGCGATGGCGAGCGGTACGGATACTCCCAGGGTCCGAGGCCGTATCGAGCCTGACATGGAGAACACGTGGTAACCAGGGAGATCCACGTATCGGTCCGCCGGAGGCGGGCACCCGTGAACAAGTGTAGAAAGCGAGGACACGGACGGTGGTGCGTGGAAGTCGGAGCCATCCATACGAGCGATGACGCCCGGTAATGCGGGTCGAGCAAAGGGGTGGCGGTTTGAGACAACGCGAAAGCGACACACGGCCCTACGCCGAGAGGATTCTGTCCGTGACAACCAAACTTGAGCGTTTCACACTGATGGCGCGCGAGCAACTGCGAGAGCGGTTCAATTCTCTGATGGGGTTGTTGTTCGACCCCGAGGGCTTGCGCGAAAGCTTCGAGCGACAGAAAGGAAACAAGGCGCCCGGAGTCGATGGGGTAAGAAAAGACGACTACGGAAAGGACCTGGACGCGCAACTGGACGACCTGTCGGCGCGGATACGCCGAATGGGCTACCGGCCGCAACCGGTGCGGCGCAGCTACATTCCCAAGGGGGATGGACGCTACCGTCCGCTGGGTGTGCCGAGCTTCGAGGACCGATTGGTGCAGGATCGGCTCAGCCGCCTCCTGCAAGCCATCTGGGAGCCGGAATTTTGCGACTGCTCGTATGGCTTTCGTCCCGGTCGTAGCGCGCACGATGCGTTGCGGCGGGTCGCGGAGGTCATCACCAACGCAGAAACGCAATGGGTGGTTGAGGCCGACATCAAAGGCTTCTTCGATCATCTCTCGCATGCCCATTTACTGCGCTTCCTGGAGCACCGCATCGCCGATCCCAATCTTCTGCGGATCGTGCGGCGCTTCCTGAAGGCCGGCGTCATGGAAGACGGCGCATTCACGGCCAGCGACGAGGGTGCCCCGCAAGGGGTTTGGTCTCGCCCGTGCTCAGCAATATCTACCTGCACTACGTGCTCGACCTGTGGTTCGAGAGACGTTTCGCCAGGGGCTGTGCCGGCAAAGCCTACCTGATCCGCTACGCCGACGACTATGTCGCCTGCTTCGAGTACGAGGCCGATGCCAACGCCTTCCTGGCCGCCATGACCGAACGACTGGCGTCCTTCGACCTGGAAGTCGAACCGAGCAAAACCGCGCTGTTACGCTTCGGCAGCCACGCCCTTGGGCAACGTGCCGACACCGCGGCAGGATCGCGCACCTTCAGCTTCCTCGGCTTCACCCACTATGTGGGCCGTAGTCGTCGGGGCCGGTTCGTGGTCGGGCGCAAGACCGACGGCAAGCGCATGGCCAAGAAGCTCAAACTGTTGAACGAGCGACTACGCGGCCTGCGCACGCAGGGCGGGGCGGCCATGCTGGCCTACCTCGTGCGCCACCTGCGCGGGCATCTCCAGTACTACGGGGTGAGCGGCAACGGCCGCGCCTTGGCGAGTTACATCCACTTCGCCGGCGGCCTGCTGTTTAAGTGGCTAAACCGCCGCAGTCAGCGCCGCTCGTTGACCTGGAAGCGCTTCAGCGCCGCCATTCGCCCCCTGCTGCCGCGTGCTCGGATCATCCATGATCTCTACCCCGTCCCTTGGTGGATGACTCAAGCTGGGAGCCGGATGGTGTAACACTCCAAGTCCGGTTCTGCGAGGAGCCGGGAACGAACCGTCGTATGGCCGAGATCATGTGGCACCGCCGGGAAACCAGGCGGCAAACCGAGAACACAAACATCAGCCTAACCGACGGCAAGAACCCGGCTTACTCTCCGTTTACCTAATTTCGTTCCAGCAGTTCCAAAGATGTCCTTGGCGTGAGACCTGTCGCAAGCCAAGGCTCACAAGCGAAGCTTACTCGACCCAACCTTACTCATTAGGCGACGTTCTGCAACAGATTCGCGAAATCCTTTCCAGACGTCGGCCGAGGAAGCGGCTTATTATCGCACCTGTAGAGTTCAATCATTTCCTCCACAATTTGGCACAGCTCCTCAAAGACAGCCTTCTCGTCGTCACCGTGGCAGCCCCCGAACATTAAACCGGGACAGCGCCCCACATAACAGCCGTCTTCCTCAGACCATTCAACGATCTTTGCGTATCTGGCACTGTCTTTCATTTCACGAATTTTTGGAGGCACCGAAGTTCATTTTGGTTATTCCTTGCCGACGTGTTCTGAATTTCATGCGGCGTCGGCCAAGAGTAGCCTATGGATGCCTCAAGTCAACATTCCGCGTAATGGTCTCGATCAGAGGCTCTGCTGAAGTGTGTTCGACGCGGCTCTCGGGAACGGCGGGTTGGACGCGATGCTCTTGCCTGTCAGGGCGGCGGAAGAGGACGACTGCAAGTCGTCGATCCCAGGGGCGTTGTGCTCGATGACGCTTGGCGGTGGATCGGGGTGTCGCCGGGGCTGGCTCTGGCCTTGTGGGGAGGTCGCCGGGGTTGCGTAGCCTGTCTCGCGATCCGGCCGACGGTTGCCGAGTGGCTCGGCGCCAATCGATCCTCGGCCGGGAGTCGACGTGGGTCGAAGGGTCAGAGGAGCCCGCGCAAGGCGCTCCGCAGCAGCGGCAGCAGCGCCGCCTTGTCGAGATCGGGGTGACTGATGGCGCGACCCGACAGTCCGTCGAAGAGGGCCATGATGACCTCGATCGATGCGGCGGCATCACCGAGCTCCATCCCGCGGGCTTGGCGGGCGGCGCGATGCAGGGCGCAGAGTCGCTCGCGCTTGGCGGCGTCGGCGGCGCGGACGATCGCGGCGACGGCGGGATTGCGGGCGGCCTCGGCGAGGATCTCCATCTCGAGCGCGGCGGTGTCCAGGTCGGTCTTCTCGTTCAGGCCCACCTCGACCCGGTCGATCATCGCTTGAAAGAGGTCGTCTTCACTCTCGAATTGAAGGACGATCTCGAGCGAGCGCTCCAACTTGCGCTGCACCAAGGCGCCGATGATGGCCTCCTTGCTCTCGAAGAAGTGATAGATGTGGCCCGGACTCATCCCGGCCGCCTTGGAGATCTTCGCGATACTGGTCCCGTGAAACCCCTCGCGCACGAAACAGGCGGCCGCCGCATCGAGGATCTGTTGGCGCCTCGCCTGACCGCGGTTGGGTTCCTGCTCTTGATTCGGCCCCTGCATTCTTGCTCCTCCGTTGGCTGTTCGCGCCGTTGCGCGGGCGCTCTTTATTGACGGCGCCGCAACGGCTCGAACCGCGCACGCCACCTTCACCTTGACCTCGCCGACTCGCGGGTCTAAAGTTCGGTCACGAACTAGAATGAACGTTCACTCTACATGAGTCAACGGTCGACATCGACACCGCACTTCGAGGTATCTCATGGGATCCGCCCGCCGTCACATCGGCATCGCTCTCGCTTGGCCGATCGGCATCCTCTTGCTCCTCGCCGGCTGCAATCAGACGCCCGGCAGCAGCGCCGCGCCCGCGGCACCTCCACCGCCCGAGGTCGGCACGGTCACGATCGTCGCCCGCCCGACCACGCTGACGACGGAGCTTCCCGGTCGTACCGTACCTTATCGGATCGCGGAGGTGCGACCGCGCGTCAGCGGCCTTATCCAGGATCGGCTCTTTACCGAAGGCGGCGAGATCAGCGCCGGCCAGGTGCTCTATCAGATCGATCCGGCCGTCTACCAGGCGGCCTACGACAGCGCGGAGGCCGCGCTGGCACGCTCGCAGGCGACCCTGGATCGGGCGCGGCTGAAGGCCGATCGCTATGCGCTTCTCGCCAAATCCAAGGCGGTGAGTCAGGAGGACAACGACGACACGCAGGCGGCGCTCAAGGAGGCCGTGGCCAGTGTCGCCGTCGATCAGGCCGCCTTGGAGCGTGCGCAGATCGACCTCGCCTACAGCCGGGTCGAGTCGCCGATCGCCGGGCGGATCGGCCGCTCGACCGTCACCCAAGGTGCCTTGGTGACGGCCAACCAGGCCGAGGAGCTGGCGACCGTGCAGCAGATCGATCCCATCTATGTCGACCTGACCCAATCCAGCACCCAGTTGCTGAAACTGCGCCGCGCCTTGGCCGATGGTCGCCTGGAGACGCCGGACGGCGCGCAGGCGAAGGTGACGCTCATCTTGGAGGACGGCCGGGTCCATCCGCATGCGGGACGCCTGGAATCCTCGGAGGTCACGGTTGATCAGGGAACCGGCACGGTCACGTTGCGGGCCACCATCCCGAACCCCGAACAAGAGCTTCTGCCGGGGATGTTCGTCCGCGCCCGGGTGGAGGAAGGCATCCGCCCGGACGCCATCCTGGTTCCGCAACAAGGTGTGCAGCACGATCGTCGCGGCAACCCGATCGTCCTGGTCGTCAACGACGAGGGCACGGTGGAGGAGCGCAAGATCGAGACGACACGCACCATCGGCGACCAATGGCTGGTGGAGGCCGGGCTCGAGCCGGGCGATCGCGTCATCGTCGAGGGCAGCCAGAAGGCGCGCCCGGGGACGCAGGTCCGGGTGATGGACCTGAGCGATCAGCCCGGCTTCGCTGCGGTGAATTGAACCCTGTAGTAGGGGCGACTTAAGTCGCCCCTTGTATGTTCTGTTCTGAAGGGATTGACAAGGAAAGCGATAAACGGACTTTATGAAGAGTGCCCGGAAGCCGTTCGCCCCTGAAGCCTGGATGTCGTGTTCCGCTGTTCAGAGCTTGCATGTAGATGGGCTCCCCGCCCTCTTCGCCCATACCGAAGAGTATCCGAGGCCGTGGACATGTCCGGGAGCCTGCATACACAAGGTCGGTAGGCGAGGGTACAGGGTCGGGGAACCGGGAATCATAATATCGCGTTGCATCCTGAAGAGACAGACGATGAATACAGCCGGAATCGATGTGGCCCACAAGACCCTGGCGCTGGCCGTCAGCACCGAGGAGAAGCTCGGCAAGGTCCGCGAGTTTGCCAACACACCAAGCGGTCATGCCGCGCTGATTAAGCGCCTTGCAAGGTGCGCGGGTGGAGCGGGTGTGCCTGGAGGCGACCGGCAGCTATCACCTGGACCTGGCGCTGGCCATCGATGCGGCCGGGTTGGCGCTCATGGTGCTCAACCCCAAGGCCGCCAAGCGCTTTGCCGAGGCCTTGCAGACGCGCAACAAGAGCGATGCGGTCGATGCCGGGGTGCTGGCGCAGTTTGCCCGGCGCATGCCGTTCGAGCCATGGCGGCGCCCGGCGACCGAGGCACTGGAGCTGCGCGCCTGCGCCCGGCGCCTGGAGGCGTTGGTGGTCGATCGCACGCGGGCGAAGAATCAACTCCACGCGCTGCTGCAAAGCACGACCACGCCGGCCGTGGTGCTGGATGACGTGCGCCTGAGCATCCACCAGTACACCGCCCAGATTGATGCCCTGCGTGACTGGGCCGATGCGCGCATCAGCGCCGACGAGGAGCTTGCGCAGGTCTACCGGCTGCTCACCGGCATCCCCGGCATCGCCGCCGCCAGCGCCATCCAGCTCATGGGTGAGCTGCTGGTGCTGCCCGAGGACATGCGTGCCAAGCAATGGGTCGCCCTGGCCGGACTGGATCCGCGCCAGAGCACCTCGGGCACCAGCGTGAACAAACCCCCGCGCCTGAGTAAGGCCGGCAACGCCCACCTGCGCAAGGCGCTGTTCATGCCCGCGCTGAGCGCCGCGCGCCATGAACCGCACGTCAACAGCTACTACACGCATCTCATCGAAGCGCGCGGCCTGAAGAAGATTCAGGCCATCTGCGCGGTCATGCGCAAATTGCTGCATGCCATCCATGCCATGCTCAAGCACCGCCAAGCGTTCGACGGCAGCCGCTTCTGCTTGCTTCGCGAGGCCGCGGCATGAGCACCTCGGCGATGTCCGCCACGGCACCCTCCTCGGTTGGCCCGACAGCACGCGCGTGGCCGTCCAAGAGCCGCCGCCAAGACGAGCGCGTTCAACCACCACGGCGCAGGGCATTCATTGATCAAAAACCAGCAGCAGTCGCGTCGCAGACGCTCGCAGCCAGCAGCGGCTTCAGTGCGGCGCAGTGTGGGCAACGGGTGAATGAGTGTGGTCAAGGTGGGGGCAACCCGCCGGGAGCGGGTTGTCCCCGGCTTGTCCACACGCCCGCTTGCGGCATTCACGTGTTGTCCACACGGAGTCCGCCCGCGCCCCACCCGCAGCCAAGCCCCATCCATCATCGAAGGTGGGTCCGATGGGGTTGGCAGCTGCTCAACGACCATCCCGCCGAAACAACGATGAGGATAGAAAAAAATGATGGATAGGAGGCAAATCGGACTTGCGTCAGAACAGAGTATCTACACGCCCCTACATGCCGACGGCTGACCGCGCTGCGCAACCCACACTCCCGAACCAAGGACCCCAAACCCCATGGCCCGTTTCTTCATCGATCGACCCGTCTTCGCCTGGGTCATCGCCATCGTCATTATGCTCGCCGGGGTGCTGTCGATCCTGACCCTTCCGGTTGCGCAATATCCGAGCATCGCGCCGCCGGCGATCTCCGTCACCGCCAACTATCCGGGTGCCTCGGCCCAGACGCTGCAGGACTCGGTGACCCAGGTCATCGAGCAGCAGATGAACGGGCTCGACGGGCTGCGCTACATGTCCTCGACCAGCGAGTCGACCGGGATCGCGACCGTGACCCTGACCTTCGACAACGGCACCGACCCCGACACTGCCCAGATGCAGGTCCAGAACAAGCTGCAGACGGCGACGGCGCTCTTGCCCGCGCAGGTGACGCAGCAGGGGCTGCAGGTCGCCAAATCGGTGCGCAACTTCATGATGGTCGTCGCCTTCGTCTCGCGCGACGGGCGGCTCGAGAGCGCGGATATGAGCGACTACATGGCCAGTCTGGTCAAGGATCCGCTCAGTCGCGTGCCCGGTGTCGGCGAGATCACGCTCTTCGGTGCCCAGTATGCGATGCGGATCTGGCTCGACCCGAACCGACTCAATCAGTTCGGTCTGACGCCTGCCGATGTCGCAACCGCCATCAAGGCCGAGAACGCCCAAATCTCGGCCGGTCAGCTCGGCGCCGTTCCGGCCGAGCCCGGCCAGCGGCTCAACGCCACCGTGAACGTGCAAGCCCGGCTCAACACGCCCGATGCCTTCGGGGAGATCCGGCTGCGCACCGCGGCCGACGGCTCGACGGTCTATCTGCGTGATGTGGCCCACATCGAGCTGGGCAGCGAGAGCTACAACACCGCCGCCTTCCACAAGGGCAGCCCGGCCGCCGGCATGGCGATCCGTCTGGCGGCCGGGGCCAATGCGCTGGAGACCGCGGCGGCCGTCCGCGCGCGGCTCGATGAGCTCGCGCCCTTCTTCCCGGCCGGGGTCGAAGCGGTGTTTCCCTACGACACCACGCCCTTCGTGAAGATCTCCATCGGCGAGGTGATCAAGACCATGATCGAGGCGGTGATCCTGGTCTTCCTGGTCATGTATCTGTTCCTGCAGAACCTCCGCGCGACCCTGATCCCGACGCTCGCCGTCCCGGTGGTCTTGCTCGGGACCTTCGGGGTCCTGGCGGCCTTCGGCTACTCGATCAATACCCTCACGCTGTTCGCGATGGTGCTGGCGATCGGTCTACTGGTGGACGACGCCATCGTGGTGGTCGAGAACGTCGAGCGCGTCATGCACGAGGAGGGTCTGCCGCCCAAGGAGGCGACACGCCGCTCCATGGATCAGATCACCAGTGCGCTGATCGGCATCGCGCTGGTGCTGTCCGCCGTGTTCGTGCCCATGGCCTTCTTCGGCGGCTCGACCGGGGTCATCTACCGGCAGTTCTCCATCACCATCGTCTCGGCCATGCTGCTGTCCGTGGTGGTGGCGCTGACCCTGAGCCCGGCCCTGGCGGCGACCCTGCTCAAGCCCGGACATCAAGGCGAGCGACGCGGTTTCTTCGGCTGGTTCAACCGCAACTTCAACCGCGGCACGGGAGGCTATATCAAGGGCGTGAAGGGCATCCTGGGACGACGTAAGCTGTTCCTCGTGGTCTATCTCATGCTCGTCGTCGGCCTGGGCCTGTCCTATGCCCGCCTGCCGACCGCCTTCCTGCCGGACGAGGATCAGGGCATCCTCATCACCCAGGTGATGCTGCCGGCGGGGGCGACACGCGAGCGCACGCTGGAGGTGCTGCGCGAGGTCGAGCGCCACTTCCTCGAAGACGAGTCCGAGGCGGTTCAGGAGCTCATCACCGTGGCCGGTTTCAGCTTCGCCGGACAGGGCCAGAACATGGCCTTCGGATTCGTACGCATGAAGGACTGGGACGCGCGCAAACGGCCGGACCTGAAGGTGAAGGCGGTCGCCGGACGGGCGATGAAGGCCTTCTCGCAGATCCGCGATGCGCAGGTCTTCGCCTTCGTCCCGCCGGCCGTTATCGAGCTCGGCACCGGCACGGGCTGGGACGCCCAGCTGCAGGATCTGGGCGGCGTCGGTCACGAGGCACTGATGGCCGCGCGCGGTCAGTTCCTCGGGATGGCGAATGCCGATCCCGCCCTCGCCGCGGTCCGACCCAACGGGCGCGAGGACGAGGCGCAGTTCAAGGTCGAGATCGATCGCACCAAGGCCGGCGCGCTCGGTCTCTCGCTCGCGGACATCAACACCGCGCTCGCCGCCGCCTGGGGCAGCGCCTATGTCGACGACTTCGTCCACGAGGGGCGGGTGAAGAAGGTCTATCTCCAGGCCGACGCGCCCTATCGCATGGTGCCCGAGGATCTGCACGACTGGCATGCACGTAACGCCGACGGCGAGATGGTGCCCTTCTCCGCCTTCGCCAGCGGCAGCTGGGTCTTCGGCTCGCCCCGCCTGGAGCGCTACAACGGCCTGCCCTCCGCGCAGGTGATGGGGCAGGCCGCGCCGGGGGTGAGCTCGGGCGAGGCCATGGACGCGGTCGAGGCGTTGGTGACAAAGCTCCCGCCCGGGATCGGTCTGGAATGGACCGGGCTGTCGTTCGAGGAGCGCGCAGCGGGCGCCCAGGCGCCGTTGCTCTATGCGCTCTCGGCGCTGGTGGTCTTCCTGGCGCTCGCCGCACTCTACGAGAGCTGGTCGGTGCCCTTCGCGGTCATCCTGGCGGTGCCGCTCGGGGTGTTGGGCGCCGTGCTCGCCGTCACCGGACGCGGACTGCCGGCCGACATCTATTTCCAGGTCGGACTGCTCGCGACCATCGGACTCTCGGCGAAGAACGCCATCCTCATCGTGGAGTTCGCCAAGACGCTGCAGGAGCAAGGCAAGGACGCGGTCGCCGCGGCCTTGGAGGCGGCGCGGCTGCGGCTGCGGCCAATCCTCATGACCTCGCTCGCCTTCGGCTTCGGCGTGGTGCCGCTGGCTATCAGCTCGGGTGCGGGCTCGGGGGCGCAGAACGCGATCGGTACCGGCGTGCTCGGAGGCGTGATCGCCGGCACCCTGCTGAACATCCTCTTCGTGCCGCTCTTCTTCGTGGCGATTCGGTCGCGGCTCGATCGGCGGACGGCTCGGGAGCCATCGGGGCAGGCCGTCACAACAGCGCCGACACCGACGCCGGCAGAGACCTGAGGTAAATTCCGGGAAGGCGCCGACCAACCAAGGGGCGACTTAAGTCGCCCCTATCTTCCTTGCAGGCACGCGCAGTCGGGATGCCTATACCCGGAAATCGAGCGACACGGGTGATGCTCTCAATGAAAATCCCGGCTGTAGTTCGCCTCGATCCGGACCTTCAGCAGTGACTGCGGGTCCCGGAAGGCGTCCGCGATCAGGTGCGGCACGCTGTCCTGCTGCTGGATCCGTCCGGTGACGCCGAGCAGGTTCGTGGTCTTGATCAGGCGGGCGTAGCGTTCGAGCACCTGATTCCGGACCACGAGGTTGACGAAGCCGGTCTCGTCTTCGAGGGTCATGAAGAGGACGCCCGATGCGGTCGCGGAGCGCTGACGGCAGATCACCAGACCGGCGTAGCGCGTGCGCCGCCCATGCCGCAGCGCCCTCACCTCGGCGGCATCGGGCAAATGTTCCGCGCGAAACCGCTCGCGCAATGGCGCCAAGGCTGGCCGACACCGGCTATCACAGCCAAGAGAACCTCGAGCGCTGCGCCGCCGCCGGCATCGACCCGTATATCCCCGAGGCACGCCAGCACCACAATCCGCCCTTGGCCGAGCGGCTCGCCGACGACCCGCCCGCCCCCAAGGCCAGCCGACGCCGGCCGACGCCAATGCGCATCGGCTGCGCACCCGCGACGGCAAGGCCCGCTATGCCAAGCGCAAGGCCACGGTCGAGACCGTCTTCGGCATCATCAAGCAGGTACTGGGCTTTCGCCAATTCCTGCTGCGCGGTCTGCGTGCGGTGCAGGGCGAGTGGGCGCTGGTGTGTATGGGATGGAATCTCAAGCGCCTTTTTCCGCTTAAAGGATGAAAAAGAGAGCAAGATCGCGTAATTACAGCGGAGGGACTGATGCGTTGCTGTCGGGCTAAAGCCCGACTCACAATCGGCTTAATCCACAGTCGGCTTAATCCAGCGCCCGTCCCTCGCCGGCCTCCTCGTGCGTGCGCCCGTCGCGGATGTGATAGATACGCCGGAAGGTCGGGATGATCTTCTCGTCGTGGGTAACGACGATGACGGCGGTCCGATATTGCAGGGCCATGCGGTTGAGGATACGGATGACGCCGAGGGCGCGCTCGCTGTCGAGCGGCGCGGTGGGCTCGTCGGCGAGGATCACCGGCGGGCGGTTCACCAGGGCACGGGCAATGGCGACACGCTGTTGCTCCCCGCCGGAGAGCTGCGAGGGCATGGCGCGGGCGCGATGCTCGACATCCAGCGCCGCAAGCAACTCGCGCGCCCGCTCGCGCGACTCGCCGTTGGGACGGCCCGCGAGCATCGGCAGCAGGGCGACGTTGTCGGTGACGTCAAGGAAGGGGATGAGGTAGGGCGCCTGGAAGACGAAGCCGATCTTGTCCCGACGCAAGGCGCGCAGATCCCGGATGCGCCAGCCGTTGTCGTAGATGGGTTTATCGCCCAGGATCATGCGCCCGCCGGTGGGCTCGATCACGGCACCCAAACACTTGAGAAGGGTGCTCTTGCCGGACCCCGAGGGCCCGACGAGTCCGACCACCTCGCCCGGGGCGACGGCCATGTCGACACCCTTGAGCGCGTCCACCGCGGTGTCGCCGCTGCCGTAGCGCTTGCGCAGCCCCTCGATGCGAATGCCTTGGGTGTCGTCAGCCACCGATGGCCTCCGCGGGGTCGACCCGCAGCGCGGCGCGGATGGCGACCAGGCTCGCCAGCACGCAGATGATCACCACGACCAGAAAACCGCGTGCGGCATCGCCGGGGAGCAGCAGGACGTATTTTGGAAAGATGGGCGCCCAAAGGGTCGCCACGGTCTTACCGACGATGAACCCGATCACCCCGAGCCCGAGCGCCTGTTGCAGGATCATCCCGGCGATGGTGCGGTTGCGCGTGCCGATGAGCTTGAGTACGGCGATTTCCCGGATCTTGCCGAGCGTGAGGGTGTAGATGATGAAGGCCACGATGGCCGCGCTTACCACCGAGAGGATCACCAGGAACATGAAGATCTGACGGGCGGAGGTGGCGATCAGCTTGGCCTGGAGGATCTCGTTCATCTCGGCGCGGGTGTAGACGGTCAGGTGCTTCCAGCGTCGGATGTCGGCAGCGACCTCATCCGCGTCGGCGCCGGGATCGAGACGCACCAGGATGGCATTCACCGAGCTGCTCTGGGTCTGGGCGGCCAGCACGGCATCGAGCACCTCAGGCTGACCGGGCCGGTTGAAGACGGGGTTGGCCGCGGTGCGGCGACGCTGCGCGATGATGGCGTCGTTGTCCTTGAGAAACTGCGCCTCCTGGGCGTCCTTCAGAGGGATGTAGACCATGGGGTCGCCGCCCGAGGAGACCGCGCGCCGGGTCAGCCCGACGATGGTATAGAGATTGCGGCGGATGCGCACCTGCTCGCCGAGCCGAAAGCCGGTGGTCACGTCAGCGACCGCCTCGTAATGACCGCGCGTGAGATGGCGCCCGGCGACCAGAAAGGGCGGTTGGCCGGGCTCGCCGAAACCGCCGGGGACCACGCCGACGATCATGGCGCGGCGCTCACGCGCGGCCTCGTCGCCGGCCGGATCGCCGGTCTGATTCGGGGCTGCCTGATTCGGGACGACAGGCCGCACCTGCATGGTCAGATAGGTGACGTTGGCCGCGCGCGCGACGCCCGGCAAGGTCAGGATGCCCCGATAGAGGTCGTCGGCGAGCGTGGACGGCTCAGCGTAAGGGCCGAGCGTGTCTTTCTGCACCGCCCAGAGGTCCGCCCCGCTGTTGTCGAGCAGCACCTCCGCATCATCGACCATCCCGCGGTAGATGCCGGCCATGGAGAGTGTCACGCCGATCAGGAGCCCGAGACCCACACCGGTAAAGACGAACTTGCCCCAGGCATGGAGGATGTCGCGCCCGGCGAGGCTGATCATCGGGGCAGACCGGGGATCTGCTCGACGATCTCGACCCGACGTCCGGGCCGGAGCGGGACGCGCGAGTGCAGGATCACGCGATCGCCGGACGCCAGGCCGTCGCGGATTTGGACCCAACCCTCCAAGTCCCGCGCGCCGGTCTCGACCGCCGCGAAGCGCGGACCGGCGTCATCCAGCACCCAAACACCGAGCTGGCCGTCGCGCCGGTGCAAGGCGGCATTGGGCAGCGCCGGGGCCGGTTCGAGCGGCGCTAGGGCCACGGTCACCTCGGCCAGCTCGCCGAGTCGGGGCAGCGGCTCGGGCAGCGTCGAAAACGCGATCTTGGCGCAAAACTCCTCGGTGACGGCGTCGGCGCGCGGCTCGATCCGCAGCACCTCGCCCGGCAAGGTCTCCAGCGGCAGCGAGCGCAGCGCGATGCGGGCGCCCAGATCGGCACGCAGCGCCCCGGCGCCGAGCTGATCGAAGCGGACATCGATCCAGAGTCGGCTCGGGTCGATCACCTCCACGACCGACTGACCCGCCACGACGGTGCTGCCGGGCTCGGCGTCGCGCGAGACCACCAGCGCGTCCACCGGCGCGATCAGGCGCAGATTGGCCCGCTGCTGCACCAATGCCTCGCGCTCCGCACGGACGCGGACGAGATCCTGCTCCGCGGATTCCAGATTGGCCACGGCCAGCGCCAGGCCCGCCTCGGCGACCTGGGCCTCCTGACGCTTCGCCTCCGCCGTATCCTCGCTGGCCGTGCGGGACAGCAGAAGCTGCTCGTAGCGGGCGACTTGGGCACTGGCGAAATTCCGCCGCGCCTGCGCATCGCCGACCTGTGCATGGGCCGCGACCACCCCGGACTCGGCGCGGCGCAGTGCCGCGTCCGCCGCGGCAACGCGGTCGTCGAGATCGACCGGATCCATCTCGCCGAGCAGTTGCCCGGCCTCGACCCGATCACCCACCTGCACCTCGACACGCCGCACCCGACCGGCAAAGGTCGGGCCGATGCGGTAGGTGTAGCGCGCCTCGACCGTGCCGACTCCGAACAGGGTCGGGGTGACGGGACGCATCTCGACGGTGGTCAGGGTGACGGGCACCGGGGCCAGCGGACCCGAGGTCAGCGCCAGCCAGAGGAAGGCGCCGATGAGCGGGACGAGCACCGCGAGCAGGAAGACGATACGCCGGCTTGGCTTGGGAAGGTTCATAGGAAGCTCAGAAGCAATGGCGAGCGACTCCGGGGAGTCGGTCGAGAAGGGTGTGTCGGCGTCGGAAAACGCCTTGACGACCCATCGAGGTCCAGGGGTTGCGGAACGGCACGGGGATCGAGATCACAGGCCAATGCAAGGGACAGAGACATTCCGAACGAAAGCGGACATCCAAAGCATCTCGCGCCTCCCGGGTTAGGAGAAGCATGGGGATGGAGACGTACCTCGGCCTTGACTTAGGTCAAAGGTGCGCGGTGCACGCTCTCCGGGTGAGTCGATCCGCCGTTGGGACGCTCGCCATCGACCCCGTCGAGGAACCGCATATAAAGCGAGTGGCTCGGGCTGCTCGTGTGCCCGGGCCGTGGATCAGAAGCTTGCCCAGACCCGGAAGGCAAGGAGGTCGTCCACGTCCGCCAGGTTCTGGTTGGGTACCGCATTACCAGGCAACCCCGGGGCCTCGAAGTCGCGGAACTGGAAGTCGGCCAGCACCCGCACCTGTTTGTTGAAGCGGTCGGTCAGGCCCAGGATCAGGGTGTCGAAGCGGCGCTCGGTCAGGGGCTCTTGGTGGCGCGGTTCAGGCGGTCGAAGCGAGTGCGTAGCTCCAGTTTTCCGAAGAGGGTGTAGCCGCCATCCAGATACCAGCCATCCGCCTCCTCCTGCGGCAGAACCTCGTAGGAGGCGACCAGATTGCCGTTGTTGCTGACCGCGCCCGGCACCGCGATGCCATCCGTGCCGTTGAAGATCATTCCGTCGGCCTTGATCCACTCCGCCGCCGCGCGCCAGGGCCCGCGGCGGAAGGTGGCGCCCAGCCCGTAGCGCTCGCGGTCGAAGGCTTGCTTCGTTTGCGCCAGCCCGGCGCGAATCTCGCGCCTCCCGTCCTGGTGCCAGGCGAAGAGCTTGAGCCCCTCGCGGAAGGGGCCGGTGCCGCCGAAGACAAGCTCCGAGCTCCAGTAGAGGTGCCGTTCGGGCTGCCCGCTCCCCCAGCCGTTGTAGATCGCAAGTCCGGTACCGGTTCCCGCCATGAGGGCATAGGTGTGTTCCTGGGCCCCGGTCGTGAAGGCGTCGAAGACCTGAATGCCGGTGTCGCGCCAGCCGCTCGCCGGGCCCGTCGGGTCGTTGGCGTCCCGGCTGGGCAGCCCGTCGCTGTCGAACGGCAGCTCATTCACTATCTGGCTCCCGACACTGGTCGGGTTGTTGTAGTCCCGTAGGATCACGGGTGTCATGCCCTCCTCGGAGCCGGGCATGAAAAACTGACCGATGCGGACCCGTGCATGGGGGATCCGGTTCAGGGTCAGGCTCACATCGGTGAACTTGACGTTCGGGGTGCCGTTGGAGGAGATGGCGTTGTCCCCCGCCAGGGGTGAGACCCACTAGTTCAGCTTGCCGTCGAGGAGCCGGCCGCGTACACCCAGACGTGCATGGGAGAACTGAAGGACGGAGTTCTCCTCGAACTTGAGTGGGATCTGATTCAACACCATCGATTGTCCCTGCCAGGGACCCGCGGTCAGGGGGCTTCCTCTGGTCTGCTGCGGGTCGATACCGATGAAGCCGAAAGCCTTGGAGGCGGGAGCCGTGGCGGGCTCGGTGCCTTGGCGCATGATCCAGTTGGTCGCCATGACGGGGGTGGCCGGGGTGAGACCAGCCCCCAGGGCGGCGGTGATGAGACATCGATGGGCGGGCGTAAGGGTTGTCATGTCGAGCGCCTGCAATTGTTAAACCGTTCCTATTCGATCATCACCTTGACCGACGCCTTGGGCAGCGTCGTCGGCGCGACCGTGAGGGCATCGATCTCGGCCTGGTCGAGCTGCTCCTTGCCGCCACCGCAGGCCATGATCCGGGCCTGGACGTCGCCCTTGATTTTGCGGCTGTGTTTGGCCTTCCAATCGGTGCCGCTCTCGGCGACGCGGGTGCGTTTGGGGTCGAAGCGGTCGAGCTTCAATTGCGCCGCCGCCTCGGTGCCGAGCGAGACATGAATCAGGCCGGCCTTGCGATAGAGCGGCAGCACGTCTTCGTCGCGCAGGATGTCGGTGACGCGGGTGTTGAGCAGGTGTAGGGACAACCGCGGGCCATGTTCGGGATGGCGACGCGCTTGTTGAGCGGGATGTAGTTGTACTCGGCGGCCAATTGCCGGCGATCTCGGCGCCGCCCGAGTGGTACGTCGGGCTCGATGGGCTTTGCTCTGGCTCGTCCACCGGCCGCCTCTCTGAGCAAGCCCCGCCGGGTCGAGCGCAACCCTTCGAGACGCCAGGCAGGTGGAAGAGGACGACGGCAAGTCGTCGATCCCGGGAGGTTACCGCTTCGGGCCGATCGCCCAAGAAGTCGGTCGGCTCAAAAAACCTTGCCTCGGATGCGCCGACGTCTGCTGCGCCGCACCATTTGCGGTACAATAGTTGCTAATTCTCTGATGGACCTTACGGTCCCAATGCCTTTTCACGCACCCATCGGCAGCAACGCATATGAGCAGTCCCGACACCTTCAAGCAGTCCCTGACCCGCGCCCGCGAGTACGGTCTCGAGGAGTTTCTCGAGATCATCAGCGAGATGTCTCAGGTCAGTACCCGCAAGGGCATCATCGATCGGAAAAACAAAGAGCTGATCACCTTGGGTATGGCCCTGACGAAGCAGTGCAGACGCTGCATCGACATCCACACCAAGGAGGCCATCCGCCTGCACGTCATGCCCGGCGAGCTCACGCAGGTCCGCAAGATTGCACTCTTTCTCAAGGCCAGCCCGCGTGAAGGCGGCGAGATGTGGGAGTCCTGGGAGGATTCCTGGCGCGAATACGTCCTCGGGCGTGGACCGATCCAGCATCATGTCCGTGAGCTGATCGCGTTGGGCATCGCGCTCGTGGAGCAACGCCGCGACCATATCCACCTGCACGCGCGTGCCGCGCTCGATTTCGGTGCACCGCCCGAGGAGATCTTCGAGGTGATGCCGATCGCCCTGCTCATGGACGGCGCACCGGCCCTGTCGCAAATCCCACATCTCGTCGATGCCCTCGACGGTCCCCCCCTTGCGATGAGCGCCTAAGCAACGGTTCAAAATCAACCGAAACACGTAGGATGGGTAGAGCGAAGCGAAACCCATCCAGCCCGCACCCAGCGCATCAGACGGAGACCGAACCCCGTCAACGGCGCAGCTTGGAGGATGGGTTTCGCCGACGCTCTACCCATCCTACGTTTGAATCAAGGTGTTCACCTTGTTTCTGTATGGTCACTCAGCGTCGTCGCGTATCTGTACGGTCGTTGAACGGTCGCCAAGGGAAATCCTCCGCAACGCGGCTCCGAGCGCCAGCATATGCTGTTGCTTGAGGCTGATCCGCGCGGCCTTCATCGCGTCCCAGACGGGTTGCCAACCACCCAGATCGGCGTTGTCCAGATGACGGGCCTCCCGATGCTGCCCGGCGAAATGCTCCGGGCTGCCTTTGGCCAGCAAGGCATCGGTCAGTGTCGGGGCCAACAGGGCGTCGGCCCGCGGCAGGGTCAAGGCGATGAGCAGACCGGCCGGATCCCAATCGGGAAAGACGGTGACGGGGATGTGTTCGGGGAGGATGGACAGCAGGTTGCGGGTCCCTCGGGCCAATCCAGCGTGGCCGCGATAGAGGACCAGCGCATCCGCCAGCTCGGCGGGCGAGCGGAAGGCGTACCAGTCGTCGAAGCTGTCGAGGTTCTCGATGACCACGACCTGAGCGATGGCGTCCGGATTCAGGCCGGAGACGGGCACGCGCAAACTCAAGTCGGATGCGAGCGGCGGCAGGGGTTCGGGCAGTCGGCCCTTGACCAGGACATACCGATCGTCCGGGCGCTCGCGGGCGATCTTCTCGTCGATGGCCTCGGCCGCGACCTCGCGTCGATTGCCTTGCGGAAACCCCTCCAGCGGATCGAAGCCCCAGGCCGACCGGCACTGCTCGCGTAGGAGTCGGCGTTGCTCGGCATTGAAATGGAGGTTCCGATCCCTCGGCTCTCCGATCTCGAAGGCCCTGTGGATCTGCTCCCAGACGGCCGATCGAGGCACCCTGTCGAGACGTTCGCGCAGCAGTCGATGGACCGCCTGCATGTGGCGTCGGCTCAGGCCAGACACAGACGCAGGTCCCGAATGATGAAGTTGCCGCTGAAGAGTGGATGGACCTCGCCGATGGTCTCCAGCTCGAAGTGCCGCTTCTGCTCCTCGGGCAGGCCCTCGTAGCCGCCGAGCACCTGGTACAGCCAGCTTTCGGCGTCATTGGACAGGGACTGGCGGTCGCGATACTCCAGGGCCGAGAGCGGCTCGCCGCTGTCGATGACCTCGCAGAAATAGGCGTCCACGGCGGCGCGGATCGCGCTGCTCCTCACCTCGAAGTCATCGGGCACGGTCAGCGTCAGCGCCGGTGCCTCGGCGAGGGCTTGAACCCTCGACTCGCGCGGATGCAGTGATCGGACCTGCGCCAGCAGGGCCAGCAGCTCGGCCTCCCGGGTCGGATCATGCAGACTCAGGCTTGCCGGGGCCAATGCAGGCGCGGCGCGGTTGACCAGCGCCGGGATGGCGCTGCCGGCGGCGTGGGGACCCACCTGGTACTCCGGGTGCTGGGTCAGATGCAGCAGCCAACCCTTGATCAGCCGGGTGCGCCCGCGGATCTCGCGGAAACGTCCCAGGAGCTCCAGCAGCCGGCCCTGCACGATGCTCAGCTCTTGAGCACAGGAGCCGATGGTGCGCTGCAGGTTGGTCACCAGCAGATGACGCAGCTCGCGCAGATCGCCGGCAGTCTCCGCAAGCACCTCGAAGCTGACCAGCTCCAGCCCGGCGAGCAGCTCGCTCACCTGGGACTGTGCCAGCTCGTTCTCGCGAATCTTGGCCTCAAGCGTGCCGACATACCCGAACTCGTTGTTGATGCGGCTCCAGAGCACCCGGATACTGTGACTCAGGGTCTCGCCGAAGGCATAGACGTGCTCCCTCAGATCGCCCAGATAGGCCTCGGCGGCGGCGTAGTCGCCCTGGTGACGGGCCTCCTTGTAGTGGTCGGCGAGTGTCTTGAAGGTCGCGAGCGCCGAGCCGGTGTTGGCATCGATCCGGCGGTTGCGGTCATCGCGCAGGGCCTCCTCGAGCAACGCCCGCACTGCCCGACGCAGGTGCAGATCGGCGCCGGGCTCGGGACGGTAAAGGATGCTGTCCTTGAGCAGGCGCTCGCGCACGCCGGGTTCGAGCGCCTGATCCGCAATCGATCCGGACAGATAGGCGTCCATGATGGGCTCGGCATGACGGGCGAGTTGGCGCAGAAAGCTCAATCCGGCCTGCTTGAGATGGTCGCTCACAGCAGCTGCCCCTGAATGGCGGACTCGGCCTGGCCCTCAAGATTCAGACCCTCGGCGTCGTCGATGAAGCGGATGACCTCGTAGAGATAGTCGAGCTTGCCGGTGGCCCGATAGATCTGTTTCTGGGGGTTGGGACGGATCAGATAGCCCAACTTGCACAGCCGCGTGAAGAGCTGCTTGATCTGGCCATCGACATCGACGCTTTTCGAGTGGAATAACGAATGGCGGCAAAGCTGGCTCAACTGCTCGCGGAAGGCCGGCGTATCCTCGATGACGGTCTGCAGCTCGTTCAGTCGAATCGGCATGCCCTCGGTCAAGGGCGCGTCCTGTCCGGCCGCATCCTGCACCAGCACCAGCCATTCCACCAGCGGCGTCAGGGCCTGGCAGATGTCGCGAAACTGCTTGCCGATGGCCTCGCGCTCGGCATTGCCCAAGGCGCGGTAGCCGCAGAAGAACACCTCGGTGTCCGGGCCGGTGCCGATCGCGACCACCAGCCGGTTGAGCTGCCCGAGATAGGCGTCCACCTGATCGCGATTGGCCTGGACCCGCAAAAAGCGCCAGCCGTCCTCGTTGGTGGTGCGGCAGATGAAGGCGCCATCGAGCAGTCGCTCGATGACCTGTCCTTTGGTCGAGAGCATCTAGAGCACCTCCGTGGTCAGGCGTTCACGCAGCTTGGCCGCGATGGGATCCGGGCGCGGCTTGACGATCTGGAGCTGGCGGGTCTGCTTGTCGACGATATAGCGGTTGGCGAAGAGCCCCAAGACCTCGGAATCCGGATTGGGAAAGGCGCCGAGCACGCGGATATTGTTGCCGGTGCAGGCGTCGAAGATCTTCTTCACGTTCTGGTGGTGCAGTGTCCCCAGCTCGTCGATCGGCCAATGGATGGTGACGGGCGCGCCGCCGCGCAGCAGGCGGGTGAAGGCGAGTAGGAACTTGCAGAGAATCAGATAGGCCATGCCGTGGCTGGAGGATTCGTTGAGCTGGCGGTCGGTGCGGATCACCAGGTCGCTGTGGCCCTCGCGCAGGCGCAGCTCGATCTCGAGCAGACCGGCCACACCCCCGCTCAGGGCCGAGCGGCCGATGATGTCCAGCGCCCGGCGCAGGCTACCGATGTAGTCCTCGCCGGGCAGGCCGTTGAAGTCGTCCTCGCGCCACGCCTGGAAGGCCGCGATGAAGGCCCGCAGATCCGGCCAGAACTCCAGCTCGCCGATGCGCGAGCGGATGCGCACCGCGGAGTCCGAGACGCCGTCGAGACACAGATCCTCGCTGACCTCGCGGGTGATGCGCGCGCTCTGCGCGGCGATACGCCGATCGATATCGGCCAGGACATCGTAGTAGTTGTTGAGGTCGAGACCGAACAACCGGCCCTGCTCGCGCAGGGCCGTCAGGCTCTGAGGCACCATCACGGTGAGCAGCTGCTCCAGGTGCGGCACCAGCTTGCGATGATCCAGGCGGCGAATCCCCTGCTCGCCGACCAGCAGGCTCTCCTCGCGGCCGCGCTCCCAAAATTCAGCCAGGCTGGAGCCGGACTGACCGGCGATCAGCGCGTCGAAACGCTCCACATGCGCCTTGACCGCACCCAGGGTCTGCTCGCGGCGGTACAGCAGCTCGTCGCCGAGACGCAGACGCTCGTCGATCTCGCCCTCAGGCGGTGCATCGTCGCGAGGCAGCTTCATGGCGTTGAGTCGAGCGAGCAGACCCTTGAGTTTTCCCAGTTGCTCCTCGGCCTCGTGCTTACGACGCCGGGCATGCTCCCGGCCCTCCGTCAGTCGGCCGCGTTCGCGTTTGAAGTCGTCGGTGACGGACTTGAGCGCTTGGTCGAGTGTCGCGGCGCGGCGACGGCTGTCGTCCAGCTCGCCCTGGAGTTTCGGTTTGCGCGTGACCCAACTGAGCCGAAACCAGTCATCGTACTCCCGCACCTCGGCACGGCGACGCTCCGCGCTCTGGATCCGCGCGGTCAAGGCGCCGATCTGTTCTTTCAGCCCGATGATGTCCTGCTCATCCACGCCACGCGACTTCAGCTCGCCGTTGAACCAGGCGGAACAGGCGTCCAGCTCGGTCTTGGCGGCGCGCTGGCTCTCGTCCGTGGACTCGCGCAACTGCGCAAGTTCGAGATCCAGCCGCGCGATGACCTCCTGCCAGTGTGCCTTGAGCTCCAAGTCTGCGACGCCGTGTCTGGCCTGGAGGTCGTCCAGCCACTGTCGGTGCTCGCCGGCGAGCTGCCGTGTCCGCGTATCCAGCTCGGTCAGTTGTGCGCGCGCAGCACTCTTGCGTTCGCGTAGCGCCGCGTCGAGCTGTTCCTTGCGGGCGCGCCGTTCGTCCTTGAGGCGGCGCAAATCGTCGCGCTGACTCCGCTGCTTGGCGCGGGCGAGGGTCAGCGCGCGATGTTGCTCCTCCAAGGTGCCGACAAGATCGCTCAGGACCTTCTCGGCGGCCTGCTTTCGATTCTCTGCGTCCGTCAGCGCATCCTCGGCGAGCTCCAGGCGCCGACGCAGATCCGTCTCGGACGCGGCATGCTCGGGCGGATCGATGACCGAGAGATCCAGGCGCACGCCGAAAAGCGCCTCCTGCGTCGGCTCGATCAAGGCCGGCTTGAGGTCGGCGCGCTGCAGGAGGGTCGGCTCGATCACCCGGCCGAGATGCTCCTCCCAGCCCGGCTGCTCGCTGCGCAGGAATTCCAGCAGACTGTGCCGACCGGGATAGAGCAGGCGCTGAACATCCTCGCGCTGCGCCTGGCGTTGGCCGACCCGCTGACCCACCTCGCGCAGTGCTTCATCCGCGTCATCGCGTTGTCGGCGCAGCGTCTGCTCGCGGCCGTCCTGCTCTCGCACCCGGACATCGGTAGCCTCGACCGCGGCCTCGGCCTCCTCCAAACGCTGATCGAGGATCGCCAGCGAACGATTCTCCTCCTCGGTGAAGCCGGCGCTCTGGATCCAGACGTCCAGACGCTCGCGTTCGAGCGCGTACTGGCCCTCTTGTTTGCGAAAGGTCTCGATCCCGCCCTCGCGCTCTTGGTGCTGGCGCTGCGTCAGGGCTTCGAGCTCGCTGTTGCGCTGCTCGATCAGGGCGGTGCGCTGCTCGCCGAGATCGGCCTGTCTGGTACGCAAGTGTTCCATGCGGCGGTCGCGCTGGTCTTTGATCGCTTCGCAGCGCACCTGATATTCACGCTCGACATCCTGATGTTGCTCGGTGAGCAAACGATAGCGACCGCGCAGGTTTTCAAGCTCGTCGCTCCAGATCGCGATCTTGTCCAGATCGGCCCGCGCCTGCTCGATATCGGCCTCCAGAAAGACCTGATACTGCTGCTCGATCTGCTTGAGCTCGTCGTCGGCGCGGCTCATCTCGCCGCGCGCGGCGGAGATGTCCTGGTTGAGCGCGTCGCGGCGCTCATTCCAGCCGTCTTCCAAGTGTTTGAGTGCGAAACCGGCCTGCTCGATGGCCGCGCTGCTCTCGTCCAGGGTCTGCTGCAGCCGGGGCTCGTCGATCCGGTAGCCCCGCAGCAGACCACCGAGGCGCCGCTCGCAGTCCAGCAGATCCTGGTACTCGCGCTCCAGCTTTTCGAAGTCGGGACGCAGCGCATCGAACCCCTGTACGAGCTGGCTCTCGCGAATCCAGGCATCCACCTGCTGGGGCTTGAGCTGCGAGGTCGGCGGATTCACGCCGTCTTCTTCGAGGATGGCGGCAATCATGGAGCGCACGGTTTCCATCTTGCCCTCCCGCGAATGCACGGCCTGGGCGAGCTTTTCGATATGACGCAGCGAATGCCCGGTATCACACAGCGAGAACTGCCGGGCCAGCGCACGCAGCTCGCCGCTGTTGCCGCGCGCCGCAAGCTGGCCGCGATCGTTCTGCAGGATGGCGCGGTACTCGCGGGTGTTGAGCAACCCGCTGACGGTCGCGCCGGCCTGCTTGAGTTGCCGGCCCAACTCGGCCATGCCGAGACAGATCAAGGTGTCGCCGGGGCGGGCACGGGTGTAGTCGCCCAGGTCGAAGGCTTTGCGGATCAGACGATAGGCGACACCCTTGCCGTCCGCGGCGGCGGCCAGCACGGCCTGACAGGGCTCGCCGTCCAGGCTCAGGTATTCGTAGATGATGAAACTCTGCTCGGTGGGCAGGTACCAACGCTGGAAACTGTCGCGGGTGGCGGGCACGACACGGCTTGGATACTCGCCGTAGAACACGGGCACCAACCGCTGCAGGGTCGTCTTGCCGGAGGCATTGGTGCCGCAGATGTTGGTGTGGTCGTTCAGGAGGAGCTCGACCACGCCGTGGAGGTGGGTGTTGATCAGGATGATGCGGTTCAGGCTGGGCATGCGGATCCTTCCAGGAAACGGGGTGCGTTGATCGTGAGTCCGGCCATTTCGATGGCTCTGAGGTGTGACGCCGTCCTGCGGGTTCACACTGACCTGAACCTTCAGGACCAAAGGTAGCGATGGCTCAAAATTTAGCTCACGCGTGCTTCGCGTTGGAACAACCAGATAAGGAACCTCGGCCGACCGACCGATCTAGGCCACCTGGTCCAAGGGTTGCGGTCGGGCACGCTTGCTCACGGACAGGATCTCGATCCCGACCAGGTGGCCGCCTGCGTCATAGTCAGCGATGATCCCCGGTTCGATTGCTTTGGTCGTGGCAACTTCCGCCGGGGAGATTTCAAAATAGGCGGCATCCGCCGCGGGATCGAACTCGAGCTTCATAAATCGTTCACCTGGTCGTCGAAAACGCTTTTTCGCATGGCCGGTGAGGATGAAATCCATTGTCAGTCCTGATCTTAAACCGCGCCCGGTGCGGTATGCGTACTTTGTGGGAGTGGCTTGGCCGCGCCAGCTTCGACGACTTTCGGAGCTGGCGCGGTTTAAAGTATTAAAAAATATTAAATTTTAAACCGCGTCTCACCGAGATCGAGGGCATCTCCAAGGCCAGACACAAAACGAAAATGACGCATGTCGCTCTGGACGCGGTTTAAGGCTTCTGATGCGCTGCTGAGAGAATCTGCTCCGCGCCGTATAGACGCTGGATGCGAACCGGCACTGAAGCATCGCCATATCGACGATTCTCCCTGCAGACACGGACTCATCCGCCGGGCGGGGTCCCAGTTGTACCAGCGTCGCGCAGGGGTTCGATCTGCCCCTCGAGCTGCTTCAGGACCGGATCGTCCGGGACTTGAACGCGGAGTCTCTCGAGCCAACGCTCGGCGGCATCCGCTCGGTCGAGCTTGGCATTGTATTGGATCAAGGCGATCAGGATATCGCGATCGGTCGGGGCTTTCCCGTGTGCAGCTTCGAGGACGGAGAGCGCCTCCGGGGTCCGATCGGCACTGTCGAGTGCGACCGCATAGACGTAGGCATAGCGACTGTTCTGCGGGGACAGATCAGCGGCTCGCGCCAGCTCTTGGACGGCCGCATCGAGCTGCTGTGATCGGACCTGCGCGAGACCCAGTGCATAGTGCAGGTCGGCGCGCTCGGACGCGGTGACGGGCTCGGCGGCGAGTCCGGCCGTCAGCTCCGCCGCGGCCTCGGACTCGCGGCCAAGCGCCCGATAGAGGTCGGCCAGATTCACCCACGCCGGGGTGAAGCGTCGATCGAGGCTCAGGGCCGTGCGATACGCCTGCTCGGCCACACGGGGCTCGCCGGCCTCGAACGCCAGCAGGCCGAGATTCAGATGCGCCTCGGGTCGGTCGGCATTCACCATCTCCGCGATCGCGTACTCCTCCAGGGCGGCACTCAAGCGGTCCGCCAGCGCGCCCCCGATCCCTTGCGTCATGGCCGGCGCAAGCACGCGGGCGGCCTCCAGTCTCACCGTGAGTGCCGGATCGGACAGCAGCGGCCAGGCCAGCTCGACCCGGGTCTGCAGGTCCGCGAGGTCCAGAAAGCGCACCGCTTGTGCGCGGACCTGCACCTGCGGATCGTCGAGCAGGCGCCGTACGGTCATGAGTGCAGTCGGATCCGCGTGGTCGCGGAGCCGGTCCAGTGCGCTGGCCCGAGCAATGGCCGGCAGCGTCGGGTCTGCCGCGAGTGCGAGCAGCCGCTCGGCGGCATCCGGGGCATTGACGTCCGCGGCATGCAGCGCCTCGCCGAAGTGTGGTCCCCGATACGCCGGGTCCGGATACCAGGTCTCCACCGCGCTCGCCGCCCAAGCGTCATCCTTGTCCTGATGACAGGCGGTGCAGGCGTTCGGTGTGCCGAGCTTGAGGGACAGATCGGGCCGGGGTACGCGCAGGCTGTGATCGGCGCGCTCGTCCACGACCATGTAAACGCGTTGGGGCATATGACAGGCCACGCAGGCTGCGCCGGTCGAGCCGGCCGGGTGGTGATGGTGCTCGGGTGCATCGTAACGGGCAGCGGTATGGCAGCGAGCGCAGACGGCGTTGCCCTCGGCGAGCAGCTCAAGGCTGTGGGGCTCGTGGCAGTCGCTGCAGACGACCCCTTGATGGTACATGCGGCTTTGGATGAAGGAGCCGTGGACGAAGACCTCGTCCTTGATCTGCCCGTCCGGGAAGTAGAGCGCGGGATCCAGCAGGGCGAGGCGGAAACCCTGATGCAGGGGTTCGCCAGGGGCCAGCTCATCCTGGATGCGTCCGCGTCTGGAATGACAGCGGGCGCAGGTCTCGGTCTGCACATGGGGGCCGCCTTGGGGCGAGCGGGTCACGGATCGCTGTGGTTTCCCCGTCGCGGGATCGATCTGCCAGACACCGCCGTCGCGATCCTTCAGGTCGACCAGCAGACCCCGACCGGCGGCATCGGTCGCCGCAGCCACGTCCGCACTCTCTCCGGCAGGCTGCGCCCTCGCCCAGTCGACATGACGGCCACCCGGTCCGTGACAGGCCTCGCAGGCGACGTTGATCTCCGCATAGCGGGTGTCGTAGACCTGCTGCTCGGCGTCGTAGCGCTTGTGCAGGTCGGTGGAGTGGCAGTCCGCGCATTGATAGTTCCAGGTCTGCTCCGCGGCGGTCCAATGCAGCGGGTTGCCGTGGTCCATCGGCGCGCTCGGATCCGAATCCGGATAAAGATGGAACCAGCGCTGACCGCCCTGCTCCGGCGAGCGCGTGTCCCAGGCCAGGCCGAGGGCCTGGAGCCGACCGCCGGGAAACGCGATCAGATACTGCTGCAGCGGAGACCAGCCGAAGGTGTAGCGGATCGGATAGTCCCGCAGCTCCCCGTCGGGCCCGTCGGTCTGCACGAAGAAGGTGTCGTCTCGACGGAAGAAGCGGGATGTGACGCCGTGCGCCTCGATCTGCGCGTCGTCGAAGTTGCCGAGCACGGTCTGCGGCGTGGCCTGCGTCATCGCCAGGTCGTGGTCGGAGCCCTTCCAAAGGTCAAACTCCGCCTGGTGGCACTCTGCGCAGACCGCGGCGCCGACATAGCCGCGCTTCGAACGCTCGGGGTCCAGATGCGGATCCGGCAACCGGGATGCAGCCGTCTCCACGGTCACATCCGCGGCCTGAGCCAAGGGCATCATCAAGAGGGCAAGGCAGAGGGCGCGCAGGTCCATGAGTGGAAGCTTCTCGGGAGGAAACAAGAACGGCCAATGGTATACCGACCGGGTTCGCGTTTGCCCCGGCCGACACAAGACGTACCTGCCGAATCGCTCCGACGTCTTCCTTCGAGCCCTCGGCCTTGCGTCTGATCGTCAAAAATATTGAGTTTTAAACCGCGTAATGCAACAGAGTCCGCGCGTGGCACGGCGGGCGTCATCACTGAAACATCGAATCGCAATCTGGACGCGGTTTAATCGCCCAGAATGTATCCAACATCGATCTCATGGGTATCGAACGGCGGGATACGCATCTTCCGCTCCTCCACACCGGGCGCAACGACGCTGGCGATGACCCGGTAACCTCCCCCATCGAGCTGCCAGGCGACCAGGGAGCGATCCTCGGGCCAGATCAGCCAGTAGTAGGGCACCTGATGGCGTTGCAACAGCAGGAAGAGCGTCAGCGTGTCCTTGCGCTCGTGACCGGGGGAGACGATCTCGCACACCCAGTCCGGGACGCTCTCGACCACCCCGCGAGGGCGCTCCGGCAGTCGCTCCTTACGCCATCCGGCGAGATCGTGGGTTGGACATTGATGACAGGAATAATTGACGCTGATCTCGGTGGCGATCCACCAGCCACCGGGCCCGGAGGTGCGTCGAAACGTATCCAACTCAGCGACCGTGTTGCTTTGTACGAACCCGTGCTCCATGCGCGCCATCGGTCGCTGGACGATCGCACCGTCAATCAACTCGACGCGCTCCTCGGGCGTTTCGAACAGGTCCTCCAAGGTTTTGAGTTTGAACGCTTCCATCGGTATCGCCTCATTTGAAACCAACATCCATTCAGGACTCCGCTGCGCGTTTCGTCAAGGCCGACTGACGTGGCCGCACCAACAAGGGGCAAACGAACCGAGCCAAAGCGAGGCGCGCCGCTCGGTATTCACACCGATCCGTTCCGGCGTTCGACCCGACCGCCCTCTTGTCCCGGCCAAACGACGCACGCCGCACCGCACCCGGCTCCCTGTTCCTGCTTGACCTCGAAACCCTCGGCGGCGAACGGACAAGCCGTTTCGCAAGACAGCGCCGGTGTTTTATGGGATCGTTGGCATCTGAACCGAATCCCGCGCCCATGATTTGGAACGAATGTTGCTGCATGGCCACTGCGGATCGCCACCCCACGGCAAGACAGCAGCACCTCGAACCGTCCTTCTTCGTCTGAACAAGCCGCGCCGACGCCAGCGCCGCAGCGCGACAGTCAGACTCGACACCCGACACTTCAGTTAGGAACCCAGCCCCGATGTCGATCCTCGTCGCCATTAACCACAAGACCGAATACCGCTTCGACCGCGCGGTGAACCTCGCGCCGCATGTCGTGCGCCTGCGCCCGGCCCCGCACTGTCGTACACCGATCCGCTCCTACTCGCTGAAGGTCGAACCCGCCGAGCATTTCATCAACTGGCAGCAGGACGCCTTCGGCAACTACCTGGCACGGCTGGTCTTCCCCGAAAAGGCCAAGACGCTGACGGTCGAGGTCGACGTGATCGCCGAGATGATCACGATCAATCCTTTCGACTTCTTTCTCGAAGACTACGCCTTCTATTATCCCTTCGAATACGAGCCCGACCTGCGCAAGGAGCTTGCGCCTTATCTGGAAGTCACCGAAAGCGGACCGCTGCTTAAGAAGTGGCTCTCGGCGGTGGATCGCACCAAACGCGAGACGGTCTACTTCCTCGTCGATCTGAACCAGCGGCTCCAGCAGGACATCAACTACGTCATCCGCATGGAGGTCGGGGTCCAGACCTGCGAGGAGACCCTGAGCCGGCGTCTGGGCTCGTGCCGCGATTCCGCCTGGCTGCTGGTGCAGATCCTGCGCCACCTGGGCCTGGCTGCGCGTTTTGTCTCCGGCTACCTGGTGCAGTTGACGGCGGATGTGAAATCGCTCGACGGCCCATCCGGTCCGGAGGCCGACTTCACCGACCTGCACGCCTGGGCCGAGGTCTATGTGCCGGGCGCCGGCTGGATCGGGCTCGATCCCACCTCGGGGCTGTTCGCAGGCGAGGGTCACATCCCGCTCGCCTGCTCCCCGGCACCGCGCAGCGCCGCACCCATCACGGGCGCGACGGACAAGTGCGAGGTCGAGCTCTATTTCCACAACGAGATCACGCGCATCCACGAGGATCCGCGGGTCACCAAGCCCTACACCGACGAGCAGTGGGCGGCGATCGAGTCGCTCGGCCATCAGGTCGACGCCGAGCTCAAGGCCAACGACGTGCGCCTGACCATGGGGGCGAGCCGACCTTCGTCTCGATCGACGACATGGACGGCGCCGAATGGAATATCGCAGCCCTAGGCCCGACCAAGAAGATCCTGGCCGAGGACCTGATGCTGCGCCTCAAGCGCCACTTCGCCCCCGGCGGTCTGCTGCACATCGGACAGGGTAAATGGTATCCGGGCGAGCAACTGCCGCGCTGGGCGCTGTCCTGTTTCTGGCGCAAGGACGGACAACCGGTCTGGCGCAACCCCGAGCTGTTCGGCCTGGAGAACACGCAGTACGGCCACGGACCTACCGAGGCCGAGGCCTTCGTGCGCACGCTGGCCCGTCACTTGGGCGTGGATCCGACCTTCGCGTCGGAGGCCCATGAAGACGTCTTCTACTACCTCTGGAAAGAGGCGCGCCTGCCGGCGAACGTCGACCCGCTCGACAACAAGCTCAAGGACCCCAACGAACGCAAGCGCCTGACCCGGCTCTTCCAACAGGGTCTGAACCGCGTCGCGGGTTATGTGCTGCCGCTGCGCTGGTGGGGTTTCGGTGCCGAGGGGCGGTGGAAGAGCGGGCGCTGGACCTTCCGCGACGGCAACCTCTTCCTGATCCCGGGCGACTCGCCGATGGGCTTCCGCCTCCCCCTGGATGCCCTGCCCTACATCCCCGAGGGCGAGCTGGACACGGTGCCCGAGCGCAACCCCCTCGAGCCGGTCACTGCGCTGCGCTCGCCCTTCGACGAGGTGGCGCGCCGTTACACGCGTCTGGTCGAGCCGGCCCAAGCGCCGCAGACCATCCGCGAGCAGGGTCACCGACCGCAGGATCTCGCCGCGCGCTACGGGCGTGTGGCGCCGCTGGACGAATCGCACCAGTCGGTTCACCCGCAGGTCGCCCTGCCCGAAGACCTGCATCCGGATCTGATCCGCACCGCGCTCTGCATCGAGGCGCGCGAAGGCCGGCTTTACTGCTTCATGCCGCCGCTCACCCATCTCGAGCATTGGCTGGATCTGGTGATCTGTCTCGAGGATACGGCCGCCGAGCTCAAAATGCCCATCATCATCGAGGGCTATGAGCCGCCGCGCGACCATCGGCTCCAGAAGCTCGCGGTCACGCCCGATCCCGGCGTCATCGAGGTCAACATCCATCCGTCCGAGAACTGGGACGACATGGTGCGCGACACCCAGATCCTCTACGAAGAGGCACGCCAGGCGCGGCTCGGCACCGAGAAGTTCATGCTCGACGGGCGCCACACCGGCACCGGCGGCGGCAACCACGTCACCCTCGGCGGCCCGACCCCGGCGGACAGCCCGCTCCTGCGCAAGCCCGATCTGGTGCAGAGCCTGATCGGCTATTGGCAACATCACCCGAGCCTGTCCTATCTCTTCTCGGGGATGTTCATCGGCCCGACCAGTCAGGCCCCGCGGGTCGACGAGGCACGCGACGACCGGCTCTACGAGCTCGACATCGCCTTCCAGCAGATGCCGCCCGGCGAGGTGCCGCAGCCTTGGGTGGTCGATCGGGTGCTGCGCAACCTGCTGACCGACGTCACCGGCAACACCCACCGTACCGAGTTCTGTATCGACAAGCTCTACTCGCCCGACAGCGCCTCCGGGCGTCAGGGCCTGGTCGAGTTCCGGGCCTTCGAGATGCCGCCGCACGCCCGCATGAGCCTTGCGCAGATGCTGCTGCTGCGCACCCTGGTCGCGCGCTTCTGGAAGGAACCCTACCGTCGCAAGCCCGTACGCTGGGGCACCGAGCTGCATGATCGTTTCCTGCTGCCCCATTTCGTGCGGCAGGACTTCAACGACGTCATCTGCGACCTGCAGCGCGCGGGCTATCCCTTCGATCCGGCCTGGTTCGATCCCTTCTTCGAGTTCCGTTTCCCGCACTACGGGGATCTGGTCACCGAGAACGGGATCGACATGGAGCTGCGCGCGGCCATCGAGCCTTGGCACGTGCTGGGCGAGGAGGTCACGGCGCAAGGGACCTCGCGCTTCGTCGACAGCTCGGTAGAGCGGATGCAGGTGAAGGTCAACGGGATGGTCGGCGACCGGCATGTGCTGGTGTGCAACGGCCGGCGTGTCCCGCTGCGCCCGACCGGCCGCAAGGCCGAGTTCGTCGCCGGGATCCGCTTCAAGGCATGGAGCCCGCCGTCCGGTCTACACCCGACGATTCCCTCGCACAGCCCGCTTCTGTTCGAGATCGTCGATCTGTGGAACCGTGCGAGCCTGGGCGGCTGCACCTACTATGTCGCCCATCCCGGCGGTCGCAGCGAGAGCAACTTCCCGGTCAACAGCTACGAGGCCGAGAGTCGGCGTATCGCGCGCTTCCGGCTGATGGGACACACGCCGGGGCCGATCGACCCGCCGCCGCACGAGCCCGCCGGGGAGCATCCCTATACGCTGGATCTGCGTTACACGCCGGGCTGTTGAGCTAAACCGCGTCCCGAGTGGACAACCGGGTTGCGTTGAAAGACGCAGCCCGGTGCATGACGAGGGGTCTGCGTTGGACGCGGTTTAGAGATTGTGAGGATCACCAAATCGTAAAGTCATCGGCACCGCCGTTCCGGCACACGGCAGGCACAATCAGCCAACGCGCGCGATTCGGTTCATCTCGTCGCTCAGTGCATCGCTTGCCTGTTCCAGATCGTATTTGCTCTGCAAAGACATCCAAAATGCCGGGGTCGTGCCGAAGTAGCGACCAAGCCGCAATGCCATATCGGCGGTGATTCCTTGAGCACCGGCGATAACGGCGTCAAGGCGGCTAGCCGGGATGCGTAGGTCTGCTGCCGCGCGATCAGAATCGATGCCAAGCTCGTTCAGGAACTCCGACAGGTGCTCGCCGGGGTGAACAGGTGCGATGTCGCGTATGGGCATGGTGGTAAAGGCCTCAGTGATAATCCGTGATCTCGACCTCGACGGCATCGCCGTCGTGCCAGACAAAACAAATCCTCCACTGGTCGTTGATGCGGATGCTCCACTGCCCGGCGCGGTTTCCGACCAACGCCTCGAGACGGTGAGACGGCGGCAGGCGCAGATCGTCCAATGCCGATGCCGCATCGATGCGGTCAACCGGGCTGCGTTGAAAGACGCGGCCCGGTGCATGACGAGGGGTCAGAATTGGACGCCATTGAATTTCGTGAAGATCACCACGTCGCAAAGTCATCGGCGTCGCCATTCCGGCACACGGCAGGCACAAAGGGGCGGCGTGCGGGTTCATCGTTGACGACGCAGCGAAAACGCACGCCGCCATCCTCGCCTTTTGCTTGGAGATGTAACCCGATGTCGATGCCGCCGGTTACCGTTGAGCCTGTCGTCCTCAAGACCAAAATGCCGCATCCGCCAGCAGCCGAACACGTTTTCGGCTGCCACTGCACCTGCTTCCAGAGATCACTTGTGAACCCGAAGATCTCGACAAAATCCGCTGTCACCCAGCTTGAGTCGTTCGGCTCTTTATCGACACTCCAACCCAAGTCAGCAAAGTTTAGCGGCATCGAGCCCGTCGACGCATAGTGCGTTACGATCGCAGGCTTAGCACCGGACAGCAGCCCAAGGCCCTCCGCAACCCGCGCTCGGATGACATAGTTCTGATACGCCGGAACGGCAAGTGCCGCCAAGATCCCGATGATGGCCACGACGATCATCAGCTCGACGAGCGTGAATCCGCTTGCTCGATCACCTTTGAGGCAACGCAACCCCTTCCGCCCAAGCCGATGAGAGCGCGATTGAACATTCATGCTCCACCCCGGGCTGCACGGGTGCAAACCGAGCGATGCGAGGTCGCTGACCCGCCATCGTGAAGCCATTTTGAATCTCCGCAATTCCGACGGACTCGAAGACGTTTTCCGATTCTCGGAAATCGGAACGCAACTCCCGGGCCACGAGCAAACACCTACTGTCAGCCGGGATGATGCCTGTCTAAATCGAACGCAAAGTGCCGCTAAGTAACCCATTTCGGGCAATGCATCACAGACTGGATCCCGGGCTTAGCCTCCCTCGACATCCCCGGAATGGGCCGAAACGGCACCTGCGGCACGACCTGCAGCGCGCAGCACCTGCGCGGCATGGTAACCTTTCACGGTCCACTACCACCCCGATCGATCGCCCACCGCGACAGCCATCGGGATCCCTGTTTCCCGGAGACCAAGCACCATGTCGACCACCCCGAGCCGTGCGCTCGAGACCTTTCTCAACCCTCAACCCGAGCGTGACTACAGCATCCGGATCCAGATCCCGGAGTTCACCTGTCTGTGCCCCAAGACCGGCCAGCCGGACTTTGCCGAGCTGACGCTGGAGTATGTCCCGGAGGCGCGTTGCGTGGAGCTCAAGGCGCTGAAGCTCTACGTCTGGACCTATCGTGACCAAGGCGCCTTTCACGAGGCGGTCACCAATCAGATCCTCGGCGACCTGGTCGCGGCGACCGAGCCGCGCTTCATGCGTCTGACCGCGGCCTTCAATGTTCGCGGAGGCATCTATACGACGGTCGTCGCCGAGCATCGCGCCGCCGGTTGGCGTCCCGCGGATCCCGTCCAGCTCCCCTGAGCACAACGGGTCCGTCATCGAGATCCCGAAACGCGGATGCCGGATGCTGAGTGTCGGGTAAGTCCAACGGTGAGTAGAGACCCACGCTTCGGCGGAGACGCGGTTTAAAATTCATTTTTATCATCCTAAACCGCGTCGGCTCCGACGCTCAAGGATCTGGCCGAGGCAGCTCCAATCCGAAAACGATGCATTTCGCTCCGGACGCGGTTTAGTCCCGCCTGGATCGGCATCGATCTGGGCACATCCGGCTGTCGCGCGGTGGCGATCGACGACGCCGGCAGGGAGCTGGCTTCGGCTCGCACCTGCCTTGCCGAGCCTCTGAGCCCAGCGCCGGGACACTATGAGCAGGATCCAGAGCTGTGGTGGCGGGCGGTGCTCGACACCCTGACGCAGCTCGGCTCCGCCCTGACCGACCGGGAGCCGGTTGCCCTCTGTCTCGATGCGACCTCCGCGACCCTTCTGCTGGCGACGCCGGACGGCGAACCCTGCGGACCGGCACTGATGTACAACGACCGGCGCGCATCGGCGGAAGCCGCCGCGATCGACCGGGCGGCCCCCGCGAACAGCCCGGCACGCGGCCCGAGCGCGAGCCTCGCCAAGCTCGTCCGTCTGAGGGGGCAGTATCCGCACGGCAACGCCGCCCTGGCGCTGCACCAAGCGGACTGGGTCATCGGACGCCTGACCGGGCGCTATGGGATCAGCGACTGGAACAATGCCTTAAAGCTGGGGTACGACGCCGAGCGTCTGCGCTGGCCGGATTGGGTGTCGGCACTGATCCCCGAAGGGGTCAGACTGCCGCGGATCGTCGCGCCCGGTGATCCGATCGGACCCCTCGTTACAAGGCTCGCAAACCGGCTCGGCTGGCCATCGACCGTCCGGGTTCTTGCCGGGACGACGGACAGCACGGCCGCGGTGATCGCCGCCGGAGCACAGCAGCCCGGCGATGCGGTGACCTGCCTGGGCAGCACGCTGGTGCTGAAGATCCTGTCGGAGCGTCCGGTGACGGCATCCGCTTACGGGATCTACAGCCATCGCTTCGGCGACGCTTGGCTGGTGGGAGGCGCCTCCAACAGCGGCGGCGCGGTCTTGCGCAGGTTCTTCAGCGACGCCGAGATCGTCTCGCTCAGCCGCGACATCGACCCCGAGCGCCCATCCGGCCTGGACTATTACCCGCTTATCGGATCCGGCGAGCGCTTCCCGCGGAACGATCCGGAGCTGGCACCCCGCCTCTCGCCGCGCCCGAGCGAGCCGCGGGACTTTCTACACGGTCTTCTGGAAGGCATCGCCCGCATCGAAGCGGAAGGCTATGCACGGTTGGCCGAGCTTGGCGCACCGCTGCCTCGGCGGATCGCAAGCATCGGGGGCGGCGCGGCAAATCCGACGTGGACGGCGATGCGCACCCGGATCCTCGGGATCCCGGTGATGAGCGCCGAACATCGGGATGCCGCTTACGGTGCCGCTCTGCTGGCCCTGCGTCGCTCAGGAGACTAGCCCGACCGGCCTGTCAGCTCGGCTCCGAAGGCCGTCCGAAGAGATACCCCGAGCCCCAATCAACCCCCAGCTCGACGAGCCGCTGCAAGGTGGCCTCGTCCTCGACCTGCTTGGCGATGGTCGTGATGCCGAGATCCTTCGCCGAGTGCTGAATCGCGGCCAAGATGGACCGCGCCCGCGCGGATTCGCCGGCCAACCGAATGAGGTTCACATCGAGCTGGATAAAGCTGACCGGGAGATGGATCAAAAAGCGAAACGACGAGGCGTCTCCCCCGTAGTCGCTCACCGCGATCTTGCATCCCAGATCCAGCAGAGGCGCCAGCGCCCGCGCGATCTGCTCCGTCTCCGCCGTAATCTGTCGCTCGCTGAGCGTCAGCACTAGGGGCGGCGCACCGTTTGCTGCCTTGGATACCCTGTCGAGCTCGCGCGCCAGGGTCTGCAGGATGTCCGGATGCCGCACCAAGTCCCCCGACAGGTGCACGAAGTCCAGCAGCGGGGTTGCACCGGATGCTTTGGAGGTTTTCAACCGAGCCGCAGTGGCACTCAGGAGCATGCTGTCGATGCGATGCAACAGTCCGAGCTGCTCGGCGATGTCGATGAAGGAGGATGCAGCCAGGACGCGACCGTCCGCTGCGACGATACGGGCCAGCGACTCCTCGGCGACGACCCGTCGATCATGAAGCTCCACGATGGGCTGAAACGCCGGAAGGATGCGCGCGGTCTGCAGCGCGGACTGCACCAGAACGGCCATCGAGACCGCGTAGACGCCGCTGTCGTGACCGTCGTAGCAGACACGGTTCCGACCCGAATTCTTGGCATGGTAGAGGGCCATGTCGGCACGGGCCAACACATCTCTCGGATCCTTCTCCTCGGGTTGACAGGTCGCGAAGCCGATGCTCAAGGTCACCCGAATTTGTTGACCCTTGACCTCGATCGGCTGCGCGGAGACGCTCTCGCGGATGCGTTCGAGCCCGTTGCGCGCCTGGACCTCGCTGGTCTCGGGCAGCGCGATGACGAACTCCTCCCCGCCCCAGCGACCGAGCCAGTCGGCTTGCCGCACCTCCCGGCGCAGTGTCTCCGACACAGACTTCAACACCTCGTCGCCGACACCGTGGCCGTAGGCGTCGTTGACCAGCTTGAAGTGGTCGAGATCCAGAATCGCAAGACAGCAGGCCAGTCCCGAGCGCCGACCCCGGGCATGGATCCGCTGAATCGATTGCCAGACCCCGCGCCGATTCAGCAACCCGGTCAACTCGTCATGGTCGACGAGGTACTCGAGCTTCAGCTCGGCGACCTTGCGCCGGGTGATGTCGATGTGGGTACCGGCAACCCGCATCGCCTTGCCGTCCGCGTCCCGCTCGTAGACCCGCGAACGGTCCTGGATCCAGACCCAATGCCCGTCACGATGACGCATTCGGTATTCCGCATCGAACCGATCGAGGTCGCCGTTCGTCACCTGCTCGGCAAGGGTCAGGACGCGGTCGCGATCATCCGGGTGCAGCATCTGCCGCCAGCTTTGCAGGTCGACCTGAATCTCGCCGACGCCATAGCCGAGCTTGGCCAGATAGCGGGCATCGACCGTCACCTCCGGGGGCGATATGGAGCCGGTGTAAATACCGATATCGCCGCCTTCGACGGCAAGCTCGAGCCGTCTCGTCGCGTCCGCCAACGCCGCCTCGGCTGCTTTGCGCTCCGTCACGTCGCGCCCGACGCCGATGATGGCCGTGACCCGACCCTCGGCGTCCAGAACCGCGGTGTCCGACCAACCGAGCCAGCGCCAACCCCACACGGTCAAGGCACGCTGCTCGACATAGGTGTGATGCGGGGGCCGGCTAAGCTTCGTGATCGCCGCTGCGGTCTCCGCGCGGTCGTCCTCGTGGACGAGCGGCATGAATGACCGGCCGAGCAGCTCGTCCCTGCTCTTACCGAAGGCCCGACAATAACTCGGGCTCACGAACGAGAAGCGACCCTCGGGGTCGATCTTAACCAGGAGATCCGTTTGGTTCTCGACAAGCAGACGATAGTCCTCGTCAGGCGTCTGGTCGGCACCCTGGGTCAAACTCTGCTTGGTCTCTTCCGGGGGCATGAATCGGATCGCGCTGATAGTTACCGATCGCCGAGAAGGATAGCGCGCCATCGTGACGAGGTCGAGATCCAGCGACCGACAGACGCCTTTGAATCCAGTGTGAATATGCACGGAATCCGGTGTGAATGTGCCGGCGCGCCGCGCCAACCATCGGTTGCCGCACAAGGGCCTGGGCTCGGGTCGCTGACTCCTTCCGGATGCTCGGCCGCACGCGGACGTGCGATCAATCGATCCGTGGCCCGTCCACATAGCGATCGCGCGCCGCCTTGGCGCGTTCGAAGATGGCCAGCAGGCCTTCGCCGTCGGCGCTGCGTATACTCTCGGCGAGATCGGTCATCTCGATGCCGAAGCGCGCCAGCATGGCGCTCAGGGCCTCGCGATTGGCGAGACAGATGTCGCGCCACATGACCGGATTACTCGAAGCGATGCGAGTGAAGTCCCGGAAGCCACCGGCGGCATAGCGGAAGATCTCGTCGTTCTCGCGCATGCGCGCCAGCGCATCGACCAGCCCGAAAGCGAGCATGTGTGGCAAATGGCTGGTGGCGGCGAGCACCTCGTCGTGATGTGCGACGGACATACAGGTGACTTCAGCCCCGCAGGTCTCCCACATCGCGGTGACGCGTGCGAGTGCATCGGCGTCGGTCTCGGGCAACGGGGTCAGGATAACGCGACGCTGCCGGTAGAGCTCGGCAACGGATGCCTCCACGCCGCTGTGCTCCGTGCCGGCGATCGGGTGACCGGGGACCAAGCGCGGCGGAACTTGGCCGAAGACGCCGAGCGCATCCACCACCACGCTGCCTTTCACACTACCCCCATCGGTCACCACCGCAGCGGGGGCGAGCCGGTCGCGAATCGCCTCGAAGACCCCGCGCATGGCACCGAGCGGGACGGAGACGAACACCATGTCCGCGCCCGCGACCGCCTCGGCGGGATCCTGCGTCAGCAGATCCACGACACCCAGCTCGCGCGCCCGCTCGAGGTTGGCAAGCCCGCGTCCGCAGCCGATGACCTGCCCCACGGCGCCGGCCTCGCGCAGGGCCCGGGCGAGGGATCCGCCGATCAGTCCAACCCCGATGATCGCCAGCCGCTCGATCATGACGCGAGCACGTCCTCGAGTGCCGCAATGCAGCGGGCGTTCTCGGCCTCGAGACCGATGCTTATGCGTAGATGGTTGGGCAGACCGTAGTTGCCGACCGGTCGCACGATGACGCCGCGTTTCAACAGGTCCTGGTTGACCGGGCCGGCCGGGCGGCCGACGTCGAGCGTGATGAAGTTGCCGACCGACGGGATGTACTCGAGCCCCATTCGCTTGAAGGCATCGAGGTACTGCCGCATCCCCGCACGGTTGAGCTCGACCGAGGCACGCACATGCTCGCGATCGCCGATGGCTGCGGCCGCGGCGGCCTGAGCGAAGGCGTTGACGTTGAAGGGCTGACGCACCCGATTGAGCAGATCCGCCACCTGCGGATCACTGAGTCCGTAACCGACCCGCAGCGCGGCCAAACCATGGGCCTTGGCGAAGGTTCGGGTCACGATGAGATTCGGAAAGTAATCGATCCAGTGTGTGGCATCCGGGAAGTCCGGCTCGCCGACATACTCGGTGTAAGCCTCGTCGACCACCACGATACAGGTGCGCGGCATGGCCCCGATGAATGACTTGAGCGGTGCGGCGGCCAGCCAGGTCCCGGTCGGATTGTTCGGATTGGCGATCCAGACCACGCGGGTCTTGTCCGTCACGAGACTCGCCAGCGCGTCGAGATCGTTCCCGTAGTCGCACGCCTTGGCAACACGTGCGCTCGCGCCGACCGCTTGAGTCGAGATGGGATAGACCGCGAAGGCATGCTCGGAGAAGACCGACTCCACACCCGGATGCAGAAAGGTCCGTGCGATCAGGTCGAGCACGTCGTTCGATCCGTTCCCGATGGTGACCGCGCTCGGCGGGACACCGTGGAACTCGGCGAGCACGCGTCGCAGCTCGAAGCCGCCGCCATCGGGATACCGCCCGATCTCGCCCATCAGGCCGGCGATCGCCTCGCGCGCCCGTGGGCCGGGGCCCAAGGGATTCTCGTTCGATGCCAGCTTCACCGAGTCGCGAATACCGAGCTCGCGCTCCAGCTCCGAAACCGGTTTGCCGGGGACGTAAGGGGTGAGCCCGGCAATTCCGGGGGCAGTCAGGGGCAGGAAGGGATTGTCGTGGACAGTCATTGAGTTTCCAATCTCATGATAAACGCCTCGTAGAGGCCGTTGGACAGGTGAAACCCCCGTTCTTTCGCGTTCACGAGAATCTGCTTCGCGGAGCGCGAATCCAAGATCTCGCGCTGGACCGCAAGCAACAGGACGCCGACCAATCCGAGCACAGGGATGCCCATCATCCGCGCGACCCGCCGTCCTTTCTTCTCGTCCACGATCAGCGGCAGATGTCGCTGACGCGCCAACGCGAGGGCTTCGGCTTCTCCGGGATCGAGCAGGGTCCGAAGCTCGGCGAGCAGCGGCACCTCATCCACCGACACCACCTCGAGCCATGACCGCTGTGGTACGATCCCCGCGACATCGGGATCGCCGGCGAGCCATTCTCGGTAGACGGCATCCGGAAGCAACACCCGCTCGAAACAGCCGGCGAAGAGATCGAGTCGCTGTTGAGCCGCGAGCACGATCAGCGCAGTCGTATCGCTGACAACGATCGTCATTCAAGGACGGCCAAGCCGACCCAGGGTCTCGAGCTCCTCCGCAAGATCGTAGTCGGCGATCGGGACACCAAGCTCGCCGAGCAATCCCATCATCTCTTCGCGCGACTTCTCGAACACCCGCGCCACCTGGCCCAAGCTCAGATCACCCGACTGGAAGGATCGGACGGCGATCCATTTTCGAAAACCAAGGTCGAGCAGCCTGTCATCGAAGGCGGCGGCAATTCCGATCGGCTTGCCGCGCCGCGTGATGAGCAGATATTCGCCGCGGTCGAGGGTCTGTCCGAGCAGGCTCGGATTGGTTTGGAGCGCTTTGATACCGATGGTTTCCATCGACCGGGTACTCCGTAAAAGGGGTATCCGAAGTATAGCAGAGCGATTTGACCGAACCGCCGGGGACGCGCAGCAGACAGCGTCTCGCGTCGATCATGCCCACATCCGTACATCGAATCGAACCCATCCGTGATCGAGCTGCCGGTCATACCGATCCGGGATCAATGGCCTAAAGGACCGCCAGCGGATAAGACCCGAGCACCTTGAACAGCAGAGACGACTGTCTCAGGTTCTCCAGCGCGAGCGCGACCTTCGGGTCGTCCCGGTGGCCCATGATGTCGATGAAGAAGACGTAGTCCCAGATGCCGCGACGCGAAGGGCGCGACTCGATGCGGGTCATACTGATGCCGTGAGCGGCCAAGGGGGTCAGCAGGTTGTGGAGACCGCCGGCCTGGTTGCGGCAAGACAGCAGCAGGCTGCTCTTGTCCTGGCCCTGACCGCTGGGTCGCGCGTCCTGCTGGCCGATGACGAGGAAGCGGGTGGTATTGCCGGGCTCGTCCTCGATACGTTCGGCGAGCACCTTGAGCCCGTAGATCTCGGCGGCTTGGAGACCGGCGACGGCCGCGGCATCCTCTTCGGTCGCGGCGGTGCGCGCGGCCTCGGCGTTGCTGCCGACGGCGACGCGCTCGGCGTTCGGGAGATGGCGGTCGAGCCAGCCGCGGCACTGCGCCAGCGATTGCTGATGGGAATAGAGGGTGCGGATGGCGCAAAGATCATCCGTCACACTCATCAGGTGATGATGGATCCGCAGACTCACCTCGCCCGTGATCATCAGGGGCGAGGTCATGAACATGTCCAGGGTGTGGCTCACCACGCCCTCGGTCGAGTTCTCGACCGGGACCACGCCGAAGTCGCACGAGCCGGCCTCGACCTCTCTGAAGATCTCGCCGATCGTGGCCAAGGCGAAGGTGTTGACCGAATGCCCGAAGTGCTTGATGGCCGCGGCCTGCGTGAAGGTCCCGGCCGGGCCAAGGAAGGCGACGTTGAGCGGACGCTCGAGCGCCAGGCAGGCGGACATGATCTCGCGGAACAGTCGGGCAACCTCTTCGCCGTCGAGCGGACCGGGATTGGCGGCCTTGATGCGACGCAGGACGGCGACCTCGCGCTCGGGCCGGTAGAACTGCACCTGATTGCCGTCGGCGGCCGTCTTGATATGAGCGACCTGTTGGGCGCAACGGGCACGCTCGCTGATCAGACCGAGCAGCTCCGAATCGATTGCATCGATCCGGTTCCGCACGTCCTCCAGTGCGTCGCCCTTGGCGCTCTCTTGTCCCATCAGTCCGCGCGCTCCCGAGTCCCGAGACAGCGCACCGAGAGGACGCCGTCGATCGAGCGCAATTGCTCCACCGTGTCTTGCGAACAACGCCGGTCGATATCGATCAGCGTGACCGCCACATTGCCGCGCGAGCGATTGAGCATATCCAGGATATTCAGTCCGGCGGCCGCCAAGTCGGTCGAGATCTGGCCGACCATGTTAGGCACGTTGCTGTTGACGATCGCCATGCGGTAGCCGCCGTTGCGCGGGAGATTGATCTCGGGAAAGTTGACCGAGTGGGTCACGTTGCCGTTCTCCAGATAATCGCGAACCTGCTCCGCGACCATGACGGCACAGTTCTCCTCCGCCTCCTTGGTCGAGGCACCCAGGTGCGGCAGGGTGATCACCCGCGGATGGTCTTTCAACAGGTTGCTCGGAAAATCGCAACAATAGGCGTAGAGGTGTCCCTGGTCCAGCGCGGTGACGACGGCGTCGTCGTCGATGATCCCGTCGCGGGAGAAGTTCAGCAGGACAGCGCCCTTGCGCAGGATGCGCAGACGCTCGGCGTTGATCATGTGCCGAGTATCGGCCGTGAGCGGGACATGGAAGGTGACGAAATCCGAGCGCGAGAGCAGATCGTCGATGCTCAGCGCCGGCTGCACGTCGCTCTCGAGCTGCCAGGCGCGCTGGACCGTGATGGTCGGATCATAGCCGACGACGCGCATCCCGAGCGAGCGTGCCGCATTCGCGACCTTCACCCCGATCGCGCCGAGACCGATCACACCCAGGGTACGGCCCGGCAGCTCGAAGCCCACGAACTGCTTCTTGCCTGCCTCGACCGCCTGATGGATGGACGTGTCGTCGCCTTCGAGCTCACGCGCGAAGCGCCACGCCTGACCGATGTTGCGTGCCGCGATCAACATGCCGGCGATCACCAGCTCCTTGACGGCATTGGCATTCGCGCCGGGTGCATTGAAGACCGCCACGCCGCGCGCCGTCATGGGCTCGACCGGGACGTTGTTGGTCCCGGCGCCGGCGCGCCCGATTGCCTGGACACTCGGCGGGATATCCGCCGCTTGCATCTTGGCCGAGCGCACCAGGATGGCATCCGGATGCGCGATCTCCGAGGCGACCTCGTAGCGATCACGCGGCAACCGGTCGAGCCCGGCAACCGCGATGTTGTTGAGCGTTAGAATTTTGAACACTGAATCGCATCCTGAGTGATAAACGGATGTTGGAGTAAGGGGCCGAGCGCCGAACGCGTCGAAAAGCCTTTGAGCCGACGCGATTCGGAATAACGAAATCTTTATCTGAACCGCGTCCGCGCCGAGGGCCGAGGTGACATACAGCGCCAAGCCAAAACCCAGACCGCGCATGTCACACCGAAGACGCGGTTCATCAGCCGTGTTTGCGCTCGAACTCCTGCATGAAGCCGACCAGCGCCTCGACGCCTTCCTGCGGCATTGCATTGTAGATGCTTGCGCGCATACCGCCGACCGAGCGATGGCCCTTGAGCGTGGTCAGGTTGGCGGACTTGGCCTCCTTGATGAAGGTGTCGTCCAGCTCGGGGGCGGCGAGCGTGAAGGGGACGTTCATCCAGGAGCGCGACGCCGGCTCGACCGGGTTCTTGTAGAAGCCCGAATCATCGATCGTCTTGTAGAGCAGCTCGGCCTTGCGGGCGTTGATCTCGCCCATCGCCGCGAGTCCGCCGAGGCCCTTCAACCACTCGAACACCAGTCCGGCGAGATACCAGGCGTAGGTCGGCGGGGTGTTGTACATGGAGTCGTTCTCGGCCTGGACCTTGTAGTCCAGCATGGTCGGCGTCCCGGGCAGGGTCTGGCCGAGCAGGTCCTCGCGGACGATCACGATGACGAGGCCGGCAGGGCCGATGTTCTTCTGGGCACCGGCGTAGATGAGCCCGAAACGCGAGACGTCGATCGGGCGCGACAGGATGGTCGAGGACATGTCGGCGACCAATGGCTTGCCGGCCGTGTCCGGGACATAGGAGAACTCGACGCCCTCGATGGTCTCGTTGGGGGTGTAATGGACGTAGGCGGCATCGTCGCTCAGGGTCAGCTCGTCCTGACGCGGGGTACGGGTGAAACGTTCCGCTTCGGTGCTGGCGGCGATGTGGACTTGGCCATAGCGGCGCGCCTCGGAGATCGCCTTCTTGGACCAGGAGCCGGTGTTCAGATAGTCCGCGCTCGTCGCGCCGCGCAGCAGATTCATCGGGATGGCCGCAAACTGGGTGGATGCCCCGCCCTGCAGGAACAAGACCTTGTAGTTGCTCGGGACCGCCAGAAGCTCACGCAGATCGGCCTCGGCCTGGGCCGCGATCGACATGAACTCCTTGCCGCGATGGCTCATCTCGGCGACACACATGCCACTGCCGCGCCATTCGAGCATCTCGTCGCGCGCCCTGCTCAGGACAGGCTCAGGAAGCATTGCAGGACCTGCGCTGAAGTTGTAAACCCGAGCCATTCTGTGATCTCCGTTAAACCGCGCCCGGCGCGGTATGCGATGTTTTTGGATGGGATCGGCCCCGGCAGCCTTGACGACCGTTGGAGCCGGCGCGGTTTAAAATATTAAAAAACAGATCATTTGAAGCCGCGTCCCCGCTAAGGGCCGTGGATGCGCCAAACGGCGAGCTCACTCGAAAATCAGCATCTCGCTCCGGACGCGGTTGAGTCTCGACAAAACGTTCGAGAGTCAAACCGCGAAGGCGCAAAGGGCGCGACGTGATTCAGGTTCCGATCTGTTGCGTCATCATGCCGATGGATGGCGTGGTTGTCGATTTTCCGGAGTCGTGCGTGAGCACCTCCGAAGACGCGCGTCCGTTGCCTTGCGCACGCCGAAAACCGGTCGACAACGCTTGTTATGCCTCCGGATCGCTGTCGGGATCGGCCTCGGGAGACTGATCATCATCGATCGGCTCGCCGGTTGGCTCGTCCGGATCTCGGTCCTCGGCGAGGTCCCCGTTGCCCTCCTTCTCGCCCTCCAGCGCAACGATCCGCTCCAGATACACAAGCCGCTCGCCCTCGCCGAGATTGATCAGCTTCACGCCTTGGGCGCTGCGACCCACGACCGGGATCTGATCGATCGGGGTGCGGATCAGGGTGCCTCCCTCGGTGATGAGCATGATCTCGTCGTCGGGGCGCACCAGCACGGCCCCGACCTGGGCGCCGTTGCGCTCGGAGGTGCTGATGCCGATCACGCCCTTGGTGCCGCGACCCTTGGTCGGGAAGTCTTCGACGCGGGTGCGCTTGCCGTAACCGTTTTCGGTCACGCTCAGCACGGTGCCGGGCTCGGCGACTAGGAGCGAAATCACCTTTTGGCCGGGCTTAAGCTGGACGCCCCGTACACCATGCGCTGTCCGGCCCATCGCGCGCACAGCCCCCTCGCTGAAACGCACTGCCTTGCCGGCGGAGGTGAAGAGCATGAGGTCCTGCTTGCCGTCGGTAATGGCCACGCCGATCAGGACCTCGTCCTCGTGCAGGTCGATCGCGATGATGCCGCGCGAGAGGGGCCGCGAGAACTCGTCGAGCGGGGTCTTCTTGACCGTGCCTGCGCTGGTCGCCATGAAGACGAAATAACCGGACTCGTAGTCGCGCACCGGCAGCACGGCGTTGATGCGCTCGCCCGGTTCCAGCGGCAGGAGGTTGACCATCGGCCGACCGCGCGCACCGCGACCGGCCTGCGGCAGCTCGTAGACCTTGAGCCAGTAGACCCGGCCGCGGCTGGAGAAGCAGAGCACGGTGTCGCGCGAGTTGGCGACGAAGATGCGGTCGATGAAGTCTTCTTCCTTGAATGAAGTCGCGCTCTTGCCCTTGCCGCCGCGCCGCTGCGCCTGATAGTCGCTGATCGGCTGGGCCTTCACATAGCCCTGATGCGACATGGTCACCACGACCTCTTCGGGCGCGATCATGTCCTCCAGGGTGAGGTCGGTGTGGTCGACCTGGATCTCGGTGCGGCGCTCGTCGCCGAACTGATCGCGGATCGCGGTGAGCTCTTCGCGGATGACGTCCATCAGACGATCCGAGTCGGAGAGGATCATCAGCAGGGCGGCGATCTTGTCGAGGATCTCCTTGAACTCGTCGAGGATCTTATCCTGCTCCAGACCGGTCAGGCGCTGGAGCTGCAGGTCCAGGATCGCCTTGGTCTGGCGCTCGCTCAGCCGATAGCCGGCGTCGGTCAGACCGAAGGCGGCTTCGAGCTCCTCGGGACGGGTGTGCTCGGCGCCCGCGCGCTCGAGCATGCCGGTGACCGAGCCGGGCGTCCAGGTGCGCTCCATCAAACGCTCGCGTGCCTCGGCCGGATTGGCCGACGCCTTGATCAGGGCAATGATCTCGTCGATGTTCGCCAGCGCAATCGCATAGCCTTCCAGGACATGCGCCCGGTCGCGGGCCTTGCGCAGCTCGAAGAGGGTGCGGCGTGTCACCACATCGCGGCGATGACGGATGAAGTATTCGAGGATCTGCTTGAGGTTGAGCGTGCGCGGCTGGCCGTCGACCAAGGCGACCATGTTGATGCCGAAGACCTGCTGCATCTGGGTGTGCTGGTAGAGGTTGGCCAGCAGCACCTCGGCATAGGCGTCGCGCTTGAGCTCGATGACGACACGCATCCCGTCCTTGTCGGACTCGTCGCGCAACCCGTCCGGGGCGATTCCTTCGATCTTTTTTTCCTTCACCAGCTCGGCGATGCGCTCGAGCAGCCGTGCCTTGTTGACCTGGTAAGGCAGCTCGGTGACGACGATCGCCTCGCGCCCGCTACGCTTCTGGACCTCGACCATGGTGCGGGCACGGATGACCACACGGCCGCGTCCGGTCCGATAGCCCTCACGGATCCCGCGCACGCCGTTGATGAGCGCCGCGGTCGGGAAATCCGGGCCGGGCACCAGCACCATCAGCTCTTCGATCGTCATCGCCGGGTTGTCGATGAGCGCCAGACAGGCGTCGATGACCTCGCGCAGGTTGTGCGGCGGGATGTTGGTGGCCATGCCGACCGCGATGCCCGAGGAGCCGTTGACCAGCAGATTCGGGAAGCGCGCCGGGAGGACGACCGGCTCGTGCTCGGTGTTGTCGTAGTTGGGGATGAAGTCGACCGTGTCCTTGTCGAGGTCGTCGAGCAGCGCATCGGCGATGCGGGTCATCCGCACCTCGGTGTAGCGCATGGCCGCCGGCGGATCGCCGTCTACGGAGTTGTGAACGAAGACGCCGCACGCGAGTAGAAAATTATGATGGTGATCGACCGTGATGTCGTAGGTATCCGCCCGCACGGTGAGTCGACGCGTGCTGACGACGCGATGGTTGTAATGCCTTCCTGCCGTGACGAGCGCATCGAAGTCGCCAAAATACTCGACAGCCTTATTCAGTCGCGGAATCCAGTTCCGGTAACGATTCGACTCATATAATTCAGGTGTGATGTCACAATCAGGGAATCGTCTCGTCAGATCGTAGACATAGCCTGCGATCTTGCGCTGCATCACCTTCTGCCGATACTCGGGCTTGCTCCAGCTAACGTGCAGCGATTCCTCCGCCTTGCGGTTGATATCCTGCATCAAATCAGGATCCTCGCGGAGACGCCTTGCATTACTGGCGATGACGGCCTGTCTCTGAGCCCGGACGAACTTATCATCCTCCCATTGCTTGGCGATTTTTTCACGGTGGAAATCGCGAGTCTCGGGCTTTTGCCACAAGGTTTGCGCCATGAGCGCAAAATGTTCCGCCGGAAACTTCGCTCGGTATTCGGGGTTAAGCCACTGTCGCTTAACGGCATCGCTGATCTTCCTACGAACATCCTCGGCCGACAGTGCGCGACAAATCGCGTCGACGATTTGCTCCCGCTTGTCGTCATCACCCCACATGAGCTTGCTTTTCTCCGAGATGATGGCACTGATCCTCGCCTTCTCATCATCGGAAAGAGGACGCTTTTCGATGCCAGTCAGCGCTTTGGACATCTTTTCGCGATAATCGGCATCCTGCCATAATGCATGCATGCGCTCGGAGATCGCGCGCCGCGCATCCGAATTCTTCGCATAGAAACGACGCAACTCCGTAGCGGTTCGAGCGCCATTCACCGCCCTGAAGTCATCATCCTGGTTTTGACGAATGAAACGCTCGCGTCGTGTGTCGAGAGCCTCGGGATGCTCGGAATAGTAGTTCTGTACGCCGCGTTTCTGCGCCTCGCGGAATTCAGGATCTTGCCACAGCTCACCGATCTGCTCGGCATGCAGGTGCAAATGGTCGAGGAATGTCAAACGCTGAATATTGGTCGGGGTATTGTCCCAGCGGTTGAAATTTCGGTGATGACGAACAAAGGGACCCTTTGCATCACATCGACCTCGCTCGACATTAAACTCGTCGGCCAGGTGATGAACGAATTGATAGCGTCCGAGATTCGGCTGGAGGATGCGTAGATAGTCATTCAGTCCAGGCTTGACCGGCGCGGTGTCGAAGACCCCCGGCATGAGGCTATCGTCCGGCGTCAAGTCCCGAGCTTCCTTGTAGGAACCATCACGCAGCATGAAGCGATGATCGGGCGTACAGCGGACGACATCGCCGGTGTCCAGGGTGAGCTCCAGCAGCTCGGCGTTGGGGCGGGTCATCCGCGCGTGGCGCCCCTCGGCGATCACGATCTTACCGGTCTCGTCCACCGCGTAGACGTAAAAGATCTCGTCGGACGGTCGCTGCGCCAACTCCGCAAACGTTCTTTCGGTGCCGTCAGCTAGCTTGATCCGGGTATCGCCGGTGAAACAGCCAAAATTACCCTGCCCGTCCACCAGCAAGTAGCGCATCGAGAAGCGCTGCGCCATGCGGACCATGGTGTCGTAGATGGCCGAGTCGCCGTGAGGGTGGTACTTACCCATGACGTCGCCGACCACGCGGGCGGATTTACGATAGGCACGGTTCCAGGCGTTGCCCTGCTCGCTCATCGAGAAGAGGACGCGCCGATGGACCGGCTTGAGTCCGTCGCGAACATCGGGAAGCGCGCGTCCTACGATCACGCTCATGGCGTAATCGAGGTAAGACTGACGCATCTCGTCCTCGAGATTGATGGGTATAACTTCTCTCGCGAAATCTGCCATGGGCGTGGTGAACCGACGTTGAGGCGTGCCGCGCGGAGCACCGAAACGGGCCGCGTTTGTACTGATGGTTAGCCGGTGAAGTTTACCACGCGGGGCACCCCTTCCCCATCCATAACGACCACTTTGTCGCCGATGCGCCCTGTTTCAGGGGCGATCGGAGACTGCGGCGGTCTGTTCGAGGACGACCTGATTGCGCCCGCTGCGCTTCGCCCGATACAGCAGATCGTCGGCCCGCCCCAAAAGCGCATCCGCATCCTCGTCGGGTCGACAGCGGCGCCCCCCCGATGCGCACCCGCGCAACCCCCTCCTCCAAGCGATCCATGAAGAAACGCCGATTGGCGAGACTCGTCAGGGGGTCGGTGCGCGCCAAGGCTTGATTCGTTTCAAGGGCTGCTCGTAGTAGAGGGCGGACAAGATGCGGTACACACCATCGCGGTCGTTTGGTGCTCCATCGCCACGGAGAGGCGGCCCTGCTCCCAACGCGCGCCGATCTCCACCATCGCCGGGTAAAAGATCGACTGGATCAGGTGCGAAAAGGACATCCCGCCACGCAGGAGGGCACGACAATGCTGGATAACCGCCGGATGATCGCCCGCGATCAGGCGCTCCAGGGTCTCGACATAGACCGCCGCGTGATCGGGTGGAACCGGGGCCGATGCGGATGCGTAGTGCGCGGCGGCTTCGACGGTCTCCGGATGCACCCGCAACATCCAACGGTAGATCGGCAGGATCGCCGCGGCATCCTCGCCGGGCAGGAGCTCGGTGATCACCTCGGCCCAGATCTCCAGCTCGGCGGCAAAGTAGTCAACCGAGACGCCTTGATTCGCGTAGGCGAAATAGGCCCAAGGTAGGGTGTCCACCAGAAGGTCGAGTCGGAAGGGCGGGTCAAGCGTAAGCATGGAGGTCTCCGTAACGCTTTGGAGTCGAGTATAGTCAGACAAAGGCCGTCGTGAAGCGTGCGCGGCAACGCAGCCCGCCTGCCGCGAAGGCCCCTATTTGGTGTATCGTGGCGCCCATGAACAGGAACTTTGCTGAATTTTTGCTTCCGGACGCGCTCATGCGCGGACTGGAAAAAGAGGGCTTCGAGACCCCGACCGAGGTCCAGGCGCAGGTGATCCCGGCCGCGATGGAGGGCCTGGATCTCTTGGTCTCGGCCGCGACGGGCTCGGGGAAGACCGCCGCCTTTCTGCTGCCGATCATGGAGCGTCTGGTCGGCGCGCCGCGCTCCGACAGCGGGACGCGCGCCCTGGTGTTGGTGCCGACCCGCGAGCTGGCCCGCCAGATCCATGTCCATTTCACGCGTCTCGGCAGCTACACCCGCCTGAACAACGGCGTGATCACGGGCGGCGATTCAAAGGCGCATCAGATCGCGACCTTGCGCAAGAACCCGGAGATCCTGGTGGCGACGCCCGGTCGCCTGCTGGAGCTTCTGGAAAAGGGCGAGGCCGACCTGAGCGACCTGGAGATCCTGGTCCTCGACGAGGCCGACCGCATGCTCGACATGGGCTTCGTCGACGATGTCCTGACGATCATCGCTCGGACCAACCCGGCCCGCCAGTCGATGTTGTTCTCCGCGACCCTCCACCATCGGGGTCTGAGCCGCATCACCGAGCGTCTGCTGCGCGAGCCGCGCGTACTCACCGTCAATCCGGTGCGCGAACAGCACCCCGACATCACGAATCAAGTCCTCTTGAGCGACGGCCCGGAGCACAAGCAGCAGCAGATCCTTTGGCTGCTCCGCAACGAGACCTACGAGAAGGCGCTGGTCTTCACCAATACCCGTGATGGCGCCACGGCGCTCGGCAATTTCTTGATGGGCGAAGGGCAACGCGTCGCCGTGCTTCATGGCGAGCTGGAGCAGCGCGAGCGCAACCGCGTCGTCGGGCTCCTGCACAGCGGGCGTGTCAACGTCCTGATCGCCACCGATGTCGCCGCGCGCGGGCTCGACATCCCGGGCGTGGAGCGGGTGATCAACTTCGACCTGCCGCGCAGCGGGGACGATTATCTGCACCGCACCGGGCGGACCGGCCGGGCCGGCGAGCAGGGCGTGGCCATCTCGCTGATCGGAGCCTCCGAATGGAATCGGCTCGAGAGCATCGAGCGGTATCTGAATCTCGGTCTCGAGCGCCGCAGCATCGAAGGGCTCAAGGCGTCCTTCAAGGGGCCGACCAAGCGCTCGGGCGCGAAGAAGGGGGCAAAAAAGACCGGCGCGAAGGCGGTGACCGCAAAGACCACGGCACCCAAGCCCAAAGACCGTCTGCGCGACCGCAAGAACATCGGGAAGCGACGCCGGCCGAAGACCGATGTCGGCGTTGCAGGCGGTGTCCAGGCCGGTCATGCACCGCTCGCGAAACGACGGACGTCTGCTGCCGAGTCCAAACCCGAAGACACCGGCGGCACGAACGACTGAGCGTCAACCGCGCGCACGACTCCCTTCGCGACGCGCGCGCACCACGACATCCCGACACGGGGAAAGACCGGGGCGAACGTCCGACCTTTCGTATCCTTCCCTGCACCCTGCACCCTGCACCCCCGGCAAGACCCGTTCCGACGGCCCTCAGATTGTCACGCCCATCGACTGGTGGATGTGCTGCACGACGAGCGGATGGAGTCCGGCCTTCTCGGCAAACCGGCGCAGATAGTCCTGTTCTTGCGGGGTGTCGACCTCCACCGCAAGCAGTGACGCCGCATAGACCTCGGCAGCTACCTCGGGGCTCGGGATCTCGGCCGCGAAGGCATCGAGATTCAGCGGCTGGCGCAGCTCCGTCATCAGCCACTCCTGTGCGTCCGCGCCCATGCCGGCGGCCTCGATCTTTCCGACGATACGCTGGATCTCGTCCACGCTCACCTGGCCATCCGAACTAAACCGCGCCCTGTGCGGTATGCGATGTTTTTGGATGGGATCGGCCCCGGCGGATTTCACAACCGCTGGAGCCGGCGCGGTTTAAAGTATTAAAAAATATAAAATTTTAAACCGCGTCCCCCGCTAAGGGTCGTGGATTCACCAAACTTCGAGCTCACTCGAAAGTGAGCATCTCGCTCTGGACGCGGTTTATATGTCATGGGGGCCACGGGAAAAGCGACAAATATCGGGGCAATCGGGGCAGAGGCAGCAGTCCAGAGGCGTGCATCGGCGCAAAGGAAGATCATTTCACCCGGGGGGGAGGAAAGGACCGATCGGATCGCCGGGAGACAGGCCCAACGCGCGATCCGCGCGACCGAGATTGACCGCGAGCTCGACGAGACCGAGTGCGTTCTCGTACCAAAACGCCTCGCCGGATGCGACCTCGCCGAAAGTCCGGGCATGGCGGAGTCGTCGTTCCCCGACGCGCAGGGCGTGGGTCCTCGGGCGACCCTTCGCCTGAAGCCCGGTCATCAGATTCCCGAAACGATCGACGTAAACGACCGCAGCGCGTTCCCTCGGCCAGTCCGACCCGACCATGTCCGCCGGATCCATCGGGCATAGCTGAAGATCCTCGCCGACCGCCAAGCGAGCCGCAGCGGGAGCGAACCAGTCGCGTCCGTGGAAGCTTGCCGAGAGCACGGACGGACACCAGCCGATCCGATCCACGGTGGCACCTTCTGCGCGATGCGCGAGCGGAACCAGCAGCCCATTGTCGGGGCCGATGAACCAGGAGCCGCGGGTTTGGACCAGAAGCCCGTCACGCGCGCCCCCGACACCCGGATCTACAACACAGACATAGATCGCACCGGGCGGCATGTCGCGCACGAGTGCGGGCAAGAGATAGGCGGCCAAATCGACGCGGAATGGCGGGAGGTCATGAACGAGATCCAGGACCGGGACCGCGGGCAGGAGATCACCGAGCCGAGCGCGCATCTGGCCGACATAGATGCCGTCACCGAAATCGGTGACGAGCACAAGACGCCGGATCGACGCCATCACTCAACAAAAAAGCCGGGCATGAGCCCGGCTTTTCGAGACGAGCGCATCAAAACGCAACTCAATCCTCGTCGTCTTCAACGGCCACTGCGTTCGCGGGACGGTCGACCAGCTCGACGTAAGCCATCGGCGCGGCATCACCGGCTCGATAGCCGCACTTAAGGATACGCAGATAGCCGCCCGGACGCGCCTGATAGCGCGGCCCCAGCTCCACGAAGAGCTTGCCGACCGCTTCCTTGTCGCGCAGACGCGCGAAGGCAAGGCGACGGGTGTGAACGGAATCGTTCTTCGCCAGGGTAATCAGAGGCTCGGCGACCCGACGCAGCTCCTTCGCTTTCGGCAGCGTGGTCTTGATCAGCTCATGGCGAAACAACGACGACGCCATGTTGCGAAACATGGCCTCGCGGTGCGAGCCGGTGCGATTGAGGTGCCTTCCGGCATTGCGATGACGCATGGTCCTAATCCCGAATAGTTCTTGAATCGTATAGCGTTAACGAATGCCGAGCTCGGCGATATTGTCCGGCGGCCAGTTTTCGAGACGCATCCCGAGCGAGAGTCCGCGAGTGGCGAGCACGTCCTTGATCTCGGTCAGCGACTTCTTGCCGAGATTCGGCGTCTTGAGCAGCTCGACCTCGGTGCGCTGGATCAAATCGCCGATCAGGTAGATGTTCTCGGCCTTCAGACAGTTCGCGGAGCGAACGGTGAGCTCGAGATCGTCGACCGGCCGCAGCAGAATCGGATCGTAGGGCGACTCGTCGCGCGCCTCGAGGACTTGGGTGTCGGACGGACCCGATCCTTCCAATGCCACGAAGCTGGACAACTGATCCCGAAGAATCGTCGCCGCCCGCTGGATCGCTTCGCGCGGATCGATGGTTCCGTTGGTTTCCAAGTCGATCACCAGACGATCCAAATCGGTACGCTGCTCGACGCGCGCGGATTGCACCTCGATGGCGACCCGCCGAACCGGACTGTAGGACGCATCGAGCGGAAGCTTGCCGATCGGGCGATCCTCGCCCTCGTCGAGCTCGCGCTGCGTCGCCGGCTCGTAACCGCGTCCGCGCCGAATCGTCATCGACATGCTCAACTCGCCCTCGGTCATGTTCGCAATGACCAGATGGGGGTTGGCGATCTCGGCCGTATGGTCGATCGCGATGTCCGCAGCAGTCACGACACCGGGGCCGGTCTTGCTCACCGTAAAGGTCGCCTCGTCCTTGCCCTTGAGCGAGATGGCGAGCTGCTTCAGGTTCAGCAGGATCTCGAGAACATCCTCTTGAACGCCGGGGATCGTGGTGTACTCGTGCAAGACGCCCTGGATCTCGACCTCCGTCACCGCCCAACCGTCCATCGAGGATAAGAGAATACGGCGCAACGCGTTGCCGAGGGTATGCCCGAAGCCGCGTTCGAGCGGCTCCAGCGAAACCCGGGCATGCGTCGAGCTGCCGTCGACCGCCTCGACCCGTACGATGCGCGGTTTGAGAAATTCGCCAATAGCGTCAGTCATTCAGTGCCCCTCACGAAGCTCCTTACTTGGAGTACAACTCGACGATCAGCGATTCGTTGATGTCGGCCGGCAGGTCCGAGCGATCCGGAATACGCTTGAAGACGCCCTTGAAGCCTTTGGTATCGACGTCGACCCAATCGGGGAAGCCGTACTGCTCGGCGAGCGCGACCGCGTTTTGGACGCGCACCTGCTTCTTCGCGTCCTCTCGGACCTCGACATGGTCATCGGCGCCGACCTGGTAGGAGGCGATGTTGACGACCCGGCCGTTGACCAAAATGGCCTTGTGGCTGACCAATTGACGCGCCTCGGAGCGCGTCGCACCGAAACCCATCCGGTATACGACGTTGTCGAGTCGGCGCTCGAGGAGCTGCAACAGGTTTTCACCGGTCGCGCCCTTGGCTTGAGCCGCCTTCTTGTAATAATTACGGAACTGACGCTCCATCAGTCCGTAGATTCGGCGAACCTTCTGCTTCTCGCGAAGCTGCACGCCGTAATCGGAAAGCCGGCGCCGACGGTCGGTGGTTTGACCGGGCTGCTTCTCGAGGTTGCACTTGGTGTCAAGCGAGCGCGCGCGACTCTTCAGGGCGAGATCGGTCCCCTCGCGCCGTGCGAGTTTGCAGGTTGGGCCTGTATAACGTGCCATGTCTCTACCTGTTCCTGTATCAGACGCGCCGCTTTTTGGGCGGGCGGCAGCCGTTGTGCGGGATCGGCGTCACATCGGTGATGCTCGTGATCTTGAATCCGGCGTTGTTGAGTGCACGCACCGCGGATTCACGACCCGGACCGGGCCCCTTCACGTTGACGTCGAGATTGCGCAGACCGTAATCCTTGACCGCCTGGCCGGCCTTGTCCGCCGCGACCTGCGCAGCGAAAGGCGTGCTCTTGCGCGATCCCCGGAACCCGGAGCCGCCTGCGGTCGCCCACGACAGCACGTTGCCCTGGCGGTCCGTGATGGTGATGATGGTGTTGTTGAACGATGCGTGGACGTGGGCAATCCCATCCGCCACCTGTTTCTTGATCTTCTTCTTGACAGTACGAGTCGGTTTAGCCATTCGAGGTTATCCAGCCCTTTCGCTGCGCCCAAGCGCCCTTATCGTTTGATGGGACGACGCGGACCCTTACGGGTACGTGCGTTCGTGCGGGTCCGCTGACCACGCAACGGCAAGCCGCGACGGTGGCGAATGCCGCGGTTACAGCCGAGGTCCATCAAGCGCTTGATGTTCATCGACACTTCGCGCCGCAGGTCACCTTCCACGGAGAACTTGCCGACCTCGTTGCGGAGCTTGTCGACCTCTTCTTCCGTGAGGCTCTGAACCTTGGCATCGCGCGGTACACCGGCGGCGTCGCAGATCACAGCGGCACGCACGCGGCCGATGCCATAAATCGAAGTCAACGCGATGACCGCGTGCTTCTTGTCCGGGATGTTGACGCCGGCGATACGGGCCATAGCTTAGAAACCCCTGAAATCCAAATTGCCATGCGGGTAAACCGCGTAGTATATCAATCCGTAGCCTTCAATCAAGCCCGAGATCCTATCCCTGGCGTTGTTTGTGGCGTGGGTCCTTGCAGATGACCCGAACGGTGCCGTTGCGACGGATAATCTTGCAGTTCCGGCACAACTTCTTAACGGATGCTCGCACTTTCATTTGTTCTCTCCTTCAGACTCGAGCGCCACTCAGCGCAGCATGCCGGCGCCCGGCGACTTTAGGTTTGCCTTCCGCATCAAGCCTTCGTATTGATGTGACATCAAGTGAGCTTGAACCTGGGCCATGAAATCCATCACCACGACGACGACGATCAGCAAAGAGGTGCCGCCGAAGTAGAAAGGCACGTTGTAACCGACGATGAGAAACTCGGGCAGCAGGCACACGGCGGTAATGTAGATCGCACCTGCCGCGGTCAACCGCGTCATTACGGTGTCGATGTAGCGCGCCGTCTGCTCGCCGGGCCTGATCCCCGGAATGAAGGCTCCGGAGCGCTTCAGATTGTCGGCCGTATCCTTGGCGTTGAAGACCAAGGCGGTGTAGAAAAAGCAAAAGAAGATGATCGCGGCCGCATACAAGATGACATACACGGGCTCGCCGGGCGACAGCTTCGAGGTGAGGTCGGCCAACCAACGCATATCCTCGCTGCTCCCGAACCATTGGCCCAAGGTGCCTGGGAACAGGATGATGCTCGAGGCGAAGATCGGCGGAATCACGCCGGCCATGTTCAGCTTCAGCGGCAGATGCGTACTCTGCGCCTGCATCATCTTCCGCCCCTGCTGGCGCCGGGCATAGTTCACGGTAATCCGACGCTGACCCCGCTCGACGAACACCACGAAGGCCGTCACCGCAAGCGCCATGGCGAACAGGGCCAACACGGCCAGCGAATTCATCTCGCCGGTGCGCGCCAACTCCAATGTCCCGCCCAACGCCGACGGCAGTCCGGCGACGATGCCCGCGAAGATGATCAACGAGATGCCGTTGCCGATGCCCCGTTCGGTGATCTGTTCGCCGAGCCACATGAGGAACATGGTTCCGGTGACCAGCGACACCGTCGCCGTAAAGACAAAGCCCATGCCCGCGTGACTGACCAGCGCCGAGCCCCCGGCGGTCTGTCCCTGCAGCGCCATCGAAATCCCGACGGCCTGGAAGGTCGCCAAGACCACGGTGCCGTAGCGGGTGTATTGGGTAATCTTGCGACGCCCCGATTCACCTTCCTTTTTAAGCTGCTCGAGCTTCGGAACCACGGCCGTCATCAACTGCATGATGATCGACGCCGAGATGTAAGGCATGATCCCGAGTGCAAACAGACTCGCGCGCTCCAAGGCGCCGCCCGAGAACATGTTGAACATGTCCAGGATGGAGCCTTGGTTTTGGTCGAACAGGATGGCCAGCGCCTCGGGATTCACGCCCGGAACCGGAATGAAGGTCCCGATGCGATAGACCAGGAGGGCACCGACCACGAACAGCAGTCGCGCCCGCAGCTCGGTCAGACGCCCCATACCGCCGAGCGTCTGCCCCATCGATCCGACATTCTTAGCCATCCGATTCGCGCCTTTAAGCTAGTCTTCGATCGTGCCGCCGGCTGCTTCGATCGCGGCACGGGCACCCTTGGTGACACCGACACCGCGAACCGTGAAGGCCCGTCCGACCTCACCCGAAGCAATGATCTTCGCGCTCTTGATCGACTGGCTCACAACACGGGCCTGAACCAGTGCGAGCAGGTCGATCGTGTCGCCTTCCACACGCGCAAGCTCGCTCAGGCGAACCTCGGCACGTGTCGCCGCCGTGCGGGACCGAAAGCCGACCTTCGGCAAACGACGCTGCAACGGCATCTGACCGCCTTCGAAGCCGACCTTATGGTAACCGCCTTTGCGGGACTTCTGCCCCTTGTGGCCGCGACCGCAGGTCTTGCCCAGGCCGCTGCCGATGCCGCGACCGACCCGCTTGGCAGCGGGACGACTGCCCGCATCGGGCTTGAGATCATTGAGCCGCATCGCGAGACTCCTCCACGATCGAAACCATGTAAGACACGGTGTTCACCATGCCGCGCGTGCAGGGCGTGTCCTCGACCTCGACCACATGGTGCATGCGACGCAGCCCGAGACCCCGCACGCATGCCTTGTGGTTGGCGAGGCGTCCGTGGACGCTGCGCACAAGCTTGACCTTCATCATCTTTTTGTCGGCCATCGTCTACCCCAGGATCTCGGCGACCGTCTTGCCGCGCTTCGCGGCAATGGTCTCGGGATCGTTCATGGTCCGTAGCCCCTGAACCGTCGCGCGAACCACATTGATCGGGTTGTTCGTCCCGATGCACTTGGCCAACACGTTCTGGACACCCAGGACCTCGAAGACCGCGCGCATGGCGCCGCCGGCGATGATCCCGGTACCTTCGGATGCCGGCTGCATGAAGACCTTGGCCGCACCGTGCCGCCCGTTGAGCGGGTACTGCAGGGTGCTGCCGTTGAGCTTGACCTCGATCATGTTCTTGCGTGCGTTTTCCATCGCCTTCTGGATCGCCACCGGCACCTCGCGGGCCTTGCCGCGACCGAAGCCGACGCGTCCCTTGCCGTCGCCCACCACCGTCAAGGCGGCGAACCCGAATTGGCGCCCGCCCTTGACGACCTTGGCGACACGGTTGACCGCGACCAGTTTCTCGAGGAGATCGTCTCCCTCGTTCTTCGGATTGAAGTTCGCCATGCTCTTACCCCTAGAATTTCAGCCCGTTCTCACGCGCGGCATCCGCCAGCGCCTTGAGACGGCCGTGATAGCGAAACCCGGAGCGGTCGAAGGCTACGGACTCGACGCCGGCGGAAAGAGCACGTTCGGCAATCGCCTTGCCGATGGTCGCCGCCGCGCCGATGTTACCCTTGTGACCCGGAATGGCTTCGCGAAGCGTCGGCTCCACCGTCGAGGCGCTGGCCACGACACGGTTGCCTTCGGGCGCGATGACTTGGGCGTAAATGTGGCGCGGGGTGCGATGAACGCACAGGCGAAACACACCCAATTCGCGGATCTTCGCCCGTGCCCGCGTCGCGCGACGCAGGCGAGCTTGTTTCTTGTCCATTGTATCTGAGACCCCTATTTCTTCTTGGCTTCCTTACGCAGGACGTCTTCGTCCGCGTAACGCACGCCTTTACCCTTGTAGGGCTCCGGCGGCCGGAATCCTCGGATCTCCGAGGCAACCTGACCGACCCGCTGTTTGTCGGCACCCGTGACGACGATTTCCGTCTGACTCGGGGTCTCGATCGTGATGCCCGCGGGAACCGGATAATCGATCGGATGGGAGAAACCCAGGCTCAGGCTGAGCACATCGCCCTTCGCCTGCGCGCGGTAGCCGACGCCCACCAACGAGAGCTTGCGCACGAAACCCGTACTGCTGCCCACCACCATGTTGTTCAGCAGAGCGCGTGTGGTCCCAGCCATGGCCCAGGCGTTCTCGTGCCCTTCGGCCGGAGCGAAGCGGAGCGCGCCGTCGACTTGCGAAATATTCACCGTGGGGTGGACAGACCACTCCAGGGTTCCCTTCGAGCCCGTGACCTTGACGTCCTGGCCCGAAATTTCGACCGTCACACCTTTCGGCAGGACAATCGGCGCCTTTGCGACTCGTGACATGATCGGATCCTCTTAAGCGACGTAGGCGATGATCTCGCCACCGTGCCCCGCTTGGCGGGCGGCACGGTCGGTCATCAAGCCTTGGGACGTGGAGACGATCGCGATCCCGAGTCCCGCCCATACCTTGGGCAGGTCGTCCTTGCCGCGGTAGATCCGCAGGCCGGGACGCGAGACACGGGTGAGCTGCTCGATCACGGGTTTTCCCCGGAAATATTTGAGCTTGACCACCAACTCGGGTTTGCTGCCATTCGCCTCGACGGTCGCGTCGGCGATGTAACCCTCGGCCTTCAGCAGGTTCGCGATCGCGACCTTTTGCTTGGACGAAGGCATCGCGATCGTGATCTTGCCGCGCTGCTGGCCGTTGCGGATACGCGTCAGCATATCCGCAATCGGATCCGACATACTCATGAGCTTCTCCGGGGGTCAGACCACCTCTTCGGTGCGATACCCGTCAGGTTTCAATGAACCGACCCGGCCTGGTTGACCGCATCGGTAGGGGTCGAAATTCTTATCCTACCAACTTGCCTTGACGACGCCGGGCGCATCGCCGCGCATTACCGCCTCGCGGATCTTGTTGCGCGAGAGTCCGAACTTGCGGTAGACCGCATGCGGACGCCCGCTGACCCGGCAGCGCCGTTGCTGGCGTGTCGGACCCGCATCGCGCGGAAGCTGCTGCAGCTTGGCCAACGCCTCTTCGACCTGCTCGCCGCTTGCGCCGCGGTCGTTGATCACGGCCTTCAAGGCCGCACGCTTCCCGGCAAAGCGGGCTGCAATCAGGGTGCGCTTGCGATCGCGCGCGATCATGCTCTTTTTCGCCATCGTCTCGACCTCAGGTGCGGAATGGGAAGTGGAACGCCTCGAGCAGCGCACGCCCTTCTTCGTCCGTCCGCGCCGTCGTCGTGATGGTGATATCCAGACCCCGCAGCGTATCGATCTTGTCGTAATCGATCTCGGGGAAGATGATCTGCTCGCGCACGCCCATCGAATAGTTGCCGCGTCCGTCGAAGGCCTTCGCGCTCAGGCCGCGAAAGTCGCGAATACGCGGGATGGCGACGCTGACCAGACGGTCTACGAACTCATACATCCGCTCGCGACGCAGCGTCACCTTGCAGCCGATCGGCCAACCCTCGCGGATCTTGAAGCCCGCGACGGATTTGCGTGCGAAGGTCACGATCGGCTGCTGGCCGGCGATGAGACGCAGATCGGCGACGGCGTTGTCCATGACCTTCTTGTCCGCGATCGCCTCGCCGACACCCATATTCAGGGTGATCTTCTCGATGCGCGGAACCTGCATCACGCTCTTGAAGCCGAACCGCTCGCGCAACTGACCGACGATGCGATCCTGGTAATCTTTCTGTAGTCTGGTCATCTCGTTTCCTTCGGTCAGACGTCGACGACTTCGCCGTCCGACTTGAATACGCGCACCTTTCGGCCGTCTTCGAGAATCTTGAAACCGACTCGATCCGGGCCGCCTTTCTGCGGGTTGTAGAGCGCGACGTTGGACACCTGGATCGGCATCACCTTGTCGACGATCCCACCCGGCTCGCCGGCCTGCGGATTCGCCTTCTGATGCTTCCGGGCAATGTTGATGTTCTCGACGACCACATGATCCTTGTCGAGCACCTTCAACACCGTGCCACGCTTGCCTTTGTCTTTGCCGGTGATGACCATGACGTCGTCACCCTTCTTGATCTTCTGCATCTCTCCCGGCCCCCCTATAAAACTTCAGGCGCGAGCGAGATGATCTTCATAAACCGCTCGCCGCGGAGCTCACGCGTCACCGGCCCGAAGATGCGGGTCCCGATCGGCTGAAGCTGGTTGTTCAAGAGGACGGCTGCGTTGCCGTCGAAACGGATGGTCGAGCCGTCCGGACGGCGCACGCCTTTACGCGTGCGCACCACGACCGCGTTGTAGACATCGCCCTTCTTGACCTTGCCGCGCGGAATGGCATCCTTGACGGTGACCTTGATGACATCGCCGATGCCTGCGTAGCGCCGATGCGATCCGCCGAGCACCTTGATGCACTGCACCCGCCGTGCGCCGCTGTTGTCGGCGACGCTGAGATCGGTCTGCATCTGAATCATTGTTGTTTACCTAAACTTATTGTGCTGCCCGGATGACCTGTTCTCTCGGCGTCCACCGCGACCCTGTCGGAAGCGGGGCGTCCACGACCGGTCTCAACGGGCCTTTTCGAGGATCTCGATCAAGCGCCACGTCTTGGTCTTGGACAGCGGACGACACTGCTCGACCCGAACCAGATCGCCCTCGGAGCAGGCGTTCTCTTCGTCGTGTGCATGGATCTTGGTCGAGCGACGCATGAACTTGCCGTACAAGGGATGCTTGACCTTGCGCTCGATGAGCACCGTGACGGTCTTGTCCATCGCGCTGCTGGTCACCCGTCCGTCGAGTGTCCGGTTGCTGCTCGGATTGCTGGTCGTCTCTTCGCTCATGATGTCGCACCCGCCTTCTGCTCGCCCATAATCGTCTTCACGCGAGCGATCTCCCGACGCACGGCCTTCATTTGCGAGGGCTTGGACAGTTGTCCGGTGCCCCTCTGCATCCGCAGGTTGAATTGCTCGCGCAACAGATTCATCAGCTCCTTCTGGAGGTCCTCGCGGCTGCGCGTTCTTAGCTCGTTCGCCTTCATCACAGGATCATCCGTCTCTCAAAGGTGGTCTGCACGGGGAGTTTGGCCGCAGCCAGCTCGAACGCCTCGCGGGCCAGCTCTTCGGTCACGCCCTCGATCTCGTAAAGCACGAGGCCGGGCTGCACCAGGGCGACCCAGTACTCGACGTTGCCTTTGCCCTTACCCATACGGACTTCGAGAGGCTTCTTGGAAATCGGCTTGTCCGGAAATACGCGAATCCAGAGCTTTCCGCCACGCTTGACCTTTCTCGTGATGGCACGTCGCGCGGCCTCGATCTGGCGCGCCGTCAGTCGACCGCGGCCGACCGCCTTCAACCCGAAATCGCCGAAGCTGACCTTGTTGCCGCTCTGCGCAAGACCACGGTTGCGGCCTTTGTGTTGCTTGCGAAATTTTGTGCGTTTTGGTTGCAGCATGACTTAACCCCTTCTTGCGGACGCCTTCGGCGCCGGTTCCTCGGGGAGCTGATCACCGAATACCTCGCCTTTGAAGATCCAGACCTTCACGCCGATCACACCGTAGGTGGTCCGCGCCTCGGCGAAGCCGTAATCGATGTCGGCACGCAGCGTATGCAGCGGGACTCGGCCCTCGCGCGCCCACTCGGTCCGTGCAATCTCGGCACCGTTCAACCGACCGGCGACGTTGACCCGAACGCCTTCGGCGCCGAGCCGCATGGTGTTCTGAATCGCGCGCTTCATCGCGCGTCGGAACATGATGCGGCGCTCGAGCTGCTGCGCAATGCCTTCGGCGACGAGCTGCGCATCCAGCTCGGGCTTACGGATCTCCTCGATGCTGATGTGAACCGGGATCCCCATCATCTTGGAGACCTTGGCACGCAGCTTATCGATATCCTCGCCCTTCTTGCCGATCACCACACCCGGACGTGCCGTGTGGATGGTGATGTGGGCATTCTTCGCCGGACGATCGATCTGAATTCGACTCACCGATGCCTTGGCCAATTCCTTGCGCAGGAAGGACCGCACCTCGATGTCGGTATTGAGGAAATTCGCATAGTCCTTCGACGTTGCGTACCACTTCGAGGTCCAGTCCTTGACGATGCCAAGGCGGATGCCGGTTGGATGAACTTTCTGTCCCATACTGGTCCCCTTAGCCTTCCGCCACGGTCAGCCGGATGTGGCTGGTGCGTTTCATGATCCGATTCGCACGACCCTTGGCACGCGGGCGGATCCGCTTCATGGTCGGGCCCTCGTCGACCTGGATCGACGCGACCTTCAGCTCGTCGATGTCGGCGCCTTCGTTGTGCTCGGCATTCGCGACCGCCGACTCCAGGACCTTCTTGATGATCAACGCGCTCTTTTGCGTGCTGAAGGTCAAGGTGTTCAGGGCCTCTTCGACGTCGCGCCCGCGGATCATGTCCGCGATCAGCCGGGCCTTTTGGGCCGAGACCCGTGCATATTTCAGTGTTGCTTCGGCTCGCATCCCCATCTCCGGCTAGCGCTTCTTCGCCTTGCGGTCGGCGGCATGTCCCCGGTAGGTCCGGGTCAATGCAAACTCGCCGAGCTTGTGGCCGATCATGTTTTCGTTGACGAGCACCGGCACGTGCAGACGCCCGTTGTGGACCGCAATGGTCAACCCAACCATCTCGGGCAACACCATGGATCGGCGTGACCAAGTCTTGATGGGGCGCTTGCTGTTTTGCGCGACCGCCTCTTCGACCTTCTTGATCAGATGGTGGTCGACAAAGGGTCCTTTTCGTATCGAACGTGGCACTTGCTCAACCTCGCCTTGTTTACTTGCGTCCGCGACGTCGGACGATCATCGCGTCGGTCCGCTTGTTCTTGCGTGTCTTGTGACCCTTGGTCGGCACGCCCCAAGGTGTCACCGGGTGACGTCCGCCGGAAGTCCGGCCTTCGCCGCCGCCATGCGGATGATCAACCGGGTTCATGACCACACCGCGGACGGTCGGCCGTACACCCCGCCAGCGCGACGCACCGGCCTTGCCGAGCTTGCGCAGAGAGTTTTCGCTGTTGCCGACCTCGCCGATCACGGCACGACAGTCGACGTGGATCTTGCGCATCTCACCGGAACGCAATCGCAGAGTCGCGCTCTTGCCGTCGCGTGCAACAAGCTGCGCCGAGCTGCCCGCGGCCCGCGCGATCTGCGCGCCCTTACCGGGGCGCATCTCGATGCAATGCACCTGCGTTCCCACGGGAACATTGCGCAACGGCATGCAGTTGCCCGCGCTGATAGGCGCGGCCTCGCCGGCCTCGACACGGCCACCGACAGCAAGACCTTTGGGTGCAATGATGTAGGCCCGCTCGCCGTCGGCATATTTCAGAAGGGCTAAATGGGCCGTGCGGTTCGGGTCGTATTCGAGCCGCTCGACAACCGCCGGAACCCCTTCCTTGTTGCGTTTGAAGTCAACAAGACGGTAGTGCTGCTTGTGTCCGCCACCCTGGTGACGCACGGTGATGCGCCCGAGATTGTTGCGCCCGCCATGCTTCGCCTTCTTCTCGACGAGCGGCCCGTAGGGCGCGCCTTTATGCAGCTCGGGCGACTGCACCTTGACGACGAAACGCCGCCCGGCCGAAGTCGGTTTGGTCTTTACGATTGCCATCTTGGTCTATCCGCTGCTGTGGGCCGGCCCGTTCAGGCGCCGCCGCCGAAGTCGATGTCGTGCCCGGCTTCGAGACGCACATAAGCCTTGCGCCAGTCGTTGCGCTTGCCGAGGCGTTGGCCGTGCCGCTTGTTTTTCCCCTTGACGTTCAGCACCTGTACCCCGTCGACCTTGACGTTGAACATCAGCTCGACGGCGCGCGCGATTTCGCGCTTGTTTGCATCGGTCGCAACACGGAAACCGTATTGACCGGCGAGATCGCCGGCCCGAGTCGTCTTCTCGGAGACGAGCGGCGCCAACAGGACGTTCATGAGACGCTCGTTGTTCATGCCAGTCGCTCCTCCAGGTACTTCACTGCCGCCTCGGTGGCGAGCACGGTGTCGAACGCAACCATGCTGACCGGGTCGACGTCTTGAACCGCCATCACGTCGACCTTCGGGATGTTGCGCGATGCCAGGTAAAGGTTGTCGTCGAGACCGTCAGTCAGCATGAGCACGTCGGTCAGCTCGTGGCGCTTCAGAAGTGCCAGCAGCTCCTTGGTCTTGGGGGCCTCGACATGCAGATCGTCGACGACGACCAAACGCCCTTGGCGAACCAGCTCGGACAGAATCGAGCGCACGGCGCCGCGATACATCTTGCGGTTGACCTTTTGGCTGTAATCCTGTGGCTTCGCAGCGAAGGTCACGCCGCCCGAGCGCCAGATCGGACTGCGCGAGCTGCCCGCACGGGCCCGACCGGTGCCTTTCTGCCGCCACGGCTTCGCACCGCCGCCCGAGACCTCGGCACGCGTCTTTTGCGCCCGGGTTCCGGCGCGCGCGCCGGCCATGTAGGCGTTGACGACCTGGTGAATCAGACCCGGCTTGTAGTCGACCCCGAAGACGGTGTCCGCAACCTGCAGACTGGACCCGCCGGCATCGTTTCGTATCGTGAGCTCCATGAGTGCTTAACCCTTATTCTTGTGCTTCACGGACGGCAACACGACCAACCGGCCGCCGGTCGGACCGGGAACGCCGCCGCGCACCAACAGAAGCTGACGGTCGGCATCGACACGCACGACCTCGAGGTTCTGCGTGCAGCGATTGGCCGCACCGAGATGGCCCGCCATCTTCTTACCTTTGAAGACGCGACCCGGCGACTGGTTCTGGCCGATCGAGCCCGGGGCACGATGTGACAGCGAGTTGCCGTGGGTCGCATCCTGGCCGGCGAAATGGTGCCGCTTGATCGCACCTGCGAAACCGCGGCCCTTGGTCACGCCCCGCACGTCGACCTTCTGGCCGGGTGCGAAGATGTCGACCGAGATCTCGGAGCCGACAGCGAGCTCGGCCCCTTCGCCGCTCTCCAGACGAAATTCGCGCAGGCATTCACCCGCCTCGACACCCGCCTTGGCATAGTGGCCGGCCATCGGCTTGGTGACGCGCGAGGCCCTCCGATTCCCGAAGGCGACCTGAATCGCGCTGTAGCCGTCAGTCTCGGCAGACTTGACCTGGCTGACCCGGTTCGGCTGCACCTCGATGACGGTAACAGGGATACTGTCTCCGTCCTCGCTGAACAGCCGGGTCATGCCGGCCTTACGCCCAATCAATCCGATCGCCATGGGTTCGTCCTCAGCTCAACTTGATCTGGACGTCGACGCCCGCGGCCAGATCCAATTTCATCAATGCGTCGACCGTCTTGTCGGTCGGGTCGACGATATCCATCAGGCGCTTGTGTGTCCGCAGCTCGTACTGGTCGCGCGCGTCCTTGTTGACGTGCGGCGAGACGAGGATGGTAAAGCGCTCCTTCTTGGAAGGAAGCGGCACCGGACCACGCACCTGTGCGCCCGTACGCTTGGCGGTATCGACGATCTCGCGAGCCGACTGATCGATCAAGCGATGGTCGAACGCCTTCAGGCGAATACGAATTCTCTGGTTGTTCATGCCTTTACTCGATGATCTTCGCGACGACGCCGGCACCGACGGTGCGGCCGCCTTCGCGCACTGCAAAGCGCAACCCTTCTTCCATGGCGATCGGCGCAATCAGCTTGATCGTCATCTTCACGTTATCCCCGGGCATCACCATCTCGATGCCCTCGGGCAGCTCGCAGGCACCGGTCACGTCGGTGGTGCGGAAGTAGAACTGCGGACGGTAGCCGTTGAAGAACGGCGTGTGACGACCGCCTTCGTCCTTGCTCAACACGTACACCTCGGCTTCGAAATGGGTGTGCGGGTTGATCGACTTGGGCTTGGCCAACACCTGGCCGCGCTCCACGTCTTCACGCTTGGTGCCGCGCAGCAGCACGCCGACGTTGTCACCGGCCTGACCCTGATCGAGCAGCTTGCGGAACATCTCCACACCCGTGCAGGTGGTCTTCACGGTGTCCTTGATGCCGACGATCTCGACCTCTTCGCCGACCTTCACGATGCCGCGCTCGATGCGCCCGGTCACCACGGTGCCGCGACCGGAGATCGAGAAGACGTCTTCGATCGGCATCAGGAAGGCACCGTCCACCGCACGCTCGGGCTGCGGGATGTAGGTATCGAGCGCTTCCATCAAACGGTCGATGGATTGGGTGCCGATCTCGGAATCCACGCCTTCCAGTGCCAGCTTCGCCGAGCCGGTGACGATCGGGGTGTCGTCGCCGGGGAAGTCGTACTTGGAGAGCAGCTCGCGCACTTCCATCTCCACCAGCTCGAGCAGCTCGGGATCGTCGAGCATGTCGACCTTGTTCAAATACACCACGATGTAGGGCACGCCGACCTGGCGCGACAGCAGGATATGCTCGCGGGTCTGCGGCATCGGGCCGTCGGCAGCCGAGACCACCAGGATCGCGCCGTCCATCTGCGCCGCACCCGTGATCATGTTCTTCACGTAGTCGGCGTGGCCGGGGCAGTCCACATGGGCGTAATGCCGGTTGGTCGTCTCGTACTCCACGTGCGCCGTCGCAATCGTGATGCCGCGCTCGCGCTCCTCGGGGGCATTGTCGATCTGGTCGTAGGCGCGCGCCTCACCACCGAATTGCTTCGCCTGGTGCGTCGTGATCGCCGCCGTCAAGGTCGTCTTGCCGTGGTCGACGTGGCCGATCGTGCCGACGTTCACGTGTGGCTTGCTGCGCTCGAATTTTGCTTTGGACATCCCACTCTACCCCTGTCGCTCGTTACTGTTTCTTTGAGACCGCTTCGGCAATGCTGGCGGGCACTTCGTTGTACTTACAGAACTCCATGCTGTAGGTCGCCCGCCCTTGGGTGGCCGACCGGAGGTCCGTCGCATAGCCGAACATCTCGGACAAGGGGACCTCTGCACGGATGATCTTCCCGGATGGCGCATCGTCCATCCCCTGGATCATGCCGCGACGACTATTCAGATCGCCCATGACATCGCCCATGTTCACTTCGGGCGTCACGACCTCGACCTTCATGATGGGCTCGAGCAAAACCGGCTTGGCCTTGGCTGCCCCTTCCTTGATGCCCATCGAGCCGGCGATCTTGAAGGCCATTTCGCTCGAGTCGACTTCATGATAGGAGCCGTCGTAGAGCGTGACCTTGATGTCCACCATCGGAAAGCCGGCCAGAATGCCGTTCTTCATGGCCTCTTGGATGCCTTTGTCGACCGCCGGGATGTATTCCTTCGGAACGGTACCGCCGACGATCGCATTGACGAACTCGTATCCGACACCCGCCTCTTGCGGCTCGATTCGGAGGTACACATGACCGTACTGACCGCGACCGCCGGACTGGCGTGCGAACTTGGTCTCTTGCTCGACGCTCTTGCGGATCGTCTCGCGGTAGCTGACCTGCGGCGCACCGACGTTGGCCTCGACCTTGAACTCGCGACGCATCCGATCGACGATGATCTCCAGATGTAGCTCGCCCATCCCGGAGATGATGGTCTGACCGGACTCCTCGTCGGTGTGCACGCGGAAGGACGGATCCTCCTGAGCCAGCTTCGAGAGCGCGACGCCCATCTTCTCCTGGTCGCTCTTCGTCTTGGGCTCCACGGCCACCGAGATGACCGGCTCCGGGAACTCCATACGCTCGAGCGTAATCACCTTGTTGAGGTCGCACAGGGTGTCACCCGTGGTGACATCCTTGAGCCCGACCGCTGCAGCGATATCACCGGCGTGGACCTCCTTGATCTCCTGGCGCTCGTTGGCGTGCATCTGCAGGATACGACCGATGCGCTCCTTTTTGTGCTTGACCGGGTTGTAGATGGTATCCCCGGACTTGAGCACACCCGAGTAGGCACGGAAGAAGGTCAGCGTACCGACAAAGGGGTCGGTTGCGATCTTGAACGCAAGTGCTGCAAAGGGCGCCTCGTCGGATGCCGGACGCTCGCCTTCGGACTCGTCCTTGTCGTCCAAAATCCCCTTGATGGCCGGCACGTCGAGCGGCGACGGCATGTAGTCGATGACCGCATCCAACATCGCCTGCACGCCCTTGTTCTTGAAGGCCGAGCCGCACATCATCGGAACGACCTCGTTCCGCAGCGTGCGTGCACGCAGACCGGCCATGATCTCGGCCTCGGTCAGCGGCTGACCTTCGAGATACTTCTCCATCAGCTCTTCGTTGGCCTCGGCGGCGGCCTCGACCATGTGCTCGCGCCACTCCTCGCAAAGGTCCTGCAGGTCTTCGGGGATGTCGCGAAGCTCGTACTCCATGCCGCGGGAGGCCTCGTCCCAATAGACGGCCTTCATTTGGACGAGGTCGACGACGCCCTTGAAATCTTCTTCCGCACCGATCGGAACCTGAATCGGGACGGCATTGCCGCCGAGCCGGTCCTTGACCTGCTGCACGACGCGAAAGAAATTCGCGCCCATCCGGTCCATCTTGTTGACGAACGCGATCCGCGGCACGCCGTATTTATCGGCTTGACGCCAGACGGTCTCCGACTGCGGCTCGACACCGCCCACGGCGCAGAACACCGCACAGGCACCGTCGAGCACACGCAGCGAACGCTCGACTTCGATCGTGAAATCGACGTGTCCGGGCGTATCGATAATGTTGATCCGGTGCTCGGGACGCTCCCGGCTCATCCCCTTCCAGAAACAGGTTGTTGCAGCGGAGGTAATGGTGATTCCGCGCTCCTGCTCCTGCTCCATCCAGTCCATGGTGGCGGCGCCGTCGTGCACTTCGCCGAGCTTGTGCGAGACACCCGTATAAAAGAGAACGCGCTCGGTGGTCGTTGTCTTCCCGGCATCGATGTGCGCCATGATGCCGAGATTGCGATACCGCTCGATTGGGGTGCTACGTGCCACGACTGTATCCGCCCTGATTGAATGAAACTCGGTCTGCGCTGCTTGCTACCAGCGGTAATGCGAGAAGGCCTTGTTTGCTTCGGCCATCCGATGCGTATCTTCTTTCTTCTTCACGGCGGAGCCGCGAGAATCCGCGGCATCCATCAGCTCGCCGGCCAAACGCAACGCCATCGACTTCTCGGAACGCTTGCGCGCCGCGTCGATGATCCAACGCATCGCCAACGAGTTGCGCCGCGTCGAGCGGACTTCGACCGGGACCTGATAGGTCGCGCCGCCGACACGCCGTGACTTGACTTCGACCGCCGGACGCACGTTGTCCATCGCCTGCTCGAGCAGCTCGACCGGACGCCCGCCTTTCTTCTCGGTCACCTGATCGAGCGCTGTATAAATAATGCGCTCGGCGACGGACTTCTTACCGTCTTCCATCATCATGTTGATGAACTTGGTCAGGAGCTCGCTTCCGTGCTTCGGATCGGGAAGGATCTGGCGACGGGCGGCAACGCGTCTTCTCGGCATGTTGTTTTAGACTCCGATTTCACTCAATTGGGCTGACCGATCCGGCGACCGGATCACTTCTTGGGACGCTTGGCGCCGTACTTGGAACGGCCCTGACGCCGCTTCTCGACACCCGAGGTGTCCAGCGTGCCGCGCACCGTGTGATAGCGCACACCGGGAAGATCCTTGACACGTCCGCCGCGAATCAGCACCACCGAATGCTCTTGGAGGTTGTGGCCTTCGCCACCAATGTAGGATGCAACCTCGTAGCCGTTGGTCAACCGAACGCGAGCAACCTTACGCAGAGCTGAGTTCGGCTTCTTCGGGGTCGTGGTATAAACCCGCGTACAGACGCCACGTCGCTGAGGACAGGCTTCGAGCGCAGGTACGGTGCTCTTCGCCACGACACGCTTGCGGGGCTTGCGCACGAGTTGGTTGATCGTTGCCATGCAATCAGTCTCCAAAGGCGCAACGGCGCCGAAAACACAAGCGTAAAATCACTCTTGCGCGACCGCGGGCCGACTAGTTAAGACGGCACAGCCGCACGTATGCGATCGATCGACTCGGGGACCGGGCGGATGGGTGCCCAGACCAAGGAACCAGACCTAGAAAAAAAGAGGCTAGACGGCGCGGAGCCGTCTAGCTGAGACCGAGCAGTATAGGGAGGAGGACCGGCGGTGTCAACCGGTTAGCCATCCCTGCGGTCCGACGCGGTGTGTCGCTCCGGTCGCGTGCGACGCGAAAGACGCGGGTACGCCGAGCCGGCGCCCCGCTGCAACGCGTGAAACCGAAGTCACCTTGCGTCGGAGGTATTGAGCGCCTTCTTCAATGCCTCTTCGAGCTCCTCGGTCGCCATCTCGACCTTACCGGAGGCCGGCATCTCCATTTGCCGCTGCCGGCGCCGCTCCTGGTGATGCGCGAGACCGGATCCCGCGGGGATCAAACGGCCGACGATGACATTCTCCTTCAGACCGGCCAAGCGGTCCGTGGAGCCGCGCACCGCGGCCTCGGTCAAGACGCGAGTCGTCTCCTGGAAGGACGCGGCGGAGATGAACGACTCGGTCGCAAGCGACGCCTTGGTGATCCCGAGCAGCAGAGGCTCGTAGAGCGCCGGTTGCTTGCCTTCGGCCATGACCCGCTTGTTCTCGTCCATCAGGTGCGCATGCTCGACCTGCTCGCCGCGCAGCAAACGGGTATCGCCCGCGGAGGTCACTTCGACCTTGCGCAGCATCTGGCGAACAATCACCTCGATGTGCTTGTCGTTGATCTTCACACCCTGCAGCCGATAGACGTCCTGGATCTCCTTGACGAGGTATTCGGCCAAGGCGGTGACGCCCTTCAGACGCAGGATGTCGTGGGAGGCCAGCTCGCCGTCGGCGATGACCTCGCCACGCTCCACGCGCTCGCCTTCGAAGACGTTGACGTTGCGCCACTTCGGGATCAGCTCTTCGACCGTCTCCCCGTCGTCCATGGTGATGACAAGGCGCTGCTTGCCCTTGGTGTCCTTGCCGAAGCCGATCGTCCCGCTGGCCTCCGCGAGCAAGGCCACCTCTTTGGGCTTGCGGGCCTCGAACAGGTCGGCAACACGCGGCAGACCGCCGGTGATGTCGCGCGTCTTACTCGACTCCTGCGGAATACGCGCCAGGATATCGCCGACGCCCACGTTGGCTCCGTCCTCGACGCCGACGATCGCGCCCGCGGGCAGGAAGTAACGCGCCGGGAGGTCGGTGCCCGCAATCTTGAGCTCGTTGCCTTCCTCGTCAAGCAGCTTGACCATCGGGCGCAGATCCTTGCCGGAGGACGCCCGCTGCTTGGGATCGATAACCACGCGCGAGGTCAGACCCGTGACGTCGTCGACCTGCCCCTGCACGGTGACACCCTCGATGAAGTCCTCGAAGGCCAGCTTGCCGGCCACCTCGGTGACGACCGGATGGGTATGCGGATCCCAGTTGGCCACGACGTCGCCCGGTTTCACGGGGTCGCCGTCGGCGGCACGCAGGCTGGCGCCGTAAGGCACCTTGTAGCGCTCCTTCTCGAGCCCGCGATCGTCGACGACGGTCAACTCGCCCGAGCGCGAGACCGCGACCAGGTTCTTGCCCGAGTGATGCTCGACGACCTTGATGTTGTGCAGTCGCACCGAGCCTGCATTCTTGATGTCGATGCTGTTGACCGCCGCGGCCCGTGATGCCGCACCGCCGATGTGGAAGGTCCGCATCGTCAGCTGCGTGCCGGGCTCGCCGATCGACTGGGCGGCGATCACACCCACCGCCTCGCCGAGGTTCACGCGATGACCGCGCGCCAGGTCGCGTCCGTAGCACTGGGCGCAAACACCGAGACGCGACTCGCAGGTAATCGGCGAGCGTACGCGCACCTGATCGATGCCGAAGGTCTCGAAGCGCTCGACCCAAGACTCGTCGAGCAGGGTCCCGGCCTCGCAGACGAGCTCCTCGGTGCCGGGCTGATAGACATCCACTGCCGCCACGCGTCCGAGGATGCGCTCGCGCAAGGGCTCGACCACGTCGCCGCCCTCGATGATGGGCGTCATGATCAACCCGCCCTCGGTGCCGCAATCGACCTCGAGCACCACCATGTCCTGCGCGACGTCGACCAAACGACGGGTCAGATAACCCGAGTTGGCGGTCTTGAGCGCCGTGTCGGCCAGACCCTTGCGTGCGCCGTGCGTGGAGATGAAGTACTGGATAACGTTCAGACCCTCGCGGAAGTTCGCGGTGATCGGCGTCTCGATGATGGAGCCGTCCGGCTTGGCCATGAGACCGCGCATACCGGCGAGCTGCCGGATCTGTGCCGCCGAGCCGCGCGCGCCGGAGTCGGCCATCATGTAGATGGAGTTGAACGAGTCCTGAGTCACCTCGTTGCCGTCGCGATCGATGACGCTGTCCTTGCCGAGCTTGCTCATCATGGACTTGGCGACACGATCGTTGGTGTGCGACCAGATGTCGACGACCTTGTTGTAGCGCTCGCCGTTGGTCACGAGACCGGACGCGTATTGGTCCTGGATCTCCTTGACCTCCTTCTCGGCGGCCGCGAGGATCCCCGCCTTCTCCTCCGGGACGGCCATGTCGTCCAGACCGATCGAGACGCCGGAACGTGTCGCCATCCGGAAGCCCATGTACATGACCTGGTCGGCGAAGACCACGGTCTCCTTCAGACCGAGCTGGCGATAGCAGATATTGATCAAGCGCGAGATCTGCTTCTTGCCGAGTGCGCGGTCCACCAGATCGAACGGCAGTCCGTCCGGAACGATGGCGAACACCAGGGCACGACCCAGGGTGGTCTCCCGGATCGCCGTGTTCTCGTGCATCGAGGCGTCCTTGTGCTTGATCACCTCGCGGATGCGAACCTTACAGCGCGCATGCAGATCGGCATGCCCGGTCTCGTAGGCCCGGCGTGCCTCGTCGATATCGGTGAAGACGCTCCCCTCGCCCTTCGCGTTCACGCGCTCGCGGGTCATGTAATAGAGCCCGAGCACCACGTCCTGCGAGGGCACGATGATGGGCTCGCCGTTGGCCGGGGAGAGGATGTTGTTGGAGGCCATCATGAGCGCGCGGGCTTCAATCTGCGCCTCCAGCGACAAGGGCACGTGCACCGCCATCTGGTCGCCGTCGAAGTCCGCGTTGAAGGCGGTACAGACGAGCGGATGGAGCTGGATCGCCTTGCCCTCGATGAGCACCGGCTCGAAGGCTTGGATGCCGAGTCGATGCAGGGTCGGCGCGCGGTTGAGCATCACCGGGTGCTCGCGGATCACCTCGTCGAGGATGTCCCAGACCTCCGGGGTACCGCGCTCGACCATCTTCTTGGCGGCCTTGATGGTCGCCGCCAGGCCGCGCAATTGCAGCTTGCTGAAGATGAAGGGCTTGAAGAGCTCGAGCGCCATGCGCTTGGGCAGACCGCACTGATGCAGCATCAGGGTCGGGCCCACCACGATGACCGAGCGGCCCGAGTAGTCGACACGCTTGCCGAGCAGGTTCTGACGGAACCGCCCCTGCTTGCCCTTGATCATGTCGGCGAGCGACTTGAGCGGGCGCTTGTTGGTGCCCGTAATCGCACGCCCGCGCCGCCCGTTGTCGAGCAGCGCGTCGACCGACTCCTGCAGCATGCGCTTTTCGTTGCGCACGATGATGTCGGGCGCGACCAGATCGAGCAGGCGCTTGAGGCGGTTGTTGCGGTTGATGACCCGACGATAGAGGTCGTTCAGATCCGAGGTCGCGAACCGGCCGCCGTCCAGCGGCACCAAGGGGCGCAGCTCGGGCGGCAGGACGGGCAGGACAGTGAGGATCATCCACTCCGGACGATTGCCCGAGGCCATCAGCGATTCCATGAGCTTCAAGCGCTTGGAGAGCTTCTTGATCTTGGTTTCGGAGTTGGTGGTCTCGATTTCCTCGCGCATGCGCCGGACCTCGTCCTCCAGCTTGATGGTGCGCAGCAGCTCGTAGACGGCCTCCGCACCCATGCGCGCGTCGAACTCGTCGCCGTTCGCCTCCAGCGCTTCGAGATACTGCTCGTCGTTGAGCAGCTGGCCGCGCTCCAAGTCGACCACCAGACCCGGGTCCACCACCACGAAGGACTCGAAATAGAGGATGCGCTCGATGTCGCGCAAGGTCATGTCCAGCAGCAGACCGATACGCGACGGCAGGGACTTCAAAAACCAGATGTGCGCGACCGGGCTCGCCAAATCGATATGGCCCATGCGCTCGCGCCGGACCTTCGCCAGCGTGACCTCGACCCCGCACTTCTCGCACACCACACCGCGGTGCTTCAGACGCTTGTACTTGCCGCAGATGCACTCGTAGTCCGTAATCGGACCGAAGATCTTGGCGCAAAACAGCCCGTCACGCTCCGGCTTGAAAGTCCGGTAGTTGATCGTCTCCGGCTTCTTGACCTCGCCGTAGGACCAGGAACGGATCATCTCGGGGGAGGCGAGTCCGATCTTGATCGCGTCGAATTCCAGTGCCTGACCCTGCTGCTTGATGATTTTCAGTAGATCTTTCAAGATCTTATCTCCTGCCTACAATGACGATGATCAGCAATCGGCCGACCGCTCGAGATCCGCTCGAAAGCGGATTCCGGCGCTCGAGGCCAAGGGCTAAAAACTGAACCGCGTCCGCTACGACATGCAAGATCGTCGTCGTGACTCGGCCTCGAGAGTCTCCACAAACGACGCAGTCGACGCGGTTCAGAACAATAAAATAAAGCTCCTGAACCGCGTCGCGCCAACGCGCGTTGATTGCGATTCGGCCACGCAGGGGCTCAATCCTCGCAAACCCCTCCGGACGCGGTTCAGTCCTGCTGGAGCTCGATGTTGATCGCCAACGACCGAATCTCCTTCACGAGCACGTTGAACGACTCGGGCATGCCCGCCTCCATCCGATGGTCGCCGTCCACGATGTTCTTGTACATCTTGGTGCGCCCGTTCACGTCGTCGGACTTCACGGTGAGCATCTCCTGCAGGGTGTAGGCGGCACCGTAGGCCTCCAGCGCCCAGACCTCCATCTCGCCGAACCGCTGCCCGCCGAACTGCGCCTTGCCGCCCAAGGGTTGCTGGGTGACCAGACTGTATGGTCCGGTGGAGCGCGCATGCATCTTGTCGTCGACCAAGTGGTTCAGCTTGATGATGTACATGTAGCCGACCGTGACCGGGCGCTCGAAGGGATCGCCGGTGCGCCCGTCGTAGAGCTGGGTTTGGCCACTCGGGATGCCGATATCGGAATTGTCGCGATCGGCGAGCTTGAGCATCGCCCGGATCTCCTCCTCGGTCGCGCCGTCGAACACCGGCGTCGCCAGAGGCACGCCTCGCGTCAGATGACGCGACAGCTCCAGGATTTCCTCGTCGGTGAAGCTGTCGAGATCCTCGCGCTTGCCGCTCGTGTTGTAGATCTTCTCGAGGAAGGCACGCAGCTCGACGACCGCCGTGTGCGCACGAAGCATCTTCTCGATCTTCACCCCGAGACCGTTGGCCGCCCAACCCAGATGGGTCTCGAGCACTTGTCCGACGTTCATACGCGAGGGCACGCCGAGCGGGTTCAGGACGATGTCGACCGGCTCGCCGTCCGCCGAGAAGGGCATGTCCTCGATCGGCACCACCTTGGAAATCACGCCCTTGTTGCCGTGGCGCCCGGCCATCTTGTCGCCGGGCTGGACGCGCCGTTTGACGGCCACGTACACCTTGACCATCTTGAGCACGCCCGGCGCCAGATCGTCGCCGCTCGAGATCTTGCGTTTCTTGACCTCGTAGCGATCGCGGAATTCCTCCCGCTGCTGCTTGATCTGAGCCGCAACGGCCTCGAGCTGGGTCGCGACGTCTTCGGCACGCATCCGGATCTCGAGCCACTGATCGCGCGAGCCGTTGGAGGCAAGCTCCTGCAGATAGGCCTTGGTGACCTTTGCACCGGGGGCCAGATTGCGCGGCCCGCCGTCGGCGACCTTGCCCACCAGCAGTCGCTCCACGCGCTGGAAGGTGTCGTTCTCCATGATGCGTTGCTGGTCGGCGAAGTCCTTGCGCACGCGGTCGAGCTCCATCTCCTCGATCTGGAGCGCACGCTTGTCCTTGTCGACACCGTCGCGGGTAAAGACCTGCACATCGACCACCGTGCCGCTCATCCCCGAAGGCAGACGCAGCGAGGTGTCCTTCACGTCGGACGCCTTCTCGCCGAAGATGGCCCGCAGCAGCTTCTCCTCGGGCGTCAACTGGGTCTCGCCCTTGGGCGTGACCTTGCCGACCAGGATGTCGCCGTCGCGCACCTCCGCACCCACATAGACGATGCCCGACTCGTCGAGCTTGGCCAGGGCCGACTCGCCGACGTTGGGGATATCGCTCGTGATCTCCTCCGGCCCCAGCTTGGTGTCGCGCGCCAGACAGGCGAGCTCCTCGATGTGGATGCTGGTGAAGCGATCTTCCTCCACCAGGCGCTCGGAGAGCAGGATCGAGTCCTCGAAGTTGTAGCCGTTCCAGGGCATGAAGGCGACCCGCAGGTTCTGCCCCAGGGCCAGCTCGCCCATGTCCGTGGAAGGCCCGTCGGCGAGCACGTCGTCCAGGGACACGATATCGCCCGACTTCACCAGCGGACGCTGATTGATACAGGTGTTCTGGTTGGACCTGGTGTACTTGGTGAGGTTGTAGATGTCCACGCCGGGGATGCCGGGAACGGCCTCCTCGTCGTTGACCCGCACCACGATACGCGCGGCATCGACCGATTCGATGGCCCCGCCGCGGCGCGCCACCACACACACGCCCGAGTCCTTGGCCACGACACGCTCCATGCCGGTGCCGATCAGCGGTTTCTCGGCCCGCAAGGTCGGGACCGCCTGGCGCTGCATGTTCGAGCCCATGAGTGCCCGGTTGGCGTCGTCGTGCTCCAGGAAGGGGATCAGGGAGGCGGCGACCGAGACGATCTGACGCGGCGAGACGTCCATGAACTGGACCTCCTCGGGCGCACGCATCGTGAACTCGTTGGCATGACGGCAGGACACCAGCGCGTCGGTCAGGTGACCCTCGTCGTCGAGCGTGGCGTTGGCCTGCGCGATCACGAAGTTGCCTTCCTCGATCGCCGACAGATACTGGATATCCGTGGTCACCAGACCACCTTCCACCTTGCGGTAGGGGGTTTCCAGGAAGCCGTAGGAGTTGGTCCGCGCATAGACGGCCAAGGAGTTGATCAGACCGATGTTCGGACCCTCGGGGGTCTCGATCGGACAGACGCGACCGTAATGCGTCGGGTGCACGTCGCGCACCTCGAAGCCGGCGCGCTCGCGGGCCAGACCGCCCGGGCCGAGTGCCGACACACGGCGCTTGTGGGTGACCTCGGAGAGTGGGTTGTTCTGGTCCATGAACTGCGAGAGCTGGCTGGAGCCGAAGAACTCCTTGATCGCGGCCGAGACCGGCTTGGCGTTGATCAGCTCCTGCGGCATGAGCCCCTCGGACTCGGCAAGCGAGAGTCGCTCCTTGACCGCACGCTCCACCCGCACCAGACCCACGCGGAACTGGTTCTCCGCCATCTCGCCGACGCAGCGGATACGGCGATTGCCCAGGTGGTCGATGTCGTCGACGCTGCCGCGGCCGTTGCGCAGCTCCACCAAAACCTTGAGCGCCTCGATAATGTCGGAGGTCTCGCCCTGCTCTTGGTAGAGCCGCTTGGAGAGCTCGTCGTTGCGATGGCTGAAGTAGCGCCCGTCGTAGATGACGCCCGGCCCTTCCTCCGAGGTGCGCCCGAGACGCCGATTGAACTTCATCCGCCCCACGGCGGAGAGATCGTACCGATCCGGCGTAAAGAAGAGATTGTGGAACAGGTTTTGGGCCGCCTCTTTGGTCGGCGGCTCGCCGGGACGCATCATCCGGTAGATCTCGACCTGCGCCTCGAGGTCGCTGGTGGTGGGATCGATCCGCAGGGTCTCGGAGATGTAGGGACCGTGATCCAGGTCGTTGACGAAGAGCGTCTCGAGCGACTCGATGCCTTTCTCGAAGATGATCTCGAGGAGCTCCGGTGTGATCTCGGCATTCGCCTCGGCGATCACCTCGCCGGTTTCCGTATCGATCTGCGGATGGGCCAGGATGCGGCCGATCAGGAAGTCGGACGGAACATCGAGGCGCTCGATGCCGGCCTTCTGAAGCTCGCGGATGTGCCGAGCAGTGACGCGACGCCCCGATTCCACGAGGAGCTCGTCACCGAGCATGACGTCGAATCCGACCGTCTCGCCGCGCAGGCGCTCCGGAACCAGGTCGAGCGTGACCGAGCGATCGCGAATCCGGAAGATATCGGTCACGAAGAAGCGCTCGAGGATATCCTCCACGCCGTAGCCCAGCGCGCGCAGCAGAATGGTCGCCGGCAACTTGCGGCGACGGTCGATACGCACGAAGACGTTGTCCTTGGGATCGAACTCGAAATCGAGCCAGGATCCGCGATAAGGGATGACGCGCGCCGAGAAGAGCAGCTTGCCCGAGGAGTGGGTCTTGCCCTTGTCGTGATCGAAGAAGACACCGGGCGAGCGGTGCAGCTGCGAGACGATGACGCGTTCGGTGCCGTTGATGATGAAGGTGCCGGTGCCGGTCATGAGCGGCAATTCGCCCATGTAGACCTCTTGCTCGCGCACGTCCTTGATGACCTTAGAGCCGGCCGGGGCATCACGGTCGTAGATCACCAGACGCAGCAGCACGCGCAAGGGTGCGGCGAAGGTCGCACCGCGCAGATGACACTCGCGCTCGTCGAACACCGGATCGCCGAGCCGATATTTCACGTATTCGAGAACGGCGTTGCCCGAGTAGCTCTCGATCGGAAAGACGGTCTTGAAGGCCGCATGAAGACCCACGTCGCGCCGGTCCCCGATCGGCCGGTCGGCCTGCAGGAACTCGCGATAGGAATCGATCTGCGTCGCCAACAGGAAAGGCACGTCCAGGATGCTCGGACGCTTGCCGAAGTCTTTACGAATGCGCTTTTTTTCGGTGAACGAATAGGCCATGATGCCTTTCCCTCGAAATACGTGCTTGTGTCCAGGACGGGGGCCGACGCCGCGGCGGATCGCGGGCGTCGGGGTCGGACCTCTGCGGTCAGGTCCTCATCGACGACGTCGCCCCGTTTACGAAGCGTCCGGCATGCCGGTGTCGTCCAAACGGGTCGTCAAAACCCAACGGCGAAAGGCCGGCGGCTACTCGCCGCCAGCCCGAAGGTCCCACCGAAAGAAGATTCGACGCAATGCGCCGTTACTTCACTTCGACCGTGGCACCAGCCTCTTCGAGGAGCTTCTTGGCCTCTTCGGCCTCGCCCTTGGAAACCGCTTCCTTCAGGGTCGTCGGTGCGCCTTCGACGGCGTCCTTCGCTTCCTTCAGGCCGAGGCCGGTCAGGGACCGAACGGCCTTGATGACCGCAACCTTGTTGGCACCGAACGACGCCAGGATGACGTCGAACTCGGTCTGCTCCTCGACCGGTGCGGCTTCCACGCCGCCGCCAGCCGCCGGGGCGGCCACGGCGGCAGCCGCGGTCACGCCGAACTTCTCTTCCATCGCGCTGATGAGGTCGACGACCTCCAACACGGTCATGTTGCCGATTGCTTCAAGGATCTCGTCTTTGGAGACGGCCATGGTGAGCTCCTGAGATGTCTCTAAAATGGAATTGCTGGTGGACGAAGCCGCCTAAGCGGCCTCTTTCGCATCGCGAATCGCGGCGATGGTGCGGACCAACTTGCCCGGCACCTCGTTGATCGTCGCTGCAAGCTTTTGCACGGGCGCCTTCATCACGGCCATGAGCAAGCTGATCGCCTGATCGCGGGTCGGCATCTTGGCGAGATTGCCGAGCTCCGAGGGATCAAGCAGCTTGCCTCCGAGGGCGACAAGACGCACCTCGACCTTGTTGTGGTCCTTTGCAAAGGCTTCCATGACGCGCGCAGCCGAACCGGGATCTTCCTGCGAGAAGGCGAGAACCAACGGGCCTTTCAGCCCCTCGCTCATGCACGCAAAATCCGTATCCTGCAACGCCCGTCTAGCCAAGGTGTTCTTGACCACGCGGACATAGACCCCGGCCTTGCGCGCTTCCACGCGAAGCCGTGTCATCTGTTCCACGGTCAAGCCCCGATACTCGGCCCCGACGGCCGAATGGGCACCTTTGGCGACTTCCGCAACTTCGGCGACGATGATTTCTTTTTGCGCAAAACTGAGCGCCATGTTCGTCACCTCTTGTCGGTAAACCCGGCCTGAGCCGGTGCCGTCGAGTGTACGCATCCAGCGCGCATTCTCGGGCGATCATGTGCACCGTCACCAGCAAAACGACTGATTCGGGGGCACCGTCTGCGCAGGCAGGCGGTCCATTAAGTCCGCCGCGCCGATTCCTTATCGGGCGGGGGACACCTGCGGTCTTTGACGGTCCCCGGCTTTAGCCGGGGCCCCAAAGAAGACCTGAGATCGGAGGGCATAAACCCCCACGACATCAAACATCACACACCGCACCGGGCGCGGTTTAGAGACTGAGCCCCGCGTGATCGACGGTCAGGCCCGGACCCATGGTCGTCGAGACCGTGACCTTGCGCATGTAAACGCCCTTGGAGCTGCTCGGCTTGGATCGAATCAGGTTCACGAGCAAGGCTTCGAGATTCTCCCGCAGCTTGACGGGCTCGAAATCGGCCTTGCCGAGCGGACAATGAATGATGCCGGCCTTATCGGTACGATAGCGCACCTGCCCGGCCTTCGCGTTGCGAACCGCCTCGGCAACATCGGGCGTCACGGTGCCGACCTTGGGGTTCGGCATCAACCCGCGAGGGCCGAGGATCTTGCCGAGCTGTCCGACCAGACGCATCGCATCCGGTGAAGCAACCACGACGTCGAAATCGAGCTTGCCGGCCTTGATGTCCTCTGCGAGATCATCGAAACCCACGCGATCAGCGCCGGCCTCGGTCGCAGCATCTGCGGACGCGCCCTGGGCGAACACCGCCACCCGTACAGTCTTGCCGATGCCGTGAGGCAGCACGGTCGAGCCGCGCACGACCTGATCGGATTTACGCGGATCGACGCCGAGATTCACGGCGACATCGACGCTTTCCGAGAACTTGATCTGCGACAATTCCTTGAGGAGTGAAAACGCCTCTTCGGCCGGATAGAGCCTGCCGCGCTCCACGCGCTCTTGGATCGCACGCATGCGCTTGGATAGACGAGCCATCAGTTCACCCCCTCGACATCGAGCCCCATCGCACGCGCACTGCCCGCGATGGTGCGAACGGCCGCATCCATATCCGCTGCGGTCAGATCGGGCATCTTCGCGGTGGCGACCTGCTCGAGCTGCTCGCGTGTCACCACACCGATCTTGTTGGTGTTCGGATTGGGACTACCCTTCTGGATTCCCATCACCTTTTTCAGGAGAATGGAGGCCGGCGGGGTCTTGGTGATGAAGGTGAAGCTACGATCCGAATAGACCGTGATCACGACCGGGATCGGCATCCCTTTCTCGAGCTCCTGCGTACGCGCGTTGAACGTCTTGCAGAACTCCATGATATTCACGCCGTGCTGACCAAGCGCAGGACCGACGGGCGGGCTTGGAGTGGCCTCGCCTGCCTTGACCTGCAGCTTGATGTAGGCGTTGATCTTTTTCGCCATGGTTTTTCTCCAGTGGGGTGCTGACGCCGCAGATCGAGTCTCGGCTCCCCCGACAAAGGCCCCTCACGGGGACTCGGAATCGTCGCCGCACGAACGGCGACGGCAGTGAACGGGGCCTGTGGTCAAGACGTCCGCGACAATCCCCTAAGGGTGTGTCAGGCCTTCTCGACCTGTGCGAACTCGAGATCGACCGGGGTCGAGCGTCCGAAGATCAGAACCGAAACCTTCACACGGCTTTTGTCGTAATCGACATACTCGACGACTCCGTTGAAGTCGGTGAAGGGACCGTCGACAACCCGAACGACCTCTCCCGGCTCGTAGAGCACCTTCGGCCGCGGCTTTTCGCCGCCTTCCTGCAGACGTACGAGGATCGCATCGGCCTGAGAGTCCGGAATCGGCGCGGGGCGATCGCCGGTACCGCCGATGAAGCCCATGACCTTGGGAACACTTTTGACGAGGTGCCACGTCTCGTCGGTCATCTCCATCTGGACCAAGACATAACCGGGGAAGAATTTGCGCTCGCTCTTGCGTTGCTGACCCGCGCGCATCTCGACCACTTCTTCGGTCGGCACCAAAATCATGCCGAACAACTCCTCGAGTCCGGCGCGCTTCACACGGTCTTCGAGCGAACGCTTAACCTGCCCCTCGAAGCCCGAGTAGGCATGGATGACGTACCAACGCATGGTCATACTCAGCCCCCTTGGCCGGTGAGGAATCTGAGAATCGCCATCAGCACCATGTCGAAGAGCCACAGGATGATGCCCACGATCAGCACCATCACGATGACGATCAGCGTCGTCTGCAGGGTCTCCTGACGTGACGGCCAGACGACCTTGCGAACCTCCATGCGCGCATCGGACACGAATTGCCATAGGGTCCGACCACGCTCGGTCTGCAATGCGATCGCCGCCGCAGCACCGCTGATCACCAGCAGCCCGATCACACGAAGCAGGACCGAGAAGCCCTCGAAAAAATAGAAGGCAAAGATGCCGGCGACCAACAACAACGCGGCGATTGCCAGCTTGGCGGTATCCAAGCCGGCCCCTCGGGCCTCTGCACGTGAATTCATGAGATCGGGTGTCGCCTGAGCGATAAATTAAACGGAGCGATGGGTTGTATGGCAGGCCAGGAGGGACTCGAACCCCCAACCTGCGGTTTTGGAGACCGCTGCTCTGCCAATTGAGCTACTGGCCTAAAACAATCAGGACCGATCGCGGATTCTGTCGGGCAGGCCCATCAGCACTGCCCTCCGAGCCGCGATGACCCGTACTACTCGATAATCTTCGCGACGACGCCGGCACCGACGGTGCGGCCGCCTTCGCGCACTGCAAAGCGCAACCCTTCTTCCATGGCGATCGGCGCAATCAGCTTGATCGTCATCTTCACGTTATCCCCGGGCATCACCATCTCGATGCCCTCGGGCAGCTCGCAGGCACCGGTCACGTCGGTGGTGCGGAAGTAGAACTGCGGACGGTAGCCGTTGAAGAACGGGGTGTGTCGTCCGCCCTCGTCCTTGCTCAGCACGTATACCTCGGCTTCGAAATGGGTGTGCGGGTTGATCGACTTGGGCTTGGCCAACACCTGGCCGCGCTCCACGTCTTCACGCTTGGTGCCGCGCAGCAGCACGCCGACGTTGTCACCGGCCTGACCCTGATCGAGCAGCTTGCGGAACATCTCCACACCCGTGCAGGTGGTCTTCACGGTGTCCTTGATGCCGACGATCTCGACCTCTTCGCCGACCTTCACGATGCCGCGCTCGATGCGCCCGGTCACCACGGTGCCGCGACCGGAGATCGAGAAGACGTCTTCGATCGGCATCAGGAAGGCACCGTCCACCGCACGCTCGGGCTGCGGGATGTAGGTATCGAGCGCCTCCATCAAACGGTCGATGGATTGGGTGCCGATCTCGGAATCCACGCCTTCCAGCGCCAGCTTCGCCGAGCCGGTGACGATCGGGGTGTCGTCGCCGGGGAAGTCGTACTTGGAGAGCAGCTCGCGCACTTCCATCTCCACCAGCTCGAGCAGCTCGGGATCGTCGAGCATGTCGACCTTGTTCAAATACACCACGATGTAGGGCACGCCGACCTGGCGCGACAGCAGGATATGCTCGCGGGTCTGCGGCATCGGGCCGTCGGCAGCCGAGACCACCAGGATCGCGCCGTCCATCTGCGCCGCACCCGTGATCATGTTCTTCACGTAGTCGGCGTGGCCGGGGCAGTCCACATGGGCGTAATGCCGGTTGGTCGTCTCGTACTCCACGTGCGCCGTCGCAATCGTGATGCCGCGCTCGCGCTCCTCGGGGGCATTGTCGATCTGGTCGTAGGCGCGCGCCTCACCACCGAATTGCTTCGCCTGGTGCGTCGTGATCGCCGCCGTCAAGGTCGTCTTGCCGTGGTCGACGTGGCCGATCGTGCCGACGTTCACGTGTGGCTTGCTGCGCTCGAATTTTGCTTTGGACATGAACGTCTCCCCGCATGGTTCAAATCGACAAGTCGCGCTGGACGCTACTGCTACGACGATCCAAAATCGACGACTGAAATCACGAAAAACGAAAAATGGAGCCCATGACCGGAGTCGAACCGGTGACCTCACCCTTACCAAGGGTGTGCTCTACCAACTGAGCTACATGGGCGATCGCAAAGCACACATCTCAATGGAGCGGGTGATGGGAATCGAACCCACACCATCAGCTTGGAAGGCTGAGGTTCTACCGTTGAACTACACCCGCAGCGCTTTACACGCCAAACCACGTGGCCAGAGGGCGATCGCATCCCAGCCGGCGGGCGATATCCCATCGCGCCCTAGGGGGATACTCTCTGCGCGCCAAACCATGTCAAGTCGTGCCGCAAAGACACCGCTGCGGCCTTCAATCTGGTGGAGGGGGGAGGATTCGAACCTCCGAAGGCTGAGCCGTCAGATTTACAGTCTGATCCCTTTGACCGCTCGGGAACCCCTCCTTAAAGAGCGACGCAGTATATGGGGCTAAACCGCCTGCGTCAAGCCGACGATGGACGATCATGGACGATTGCGCGCATGGCGACCGGGCCGCGCCCGATGCTCGAGCGCAGCCGGGTCGATAAACCCGGGCCCGGAGTGCGCGGGACGTACCCTGCTTTCCCGAAATCCCACGTGCGCTCGGTATACAATGAGCGATCCGGGCGCGGAGCGCGGCGCTGTGAGCCGCGCCCGCGGCCGGCCACCCCGATCCCCTTAGACCCGACCGATAACGCTCGGAGACGACAAAGAATGGACGTTACGATTTTTGGCAGCGGTTACGTTGGACTGGTCACTGGCGTGTGTCTTGCCGAGGTCGGCAATCGCGTCCTCTGCATCGATGTCGATCCCGCCAAGATCGCCCTCCTCAACAGCGGGGGCGTGCCCATCTACGAGCCCGGACTCGAGGAGCTGGTCAAGCAAAACCGCGAAGCCGGCCGGCTGACGTTCTCGACCGACCCGGAGGAAGGGGTGCGGCACGGACTTTTCCAGTTCATCGCGGTCGGCACGCCGCCGGACGAAGACGGATCGGCCGATCTACAGTACGTCCTCGCGGTCGCACGCAGCATCGGCGAGCACATGGACAGTTACCGTATCCTCGTGAACAAATCCACGGTTCCCGTCGGCACTGCCGACAGGGTGGCCGCCGCCGTGCGGGACGCACAGACGGCAAGGGGCAGCACCGTGGAATTCGATGTCGTGTCCAACCCGGAGTTCCTGAAGGAAGGAGCCGCCATCGAAGATTTCATGCGCCCGGATCGCATCATCGTCGGCACGGACAACCCGCGTACCGGCGAGCTGCTGCGCGCGCTATACGCCCCCTTCAATCGCAACCATGACCGGGTCATGTTGATGGACGTGCGCTCGGCCGAGCTGACCAAATACGCGGCCAATGCCATGCTGGCGACCAAGATCAGCTTCATGAACGAGCTGTCGAACATCGCCGAAGCCGTCGGCGCCGACATCGAAAAGGTCCGCGTCGGCATCGGCTCGGATCCGCGCATCGGCTACCAATTCATCTACCCCGGCTGCGGCTACGGCGGCTCCTGTTTCCCGAAGGACGTGCGCGCGCTCGAGCGCACCGCGCGCAGCTTGGGCTACGACCCGCAGCTGCTGCAAGCTGTCGAGGCCGTGAACTTCCGCCAGAAGGATCTGCTGTTCAAAAAGATCCACGCGCACTTCAACGGCGATCTGCAGGGCCGAACCATCGCGGTATGGGGTCTGTCGTTCAAGCCCAACACCGACGACATGCGCGAGGCATCGAGTCGCGTTTTGATGGAATCACTCTGGGAGGCAGGGGCGAAGGTTCAGGCATTCGACCCGGTTTCCATGCCCGAGACACGCCGAATCTACGGTGAGCGAGCCGATCTGGCACTTCTCGACGATGCCGAATCGGCGTTGGATGGGGCCGACGCGCTTGCGGTCCTGACCGAGTGGGCGCAGTTTCGCAGCCCGAATTTCCAGACGATGAAGGACAAGCTCAAGGCCGGAGTGATCTTCGACGGTCGCAATGTCCTCGACGGACATCTCGCGACCGCAACCGGACTGACCTATATCTCGATCGGTCGCTTGCCGATGACGGCTCAGTAGCACCCCGCCCTGATCGGAAGCGTCGGGCCTGCGGGTCATCGGCTTCGAGCCGAGCCCCGCTCGCCCGCAACGAGGGTCGTCCTGCACGCCGGACGACCCTCGCCGACTCCCCTTAAACCGCGCCAGCTCCGAGAGTTATCGGAGCTGGCGCGGCCAAGCCAATCCAACAAACAAGGCATACCGCACCGGGCGCGGTTTAAAAGCGGTGATTCCAACCGATCTGGATATCCATCTGCTCCATGTAGATGGAGCCCGTTTGCGCTTGGGTGATGCTGGGGCTCGTGCCGCTCAACTCTTCCTCCGGCATGTAGGAAAAGGCGAGTGCGAACTCATCCTTTTCCGTAAAGCGATAGGACGCACCCAGGGTCAGGTGCCAACGAATGGTCGCGGGCGCCAGAATGTTGAAAAGGGCCTGCCGACTGGAGGCAAATTCGGTGTTGTAGCTCACGCCGCCCATCAGACTCAGCTTCTCGTCGTGGTCGTAACGCACACCCAACTTGAAGATGTCCATGCTGTCCCATCCAAAACCGAGTCCGTCATCCCCGCCCAGACAGAACGCGGGTTTGGGATTCGAGGTGAAACAGGGCGAGATGTCGTTGTCGTTCGAGTTGGAAATCGACGAGACCTCGCCGTAAAAGATGCGCTGGTAGTCGAAGGCAAGGGTCAGGTCCGGCCGCGCCTTGAAGGCGACGCCGAAGTTCAACATCGCAGGGATATCGAACTCGCCCTGATTTGCAAACAACCCCTTATAGTCGTCGAATTCCGACATCCACATCTTGGTGCGATACGACATCCCGAACGCCAGTTGATCGGTCACCTCGCCGTACCATCCCAGATGCAGGCCGGCGCCGTAGGACCAGTCGGTTCCGTTGTTCGAGACCTTGTCCGGGTACAAGGATGCCGCGCGGAACGGCTGAAGCCCTTTGACCTCGATACTCTGCATCGCAAAAACCGGCGCGATACCGACCGCCTGCTTTCCATCCGCGAACTTGAAGGTGTAGGGGATCTCGATGAACAATTGCTCGAGGTTGACGCCGGTCGAGCCGGTGGCGCTCAGAAAACCGCCCGGGTTGGCGTTGTTGCCGTTCGGCGGGGGGCATGTTCGGGTCCGTGACCGGCATCGGTGGATTCGTCTGCGTAAACAGAAGTCCGCCGGGGCTCGCGATGGTGCCGGGAGGCGGCGTCATGCCGGGACCGATCGCCAGCTGATTGGGTGCCGCGGCGAAGTTCTCCCAGACCGGACGGTCCCGATAATCGCTGTTCATCCCGCCGTTGCCGAACAGAGCGAAGCCGATCGTGCTTTTTTCATCGAGCTCGTAATTAAACCCGAAGCTCGGGATCAGAAACCAATCCCCTTCGCTGTCGTATCGGCCCGGAGTAATGAAAGGCCCGGTCGGAAACCCCGAGGCGGGATCCACCGAGAAGTCGTTGTTCGCTTCGTAGCCACGCGCCGAAGGATTGAAGAAGGCCAATCCCACGTCGAGCGAGGTCCCGATGAATGCCATTCCGGCGGGGTTCGTCGCCGTGACCAGCGTGTCCTGCGGCAACGCCGTGGCAACACCTGCCATCGCCTTGGATTTAGTGCCCCAGCCGTGCGAGAAATATCCGTTGGTGGCCAATGCCAGTGTCGGCACGGATGCGCATGCAATTACGACAGCCCTTAACGGCCACTTCAATGTTCCGTTCATGTGCGAAAAGTCCTCCAGTCGTCATGCCGCTTGAACGGCTAATTTTGTCGTTGGAATGGTCGAGCCCCGTTCGACGGGCGAGCCAAATCCGACATCGACGGGTGGTCGAATACGGAGTTGAGGCGTCATTGAAAGCCGCGGAGACGACCTTGCCCGCCGACCGGTCGGAGGACTTCGGATTCAGTGCGAGCGATTGCCCGATCCCGAATACGGCATCATTCGACGGGATGTTTTCGGAAGACGCGGTGAGGCACCTTTACGGAAAGGGCCGAAACACGCGGCGATCACGGAGATCAGGATGAATACTCGGCTCGGGATTGCGATTTGTCAAACTCCGCTAAACCGCGTCCGGAGTCAACGATCGACGCTTGATGCCGATTCAAACTCGCCCGACCTCACCGACCCTGTCGCTGACGCGGTCTAGGAAATAAAAATCAGGAACTTAAACGGATCTCAGGCGTGGCTCTCACGGGCTCGGCCCATGCGGGGTCGAGTGCGCACGAACCGCGAATGAGAATCCGAACGGCGTTCAATCGCGCCGTTGCGAGTGGAGACGATTCATGGCGATTTGAAAGCGACCGGCGACGAGGTCATCGAGGATCCGTTCGGCATCGGCAAGGGATGCGTTGATCTGCTCGGCATCGGCCTTGGACGGACGCCCGAGAACATAGCCAGTCACTAAGGTGCGGTCGCCGGGATGCGCGATCCCGATCCGCAGACGCCAAAAGTCACGACTTCCCCCGAGTGCGGCGATGGTGTCGCGCAGCCCGTTGTGCCCGGCGTGACCACCGCCCTGCTTGAGCCGAACCTGGCCGACGGGATGGTCGAGCTCGTCGTGAGCAACGAGGATCTGCTCGGGAGGGATGGAGTAGAAGCGGGCGACCGCAGCGATCGATTGACCGCTGCGGTTCATGTAAGTCGAGGGTTTGAGTAGGCGCAGTTCCCCGCCGTCGACCCGGACTCGGGCGAGCTGGCCGAAGAATTTGGACTCGGCGCGAAACGTCTCGCGAAAATCCTCGGCGATCCGATCGACGAGCCAAAAGCCGACGTTGTGACGCGTCGCCTCGTACTGCTCGCCGGGATTGCCGAGACCGACGATCAGGCGGATGCCGGCGGGCTCGCTCACCGGGCATCGCCGACCGACGCACGACACGGGCACCGGAGGCCGCAAAAGCGACCATCGAGCACCCGGTCGTCGCCGAAAAACCGTCTTTCAGGGAGGCGAATCGGCACTGTCGTCGGCCGTCTCAGGCGTCCGATGATGTCAGGCGCCTTCCTCTTCCTCCTCCGTCTCGTCACCACCCCCGCGTGGACCGTAAACCATGGCGACGGCCTCGTCCGAATCGGGGGTATGAGCAAGACTCACACCCTCGGGCATCTGGATCTCGGACAGATGAATGATCTGGCCGATATCCATATCGCCCATGTCGACGACGATGAACTCAGGGAGATCCTTCGGCAGACAGACGATCTCGAGCTCGGTGATGTTGTGGGACACCTGCCCGCCTATCTTCACGCCCTTGGAGCGCTCCTCGTTGATGAAATGCAAGGGCACGCTCATGCGCAGCTTCTCGTCCTGCGTGATGCGCAGAAAGTCCACATGCTGCACGAAGGGCTTCGCGGGATGGCGCTGCAGGTCCTTCAAGACGACCTTCACCGAGCGCTCCCCGATCTTCAGATCGAGGACGTGCGAGTAAAATGCCTCGTTATCCAGGTGCTTGAGCAGCTCGTTGTGGCCGACCGAGACCATCTCGGGCTCCTGATGACCACCGTAAACGATGGCGGGCACCTGCCCCGTGCGACGCAGGCGGCGGCTCGCACCCGTTCCTGCAAGTGCGCGGGTCTGCGCGTTGATCTCGAAACTGACGCTCATCGGCGTTCTCCGGTTGATATTGACGACAAAAACGCGCCGGATCCCGCGACCAGGATCGCAACGCAGCAATGGAATGGAAATCAGTCGACGAACAGCGAGCTGACGGACTCTTCGTTCGAGACCCGACGCATCGTTTCGGCAAGCAGCTCGCCGATACTCAACTGCCTGATCTTGGGACAAGCCTTTGCCGCAGGACGCAACGGAATGGTATTGGTGACCACCAGCTCGTCGAGCCGGGATGCCGAGATGTTGTCCACGGCCGGCCCCGAGAGCACCGCGTGGGTGCAGTAGGCCACGACCCGACAAGCGCCGGCGTCTTTCAGCGCCCCGGCAGCACTGCAGAGGGTCCCGGCCGTATCGACCAGGTCATCGACGATGACACAGGAGCGATCCCGAACATCGCCGATGATGTTCATGACCTTCGCCTCGTTGGGCCGAGGACGGCGCTTGTCGATGATCGCGAGATCCGCATCGTCGAGCCGTTTGGCGAGTGCGCGCGCGCGCACCACACCGCCGACGTCCGGCGATACGACCATGAGGTCGTCGTAGCGTTTTCGCCAAACATCGCCCAACAGAATCGGCGAAGCATAGACATTGTCGACCGGGATATCGAAGAATCCCTGGATCTGATCCGCGTGCAGATCGACCGTCAGAACACGATCGGCGCCGGACTGACCGATCATCTTGGCGACCAGACGCGCCGTGATCGGAACACGCGCTGAGCGAGGTCGGCGATCCTGCCGGGCATAGCCGAAATAGGGGATGACCGCGGTGATGCGCTTGGCCGACGCCCAGCGCAGGGCGTCGATCATCACCAGGAGCTCCATCAGGTTGTCGTTCGTCGGCGCCCCCGTCGGCTGCACGACGAAGACATCGCGCCCGCGCACGTTCTCCTGAATCTCGGCCATCACCTCGCCGTCGCTGAATTGACCGACGACGGCCTTACCGAGCGGTACGCTCAAATAACCGGCGATCTCGACCGAGAGCTCCAGATTGGCATTCCCGGAAAAAACCATCAAATGGCTGGCAGGCACTGGCGATTTCCTGACGTCTAGCTGGGGGCTTACGAGACTCGGCGCGCGTCACGCGAGACGCGGCTCGACGGGGTATGGCTGGGGCGCCAGGATTCGAACCTGGGGGTGCCGGGATCAAAACCCGGTGCCTTACCGCTTGGCTACGCCCCAAAAACTGGTCTGGACCTCGACAGTACGCGCTCGGCATGACACCGGATCAGGGTAGCCTATCCATGTGAGCGAGCAGCGGCGATCGATTCAGCCCACGGGCGACAAAGGCGCGCATCGCGGGCGGACACTGCTCGAGCGCGCGAAGCGCTTGCGAGCGTTCTTCGAAAACCGCAAACACACAGGCTCCGGTTCCGGTCAAACGTCCACCGCCCCAACCCGAAAGCCAGTCGAGGGCCTCTTCGACAGGAGCGTATCCGCTTCGCACGACACGCAAGCAATCGTTCGAGACATCACCGGCAACGAAGTCCGCTAGTGTGGCGGGCGCTGAATCTCGTGTCAACTCAGGATGCATAAACACATCCCTCGTCGAGACCGAGCAGGGCGGAGACAGCACCAGATACCACGGCTCGGGCAACATGACCGGCGTCAGGCGCTCCCCGACACCCTCTCCCCAAGCCGCAAATCCGCGCACGAAGACAGGGACATCGGCGCCCAGAGGCAGGGCCAGCTCCGCGAGGGCGTCCTCGTCGAGACCGGTGGCCCAGAGTCGATTCAGTGCAACCAGCGTGGTCGCCGCGTCGGAGCTGCCGCCCCCGAGCCCTCCGCCCATCGGAAGTCGCTTCTCGCAGCGGATATCCGCCCCGAGGCGGCAACCGGTCGCGTCCCGAAGGGCCAGCGCCGCGCGGACGGTCAGATCGTCCTCCGGCGCGACACCCGGCACGTCGAGGAGACGACGGATCAGCCCGTCCTCGCGCACCTCGAACCGAAGCCGATCGCATCTGTCGATGAACTGGAACACCGTCTGCAGCTCATGATAACCGTCGGGCCGACGTCCGACGATGCGCAGCATAAGATTGAGTTTGGCGGGCGCAGGCCAAAACGACGCCGGGGAAGGCTCGAACACAAACGTCTCGCTCATCGGGATCTCGCTCATCGGGCTCTGGCTCATCGGGACGGGTCGCCGCCGGAGGCGCGATGCCGCTGCATCACCTCCTTGAGATACTCGTGGTCCGGATGTTCCTTGGCCGCCGCATCCCAAACCTCGAGGGCCTCTTCGCGACGATTCATGGCCCATAGAACCTCGCCGAGGTGCGCCGCGATCTCCCCGTCACTCATGTGCTCGAGCGCGCGCCCGAGATAATCGAGGGCGGTCTCGTAGTTGCCGAGGCGGTAATGAACCCAGCCCATACTGTCCAGGATCGCCGGCTCGTCCGGCTTGAGCGCATAGGCCTTCTCGATGTACACCTTCGCCTCGGCGTAGCGGTCGGTTCGATCCGCCAAGGTGTAGCCGAGTGCGTTCAGGGCATCGGCATGCTCGGGGTCGATCTCGATGATCCGCCTCAGGTCCTGCTCGGCGAGGACGATCCGATCGAGCTTCACCGCCGAGAGCGCCCGCGCGTAGAGCAGATTTTCGTCATCCGGAAAGACCCGCAACGCGCTGTCGAAGATTGCCATCGCCTCGTCCGGCCGGCCGACCGACTCGAGGATCTCGGTCTCGACCAAGTAGAGAAGCACGGCGTTTTCGGGTCCTCGGTCACGCAGCTGCTGAAGGATCTCGCGCGCACGCCGAATGTCGCCGCCCTTCGCGCTCAACAAGGCCGTGCGGATCTGCGCATCGACCGAATTCGTGCCCTTGACCTTGCCATACCACACGAGAGCAGCCTCGAGATTTTCGGCACGCTCCTCCACCTGCCCCAGATAGAAGGCCGCGTCGTCTCGACGCTCCCCGGTCTCGTACAGACGCGTGAAGTAGATGCGCGCTCCTTCCGTGTCCTCGAGCTGCAACGACAGGATCCCGACGGCGAACAGGACATCCGGCTCCTTCGGACGATTATCCAGTAGACGCTGGAAGACATCACGCGCGCTGGAGAACTCTTCTTCCTCGACGAGGAACTGACCGTAGAGCATCCGCAACGTCTGATCGTCGGGGCTCAGTGCGAGATACTCTTCCAGCAAGGACCGCGCTTCCCCGCGCTTGTCGGAGGAGATCAGCAGCTTGACAAGAAAGAGTCTCGGCTTGTTCCATTCCGGGCGCAGCTCGAGCGCCCGGCGCGCGGCGGCATCGGCGATCTCGAGCTGCGACGCACCGGCAGCCACCATCGCGAGCGACTGCTGCGCATGCGCGCTCTGCGGAAACTGGTCGGCCAATGCCTGCATCAGTCCGACACGCGCCGCGGGCGTCGGCGCGCGCGAAATAATGGCGGCGGCGTGTCCGAATGCCGCTTCCGGATCATCGGGCGAGAGCTGCACGAGACGCATCAAATGCACGAGCGCCCCTTCGTGGTCGTTCGCCTTGATACGGGTGAAGGCGCCCATCTGATGCGCACCGCTCGATGTCGGATCGAGATCCAGCCAATGCCGCAAACCCTGCTCGGTTGCCGCATCGTTGCCCGCAGTGATGGCGGCACGAACGGCCAGCTCGGTCAGGCGCGGATCCTTCGTCAAGTCCGCCGCCTCCAGGTAGTAGGCAAAAGCGGTGTCCAAATCGCCGCGACGTGCGGCGATCTCGGCAACCAGTACGGCGTAGATCTGATCGGCGTTCAAGCCGCTCGCAAGACCCGCTGCATCGACCTCGGCGACATCGGCGACATCGGCCGGCGTGCCTGGGGATGGATCGGGCTGCGGAGGGCTCGATGCCGGGTCCGTGATCTGCGCGAACGCGCCCGCGGACAGAAGCGCCAAGACGGCAAAGAACCCGCCGACGGTGGAAAGCAGAAGCGAGCGTGGCATTTTTATGATCCGGCAAGAGCCAATCCAACAACGATATGAGATCGTGAGAGCCCAGTATAGCGAAGCAGTTCCTCACTCCGACAAACGAAAAACCACAAGATCGACGTCGGTGGGTTTTCATCGCCCCCCGAAAGTCGGACAATCGCGAGGATCACCACCTGACGACCTTAGTAATATGAAGCTGCTTGTTCTCGGACTCAATCACAAGACGGCGCCGGTCGATGTCCGCGAGCGGCTCGCCTTCGGCCCCGACATCATCGTCGGCGCCCTGCGCGACCTCACCAATTGCGACGGTATCGCCGAGGGTGTCGTGCTCTCCACGTGCAACCGCACCGAGATCTACTGTGCGGTACAGGATTGCTCCGAGGAGGCGGCTCGGCACTGGCTGAGCCGCTTCCACGGCGTCGAGCACGACCGGGTGGGGCCATTTCTGTACGCCCATCTGGGGCGCGATGCGGTCACCCATCTGCTGCGCGTCTGCAGCGGGCTCGACTCTATGGTCCTGGGCGAGCCGCAGATCCTGGGGCAGGTCAAGAACGCCTACCAGACCGCGACGGACTGTACCGCCACCGGGAAGCTGCTCGGACGCCTCTTCCAGCACGCCTTCTCGGTCGCCAAGACCGTCCGCACCGAGACCGCGATCGGCAGCAGCCCGGTCTCGGTCGCCTTCGCCGCGGTCAATCTCGCGCGCCAGATCTTCAGCGACCTCTCCCAACAGACCGCGCTCTTGATCGGCGCCGGCGAGACCATCGAGCTGGCCGCCCGCCACCTGCACCGCGCCGGCATCGGCCGCATCATCGTCGCGAATCGCACCGTCGAGCGCGCCCATGAGCTGGCCTCGCAGTTCGACGGATACGCGATCGCCCTTGCCGAGATCGGCAACCACCTGGCCGAGGCCGACATCGTCATCGCCTCCACCGCGAGTCCCTTGCCGGTGCTCGGCAAAGGCACGGTCGAGCGCGCGCTGAAAAAGCGCAAACACCGCCCGATGTTCATGGTCGACATCGCGGTGCCGCGCGACATCGAGCCCGAGGTCCGGGAGCTCAGCGACGTCTATCTCTACACGATCGACGACCTGCAGGGCGTCATCGACGAGGGCCTGCGCTCGCGTCAAGCCGCCGCTGCCCAAGCCGAGGACATCATCGCCTTCCACGCCGACGAGTTCATGGCCTGGTTGCGCTCGCTGGATGCCGCCGGGCTCATCCAGGATTATCGTCAACGCGCCGAGGAGCTGCGCGACGATGTCCTTGCCCGCGCCCAGCGCCAGCTCGACGCCGGCAAGCCGCCGACCGAGGTCCTCAACTATCTCGCCCACACCCTGACCAACAAGCTGCTCCATGCGCCCAGCTCGCGTCTGCGCCAAGCCGCCCGCGAGGGCGAGGCGGAGATCCTGGTGGCGGCCAACGAGCTCTTCCAGCTCGACCCGAACCGGGCCGTCTCCACCCAATGAATCCATCGATCCGGGGCAAGCTGGAGCGTCTCTCGGAGCGCTTCGGCGAGGTTGTCGCGTTGCTGGCGGATTCCGAGACCCAGTCCGATCAAAATCGGTTCCGCGAGTTGAGTCGGGAGTATGCCCAGCTCGAGCCGCTCATCGCGGGCTACAACCGGTATCGCGCAGCGGAGCTCGACCTGGCTGCCGCCGAGGAGATGCTCGCCGATCCGGAGATGGCCGCACTCGCGCGCGAGGAGATGACCGAGGCAAACGACCGGCGCGAGCAGCTCGAGCCCGAGGTTTATCGTCTCCTCGTCCCGCCCGATCCCGACGATCAGCGCAACGTCTTTCTCGAGGTCCGCGCCGGCACCGGCGGGGCCGAGGCCGCACTCTTCGCCGGAGACCTCCTGCGGATGTACCTGCGTTATGCCGAGCTGATGCGCTGGCAGGTCGAGCCGATCTCGGAGAGCGCCGGCGAGCTCGGCGGCTACAAGGAGGTGATCGTGCGCATCATCGGCAACGGCGTCTTCTCGCGTCTCAAATTCGAGCCCGGTGCGCACCGGGTGCAGCGCGTCCCCGAGACCGAGTCCCAAGGCCGCGTCCACACCTCGGCCTGTACCGTCGCCGTCATGCCCGAGGCCGATTCGATCGACTCCATCGCGATCAATCCGAGCGAGCTGCGCATCGACACCTATCGCTCCTCGGGTGCTGGCGGTCAGCACGTCAACAAGACCGACTCGGCGATCCGCATCACCCACCTGCCCTCCGGGATCGTCGTCGAGTGCCAGGAGGAACGCTCCCAGCATAAGAACCGGTCGAAGGCCATGTCGCTGCTCCAGGCCAAGCTGCTCTCCGGCGCACGCGAGACCCAGGCCTCCGAGCAGGCGCAATCGCGCAAGCTCCAGGTCGGCAGCGGCGACCGCTCCGAGCGGATCCGAACCTACAACTTCCCCCAGAACCGACTGACCGACCACCGCATCAACCTGACCCTCTACAAGCTCGACGAGATCATGACGGGCCAGCTCGACCAGGTCATCGACCCGCTCCTGCAGGAGTATCAGGCCGAAGTGCTGACCGCGATGATGCATGGCTGAGACCGGGTCGGACGGAGCCGCATCACAGCAGACCGGTTCGGACGGGGCCGGGTCGGACGGGATTGGCTCGGATCCGACAACAGGACCCGGAACGGTGCGCACGGTCGAGCTGCGCGTCGCCGCCGTCCTTCAGGGGGCGACAACCACCCTCGCAACCATCCCCGACGGCGCGCCTCGATTGGAGGCCGAGCTGCTCCTGACCGAAGCGACAGGCTGGCCCCGCACCCGTCTCGTCGCCTGGCCCGACCACCCCGTCGCACCCGCTGCCCACGCCCGCTTCGACGCACTCCTCGCCCGCCGCCTAGCCGGCGAGCCCATCGCCTATATCCGCGGTCGTCAGGAGTTCTGGAGCCTGGAGCTCCATGTCACACCCGCGACCCTGATCCCGCGCCCGGAGACCGAGCTCCTGGTCGAGACGGCGCTCGAGGCCCTACTCGCCGACGCACCGCTGCGGATCGCCGACCTCGGGACCGGCAGCGGCGCCATCGCCGCCGCCTTGGCCACCGAGCGACCCGCATGGCAGCTCTTCGCGACGGATCGCTCGCCCGCCGCGCTCGAGGTCGCTCGCAAGAACCTCGTGCGGCTCGGCCTGCGAAACGTGGCCCTGCTCAGGGCGCACTGGTCGGACGCATTCGCGCCCGGGAGCCTGGATGCCATCGTGAGCAACCCCCCCTATGTCGCCGCGGGCGACCCGCATCTCGCCCGCGGCGATCTCCGCTACGAGCCGCGCGTGGCCCTCACCCCCGGCGGCGACGGCCTGGATGCCTATCGTGCGATCGCGGCCGATGCACGCCGCTGCCTGCGCCCCGGCGGCTGGCTGATCCTCGAGCACGGCTACGACCAAGGCAGCGTTCTTCGCCGAATCCTCGCCGACGCTGGCCTTTTAGCGCCGAGCACCCGAAGCGACCTCGCCGGCCACGATCGCGTGACCCTCGCTCGCGCCTGATTCCTGCCTCCTGCCTCCAGCTATCAGCTCCCGGACGTCCGTAAGGAACGATTCACAAACAACCGAAACACGGTGGATGGGTAGAGCGAAGCGAAACCCATCCAGTCCGCGCCAAGGGCATCGGACCGAAACCCGGCAGCGCGGTGGTTTGGAGGATGGGTTTCGCCGACGCTCTACCCATCCTACGCGTTCATCCAGGTGTTCACCTTGGTTCTGAATCGTCACTCAACGACCGGTGTGCGCCAACGGTGTTTTTTGCGAGGCAGTCGATCGCTTGGCGGGTGAGCCGATGTTCGACCTGTATCCGAAGCCGTGGCTGGGTTTCCCGATGCCGGTGGCTCGCGACTCTTTAGATTCATTGGAGCCACGTTGCAGAAAACGGCGACCCATAGCCTCCGGCTGATAGCTGATAGCTGGCGGCTGGCGGCCCGCCCATTTCCCGACCCCTTGACTCAGACTCTGTCCGTCAGTATATTAGCATTAACTTAAATTATGGCAGAGCAAAGACTCATGAAAACAACCTCGATCCTCTTGATCGCTACTTTGGTCGGCTCGTCCGCCGTGATCGCCGACACCCGGCCTCTCGCAATCGGCCTCGACGGCAGCTTCGAGGACGCACGCAGCTTCGCGACGCAGGCCGGTCACGACTGGTACCAACAACAGCGCCGGATCACTGCCGAGCTGATGGCGGAGCACATGCTGGCACGGCTGCATGAGTCGTCCGACGAGGTCGTGCCCGATGCGAGCATCCGCGGCGACGTCTCGCCGAGCGGTCGATTCGCGAGCGCCGAGTTGGAGCAGATCGCCCACGCCTTGGCGGATCCGCGTGTGATCGAGCTCCTGGAGACCAGCGCCTACTACGCTGCGGTCGTCGAGGGGCGCGTACCCGTCACGAACTGACCGCGTCGCATCGTCGACAAAAAAGGCCGGGGCGCTTTCCAGCGACCCGGCCTTTTTCACACGAGCGGCGACCGCTCGCCCCTCACAGGCGCTCGAGCGTCGCGCGAATCCACTCCTCCGCCTTCTCGTTCACCGCCTTCGGGGTCCCGCCCGCGCAATCGATCGGCTCTCCGATCACGACACGGATGGTGCCGGGCAAACGCCACAGCGACCGCGCCGGCCAGCAGTCACCGGCATTGTGGGCAATCGGGACGACCCGTCGTCCGGCGCGACAGGCCAACATGGCGCCTCCGGCGTTGAAGCGCCCCATACGCCCCGGTGGTTGACGCGTGCCTTCCGGGTAGATCACCACGCTGATGCCCTGCTCGAGCCGCTCCTGACCGACCCGCAAGATCGTCTTCAATGCCTGACCCGGCTGGCCTCGGTCGATCGCAATCGGTCGCAGTAAGACAAGCGCCCAACCGAAGAAAGGCACCCAGAGGAGCTCGCGCTTGAGCACGGTCGCCTGAGGCGTGAAGAGCAACTGAAGGTAGAAGGTTTCCCACTGACTTTGGTGATTGGCCAACACCACAACCGGCTCGCCCGGCGGGATATTCTCAAGCCCGCCGACCTCGATCTCGACACCGTTGAGCCGACGCAGCAACCACATGGTCGCTTGCGACCAGAGGTTCACGAACCGATAACGCTGCTCGAAGGTCTGAAACGGGGCCACGACAAAAGAGGCGATGCTGTGGAAGATCCCCATCAGGTTGTAGAGTATGAAGAAGAGGATGCTGCGAAGCCGGACACCGAGACCGATTCGGCGTCCGACATGAAGATCCGGACCGGATGCTTCCGGTCGCTCCGGAGTCGGCCCCTGCCGGAGTGCAATTTCCGCGTCGGGATCATCTCTTTCGGTCATGCGCTGTTCCATGACTGGTTACGGATGTCCTCGGCACGGAGCATGCCATCGAGCACAACCCGGCCGAGCGTTCGCAGAGGCAGAACACTCCGAACGGCTCCCCGTCGAGCGCCGACCGGAGCGAGATACCGGCACGAACGAGCCATGCTCGAACCGGCCGTTTTCCGCTTTGAGAATTCGAGTGCCGCGATTAGCATAAGGGTACCATGGACATCCCAGACGTCGACCGCATCAAGTCCCGCGAGATCCCTTTCCACGAGATCCATCCTGACCCGCACCAGGCCGTCACCGCGGCACGGTTCCTGACGGACGTGGACGGCATCCTCGAGATCAACCCCGCCGGACCGATCCTGCTTCGGGTGACCTACGACGTGCTTGTCACCACGCTCCAGGAGATCGAGGAAGCCCTCACCGAGCTGGGTCTACACTTGGACAACCGGCTGCTGCACCGCGTCCGACGGGCGCTCTATTACTACACCGAGGAAACGCTCCGAGCCAACTGCGGCTGCCCGCAGGGCGAGAGCAACTGCACCAAAAAGGTCTTCGCCAAGCGCTACGAGCTGATCGAGCACGGATGTCGGGACGATCGACCGGAGCATTGGCGGCGGTATCTGTAGCTCCGAATGACCGACGCCGAGCTTCTGCGCTACAGCCGCCAGATCCTGCTGCCCGACTTCGGGATCGAGGGTCAGGAGCGGCTGCGAGCATCCAGCGTCCTGGTGGTCGGGCTCGGCGGACTGGGCTCACCCGTCGCCATGTATCTGGCCGCGGCGGGTGTCGGTCGGCTCGTGCTGGCGGATTTCGATGCGGTTGACCTGTCCAATCTCCAGCGACAAATCATCCACACCACCGCGCAGATCGGACGGCCCAAGGCGGAATCCGCCCGCGTCGCGCTCGCCGCGCTCAACCCGGATGTAGAGCTGGTGACCGTCAAACGCAGTCTCGTGGAGGAGACGCTGCCGAGTGTCCTCGCCGAGGTGGATCTGGTGCTCGACTGCTGCGACAACTTCGCGACCCGGTTTGCCGTGAACGCGGCCTGTGTGGCTGCCGGTGTCCCATTGGTCAGCGGCGCGGCGATCCGTCTCGAGGGCCAGGTCACGGCCTTCTCCGGCCAACCCGGCGGGCCCTGTTATCAGTGTCTCTACCCGCGCGACGGCAGCATCGACGAGACCTGCTCGACCAACGGCGTGCTCGCCCCGGTGGTGGGCATCATCGGCAGCATTCAAGCGACCGAGGCAATCAAGATCCTGACCGGACTCGGCGAGCCCCTGTTCGGGCGCCTCTTGCTGCTCGATGCGGCGCTCATGCAGTGGCGGAGCCTGCGCCTGCCTTCCGATCCGAGCTGCCCGGTCTGTTCCATACCGCAGGCTTAGAACCGTACCGACGCGCTGCCGTCCAATGCAGCCATCGGCACGCATCATCGCGGACCGGCGCGGCCGGTCTTTCCAACCGAGCAGTCGAATAGGTTACCCGTCTCATGCGCTTCGAAATCAGCCCGGATCAGATCAAAAAGGCCAACCTCCCGCACGAATTATTCCTGACCAACCTGATCGCCAACCACATCCTGCTCGCGGTCGCGATGGGCGGCTTGGCCGGAAGCTTTCCCTGGGTGATGGCCATCATCCCGGCCATCTCCTTCGGCATCCTCGGCTTTACGCTCTGGCGTGCGAAGCGCGGCATCGGCCGCGACTCCTGGTATGTCATGTGTCACTGGCAGATCTGTGCCAGACGCAGCCGGATCTTCTTGGTGATGCTCGGCTTGCTCCTCGTCGCGGTCGTGCTCGGCTGGATCGGATATGCCTACGGCGGGATGATGAAGGAGGCGGTCTTCGCGCTGGTGATCGGTGTGGGGATCCTCCCCGTGATGGCCACGGTTCTCGTATTGATCATCATCGAGTCCGATGCCCTCTATCACGCCAATCAGGCCAAGCTCCCGGATTGGGTCGTCGCGCGCTTCCCGAACGCGGAGGCCCGGGTCATCGAGGACGACCCGCATCTCACCCATCCCGCACCCTGAACCCCGATACCGAGATCCCGGCATGGACCGATCCGACCGGGATCAAGTAACCCGGGCAAAGGCAAAGTCGAGCACCAGCCCGACGAAGATGGCCATTCCGAAGTAGTTGTTGTTCAGGAATGCCTTGAAGCAGGATGCCGGTGCCCGTTCCCGAATCAACACCTGTTGATGGAACGCGAGCCCCGAGGCGACCGCCAAACCCCCGAAGAACAAGAACCCCCGCTCGGCCAGCAGCCCGATCCAGACCAAGAGCCCCAGCATCAACAGCTGCAGCAGCCCGATGATCAGCCGATCCCGCTCGCCGAAGAGGATCGCGGTCGACTTGATCCCGATCTTCAGATCGTCCTCGCGATCGACCATCGCATACTGGGTGTCGTAGATCAGCGCCCAGATCAAGGTCGCGATGAACAGAATCCACGCATAACCCGGAATACCCCCGGTCACGGCCGTGAAGGCCATCGGAATCGCCCATCCGAAGGCCGCGCCGAGAAACAACTGGGGCACATGGGTGAAGCGCTTCATGAAGGGATAGATCAGGGTCAGCGCGGCCGCGACCACCGACAGGGCCACCGTCTGCCAGTTCATGAAAAGCACCAGAGCGAACGCGACAAGCGACAGGATCACGAAGATCGCCACCGCCTCCTGCGGGGAGACCGCGCCGGTCGCCAACGGCCGTTCACGGGTACGCGCGACATGCCCGTCGAAGTCCCGATCGGCGAAATCGTTGATGGCACATCCGGCCGAGCGCATCAACACGACCCCGAGCACGAAGACCGTGACCACCTGCCAGGGCGGCTGACCGTCCCCGGCCAACCACAAGGCCCAAAGCGCCGGCCACATCAAAAGGAAGATGCCGATCGGCCGATGCAGGCGCACCAACAACACATAGGCATGCAGGCGCTCGCGCCAGGACAGCGAACGCCGGCTGCCGGTCTTGACCTCGGGAAAGCTCATATCGCCAGTCGTCATCCAGGCTGATGTGAAAATCGAAATTCGCGCAGGATTATCGCACAGGCACAGACGCAAGAAGACGCGCGGTTTTGAGAATGATCATCCCGGCCGTGCGTGTTGCCAATGCTTACCGGGCGACTAAAGTCGCCCCTACATGTTGGTCGATGCTTTCCCGGAAATCACCTAAAACGTCGAAAGACCCTTCCATGAACCGCGCGGCGATCCACATCTCCGGGTAGTTCTCGAAATCGTTGGCGTCGCCGTGGGCGTGGAAGCCGAGGAAGCCCTCGGGCGCGCCCTCGCGGCATTGGCGGCAGGTCTCCAACCGATTGTTCGGATGGACCTTAGACTCCGGGTCGTCCACATCCATGATCCCGTGACTGCCGTGGCAGTCGTAGCAGGTCGCGTTGGTCTTTGACTGATCCAGCAGATTCGGCCGGTCGATGCCGCCGCGATCAGGGATCGACAGGCGCGTTTCTACCACCGCCGGGTCCGCTCCGACAGAGGAGCCCCCTCTGGCGACGCGCTCGCACGCGACAACCAGCATTGAACCTGCACGAAGCTATCGAGCGCGTCGCATTCCGCACTTGATTCGGCGTCTTCCCGATCCCCCATCCGCGCCACTGCGCGGTACAATCCCGCCATCGCGACCCGCCCCATGCAGCCGTCCGAGGCCATCTCCGGGAGCATCATGATCGACCGCATCCCGTCACCGAGCCGACACCCCGAAGGATTCGGTCCGGCATCGCTCGATGCTCGAACCGGGACGCCTTGCCCCGGACCCAGCTTGCCCCCCAGCCCCAGCCGCCCCCGCATCCCGGATGAGGATGTCGGCGCAGATCCCCGTGCCCCAAGGAGAGGCATCGCCCATGAGAACGACGCATTCAAAGACCTCCGGCCGACGCGCCGGCGCGTGGCTCGACGCGACGCTGCCGATGCTGACCGCTTCGCTTCTGACCCTGACGGTCGGCTCGACGGCGCTCGCAGCGGATAAGCCAGCCGCGGGTGCGGACAAGACCCCTCCCCGCCCGCCGTCGTGGTCGCCGCTGTGGAGACCCAACTGGTCGACCACCACGGGCGCTTCATCGGGACCATACAGGCGATCCAACAGGTCAGCGTCCAGGCGCGGGTGGAGGGGTTCTTGGATGAGGTCGCATTCGACGAGGGCTCGCCGGTGAAGACCGGACAGATCCTCTACCAGATCGAGCAACCGCCATTCCAGGCCCAACTCGACGCGGCCAACGCCGAGCTGGCCGCCGCTGTCGCGGAAGTCGCGAGTGCCGAGGCAGGCCTGTTGGACGCGCAGGCCCAGTTCGAGCGCTTCTCGGCATTGGTGAAGAAGGGCGACACATCCCAGGCCGAGTTCGACCGGTCGCGGGCTCAGCGCGACATGGCCCAAGCGAATGTGGACAAGGCCAAGGCCGCCGTGCTCCAGGCCCAAGCGGACATCAAGACCGCCCGGATCAACCTCGGATACACGACCATCGCCAGCCCGATCGACGGGCGCATCGGTGCGACCAACTACACCGTCGGCAACCTCGTCGGGCCGAGCAGCAAGGTCCTCTCCACCGTGGTGCAGCTCGATCCGATCCGCGCCGTCTTCTCGATCCCGAGCGCGGACTTCGTGCGCGTCACGGAGCAGGCCGGCACCCCCGGCGAGAACTTTCAAAACTACGTGCCCCAGCTGATCCTCCCGACCGGCGTGACCTACCGGGAAAAAGGGACGATCGCCTTCGTCGACAACCAGGTCAACGCCAGCACCGGCTCGATCGCCATCTATGCGGACTTCCCCAACCCGGAAGGCGTGCTGCTGCCGGGCCAGTTCATCACGGCACTCATCCACACCGCCGAGCAGAAGCGCCAGCCCGTGATCCCGGCCGGGGCGGTCATCCAGACCAAGGACGGGAAGCAGGTCTATGTCGTGGGGTCGGACAATCGGGTGGCGTTGCGCACCATCAAGACGGGCAGTCAGACGGGGACCGACTTCGTCGTCGATGCCGGATTGAAGGAGGGCGAGATCGTCGTCGTCTCCGGCATTCAGAAGATCAAGCCGGGGATGGTGGTCACGCCGACTCAAGCGGCTGCACCCAAAGACGCGGAAGGCACCAAGACCGACGGCACAAGCGACGCCCCGTCCGACAAGGCACCCCCGAGCAAAACCGCCGACACGACGCCCGAGACGACAGAGCCTGAGAACACCGAGCCGGAGAGCACCGAGCCAGCGAAAACAGAGCCAGTAAACACTGAAAAGGACACCGCGGATCAGACCACACCCCAGACCGCGCCGAAGACGGGGAGCTGACCATGATCTCCAAGGTCTTCGTCGATCGGCCACGCCTTGCGGCAGTGGTCTCGACCATCATCGTGGTGGCCGGACTCCTGTCGATCTTCAACATCCCGGTCTCGCAGTATCCGAACATCGTCCCCCCGGTGGTGCAGGTCACGGCCAGCTACCCGGGCGCGGACGCCCAGACCATCGCCGACACGGTCGGCAGCCCGATCGAGCAGCAGGTCAACGGCGTCGAAGGCATGATCTACATGTCATCGACCGCCTCCTCCGCGGGCACCTATAACCTGACGGTCACCTTCGAGGTCGGCACCGACCCGAACATCGCCCAGGTCAATACCCAGAACCGGGTCTCCCAGGCCCTCGCGCAGCTGCCCCAAGAGGTCCAGGCGCTGGGCATCACGGTCCAGGCCGAGTCCACCAATCTGCTGCTCTTCATCAACGTCTTCTCGCCGGACGGCAGCAAGGACCCGATCTTCCTGTCCAACTTCACGACCATCAACATCCAGAACGAGGTCGCGCGCATCCCGGGCGTCGGCGAGGCCAGTCTCTTCGGCCCGCTCAACTATTCCATGCGCATCTGGCTCGAGCCCGAGCTGATGTCCGCGCTCGGGATCGCCCCGAGCGACGTCATCGACGCCATCCAGGCCCAGAACCTTCAGGCCGCACTCGGACAGATCGGCGGCCCGCCCATCGCCGACGAACAGGTCCTCCAATACGCGATCGTGACCGAAGGCCAGCTGGTCCAGCCGAGCGAATTCGAGCAGATCGTGGTGCGTACCGGAGAGGACGGCGCCATCGTGCGCGTGAAGGATATCGCCCGGGTCGAGCTGGGTGCCGAGGCCTACACCCAGATCTCCTATCTGAACGGCAAGCCGGCCGCGGCCATCGGCATCTATCAATCGCCCCGGGCCAATGCGCTCGACGTCGCCGAGGCGGTCCGTGCCGAGCTCGAAACACTCAAGACCCGTTTCCCGGCAGGCGTCGAGGCCGAGGTCATCTACGACTCGACCCTCTTCGTGAAGGCGTCGATCCAGGAGATCATCTTCACGCTGGGCATCACCTCGGTGATCGTGCTCCTGGTCGTCTTCATCTTTCTGCAGGACCTGCGCGCCACCATCGTCCCGGCCTTGACCATCCCGGTATCCCTGATCGGTGTCTTCGTCGTCCTGCTCGCAGCGGGGTTCTCGGCCAACACCATCAGTCTCTTCGCAGTGGTCTTGGCAATCGGTCTGGTCGTCGACGACGCCATCGTCGTGGTGGAGAACGCCCAGCGTCTGATGCTCGAAGAGGGGCTCGACCGACGCGCCGCCAGCCTCAAGGCCATGGAGCAGGTCACCGGACCCATCATCTCCACCACCCTGGTGCTCTTTGCGATCTTCGCGCCGGTCGCCTTCCTGCCCGGCATCTCGGGCGAGATGTTCCGCCAATTCGCGCTGACCATCTCCGCGGCGGTGGCCATCTCCGCGCTCAATGCGCTGACGCTCTCCCCGGTCATCTGCTCGCTCGTGCTGCGCAAGCCGAAGGCGGCGAAACGCGGACCCTTCGCCTGGTTCAACACAGGCTTCGACAAGACGCGCGACGGTTATGTCGGCATCGTGCGCATCTTCGCCCGGCGCGCCCCGATCGCAGGCTTGCTCATCGTTCTCATCGGAACGGTTGCGGTGCTGCTCCTCGACCGCCTGCCGACCGGCTTCATCCCCAACGAAGACCAAGGCGTGCTCTTCGTCGATGTGAGCCTGCCCAGCGGCTCCGCCTTGCCGCGCACCACGGATGTGCTCACCCAGGTCCAAGAGATCGCCTCGCGCACACCCGGCGTCGCCAACGTCATGACGGTCTCGGGTTTCAGCATGCTGACCAGCGCGCCTTCGTCCAACAGCGGCATGGGCGTCATCGTCCTCGATCCCTGGGACGAGCGCACCACCCCGGAGCTGCGGATCAAGGGTCTTGTCGCAAACCTGCAGGAACAGATGAGCGCCATCCCCGAGGCCACGGTGTTCCTCTTCCCGCCGCCGCCCATCCCCGGCCTCGGCCAGGCCAGCGGCTTCACCATGCAGCTCGAGGCCCTCGGCGGGCAGTCCCCGATGGAGCTGACCCAGACGCTGCAGGGTCTGATCACCACGGCCCAGCAGGACCCGCGCATCGGCCGGGCCTATTCGTCCTTCAGCGCCGACGTCCCGCAGCTCTACCTGGAGCTCGATCGGACCAAGGCGCAATACATGGACGTGCCCGTCGCCGACGTCTTCAACACCCTGCAGGCCACCTTCGGCAGCACCTACGTCAACAACTTCACCTATCTGGGCCAGACCTATCAGGTCAACGTCCAGGCCGACCAGAATGCACGCATGACGGTGGACGATCTGGCCGGTGCCTATGTCCGCTCGGCCAGCGGCGCCATGGTCCCCATCGGCACCCTGGCGACCATCCGCGAGCAGCTGGGCACAGACCTCGTCTTCCGCTACAACGAGTTCCTCACGGCGATGATCAGCGGCAGTCCGGCCCCCGGACACTCGGCGGGCGACGCCATGGCCGCCATGCAGGAGGCCGCCAAAAAGGCCCTGCCCGACGGCTACGGCTTTGAATGGACCGCCCTATCCCTGCAGGAATCCCAACAGAGCGCAGGCGGCGAGATCGCCATCTTCGGCTTGGCCGTGCTCTTCGGGTACCTCTTCCTGGTCGCGCTCTACGAGAGCTGGTCCATCCCCTTCGCCGTCTTGACCTCGGTGACCGTCGCCATCCTGGGTGCCGCGGTCACCCTCTGGCTCGCCGGACTCGACAACGACCTCTACACCCAGATCGGCTTGGTGCTTCTGATCGGCCTCGCCGGTAAAAACGCCATCCTGATCGTGGAGTTCGCCAAGGAGCAGCGAGAGAGCGGCAAGAGCCTGCTGGATGCAGCCCTCATCGCAGCGCACATGCGCTTCCGCGCCGTGCTCATGACCGCGCTCGCCTTCATCATCGGTCTCATGCCGCTGGTGCTCGCCACCGGCGCAGGCGCCAACGCCCGCATCCACCTGGGCTCCACCGTTCTCGGCGGCATGCTCTTCGCCGTGATCTTCGGCATCCTGCTCATCCCCGCGCTCTACGTCATGTTCCAGTGGCTCGGCGAAAAGGGGGAGCCTGGATCCAGTCGAAACCGGAGGACGCGGACGACGACCCCGGCGTGCAGCCGACGGCCAAGGCCAAGGCCACTGAGGCAGGCGGATAGACGATCGCCCCGTCGCCGACTGATCCACCGTCGGCGACGGGCTGAAGGCGGGAGTGCCACGATCGACGTGGGGATTCCGGATCGAAGTTTGATGCCATGAAAGTCGTCACCTACCCCCATGCGGGCAACGCCCTGAAATCCATGCTGGATGATGTCGTTCAGGGTAGTAGTCCTGTTGATGCGCATGAATGATGCTTTCCACCGGCACATCGGCGAGCAACGGATTCCACCGGCTCAAGATCAGGGTCTGCCACAAGCGGCCCATCCGGCCGTTACCGTCGTCGAACGGGTGGATAAACTCAAGCTCGTAGGCCAGGAGCGCGTTCCTGACCTCTTGGATCTCGCGAGGCGGCGCAATCACAGGCTTGCCTCCCAGGATCGCGCTGATCTGCTGCTCGCTCAGAGTGTTGCCCTCGATCGCCAATGACCCATGAATGGTCCGGATCCGTTCACGCGCCGCAAACGCAGTGCACCGGCCGACTCGGCCGCCACGGCGGAGCGCCCCAGACGCTCGGCGATCTCGGCGACGATGCCCGGGGTAATCACGCAAGGCGGCGAGTCGTTTTTGGTCATGGATTGCGGCGAGTACCCGCCTGGTGTCCTGGTCGAGTCAGGGAGCGTAGGAATCTCCGGCAAAGGAACGACCACCCTGTAGGGGCGACTTCAGTCGCCCCTTGTATGTTCTGAAGGGATTGACAAGGAAAGCGATAAACGGACGTTATGAAGAGTGCCCGGGAAGCCGTTCGCCCCAAGTCTTCCCGGAAATCGCCTCAAACCGCGTGTCGCACTCGCGCAGCTGCTCGTGCAGCAACGCCCGCGTGACCTGGCAGTGATGGTGTTGGCAGAGCACGTCGCGGCGTAGATCGGCACCGAAGTGACCGCCATACAGATCGCTCGGCAACGTCCCGACCGGCCTTGCTCGTAATTCCGTTGCGCCAGGCAAAGCCTGGAAGGAGAGGAAGATAGCGAACGGATAAGCAAATCGGAAACTCCTTTTTGCGACCCACCGGGTGCAAGTCCCGAGCCGGTAAGGAGTGGCCATCCACCGGAACCGAGTGTTGCGTGGTGCGGGAGCGATCCCGCCTGCGAAGCGTACACAGGGGGCGTGCAGGCCATGTGATGGAGCCCCGTTACTGAATCCAGCGGAGCCGACGTATTCGGAACACCGGAAGGCAACAGTTTCGGCATCGTAACGGCCTGATGTCGAGACTCCGCCGGGGTCCGAGAGCAGGGCATGTACGCACGGGTCGTCCAGGAACCCGGGGGCGCTCAGTGGTTCCTTGCCCGAGACGCGGCGCGGGCACCGCGTAAGAAGCCGCCCTGGCCTGTCGGCGCTGGTCCAGCCGACGGGAGCGAACGGGACCGACGGCAAGGTAGCGCCAAACGAAGGCCACGAAGCGCGGCGCGATGGCGACTGAGCAGTCAGAGTCGGCTGATAGTACCGTCGAGCGTGGGGAACGCACCCGAGCGGACCCACGGGAGGGAAGCGGCCGATCGGTTGAGACAACGTCTGGAGGGACAGATGGCGCAAACATCGAGTTGCGAGACCATCACAACGAAACAAGAGACGATCGCGAACCTGGCGAGACAGGCGCCGGGGATGGTGCTGAACCCATCTTCATGCCTTTCTCGACCAACGGGTGCGTGACGGGAACTACGTCGCGTAGCGTTTGCTCAATCGAGGAGCCGGATGCGTAATGTGGCGTTGCCCGTTATGTGGCGTTCCGGGGCGCTAAGCGCGCAGATACTGTTTTGCGGCCGGCCTGGGCGCCACATAAGCGGAGCCTACAGCGATTGGAGAAATGCCATCAAGGAGGCGTCATCGGCCCAGTGGTTCTCGGGTACGGTATCTCCTGAGACGTCGCATTTTTCCAAAGCTTTGGCCTTCATTTCTAGGTCGAACTCGGCATAGACGTGGGTGGGGTCAGGAATTTGGGTATGGACGACAAGCGCCAGTCCGCGATGCTTGGCACAGCAACACGCGGCCAGATCGACCTCGATCTTCGCCGCCTGAAACAGGAATCGAAGGAATGAGCGCAGTGCCGAGACCATCAGCTGCGCCCTCTTGGCGCCTTGGCAGCGCGCCTGGGCGAGAACGAAGGGGGCGATGTCTGCTCCGCACAGCTGCTCGAGACGCAAGGGTCCGTCGCCGAAATGCTGGACTAGAAAACGATGGGCAACGGGCAGGTAGTTCACCACCGTCGCCGTGGTCAGGCCGCGCTCGCTTCTGAGATAGCGCTCGTAGTGGCGCTCGAGCTCGGCCCGCGGGGAGGTGTCACACACCGGATCAGGACGGGGAATGATCCCCTGACCCTGTAGATACCCAACAAACCTGAGGAGGGTCGAGGCTTGGCCGCGTCGCAGCCGTCCCCGGCGCCGCAGCTCCTTCAGATACCGATCGACAGTGTGCTCGCTGAGCTGCGCCGCCGGGAGCGGCTCTTCTTGCAGCCACCAGCCCAGCTCGGCAACCCAGAGAAGCTTCGATCGCACCGTCGATGCCGCATAGGCATCCTCGACCAGTGCGCTCGCAAACGCATCGAGATAGGCGTGCAGCGGGTTGCTTTGTAAACGCTCAAGGACATCGTCTTGTTCGTTGAAGAACGCTTTCAGCATGTCTCTTCTCCGTTCCGACCCGATTGGCCGTCCGGAGAGATGACAGGATTATGCCGCGTCTGAATACCAGGCTACAGCCATAAGTCTTCAGTAAACAGAGAAGAAAGACAAAGGTGGCTGCCGATGATTCGGCATAATTCCGTTGTCGGCATGATGGCGTTTATGCCGCGCGCGGCATAAACGCCACACCATGGCCGTCCACCGTCTCGTCGCCTGGTACCCCTCGCGGTGCCCACGCTGGGGGCGCACCTCGTGGATGTAGCGCACGATGGCGCTGCCCACTTCATGGGTCAGCGGATAGAGTTGGGAGCAGTGCTGCTTGGCGCCGGGTAACCTTCAAGCACGCGTTGGTCCCAGAGGCGCTTTGAGCTGTCGGGCGATTGTGCTTGGTCGCTTGAAAAGCGTGTCGAACATGGTCAGATCTCCTGTGCAAAAGAGATCTGACCGATCGCAGGGTTATGTGGCGCCCAGGCCGGCCGCAAAACAGTATCTGCGCGCTTTGCGCCCCGGAACGCCACATAACGGGCAACGCCACATTACGTACACGGCTTTCCGATGTGCGTCACTGCCGAGCATGCGCTGCACTCCAGCAAGCTTGGCTCGACAGTCCAGCGTCCGCCACAGCGTCCTGATCATCATTGGAGTGGCTAGCGACAAGGTCGCAATCTCCTGATCCTCCGCGCTTTGGTTGCGTGCACAAAGTAGGGCTCCTTTCCTCGGGCCGGGTTATGTTGTCCCTGACCCTCCAACGGTACTATGAGCCCCTCCGACTCCCGTCACGGCCCAGGTCGACTTCGGACTCGCCTTATACGACGCAGTTGGCGGTTCCAGACCGCCACCGTCACGGGTCTCCCGCACTGGGACCGATCAACTTCCACCACATGCCACCCCTGCTACCCCGGAAGAACCGGCGAGACGCTCTCGTTGTCTGGTCCCGCCGACGGCGGCCTTCCCCTTCTGACCAGAGGGTCGGCTTCTTCGATGAAGTGACGAGGCTACATCCAGGTTCGCTTGCGCTGCGGCCTGCGGTTTTGCACCCGCGAAACTCACGACCCTTGGTTACCCAAACGCCGCTCCGGGGCACTACAATGGTGTACGAGCAACTCCATCGGCTGGACTTCAACCAGCAAGTTAATCAGCCTGTTACGGCGTACGGTCAGGTCTTGATATGTGACTATAATTGCTCACGGTCTTGGCGGTAAGCCCATGGAATTAATCGAAAAACAAAAACTTTAGGACCTGGCCGAGCACTTCGCGGACCTCGTCCAAAGGTCGGTCATTCGGATTGATCGTCTTCTGCCAGCCACCGTCCAAGCCGTTCGCGGATTTGGATCAGGCGGGCCACCTCAATGCGACCGATGGAGCCGGTGAGCAGCGCGCCATCCAGCACCGCCAGGCGGGACAAGCGCAATACGCTCGGGACTTTCAAGCCAGAGACTGCAAAATCGGGCTCCGAGGGCAGAATCATCTCATCCAGGTCGGGTTCGGCCTGATGCAGCCGGGAAGACACCATGCAAACCAGCCAATCCTCAAAGCGCCGCGATGTGCGGCGAAGCAACAGTACCGGGCGCAGCTTGGTCCCGCTCAGATCAGTATGAGGGAAGGGCGTCAGGGCAATCTGGCCGGCCTTCTTCATCGCCAACGTTCCTTTAGGTCGGACTCGCCATAGAGCGGTGGCTCATCCTCCAGACCCCGCATGGCCTGCGCCATCGAGAATTCGGAGAAGTCAGTTTCCGACCATTCGTACGCCTGGTCCACTGGCCTCCGAGAAAAGCGCTCCGCGAGATAGTCCACGAAGTCGAACACTTCAGCCTGTTTCTCTTCTGGCAGGACTTGCAACTTTGCGATGAGGATCGTGTAATTCATGGCCTTTTCCAAAGAAAGTATGAAGGATAAAAGGGATCAGAGCACGAATGGCACTAAGATAAGCGGACGCCCTTAAAGATCATATGCTTACGCGATCGCCAATGGCTAAGATACCGTTAAACCTGGGCATGGCTCTCGGCTTTCCAGGTCTCCGACACCGGCTCCGCGACTCTTAGCGGTCCCAGCTGTCCTCGCAGCTTATTGTTGCTTAGGAATCCTCGCCTTAAGTTAGTGCCATGCGGGTCAGAGCCCTTTCTTGAGATGCCTCAGGCACAGCCCATGTTTTCGATTATGTTTGAGAAGCCTCGACGTCCAGACCCAAAAGTTCGCAACCACCGCATTGGTCAGGTCACCAGCGTGGCTTGTGGGCGAGACGGCGTCGGGCATCGCTGAATCCGGCGGTCACTAGGGTGGCGCATGCGGTGGCTTCAACGCCGGTGTTGGGTCGATTGTCCTGACGCGAGGGGGTCACTGACTCAGCCAATCTTCGCGCCCATGTCGTATCCGCAAAATATAGATGTCATCTGGGCGAGGAGTATAAATCACGATGTGCGATCCAATCGGGTGAATTCGGCAAACAGGGACCAGCTCGCTGCGCTCTGGCCCGGCAAAGGGATTCTCGGCCAGATAGTTGAAGGCCCCAAACAGCTTTTCGTGATAGCGAGCGGCTTGTTCAATGCCGTATTCCATCGCAACTGCGACATAGATCTGGGTCAAGTCCTCTTCGGCACACTCACTCAGAACATATGGCATCACTTCAGGTTCGCGAGGCGTTTCAGGGCTTCGGCCTCGATCGCCTGCATGGAACGCTGACCCTCGCCTGCCGCAAGCGCTTCGTCGATCAGGCCCTGCATCTGCGCAATCTTGGCGACACGCTCCTGATCGCGGCGAATAAGATCGCGTACATAATCGCTCACGTTGCTGTAACGGCCGGAGTGTGCGCATTCATCCACCCAAGCCTTCATCGCATCGGGCAAGGAAATATTCATCGTTGCCATAAGATCACCTCCAGGCCCGATCATGGCAATCTTTGCCAAATATTGTCAAGTCGCTAGCCCGATAGCACAGGAAAAGGGGGGCGAGCTCGGGGTCTGGCGAGCTCGGGGTCACCATTTAGCTGACCCCGATCAATGGCACGACCTATTTTCTCGCACCCATGCACGCTCGTGTCGGTCGGGAAGTGCGACATTGGTACCGCCGACGGCGGCCTTCCCCTTCTGACCACAGGGTCGGCTTCTTCGATTAGGCGATTTCCGGAAACCTTCATGCCAAGGGCGTAGGTTGTGCCGAGCCGTGCGAGGCACAACAAACCGTAGGCGCAAGTTGTGCTTCCTATCGTCAGCACAACCTACGGGTATGGAAGTTTGCAGAAATCGCCTTAAGTGTCGAGGCTACATCCAGGTTCGCTTGCGCTGCGGCCTGCGGTTTTGCACCCGCGAAACTCACGACCCTTGGTTACCCAAACGCCGCTCCGGGGCACTACAATGGTGTACGAGCAACTCCATTGGCTGGACTTCAACCAGCAAGTTAATCAGCCTGTTACGGCGTACGGTCAGGTCTTGACATGTGCCTATTTTCGCTCATGGGTTTGGTTCGGGCGTGCTCGAATTTCGGCGCCGGAACAGCAGATCCGCCTGCACCGGCTCACCTTGATGGACGTGGGTATTGAAGCGCCCGTCCAGGCTGAACCCGGCCTCGATCAGAAAGCGCTCGATTTCCTCGTGCAGGGCTTGGCCCTCGTAGAGCTCGACATAGGATGACTCGACATAGACCGCATCGACATTCGGCAGCAGATCGGTGGCGCCCTTGAGCACCTCCAGCTCGAAGCCTTGGACGTCGATCTTCAGCAGCACGGGCCGCTGCGGGGGTGTCGGGAGACAGGCATCGAGACGCTTGATCGGCACGCGCAGCTCGCCGGATTCTTCCATCCCGTAGATGGCCTTTTGGCGTGTCGCGTCCGAGGGCGACGTCGTGGTCCAGGGTTGGCCGTGGTGGCACTTGGCGCGGAGCGCCAGGGGCATGCGTGACACCGCAGAGCGGTGTCACGAGCTCGGAACGCCAACGCTGCCGATTGCTACGAACCCGGCTCAAAGCAACCCACTCATTTGCCCGGCCACCGCCTCCCAATCAACCGCCGGCGTGAGATGGCACCAGCTCAGACGCACACAGCCGTTCGCCTCGTCGTCGCTCATCCCCATCGCCTTCAGCACATGGCTCGGCGAATAGCTGCTCGAGGTGCAGGCCGATCCATTCGAGATCGCCACCAGATCCTTCAAGGCCACCATCAGCGCCTCGGAGTCCAGGCCGGGGAAGGCCAGATTCAGAACATGATCCATCACCAGAGACTGATCACCCGTGAGGCGCGGGCCGAGCGGCATGAGCGCATCCAATGCCTGCCGGCGGATCTCCCGACAGATCGCCTGCCGCCGAGCGCGTGCCGACATGGATCCAGGTGAAGGAAGGCACCTTGGCCGCAGGCGAGGTCCGAGAGGATTTCGTCCACGCCCACGGGATCGTCCTGCAAGCCTTGGGACGAGCCGGGAACGCCTTGTTGCAAAGTCACCCCGACGACTGGCGAGATCGTCTCGTCGCCTTGAGGCGGATCGACTGGTCACGCCGCAACACAGAGCTCTGGGACGGGCGTGCTCTCGTCGGCGGCAAGGTCGTCAGAGGGAATATCAACCTCGTATTGACGACGAACGTGATCAAGGATGTCTTGGGATTGCCGCTGGACGCCGAGCAGCAGAAAGTCGAGTACGCTTACCGTGCTGCTCGCGCGCCGATCGCTCGAATGGCTGGATGACAAGCAGCGAAGTCGCCGATGCCTCACGACAGGGACCCGTCGGATCAATCAACTTTATATCTCCAAGGTCCAGACATGAAACTCAAGGTCATCGTTCATGAAGCGGAAGAAGGCGGCTATTGGGCCGAAGTACCCGCAATCCCCGGCTGCGCCACACAAGGTGAAACCTTCGAGGAACTACTGACTAATCTCTACGACGCGGTAGAGAGTTGCCTCGCAGTCGATTTGACCGATATTTCCACCTCCGCGACCGGTTTGGGTCTTTGGACATTGTGCCAAACTTTGTCGTCGGGTGCAGGCAATTGGCGCGATCTGGAACGGCCGGTTGGATCGTGGGGTGCGGTATGCGCAGTGCGTTTGGCCGGACGCGTTCGCCGCGTGGTCATCGGCGGGGGCGCCGGCCTGACGGCCGGGGAGTCGACTGCAAGTCGACGATCCCGGGGTTGGACGGCGAACCGCGGCGGACACGGTTTGTAAACGGGCATTCGCCGCCGTACACTCGCCCATGCGCCACCCCATCGATCCCAAAGTCGACTGCGTCTTCAAGGCCCTGCTCGGCTCGGAGGACAACCGCGCGCTGTTGATCCACTTTCTCAACGCCGTGCTGGTCGACGATCTGCCCGCTCCGATCACCGAGGTCGAGATTCTCAATCCGTACAACGAGCGTGAGACCTTTTCCGACAAGCTGACCATCGTCGACGTCAAGGCCCGCGATGCGGCGCGGCGACTGTTCCAGATCGAGATCCAGCTGCTGGTCTTCGCGGATCTCGCCTCGCGCATCCTCTACGGCTGGGCCGATCTTTACAGCCAACAGCTGCAGAGCGGACAGGACCATCGCGAGCTCAAGCCCACGTATGCAATCTGGATTCTCGACCAATCGCTGCGGCGGGATGACTCTGCCTATGCGCGCCGCTACCGCATGCGCGACGATCGGGGCTACGATCTGATCGACCACGGCAGCATCTGGGTCTTGGAGCTGAACAAATTTGCGGCTGCACAGGTCGAAACCGAGCGTGAGCGTTGGCTAAAATTCCTCAAGGAAGCCGAGCGCTTCGATGAGACCACGCTGCCCGACTGGATGCACACCGCCGAGATGAGGCAAGCCATGAGTACCTTGAACGCCTTCTCCGAGAAAGAGCGCGCCTATCACGCCTATCAGGCGCGTCAGGAATTCCTGCGTCAGCAGCGCGCGATCCAACGTGAGCTCGACGAGACGCGGGCGGCGAAGGAAGCTGCGCTTCAAGGAAAGGAAGCAGAACGCACAGCAAAGGAAGCCGCCCTTGCCGAGATCGAACGACTCAAAGCACTGCTGAATGAAAGGGATGCCTAGCGTTCAACCCCGACGCCAGGCTCTCGTTCCGCGCCGTTGACGAGGGCGAACCCGACACTGACGGGTTGCGCCACCGCTCTTCCGGTGAGGACCGCAGTTTCGAGAAGGAAGATGCACATTTGGTTACCGGGTTGTCACACCCGGAACGGCAGTAGAGTTTGAAAGCCGGGGCGGCAAGATCGGACAGGTCGGAAATGCGGGTGATCGGCCCAGCCGCTTACGAATCCAAGCTGGGTTTCTCCGCGAGCAGAGGTTAGTCCCGCACGCGTCGGGACAAGGCGCGCCGACGAGGGGCCGCTGTCACGACGTCGAACAGGCGCTCGCCGCTTCGGCGACGACCTGAGTTCTTGAGAAGTGACAAAAAACATTCAAAGACTTGAATCCCGTCGACTCCGACGTTGGCGAGAACCCTACACCTCCGCGGATCTGCGCTGGTCATACATGTCGCAACGGACGCGGTTCAACGCGGCGCGGCTCAACCGGTGACGATCAGGCGTAGCGCGTCCAGCCTCAGGTGGGTCTTCGCCAGCGCCTGGCCGAGCTGTTCGCGTCGGCCCTCGAGCGTGCTGATCTCGTCGGGGCGCACGTTCGGGTTGACCCGCGCCAGGGCGCGCAGACGGTCCAGCTCTTCGCCGAGGAGGTGTTGCATCCGAGCGGCCGCCTCCCGACGCAGGTCGACCACGGCGGCGCGCGCCAATTGCTCGCCGGTTTCGATCATCGACACCAGCCGTTCGCCCCGCGACTCCAGCAGGGTGCGCGCGAGCTTGTGGTTGTGGTTCAGACAATGACCCTGCAGGTCCTCGTGCGGGATGGTCTCGGCCAGATTCGCGCCCGACTCGTCGATCAGGAGCCGCAGCAGGGTCGGCGGCAGGAAGCGTCCTGCCTCCAGATGGGCCGGGGCCTGGCACTCGGCGACGTAGAGTGCCTCGAGCAGCAGGCTGGCGCGTTTGAAACGCGCGTCGCGGACGATCGTCAGGGCCGAGGTGCCCAGATCGGAGGCGCTCAGAAGCTCCATCGCCGCACGCACCATCGGGTGCTCGCGGGTCATGAATTCCCAGTGCTCGTGCGAGAGCGCGGTCGCCCGGTCGAAGGTGAGGGTTAGGCCCTCCTCGGGCAGCTCGGGGAAGGTCTCCTGGAGCATGTGCGCCCCCGGGCGCACCACCCACGCCTGGCTCGGCGCGGACTCGTGCTCGACACCGAAACCGTCCCAGAAGCGTTTGAGATAGTCGGCCAAGTCACCGTCGGCGTCGGCCTGCTCGATGGCCTCGACCAAGACCGCGGAGCGCTCGGGACGGTGGGAGTGCAGCTCGAGGAGACGGTCACGCCCGGCGGCCAGCTCGGCATTGAGGCGTGCACTCAGCACTCGGGCCTCCGCGATCAGTGCCTCGGTGCCTTGCGGATCCGCCAGCGCCGCCATCAGGTCCTCGCGCAGCCGCGCGTAGACGGCCGGCGCGGCGGGACAGATGGCCGAGAAGGCATGCAGACCCTCGGCATACCACCGGAACAGGACCTCGCCCGGAGCGCCGACGAGATAGGGCACATGGATCTGCACCCGCCCGGTCTGCCCGATCCGATCGAGCCGCCCGATACGCTGCTCGAGCAGATCCGGATCCAGCGGCAAGTCGAACAGCACCAGATGATGGGCGAACTGGAAGTTGCGCCCCTCGCTGCCGATCTCCGAGCAGAGCAGGATCTGCGTCCCGTCATCGACCGACGCGAAATAGGCCGCCGCCCGGTCGCGCTCGCGGATCTCCATGTCCTCGTGGAAGACGGCCGCGTGGATGCCGGCACGACGCAGCAGCACATCCCGCAGATCCAGGACCGTATCGGCCGCGGTGCAAATCAGCAGCAGCTTCTCGGGGCGGAGCCGTCGCAGCAGATCGATGAGCCAGTCGATGCGCGGGTCGATCTCCGACCAAGCGGGCCCAAGCGCGCACTCGGGTGCGAGCCGCGCGGCCGCGTCGCTCGCCAGCACCCGATAGGCATCGGGCTCCGGCAAGGGGTTGGGCAGCAGGTCGCGCCCCGGAAAACCGGGGATGGCCGCACGGGTGTTGCGGAACATCACCCGCCCGGTGCCGTGACGGTCGAGCAGACGCTGGATGATGGTCTCCGTATCCAGCCCGTCCAGATCGCCCAAGAGCGAGGCGATCAGGGTCCGATCGGCATCGTTGAGCGCCCGACCCTCGAGCAGGTGCGCGGCGGCGGCCGCGACGGGCGCATAGCCCGCCTCCTCGGCCAGGAAGGACGCGTAGTCCCGAAAGCGCTGAGGATCCAGGAGCCGCAGCCGGCCGAAATGACCCGCACGGCCCAACTGCTCGGGTGTCGCCGTGAGCAGCAGCACGCCCGGGGTGCGCTCGGCCAGATCGGCGACCAGGCGATATTCGGGGCTGGCGGCGGCTTCCGACCAATCCAGGTGGTGTGCCTCGTCGACCACGAGCAGATCCCACTGACCCTCGACAAGCGCCCGTTTTCCCGCGGCCGACCGAATGATCCAGTCGAGGCTGCACAGCACCTGCTGATCGGCGAGAAAGGGATTGGGCTCGGAGATGGACTCGAAGCGCTCGTGATCGAAGAGCGCGAAACGCAGGTTGAAGCGGCGCCGCATCTCGACCAGCCATTGATGAAGCAGCGGCTCGGGCGTGATCACCAGTACCCGTTGCGCACGGCCGTTCAGGAGCATCCGATGCAGGATCAGCCCGGCCTCGATGGTCTTGCCGAGCCCGACCTCGTCGGCCAAGAGCACGCGCGGGGCGTCGCGTCGTGCCACCTCGGCGGCGATCTCGAGCTGATGCGGGATCAGCCCGACCCGCGCACCGACCAGACCCCGCACCGGGGAGTCGGCCTCCCGCATCCCCTGCAGCCAGGTCCGCCAGCGCAGATCGAACCAATGATCCGGGTCGAGCCGCCCGGACATGAGACGCTGATGCGGCCGGTTGAATCGCAGCCGGTCGTCCAGCTCGGACTCGGGGAGCGTGATGACGGCGCCCTGCAGGTCTTCACAGCGATAGGTGAAGAGGCCCGCATCGCTCGTGACCGAGAGGATCGTTAGATCCCGACCCTCTCGATCGCGCACAGGCTCGCCCGCCGACAGCTCCAGACGCACCAAGGGCGGATCCGGCAGGGCATAGATGCGCTCCTCGCCGGTCGCCCGATAGGCAATCTCGACACGACGCCCGTCGACGGCGACCACCAGGCCGAGGCCGAGCTCACCTTGGGTCTCGCTCAGCCAGCGCTGGCCGGGGACGAAGCCATGCATACGCGCTAGATGCGCCGACGATAGTCGAGGATGACGGACACCCCGTGCCGTTTGCCCTCGGGCAGCGCCTGCACGATCGCCCGACGCAAGTTCTTGGGCACCCGCTCGCACAAACGTGCCACCGTGTAGGACGAGAGCCCGCCGGCGAGTCGCACCGCCTCGGAACGCGGGATATCTTCCAGGAGCCGAACCTGGGAAGGCTCGCGCAACCGCAGAAACCGCAGACGCGCCGCGTCGTACTCGCCGCGACCACAGGCGCGACGCACCGTCACGGCATCCTGCTCCGCAGACTCGTCGAAACGCGCTTCGGACGCCACGGGGGCATTGACCTGCTCGTTAGGATTCAAGGTGTTAATCATCAACTCCATCACCGGATTCTCCTCGACGCCGCAAGGCGCACTCCGAGGACCATTGAGCCTGAAAAGGCGAACGTCGACCCTCAAGCGGCTCGACGCGCGCATTCAGGACAACCAAAGCCGGCAACCGCCGGCACCCAGTTGGATGCTGGAATATCAATCAAAGCAGGGCGAGAGATCGGCGAGCCGGAACGGCTGGCGAGATCCAAAGTCCGTTTGCGGCGGAATACCGGGGGCGATCCCGATCCGCTGTCTCGGGCGGGAATCGCGTGGCTTTGGATCCGATGGATGCTCTTCCATCCGTGCCGGCAAGGTCGCCGCACGTCCGGTCGAGCCGGGTGTCGGGTCAGATGACCGTATTGGAGGGCTCGTCCGAAAGACGCTGGTGCGACGCGCGCGCCGGGTCATGACTGACCTTCACGCCTGTCTGCTGTCGACTCCAACTGTCCATACAAAAGCAAGCCTTTGTGGCCAAACACGTGCTCTCGGAATCCGATCGTGACGGACCCATCGGAGAGCGGCGGGCATTATGCGGCTCTTCCGGTCGGCTGGCAAGACCCTCGAGACAGGTTCGCTCGGCCGTAGGTTGGGCAAAGCGCAGCGTGCCCAACTGATCCCCGTGATGACGGCGCGGGTTGGGCACGCTGCGCTTTGCCCAACCTACCTGTCGACCTGTCGAAGTTGCCCCTATCGTGATCGTTCGACCCTGCTCGGACGACTTGGACATCGAGGCCGAAGACACACCCGGCGGCTGCGGTCGGGCGCTAGTGGTCCGCTGTAGAAATCCCGAGACCGTTTGAGCGCCTAGTGCAGCACGGCAGATGTCTCGGGACCGTTCGTTGTCGTTGTCGTTGTCGTCATCGACCATCGATACGACAACGACAACGACAACGAAGATGATCTCGGACGGTCTCGGAATTTCTGAACCTTTGCACTAGCCATCCTCGTAGACCAAGGGGACGCGTCTGTTGATATTGGTGAAGAGTTGATAGGCAATGGTCCCGCTCGCCTCGGCGACGGCGTTGGCCGAGACCTGCGCCCCCCAGAGCTCGACCGGATCGCCGATCGCGGCATCCTCGATCCCGGTCAGGTCAAGGGTCACGAGATCCATGGACACACGGCCGACGACACGGGTCATGTGGCCTCGGACCGCGACCGGCGTCCCGTCCGGGGCGTGACGCGGATAGCCGTCCGCGTAGCCGACCGCGGCGACCCCCACACGGGTCGGACGCTCGCAGACGAAGCGTCCGCCGTAGCCGACCGGCTCGCCGGCGTCGAGATCCCGCACCGAGATGAGCGCGGACTCCAGCGTCATGGCCGGTCGAAGCATGTCGGCCGAGAGGTGCTCGTCGCCCAGCGGCGAGGCGCCGTAGAGCATGATCCCCGGACGGGTCCAGTCGCCATGCGCGCGCGGCCACGCGAGCACGGCCGCCGAGTTCGAAAGGCTGCGGGGCGCGCGCATCGCTGCGGTCGCCCGCGCGAAGACCCGCATCTGCTGCTCGGTGTAGTGATGATCCGGCTCGTCGGCGCGGGCGAAGTGCGACATCAGGACCAGGCTCCGCACATGCGGACAATCGGCAAGCTCCGCGTAGGCCGCGGCAAAGTCCTCCGGCGCAAACCCCATCCGGTGCATCCCGGAATCCATCTTGAGCCAGCAGTCGATCGGGCGCTCGGGCCGGGCGGCGAGCAGCCAGTCCAATTGCAGACGGCTGTGGATCACCGGGGTCAGGCGAGCCCGATCCAGGATCGTCATCTCCTCGGGCGAGAAGACCCCGTCCAGTAGCAGGATGGGCGCGCGGATACCGGATTCCCGAAGCTCCATCGCCTCCTCGAGATAGGCGACCGCGAAACCGTCGGCCTCCTCGGCAAGGGCACGCGCAACCACCACCGCGCCGTGTCCATAGGCGTTGGCCTTGACCACCGCAAGCGCCCGCGCGCCCGGCGCCAGGGTCTTGGCTTGGCGATAATTATGACGGACCGCATCCAGATGAATGCGCGCACGGATCGGACGGGGCATGGCGGGCTCGGCGACGGTTGTCGACTTGGGATGTGTTGGCGCGTCAAGCCCGCCGGCGCGGGCTTCAGCTCAGTCTATCGCAACTGAGTGGCTCGGATAGTCAGATCGACCGCCCCGCATACAACCGATTGATCAGATTCACCAGGGTGTAATGCCCCGCCTCGCACAGAAGCGGCCTTGCTCGTCGCTCGGGCCAAGCCGACACGGGGCGCAGAGCGCCAGGGGCATGCGTAACACCGCGGAGCGGATGTCACGCGCTCTTGAAGGTTTGAGTAGCCGGTCTTCAGCCGACGGCTTGTGAGATCCCACGCCTTTCTTCGCATAAGGCTCGCAGGCTGGTCGTCAACGTCATCGCGATACACCTCTTCGGCATGGCGGGCGGTGCTTCCCGAGCGATCAACAGCAGTCTCCGACTGATTTAATTTTGGAGTCCGGGAACCGAGGATTGATCGAGCCGACGCCGGAGTCGATCGGCAAAAACCGCAGCGACCCGGTGGCCGGCTCATAGCCGGCGCGGCGCGAACATCCGTGTCCGCAGAGCGCACCGCCTCAACGGCCGCGACTGTTGCCGGTCGCCACGAACCAGATGGCCATCAGCAGGAGCACGACCTGGAACTCCATCCCGCCCATCGGGTGAGTCTCCGACGCGACAAAGCTCCATTGCCCCCAATGGACCATCGCGATGGCACCGATCAGAACCGGGATGGTCACGCCTGCGCCGAGTCGCGTCAGCCAATCCCGCCGGACCAGCCCGCCGACGAGGATGGCGAGACCGCCGCCGACCTCGGCCATCGCGACCAGGACGGCGACCAGGAAAGGCAGCCCCATCATCGCGGCAAAGGCTGCCGGGTCAACGAGCTTGCCGACGCCATGGAACAGAAACACGGCGGCGAACCCGATCCGCAACAGCCAGTGGCTTTGGGTCGTGATATCCAAAGATTGCGTGCGCACGCGTTCGGCGCCGAAGGTGTGTGAAGCGCTTGTCATGGGTTATCTCCAGGATGCGAATGTAATGATATCCGGGGGTTGAGGATCGATGGCCCCAGGTGCACGGACCCTGACAGGGTCCGGTACCGTTCGCCCTGCTCCGCAATCAGTAGCTCAGGTCGGCGCTGCCCTCGAAGCCCTGGTAGATGTCCGGGCGCGAACCGCTGTCCCGGGTCGCATCGATGCGACTGAAGAGGTCACTGTTGCCGTCGGCAAGGCCGGCGTAGATGTCGTGGCGGTCCCCGACACCGGGCTGCACCCCGACGACGCTCCGGCCAGCGCGGTGGCCATCGAACAGATCGGCGTTGCCGCGGGCCAAGCCGTGATAGACATCATCGGCGATTGCGGTGGTTGCGAAGAGGGTGGCGGCGATGGCGAGGGTATACTTGGTCATGGTCTTTCTCCGGATTGTGGATCGTTGACTCGGGAGCCACCGCGGTCATCGGCGGTGGCTTGACCCTCGTAACGCAGACGCCGTGCCAATCCTCATATTCACCAATAAACTAACAATTTATCAATAACTTCTGAACTCGCATGGCAACATGAACGACGCGTCTGAACCCGTAAGATCGTCACGTCGCTTCGACTCCGATAACGTTTCGTTACATCGAAACGTAGCAATCGAGTCCGTGGTGACCCTTGAAGAACGCTAGCTCGCCGCCGGTCTGCGGCTGTGGCTGGTAGAGAGTGAGATGGAGATGGAGATGGCCGCACCGCCCACTGGCGGCCGCAGTGTCATGGCATTTGGTTGACCGGGGTCGCCACCTCGACTCAATCGGGGTCAAGAGCGACGCCGTCCTTTTCTTGTGGAAAACTGAGTTTCCCGGGAACCTCATATGGAAAAACCACGGCGCTGAACACAGATAGGCGGACAGTCAAGGCAGCGACCGGCTCCGGCGGGCCGCTAAAGCGCATTTGCCGGCCCCAAGGCCGCAGGTTCAGAGGTGGATGGATGGAGAACAAGACCAAGCCCGCAGCGGGAAAATCGCGCTGGCCCAGAGCGCTGATCACCGTAGCCGTGGTCGTCGGTGCCTTGGCACTGCTCTTGAGCCAGCTCCCTCGCGGGGCCTTTTCGACGGATCTGTCGGGCATCGGCCAGGGGACTCCAGCACTGGTGGTGGCCCGTGACAAAAACTATCTCGCCGGCGGCGAGGTGATGGATCTGATCAACAGTATTCGGCCGGAGTACGAGGGCAGGGTCGTATTTCTTGCGGCCCATCTCGGCCACCCGGACGGGCAGGCCTTTGCCCGGAGACATGGCATGGACGATGCGGTCGTGGTCGTTTTCGATGCGGATGGGTCGCCGGCGGCAAGATTGGTCATCCCGCAAACCGCGGAGGAATTACGCGCCGCACTGAATGTGGTGGACACCCATTAATCAAGGTGGTCAGGCACAGATCGAATCGTCTGCGCAGTTTTCGCCAGCAGGGGCATCGTGGTCCGCTCGATGGCGCCATGCCCTTCCTCCCGAAAAACGGCGGATAACAAGACCCTATGCCCTTCCGTGACACATCGATAGAGCAGCTCTCGGCTCGGGATCAGGCACGGTTCGCGCTTCTTCAGGGCCCGGTCTTCCCCCAAGAATGCGTGGAATCAGCGGCTCGACTCAGTCATCCGAGTCATCGTCCCACGCGTCATCATCGGATACGAGCAGAGCCTGAAGCTGGTCGAGATACGGATGAATGGTCTGCAGGTCGGCAGGGGGTACGTCCGCCAGCTGGCTGCGCAGGTTGTCGATCTGCTGCATTATGGGAAGTCGGGTGGTCATGGCTCGATCTTCCTCGCTCATTTCCTGCAGAGAACGCTCGAGCTGATCCAACCCCTGACCGAAAGAATGGGCGTAGAACGCCCGAAGGATCACGGCCGCCTGGCTGGCGAAAGCGCGTTCGGAACGGTAGCCGCCGGCCCGAATCATGCTTGGTGCTTCCGGATGTTCCGCCAGCATTGCCATCAGCTCGGACTCGAGGATCTGGAGGTTGAAAATATCGATTTCCTCGCCGTTCTCGTCGAAGTCGTCCTCGTCTTCTTCGTCGAAATCGATGATCGTGATCAGCTGCTGGTAGGTCAAAATGAACCGATCGACGTCGGCACCGCTGAAGCTGGCAGCCAGGACCTGACCGAAGGAGAACACCAGAACTACAAGGAAAACGCTGATTTGCTTCATCATGAACGAAAGCCTACACAGGATGGATCTCATGGGTCCACCACATCACAGCAGCAGCCCCCGTCAGGGCCGGGAGCGGCCGCACGCAGTGACGGACGCCGGCACGTACCGATAGGGCTCGTAGATGCTCCCAGCACCCCCGCTCAGTATACCGCGCTTCGCACCCCGGTCGGCAGGCGCCAAGCGCGCACGGATCAAGGCATGAGCTCCGCATGCTCGACCGGTCGCTGCAGCAGGGTTTTTTGGGTCGGATCTGCTGTACTCGATGACCGCCTGATCCGCAGCAGCAAACAGCACAGGTGCGGTGTGTGAAATCACCGGGTGTACGTCGATTTTTCGGAAGGTAGGATAGGTCCCGAGCGCGTCGGGGGCCGGGCAGCAGATCTTCCGCTTTGCCATTCTCGCCCCGGCGAGCCATCGATTTCCTTCAACGTGGCGCTGCCGCTGGCATAGGCAACCGCAATCGCCTCGTTCCGGTCCAGGCAAAGCGTGGCTTATTCGGACACCGGCTCGGCCGACGGCCGGCGATGAGGAAGCAAGACCCGCGCCGCCGCCACAACCGCCTGCCCCAACGAGAGCCCCCCGTCGTTGGCCGGCACCTGGCGCTGCAACAGAACCCGGAGTCCGTCGGCCTCGAGTCCGCTCGCGACGGATTCGAGGAGCAGCCGATTCTGGAAGACGCCGCCGGAGAGTGCGACAGTCGACAGCCCGTGACGGCTGGCCAGATCCAGGGCTAGCCTGCCGAGCGCCTTCGCGAGTCCGACATGGAAGGCGGCGGCGATCTCCTCGGGCGGACGACCGCGGGAGAGGTCCGCGAGCAGGGCGTCCCAAAGCGGTGCCGGATCCAGCACCAGCTTGCCGGTTGGTCCAGTCAATCGCGCGAACGGATAGCCGTCGCCGACCCGCCCCATGGCGTCGGCGGCGAGCGACTCCAGCGCGATGGCGGCCTGCCCTTCGTAGGTCAGCACCTCGCCGCCGACACCCAGCGCCGCGGCGACCGCATCGAAGAGCCGCCCGGCCGAGCTCGAGAGCGGTGCGTTGAGGCCGCGCGCGATGAGTGTGCTCAGGATCGCGAGCGGTTTGGCGTCGAGCCGCTCGATCGGCTTGAGCCCGGCGAAGCGCGCACGCCACGCCGCCCAACCGCCCGCGCTCTCCAGGTGCGCATAGAGGTTGCGCCAGGGCTCCAGGATCGCGCGTGTCCCGCCGGGCATGGCCACCGGTTTGAGGTGGGCGACCCGCTCGAAATCCAGATAGTCGCCGAGCAGAAACTCGCCGCCCCAGAGTGTGCCGTCGCTGCCGTAGCCGAGTCCGTCGAGGAGGATGCCGAGCACCGGACCGGCGTCCAAGGGCCAACCGTTGTCCGCCAGGGTCGAGGCGAGATGGGCGTGGTGATGCTGCACCCCGATCAGCGGCAAGCCGTCGCGCGCCGCTCGCTCGCGCCCGATCAGGCTGGATCGGTAGTCCGGGTGCAGGTCGACGGCGAGCGCCTGGGGGACGACTTGGAAAAGGTCGAGATAGAGGGCGAGGGTCCGCTCGTACTCGCGTGCGGTCTTGGCGTCCTCCAAGTCGCCGAGATGCTGGGAGAGGATCGCCTGACCGTCGCGGACCAGACAGAAGGTGTTCTTGAGCTCGCCGCCGAGCGCCAACAGCGGCGGTGCGTCCTCGAAGCCAGGCGGCAAGGGCAAGGGTGTGGGGGCATAGCCGCGTGCACGCCGGAGCAGGCGCGGCTGCCCCGCCATGACTCGAACCACCGAGTCGTCGACCCGATTGAGGATCGCCCGGTCGTGCAGCAACAGGACATCGGCGAGCTGCCCGAGCCGTCCGAGCGCGTCCGCATTGTCGATGCACTGCGGCTCCTCGCTCAGATTGCCGCTCGTCATCACCAGGGGCCGATCCCAGTCCGCCAGGAGCAGATGGTGGATCGGGCTGTAGGGCAGCATGACCCCCAAGGTCGTCTGACCCGGCGCGACATCCGGCGCCAACGCTCGAAACACCGCATCGCAATCACGTAGGATGGGTAGAGCGCAGCGAAACCCATCCTCCCCGCGCAGATGCGCCGGTCCCGGCTCCGCTAGAGCGCAGCGAAACCCATCCTCCCCGCGCAGATGCTCCGGTCCCGGCTCCGCTAGAGCGCAGCGAAACCCATCCTCCCCGCACGAATGCTCCGGTCCCGGCTCCGCTAGAGCGCAGCGAAACCCATCCTCCCCGCCCGAACCGCCCCGCTCCAAGAGCACAATCGGCGCACCCGGACCGGCAAGCAGAGCCGCATCCCGCCCCGTCATCCGACAATAGCCCCGGATCACATCCAGATCGCGCGCCATGAGCGCGAGCGGCTTGGCATAGCGCCGCTTGCGCCGACGCAGCTCGGCGACCGCATCCGGGTTGGTCGCATCGCAGGCGAGATGGAAGCCGCCGATCCCCTTGACGGCGAGGATTCGCCCCTCGGCCAGCAGCCGGCTCGCCGCGGCGATCGCGTCCTCGGCACCGAGCGCCGTTGGTTCCAGGAGCCGCCCCGCGGCATCCTGCAGCCAGACCTTGGGACCACAGACAGGACAGGCGTTGGGCTGGGCATGGAAGCGTCGGTCAGCCGGATCCTTGTATTCCGCCGCACAGTCCGGGCACATGGGAAATGCCGCCATGCTGGTACGGGCACGGTCGTAGGGGATCCCGGCGACGATGCTCAGACGCGGCCCGCAGTGGGTGCAGTTGGTGAAGGGATAGCGGTAGCGCCGATCGACGGGGTCCCGAATCTCGGCGACACAGGCCACGCAGGTCGCCGCATCGGCGACGATCCCGGTGTGCACGGCGGTCGCCGCGCTCTCCAGGATGACGAAGTCCTGCCTCTGCGCGAGGTGGGCCAGCTCCTGCGCATCCGCGATCGGACTGCGTTCGATCGAATCGATGCGGGCCAGCGGCGGACATTCCTCGCGAAGTCGCTTCAAAAAGCCGCTCACGCCGGGATCGTCCCCGGCGACGTTCCCCCGCAGGCGAATCAGGACGCCCTCGCCGTCGTTGCGCACATCGCCGGACAGGCCGCACGCGCGGGCCAGGCGCCAGACGGTGGGGCGAAAGCCCACGCCTTGGACCAGGCCGCGGACACGAATCGACTCGGCGGTCACGCTATTTCAGTCCGAAGCTTATCGAGATTCATGGCTCGCCCGGATAGAAGGTCCGGTCGAGGATTTCATCGAGCGAATAGGGACAGTCCTGCGGAAACAGATGCTCGGGGAGTCCTGTTTCGAAGACCGCACGCTCGACCGCATCCGGATACACATCGGTCAAGGCTTCGGGCAAGAACGGCTTCAGGCTCGGGCTGAGCTTGATCGCCCGCGCGATTTGGCGGCGCTGCTCCCGGATCGTTCCGTCCCAGCTATTGGTTCGGCGCTCGGGCTGAAACGCCCACTTCAAGAGATGCGAAATCAACACGTCCAAACGGCTCATCAGCTCGCGGCGCTCTTTCGCTCCCATGCTGTCGAGCTCCTCGGCAAGATCCTCCAGATTGAGCGCGTCGAGCTTGTGTTGGCGTACAAGCTCCGCCGCACGACGGGTCCAGGCATGGAAGTCGGTCTTGTAGAGCTCGGACAGGGCACTCGCGGGTTGGTCGGGCTGCTTCGTCAACATCGAAGGGTGCTCATCATGTGAGTGTTTTCGTCGAAGAGGCTACCCCGGATGAAGCGCGGCGCCAAGATGCGATTCGGTCGGCCATCGTCGTCCAAAGGCGACCGGCGCGGGCTGACTGCTATCGGCGGCGTCTGGCTGTCCCTCGTGACTCCTGTCGGGCTGAAGCCCGACCCACTCCGGATGGTCCGGCAAGAGCCGCAGTCTTCCGAGAGTCGCCTACAGCAATCTCTGCGCCGGAAACCCGACGCGGATCTCGGTCCCGCCGCGCTTCCGACAACGACAGTCTGTACCCGGGGCGTCTCCCTGCCCTATTCTCGGACTCCGCCCCGCGAGGAGTCGCCGCATGGCCCGCAAGAAGCTGCTCAGAAAGCGTCCGCATCGCAAGATCGGGGCACCGCCCGGGACACTGGTGCATGTGGGAGAGCCGAGTCAGGAACCCATTACCTTCGACCTCGTCACCTACGATGCCGAGCATTTCTCCGAGGTCACCTTCGGCATCGGCGAGGTCGAGCGCTGTTGCGGATTGGACAAGCGTCGGGCGGTCTCCTGGGTCAACATCAACGGGATCCATGCCGTCGGCCATATCGAGACCATCGGGGCCTGTTTCGGACTTCATCCCTTGGTGCTCGAAGACATCCTCAACAGCGACCATCGGCCGAAACTGGAAGACTACGGCGACTACCTCTTTCTGGTGCTGAAGATTCCCTTCTACGAGAAGGAGGGCGGGTTCCGGGTCGAGCAGGTGAGTCTGATCCTGGGACCGAGCTTCGTGCTCTCGTTCCAAGAGAAGAGCGGTCCGATCTTCGACGCCGTTCGCGATCGATTGAGGAGCGGCAAGGTTCGTGGCCGTGCGATGGGACCGGATTATCTGGCCTATGCACTGATCGATGTCGTGGTCGACCGCTACTTCACCACGTTGGAGAGCATCGGCGACGACATCGAAGATCTCGAGCAGGAGCTCTTCGCCGTCCCCGGCACCAATACCCTGGAGTCGATCCATCACTTCAAGCGCGAAATGATTCAGCTCCGCAAGTCGGTCTGGCCGTTGCGCGAGGTGATCGGCGGTCTGCAGCGCGGGGATTCGAAGCTGGTCGACGAGACCACACGGGTCTTCCTGCGGGATGTCTACGACCATACCGTCCAGGTGGTCGACACGGTGGAGACCTTTCGCGACATCATCTCGGGGATGCTCGATCTCTATCTCTCGGGCATCAGCTATCGCACCAACGAGGTGATGAAGGTCTTGACCATCACGGCGACCATCTTCATCCCGCTGACTTTCCTGGCCGGCATCTACGGCATGAACTTCGAATACATGCCGGAGCTTACGTGGCACTGGGGCTATTTCGGCCTCTTGGGGGTGATGCTGATCCTGGCGTTGGGAATGCTGGTGTTCTTCCGCATCAAACGATGGTTCTAAACCGCGCCCAGAGCGAGATGCTCACTTTCGAGTGGGCTCGACGTTTGGTGCTTCCACGGCCCTTAGCGGGGACGCGGTTAAAAATAATATATTTTTTAATATCTTAAACCGCGCCGACTCCAGCGGTCGTCAAAACTGCCGGGGCCGATCCCATCCAAAAACATCGCATACCGCACAGGGCGCGGTTTAAGGCGATTTCCGAATCAATCGATGACCGGTTGTGCCGACGATCGGAAGCACAACTGCCGCCGACGGTTGTGCCTCGCACGGCTCGGCACCATGGCTCCAGCATCGGGAATCACCCCGATTGCGGAGGCGACTCGTCGGTCAGGAGATGCTCTGGTAGTAGAGATTCTGGGGATGCTTGCCCTCGGCGAAGAAGTACCAGCGCTCGGCGATGAGTCCGAGGTACTGGATCACGAAGGCGAGGACGGGGAGCGTCGTCGATTCGATCAGGTAGGCGGCGGAGATCAAGAGGATCGGAATCGGGAAGACCAGGGCGAGGAAGCTGTTGCGCACGAGTCGAACGGTCTCGGGAGTGCGCCCGTGGAAGAACTCGCGCGTGTTGAAGCTGCCGCCCATCGCGCCTTGCGCCTTCTGAACCACTGCGGTGTGGCGCACGCCGATGGCGGTCTGCACGGTGCTCTTGTGCTTGATCCTGGCGTTGCGCCTGAGATGGGCACCGCGCGAGACGAATGCCGCCAAGGTCAGCAGCACGGCCCAGGTGCCGAAGAAGGACACCAGGGGATTGCCGATATAGGCCGAGTAGGCAGCGGCCAGCATGAATCCGGAGGCCAGTCCCAAGAGCGTGAAGTTGGCGACGGTGAAGGTCGAGTGCCATTCCTCGAGGAATTTGACGCTCGCGTAGATCATGGCGGTCGAGACGAAGAGCGCGAAGGAGGCGATCGTCCCGAGCAGCCCCAGGATGAGGGTCGCATCCACGTTGAGTGCCTCGCCGATGCGGAACCAGGGCTGCGTCCAGTGCATCAAGTGCGCCACGCTGTAGGCAAATACCAGCGCCATCAGGATCGGCAGGATGATGACCTCGCGCGACAACCAAGAGGTGCGCCACATGGCGGCTGAGCGCCAGGCCCGCTCGGGACGTCCGAGATGGAAGAAGGATGCACCGAGCCCGGTCACGAGCAAAAGGAGCGCGACCAGGCTTCCGATCGCATAGAACTGGTCCTCCTGCGCCGGGAGGAACTGGGCGAGCGCATAGAGTTGACCGGTAAACATGGCCAAAAACAGGCCCTGACCGGCGCCGAGCAGCGTGGTCAGAAAGATGACGGAGAATGCGGGGTGCATGGGTGGATGCCTTTGTCCTGTAACGAATGTCGTGTCGGCGAGTCGGATTCATCCGGATCGGCTCGAAGCGCGACGGGGGTCGCTGTGCTCGCCCCGTCCTGCGCGCTCCGATCCGCGGGCATCCCTACCAGGCCACGTCGTCCAAGGTCTCCTCACCGGTGTAGGTGGTGAGATCCTCTTTGCGTAACGGGTTGTCGACACGCGTCAGCTCGTCCGGACTGATGTACATCCGGGTCTTCTGACGCGGCAGATAATGATTGGCCGGCTTGGTGCCCCATTCGGGCATCAACTGATAGCCGCCGCGCTCGCGAATCGCCACCGAGACCTCCGAGTCCGGGTCATGGACGTCGCCGTAGAGCCGCGCACTGGTCGGACAGGCCAGCACACAGGCCGGCTGACGATCGCGATCGGACAGCGTGGCATCGGTGATGCGATCGATACAGAGGGTGCATTTCTTCATCACCTTCTCTTGCTCGTCCAACTCACGCGCACCGTAGGGACAGGCCCAAGAGCAGTATTTGCAGCCGATGCACTTGTCGTAATCGACCAGCACGATCCCGTTGTCGGCCCGTTTGTGCGAGGCGCCGGTCGGACAGACCGGAACGCAGGGCGGCTCCTCGCAGTGCAGACAGCTCTTCGGAAAATGGACCGTCTCGGTATTCGGGAAGACACCGACCTCGAAGGTCTGCACCCGATTGAAGAAGGTCCCCGTCGGACTGCCGTCATAGGGATTTTGGTCCACCATCGGGCCTGCCCAGCCGGAGGTGTTCCACTCCTTGCAGGACGTCACGCAGGCATGGCAACCGACGCACACGTTCAGGTCGATGACCAGGGCGAGTTGAGTCATGTCTAAAATCTCTCCGTTGTCGGCCGTCAGCCGCGGGATCGGACGTCGGCGTGCGAGCCCGCGATGGTTTTCATCGCCGGGCCCGGAGCCGACCGCTGAGGGCCGAAGCTACTTCTTCCCGAACACGCCGGCCATGTAGGCCTGCCATTTGCCGCGCTGCTTCTCCTGCCCGGGCAGTCGCGGCATGGCGTCGAACTGGGGCGAGGTCACCCGCGGCTCGTCGGAACCGGCCTTGTAGACCCGTACCCGAACATCGAACCAAGCGGCCTGACCCGTGACCGGATCCGAGTTGGAGAGATGCTCGCCGGCCGCGCTGGGCGGAAGCTCCTCGGCGATCAGGTGATTCAGCAGGAAGCCCTTGCGCGACTCGTCCGCGTTGCTTCCGAGTCCCCAGGCGCCGTTGGCCTTGCCGATCGCGTTCCAGGTCCAGACCGTGCCGGGCTCGACCGCCTCGGAGAAGCGGCACATGCAGCGCACCTTGCTCAGCGTGGACTCCACCCAGATCCAGTCACCGTCGGCGAAGCCGTGCTTCTTGCCCACCAGCGGATTGACGAAGAGATAGTTGTGGCTGTGGATCTGACGCAGCCAGGCGTTCTGGCTGTCCCAGCTGTGATACATGGCCATTGGACGCTGGGTGAGTGCGTTCAAGGGATAGCGCACCGTGTCGACCAGTTGGTCTTCCAAGGGGCGATGGAAGAAGGGCAAGGGGTCGAAATAGGTCTCGACGCGCTCGCGCAACCGATCCGGCGGCTGTCGGCCGGGCCATTTGCCCTGCGCAGCCAACCGGAACTTCTGCAGGACCTCCGAATAGAGATGGATGGTGATGGGCTCGGCATAGCGGATCATGCCGTGCGCCCGCGCCCAGTGCAGATAACCCTTGTTCCAGTTGCGCATGTACTGGTAGCTGGGCGGCAGCTCGTGGTGAAAGACGCAGCCGTTCTTGGCGTACATCTCCCACTGCTTGGGGTTGGGCTCGCCTTTGAGCACCTGATCGCCGTTCTTGCCGCGCCAGCCGGCCAGGAAGCCGATGCCGGATCCAGGGGAGGTCTCGTAGTTGACGATGAAATCGGGATAGTCGCGGAACTTGCGCGCGCCCTCGGCGGTGACGAAGGCCGGCAGCTTCAGGCGCGATCCCAGCTCGATCAGCACATCCTGGAAAGGCTTGCACTCGCCTTTCGGCGGCAGCACCGGGATGCGCACGGCATCCACCGGGCCGTCGAACTCGGAGATCGGGCGGTCAAGCATCGAGAGCGCATCGTGACGCTCCAGATAGCTGGTATCGGGCAGCACCAGATCGGCAAAGGCAACGGTCTCGGAGGAGAAGGTGTCGCAGACGACGATGAAGGGGATCTTGTATTTGCCCTCGACATCCTTGTCCACCAGCATCTTGCGCGTCTCGCTGGTGTTCATGGAGGAGTTCCACGCCATGTTGGCCATGAAGAGGAACAGGGTGTCGATCGGATAGGGGTCGCCGCGCCAGGCGTTGGTGATGACGTTGTGCATCAGACCGTGCACCGAGAGCGGATACTCCCAGGAGAAGGCCTTGTCGATGCGCACCGGTCCGCCGTCGGCGTCGACGAAGAGATCCTCGGGCTTCGCGGGCCAACCGAGCGGCATGCCGTCGAGCGGCGTGTTCGGCTGAACGGCCTCCGGGCCATGCGGTGGCTTGGCACAGGGCGGGATCGGGCGCGGGAAGGGCGCCTTGTGGCGAAAGCCACCGGGCCGGTCGATGGTGCCGAGCAGGGTCATGAGCACGGCGAGCGCGCGGATGGTCTGGAAGCCATTGGAATGGGCAGCCATGCCGCGCATCGCGTGAAAGGCCACCGGGTTGCCGGTCACGGACTGATGCTCGTTATCCCAGCAATCGGTCCAGGGGATCGGCAGCTCGATCTTCTGATCGCGCGCGGTCACGCCCATCTCGTGGGCGAGCCGGCGGATGGTCTCGGCCGGGATACCGGTGATCTCGGCGGCCCATTCCGGGGTGCAGGACTCCAGCCGCTCCTTGAGCAGTTGGAAGGCCGGTTTGACCGGGATCCCGTCGTCCATGTCGAGCTTGTAGCTGCCCATCAGTCGCGGGTCGGCACCGGGGGTGTGGGTGCTGATGGGGCCGTCGATGTTGCGATCCCACCAGAGCTTATTCTCCGGATCGAAGCAGCCCTCTTCCACATGCATCTCGGCACGGTAGAAGAGACCGTGATCGTTGCGCGCCGGGTCGTCGATGACCAGCTCGGCCGAGTTGGTGTAGCGGATCAGAAAATCGCGGTCGAACAGACCCTGCTTGAGGATCTCATGGGAGATCGCCATCAGCAGCGCGCCGTCGGTGCCGGGCTTGATCGGTACCCACTCGTCGGCGATGGCCGAGTAGCCGGTGCGGATCGGATTGACCGAGATGAAGCGGCCGCCGCGTCGTTTGAACTCGGAGATGGCGATCTTGAGCGGGTTGGAATGGTGATCCTCGGCGGTGCCGATCATCACGAAGAGCTTGGCGCGATCCAGATCCGGTCCGCCGAACTCCCAGAAGGAGCCGCCGATGGTGTAGATCATGCCCGCGGCCATGTTGACCGAGCAGAATCCGCCGTGTGCGGCATAGTTCGGGGTACCGAACTGCTTGGCGAAAGAGACCTGCGAGGGGCCTGCGTCTGTCGTACCGGCGAAGAGCGCCGGAGCACGCTCGGATCCATCGCAGAGCGCCTCGTCTGCACCTCGCGACACTCGTCAGGGATGCTCGGAGGCGTCCATCCGCTCCCGCTGCCGCGGCGCAGCGGCGTGGTGATCCGCCCCGGCGAGTACTGCTTCATGATCCCGGAGCTGCCCGTGTGGCGCTGACCTTTGCTTTAGCGCAGACAGCACGGTTTGGGATTGCCGTCGATATAACGGACCTCGCCGTCGCGCATGTGGACTCGGATGCCGCAACGGCATGCACACATGTAGCAGGTGGTTTCCTTGACCTCGACTCGCCCGACCGTGCTGTCGGAGTGAGCAATGGGATCTCATAACGGGCACCTTTAGAGCTGAGTTGTGAAGACCGAGACGATTACCGCATTCTAATATTGCGGATGTCTATGTTTCAAAACGTTCAGCCGGAAATGGGTGACCAAGAAGCGACCGGCGCGAAGCTTGCTAAACAGGCGAACGGGTCGCTTGTACGCGGAAAACGGGGCGATCGAGGCGAATGCTGTGCGGCGTGAGGAGCGTGGGAGCAGAAGCCGCTCGACTGCAAACGAACTCCCGCACCTCGGGGCGTAAGCCCCGGAGGTGCGAGTCTTGACGAGACTGACGAGAGCCGGAGGCCGGCGCGAACGACGTCGCGGACTAGGCCGCTTCGGCCAGCGTCACCGGGAGCCACGCGGCCAGACGCGCGCGCTCTTGGGTGACGTCGATCGCGAAGAAGTGATTCAACACATCCAGTGCTTCGTCGAGGTCCTCGCACGGCCATTCGTTGGTGATGCTGCGGAAGGTCCAATCCTCGACGTGGAAGCAGCAATGCCCGCCCTTGGCTGCACCCTCGGCGTCGTAACGCAGCTTGAACCCGGTGTAAGTCCTGGGATCCCATTTGTAGCGGATCGCGTTTTCGGTTTGCTCGAACATGTTTTTCTCAGTGGAATCTGTTGTTTGGATGCCGATCATCCCGCCCGGGAGAGTCGGTTGAGCTGCCCGCTCGGCAACGAGAGGAAACATGCCGACAACAGGCCGTTTCCTTTTCGTCACACACTGCATCTCATGCGTCAAGTTTAGTATTAAAATGCAACAAACGACAACCAGACAACAGCTTTTATTTCGCTAAATCGATCACTGAACGCGAAAAAACATCGCGTCGATCAGCGCTGTCTTGCAGGACAGAGGGGCGCATCTGTTGTCGAGATGCAACATAGAGACAATCAAACGTCTCGCGATCACGCCCCGTTCGCGCGCCGGTGCCGAAAAACCACGGAACAGGGCCGGCTCGATTCAACCGCGGGGTCGACGCCAACTCAGCGCAAGCGGATCGTCGGGGTCCACGTGCGACATGAATGGAAGCCTGCGGTCGTTGTGGGTGACCTGATAGATCAGCCCCATCCAGTTGCCGAGGACACCCTCCCCGCTGTCGTGCCAGGTGTTGTCGAGCCGATCGACGATGTGCTGCTCGGGGAAGGTCGGCAGATCGCGCCCCTGATCGAGTGCATCGAGGATCCGCTCGCGATGCTCGTCCAGGATGGCGCGTGACTGGACGCCGAAATAGTTCTCGGGGACAGGCGGGTACTGGTCGCGCTCTCCGGCGGCGAAACGGTTGACCTCGCGCTTGTACTCCTTGAGCAGCGAGATGATGTCGTACTCGGGGTGACCCTGGAAGAACACCTGGCGGAAGCCGTCCGGGCTGACCGCGAGATGCACACCGGCCTCCTCGCTCTCGGCGAGGATGTGCAGACCTGCCGCCTCGAATTGGTCGCGACCGATCTCGTTGAAACGCGAATGCGGCACGTCGAAGCGCGTATTCACACTGCTCACCAAGGGATGGCTGCGGTCGATGACGCGATGCACATAGACACCCCAGCGTTTCTCGCCCAGCGGACGGCGCCGCTGCCCGTAGCGAAACTGCAGCACCGCATGGGTCGCCAGGCAGGAGCAGAGGGTCGAGCTGACGTTGTGATAGGCCCAGTCGACCACCTCGATCAGCGGCCCCCAAAAGGTCTGGCTCGCGAGGTCCGGGCCCGTGACATTGGCCCCGGTGATCACCAAGGCATCCAGGCCCTCGGCTCGAATCGTCTCGAACGGCTCGTAGTAGCGCTCGACATACTCGCGAATGATGGGGCCGCGGTCGAGCGCGTCGAGCGTGAAGGGGTGGACATAGAACTGCGCGATCTGATTGCTCTGACCGATCAGCCGGAAGAACTGTCGCTCGGTCGCCGCAAGCGCGGCATCCGGCATCATGTTCAGCAGGCCGATATGCAGCTCGCGGATATCCTGCTGAAGCGCGTGATCGGGCTCGAGGATCTTGTGGCCTTCTTCGCGCAGACGCTCGAAGGTAGGCAGGTCATTGTGGGCGACGATCGGCATGGGGTCGGTCCTGTCGTTCGGGTTACTGCATCTCGGGATCGAAGACCGGCGTCTCGGCCTGTCCGATCGCCGATTCGATCAACTGCAGGAAATCCTGCTCGTCGCGCACCTGCGCGACATCCTCGGACGAGACCGTATAGCCGTAGGGCCGAGCGATCGCCTCGTAGCGCGGCACCCGCGAATGGAACAGGCGCGGGAAGACCCAGCGCGTAAAATCGTCCGGGTCCACTTGCGCGACATAGTCCAGACCATGGACCGACAAATAGTCCTTCAACGCGGCACGCAGGAAGTCGGGGCGATAGTAGAGCGGCTTGGGATCGGCCTGTGCGCGCTGGATGAGCTTGATCTCGTCCGCCTCCGGGACCCGGATGTAGAGGATCAAGCTGTGCTTGGCGAGCAGGTCGATGACTCGCGGCTCGTCGAGCTCGCAGAGGCTCCCGCCGACGTCGTTGATCAGATGCGGATAGCTGTAGATCTCCCGGGCCTTTCGCACGAAATCGGGCACGTCCATCATGGCCGCGATCTCCGCCTCGCGATACAGGGCCTGGCGACGGTTGAACTCGCCGAGCGGCAGCCCCCCGCGCTCGGGGTTCCCGAGCTTGCCGACGAAGCTCAGAACAGGCCCCAAATCCTTGATCTTGATATTGTTGTGTATGGCCACCCAATCGTGGCGCAGGAGATCGCGCAGGAAGGGATCGCGCATCGCGTGCGCCTTGATCAGGTCGAGGATGTGCTCGTTGAGATAACGGGTCCCGATCCGGTAGTCGCCGGAGTAGTGGAACCAGTCGTTGCGGCGCAGCATTTCCGAGAGATAGGTCTTGCCCACTCCCGACATCCCGAGCAGCGTGATGCACTTGTGCTTCCAGCTGCGGAATTCATCGACCTTGAACTTCATGGATTGAACCGCGTCCTGAGTGAAAACCGACGTTTGGCGGCGAACGGCCGTTCGGGGATACCGAGAGACTCGTGCCTGACGCGGTTCGAATCGGCGATGTTAAACCGCGCCCGGCGCGGTATGCGATGTTTTTGGATGGGATCGGCCCCGGCAGATGTGACGAGCGTTGGAGTCGGCGCGGTTTAAGATATTAAAGAATATTAAATTTTAAACCGCGTCTCACCGAGATCGAGGACATCTCCAAAGCCATATGCAAAATGAAAATGACGCATGTCGCTCTGGACGCGGTTTGGTTCAGGATGGGGACGGCGACAAACGCGCCGTTCGGGGTTCGGGGTCAGGGGTCAGGGGTCAGGGTTGGTTGGGCCGAGCGGGACCGAGGCAACACCGGCGGTCGGTCCGGCTGCGCGCGCAGGGCCTCGCTCACGCTGGATCAGCGCCGCGCCTCGAGCGACTCCCAGCGCGCGTAGGCGGTCTCGAGCTCGGACTCCAACGCCTCCAGACGCCCCTTGACCGCGGCCACCTCCTCTCGGGCGGCCTGATAGAAGGCCGGATCGGCGAGGCGGTCGTGCAGCTCGGCTTGCGCGCCCTCCAGTGCCTCGATTCGGGCCGGCAGCTCGGCGAGCTCGCGCGTCTCTTTGAAGCTCAGCTTCTCGCCCTTGGGCGCGGCCTTGGGCTGAGTCGGCCCGCCCGTGGGAGCCGACGCCGATGTCGCGGAGTCCGCAGGTTTCGTCTTGAACTCGCCCGAACGCCGCGGATCGCGTTGACGCACCCAGTCCTCGTATCCGCCGACATATTCGCGGACCCGTCCGTCGCCCTCGAAGACCAGGGTGCTGGTGGCGACGTTGTCGAGCAGTGCCCGGTCGTGGGAGACCAGCAAGAGGGTGCCCTGGAACTCGACGAGCAGGTCCTCGAGCAGCTCCAGCGTCTCGGTATCCAGATCGTTGGTCGGCTCGTCGAGCACCAGCAGATTGGCGGGGCGGGTGAAGAGTTTGGCCAGCAGCAGGCGATTGCGCTCCCCTCCCGACAGCGCCTTGACCGGCTGGCGCGCACGCTCCGGGGTAAAGAGAAAGTCCTTCAGGTAGGAGAGGACATGCCGACTCTGGCCGTCGACCTCGATCTTGTCGCTCCCGCCCGCAACGTTGTCCTGGACGCTTTTGTCCAGCTCGAGCTGGGCGCGCAGTTGATCGAAATAGGCCACCTGCAGGTTCGTGCCGCGGCGAATCGTCCCGACTTGAGGCTCCAGGCCACCGAGCAACAGCTTCAGCAGCGTGCTCTTGCCGGCGCCGTTCGGGCCAATGATGCCGATCTTGTCGCCGCGCAGGATCAGGGTGCTGAAGTCGCGAATCACCGGGGTGTCGCCCCAAGCGAAGCTGATCTCCTCGGCCTCCACCACCAGCTTGCCGGAACGATCCGCCTCGCTCAGGCGCAGACGCGCCGTGCCCTGCAGCTCGCGCCGCTCGAGCCGTTCGCGCCGCATGGATTCGAGCGCGCGCACGCGGCCTTCGTTGCGGGTGCGCCGTGCCTTGATACCTTGGCGGATCCAGACCTCCTCCTCGGCGAGCTTGCGGTCGAAATGCGCCGCGGCTTGGGCCTCGGCATGCAAACGCTCCTCGCGGCGACGCAGATAGTTGGCGTAGTCGCCGGGCCAGTCGGTGATCCGCCCGCGATCGAGCTCCAGGATTCGGGTCGCGACCCGTTGCAGGAAACGCCGATCATGGGTGACGAAGAGCAGGGAGCCTGGAAAGTCGATCAAGAAGTCTTCGAGCCAATCGATGGCATCGATGTCCAGATGGTTGGTCGGCTCGTCGAGCAGCAGCAGATCGGGCTCGGTCACCAGGGCACGGGCAAGTAAGACGCGACGTTGCAGACCGCCCGAGAGCGCCGCGAAACGGGCCTCGGCGTCGAGCCCGAGCCGCGAGATGACGCGCTCGGTGCGTTGCTCGATTGCCCAGCCGCCGCCGTCCTCGAGTTGCTGCTGTACCCGTGCCAGACGGGTCAGGTCCTCCTCGCTCGGGTCGGCCCCCAAGCCGTGGGAGAGCTTGAAGTAGTCGCTCAGAAGCACCCCGAGATCGCCCAGGCCGGCCGAGACGACCTCGAAGACGCTCCCCTCCTCCCCGCGCGGGATCTCCTGCGTCAGGCGCGCCACCTTCAGCCCGGCGGCCGCGCGGATCTGACCCGAGTCGGCCTGGATCTCCCCGTCGATGATCCGCAGCAAGGTCGATTTGCCGGCGCCGTTGCGGCCGATCAAACAGATCCGCTCCCCTCGCTCGATGCTGAAGGAGACGTCCTCCAAGAGCGGCGGCAGGCCATAGGAGAGGGCGACGGAGTCGAGGCTGAGCAAGGTCATCGGGATACCTGGTCGAGGGGACGTGTGAGTCACGGCGCGCGGCGCACGAGCGAACACCGGTGGCTCACGTTAGAGAGGGCGACGACAATGCGCAACCCCGCGCGCGAAATGATCTCGTCCGTACGATGGGCTACACTGGGCCATCAGGTGCTTCATGCGCACCGAACGACGAGATTCAGACGAGACAAATGGTCAAAAGTGTCACGCTGCGGGAAGCCTGGTCCGGCGAGGCGGACTGCCTCAACTGCTCGCTTCGCACCTCGGTCCTCTTCGCGGGATTGGCCGAATCGGATTTCGAGCAGATCCACGACCCGATCGACCAATACACCTTGAAACCCGGCACCAGTCTCTATCGTACGGGCGACGCAGCGGACCATATGTTCACCGTGCGCGCCGGGGTGTTGAAGCTGGTGCAGTATCTGCCGGACGGCAGCCAGCGCATCGTACGGGTCGCGCGCACGACCGATGTGCTCGGTCTGGAGGCGATGCTCGAAGGCGGCACCTACCAACACGAGGCCATCGCCCTTCAGCCGACCGAGGTCTGCCGCTTCCCCGCCCGATTGGTCCGCGACCTGGGCGGAAACAATCCGGATCTGCATCGCGAGCTGATCTCGCGCTGGCAACGTGCCTTGAACGAGGCCGACGCCTGGCTGACCGAGCTCTCCACCGGGTCCGCCCGCCAGCGCATCGCCCGGCTCTTGTTGCGCCTGGTCCGCGATCGCGAGAGCAGTGCTTGCCAATTGTTCAGCCGCGAGGACATGGGCGCCATGCTCGGCATCACCACCGAGACCGCAAGCCGCACCATCGCCGAGTTCAAGCGCCAGAGCCTTCTGGTCGAGACCAGCCCCAACCGCTTTCTGCTCGACATCCCCAACCTCAAGCGCATCGCGGAGGGTTGAAACGCGTCCGGTGCGATATGCCCTGTTCTCGGTGATGATCGGCATCGCGCACGCCCACGAACCCCGCGAGAGACGCGTTTCAAGAGATTGATTTTTTATCCTGAACCGCGTCTCCGCCGACCCTCTCGGCATGATCCGGCGGCATTTCCAGTGGATCGCCTCGAGACATACCCCGGACGCGGTTCAGCCGGGTTGATCGATTTCAATGCCCCGAGCACCCCTCACCCCCAATGATGGCGCCTTCGCGGTGCCGCACCGCCGCTTGACCAAGGCCGGGAGGGCAGATCATGAAACAGACCGTGCTGCAGGAGACCTTTCCGGTCTACGTGCTGGAGATCGACCGCGAGGAGACACCGTTCGACTCGGTCGATGCCGTCTGCGGTTATTTCAGGGCCTGTATCGAGGCACATCCGTCGGCCGTCTTCATCGCCGAGTTCGATCATTTCCGACATACCCGATCGCTTCCGGACGGGCGTATCGACAAAGCCATCCGCGCCGCCAAGAATCTGGTCTTCTGTTTCGGCATCACATTGCCGAACCCGCAGGCACTCGCGATGCGACCCCGATCGATCGGCATCGCCGAGACCGACGACGGCTTCGTGATCACCTTCATCGAATTGCCGATGCCGGTGGCGAACGCGGCGATGGAGGACTGGGCGATGCGTCTGCGCCGATCCGAGGCGGCACCGGCCTAAACCGCGCCAGCTCCGACAATCGTCGAGTCTGCCGAGGCCGATTCCATCCATTTTGAATCGCTCCTACGTCCCGCGGCAGGACATTCCGAGTATACCCACGAGATCCGACATCCATGACCACTCGAAGCGTCTTCGCCGTTCTGAACACGGGGAAATCCATGCGTATCGCCGTCACCAGCCAGAACTTTCGCACCATCACCGGACACGCCGGCAAGAGCCGTCGCTTCCTCGTCTACGAGGCGGACCCCGACGGCAACCCGACCGAGATCGATCGGCTCGATCTGCCGATGGAGTTGTCCCTGCACGAGTATCACGGCGAGGATCATCCGCTGTTCGAGCTCAAGCTGAACGCCATCGTGACCCAGGGCGCCGGGCAGGGTTTTCTCCAGCGCATGGCACGCCACGGGATCGCGGTGCATACCACCAGCGCGAGCGACCCCATCCATGCGGTCGGCGCGATTCTCAAAGGTCAACCGTTGCCTGCCGCTGCGCCGCACACCCATGACCATGGCGACAGGCATCCGCAGGGGCACGCGGAATGAGCACGGCCATAGTGCGAAGCTGATCCGCCTCGGGCGCACCCGCTGCCTGCGACACAAGGTCATGTCGGTTCGTCGGACCGCCGGTCGTGCGCTCTGGGGCGACTTCCGAAAGCCTCGAACCTCGTAGATTGTGCTGACGATAGGAGGCACAACTTCCCCGATTGCTGGTTGCGCCTCGCACGGCTCGGGACAAACTCTGGGCGGCTGCAGGTCATCAAGGGGCGAATAAATTCGCCCCTACAGGGCGGCCGTTCCTTTCCCGTAAATCACCTCAGACCCATCTGCGCGTCGTGGGGCGACTTCAGTCGCCCCCATCGCCCGAAACCACCTCAGTGCATTTGGCTCGGCCGCGTCAGACCGTCCCAGTCCAGCTCGATGGATCGATGGTGATCGGCACGGCAGTCCGAAGACCCTCCTGAGAAGCGCGCGACGACGCCCCCCGAAGAGCAGGTTGCGATTCGTCATTTCCGATATTGCTCGTGCGGCATAGCCTACGCGCTTTCGACCGGCGGGCCAGACTGATCCGGGCCGCGGCGCTCTCCACGATCGCCGAAACACCCTGCCCGGCGCCCGAACGCCCTCCCTCCCGTTCCTGGTTTCCAACCTCGGGAATATCGCAATGCTTGACAGCACCATGATCGAGCTCTCGCGGTGGCAGTTCGCCATGACCGCGATGTACCACTTCCTCTTTGTGCCCCTCACACTCGGCCTCGCCTGGATCCTGGTGATCATGGAGAGCGTCTATGTCATGACCGGACGCGAGATCTACCGGGACATGACCAAGTTCTGGGGCAAGCTCTTCGGCATCAACTTCGCGTTGGGGGTGACGACCGGGCTGACCATGGAGTTCCAGTTCGGGACCAACTGGTCCTACTACAGCCACTATGTCGGGGACGTCTTCGGCGCACCGCTCGCCATCGAGGGTCTGATGGCCTTCTTCCTGGAATCGACCTTCATCGGTCTGTTCTTTCTGGGCTGGGAGCGACTCTCCAAACGCCAGCATCTGACCGTTACCTTCCTGATGGCGCTTGCGTCCAACCTCTCGGCGCTCTGGATCCTGGTGGCCAACGGCTGGATGCAGAACCCGGTCGGTGCCGAGTTCAGCTACGAGACCATGCGCATGGAGATGACCAACTTCATGGATGTCGTGCTCAACCCGGTCGCACAGGTCAAGTTCGTGCACACGGTGGCCGCCGGCTATGTGACCGCGTCCATGTTCGTGCTCGGCATCAGCTCCTGGTACATGCTCAAGGGGCGGGACCTGGCCTTCGCCAAGCGCTCCTTCTCGGTCGCGATCGGCTTCGGTCTGGCCGGGATCCTCTCGGTCATCCTGCTCGGCGACGAGTCCGGCTACGAGGTCGGCGACGTGCAGAAGGTGAAGCTCGCCGCGATCGAGGCGGAGTGGCACTCGGAGCCCGCACCCGCAGGCTTTACGATCATCGGCTTCCCGAGCAACGAGGACGAGGAGACGCACGGCGCGATCAAGATCCCCTGGCTCCTGGGGTTGATCGCCACGCGCTCGCTCGACACCGAGGTGAAGGGACTGAAGGACCTGATGGTGGACCACGAGATCCGCATCCGCAGCGGCATGATCGCCTACGCGTATCTGCAGCGCCTGCGCGGGGATCAAGACACGCCGGAGAACCGGGCGGTCTTCGAGGATCACAAGGACGATCTCGGCTACGGGCTCCTGCTCAAGCGCTATACGGACGACCCGAGCCAGGCGACCGAGGAGCAGATCCGCATGGCGGTCAAGGATTCGATCCCCGAGGTCGCGCCGCTCTTCTGGAGCTTCCGGGTGATGGTCGCGGCCGGGTTCTGGATGCTGGCCCTGATGATCCTGGGGTTCTACTTCAACGCCAAGCGCGTCATTCAAGAGAAACGCTGGCTGCTGCGGCTCTTCCTCTGGAGCATCCCGGTGCCCTGGATCGCCGCGGAGACCGGCTGGTTCGTGGCCGAGTTCGGCCGCCAGCCTTGGGCGATCGGCGAGGTCCTGCCGACCAGCATCGCGGCCTCGAGCCTTGCGGCGAGCGACCTCATCATCAGTCTCTCGGCCTTCATCCTCTTCTACACGGTGCTCCTGATCATCGAGATGTATCTGATGTTCAAGTTCGGACGGCAGGGACCCAGCTCGCTGCATACGGGCCGCTATCACCACGAAGAGGCGGCCACGGCGTCCCGCTCAACCACCGCAGGCGGTCCGGCACCTGTGCTCGCCCCGCAGAAACGGCAAGACTAGGGGACCGATCATGATCATCGACTACGAAGTCCTGAAGTTCATCTGGTGGGTACTGGTCGGCGTGCTCTTGATCGGCTTCGCCGTGACCGACGGCATGGACATGGGCGTCGGCGCACTCCTGCCCTTCCTGGGCAAGACCGACGAGGAGCGGCGCGTCATCATCAACACCATCGGCCCGCACTGGGACGGCAACCAGGTCTGGCTGATCACGGCCGGCGGGGCCATCTTCGCCGCCTGGCCGCTGGTGTATGCGACCGCCTTCTCGGGGTTCTATTTCGCGATGTTGCTCGCGCTCTTCGCGCTCTTCTTCCGGCCGGTCGGCTTCGACTACCGCAGCAAGATCGCCGACCCGCGCTGGCGCAACTCCTGGGATTGGGGGCTCTTCATCGGCGGGGTCGTGCCTGCGTTGGTCTTCGGGGTCGCCTTCGGCAATCTATTGCTCGGCGTGCCCTTTCATCTCGACGACATGCTGAGATCCTTCTACACGGGCAGCTTCCTCGGCCTCTTCCATCCGTTCGCGCTCTTGGCGGGCATCCTGAGTGTGGCCATGCTGACCATGCATGGTGCGGTCTGGCTTCAGGTGCGGACCGCCGAGCCCATCGCCTCGCGCGCCAAGGCAGCGGCTCGAATCTTCGCCCTGATCAGCATGGCGGTCTTTGCGCTCGCCGGGGTCTGGCTGATCATCGGTGTCGACGGCTTCAAGGTGGTCTCCATGCCGGCGCTCGATGCGACACCCAATCCGCTGACCAAGGAGGTCGTCGCGGATTCCTGGGCCTGGCTGGCCAACTACGGCGCCCATCCTTGGACGCTGCTCTTCCCGGTACTCGGTTTCGCGGGTCTCTGGGCGACGATGAAGCTCGCCGCCGCCGATCGGCCGGGCTGGGGTCTGGTGACCGGCAGTCTGGCGATCACCGGCATCATCGTGACCGCCGGGGTGAGCCTCTTCCCCTTCATCCTGCCCTCGCGCACGGATCCCAACAGCAGTCTGATCGTTTGGGACGCCGTCTCGAGCCACCTGACCCTGACGGTCATGTTCTGGGCCGCGGTCATCTTCATCCCGCTGATCCTGGCCTACACCACCTGGACCTATACCAAGATGTGGCGGCGGGTGACGGTGGAGGAGATCAGGGAGCAGGAGCATTTGGCTTACTGAGGGGTTTATCGAGAAACGTCAGGGTCCGGGGTCGTTGGGTGCGACCCCGGACGATGAACATCGACCACCGAGAGGACGATCCCATGTGGTATTTCGCTTGGCTCCTGGGTGTGCTCCTGGCACTCGCCCTCGGCATCATCAACGTCATGTGGTACGAATCCGAGGAGTGTTTCAGACACACCGGGGATGCGCGGCCCGACAATTAAACCGCGCCCAGCGCGGTATGCGATGTTTATGGATGGGATCGGCCCCGGCAGACTTGACGACCGCTGGAGCCGGCGCGGTTTAAGATATTAAAAAATATGTTATTTTAAACCGCATCCCCGCTAAAGGCTATGGATGCACCAAACGTCGAGCTCACTCGAAAATTAGCATCTCGCTCTGGATGCGGTTTAAGCGCCGACGTTTGGTTGTGCCTCGCACGGCTCGGCACAACCTACGCCCTTGGCATGAAGGTTTCCGGAATTCGCCTAAGAAACATCGCCGAAAGCTCAGCTCGTTGTCGTTATCGTGTATTCGGATTCCGGACGAACACGACAACGACAACGACAACGACAACGAAAAATCCTACGACAGTTTTCAAGACTTGCGGCTTAAGGGACTAAGCCCTCGGCGTGTCGCCGTCGCGCACGACGGCACGCCAACGCGGTTCCGGAGCTCGAATGCGTGCCTTGGCCGCGTTCATTGGTCCGGCGAGAGCACTTTCGGTGCGCTTCCAGGGAACGTCGCCTCGGGCTCGACCCCATTGGCCGTCAGGGCGGCGGAAGAAGACGACTGCAAGTCGTCGATCCCGGGGACGCTGCCGCTTCGCGACGATCGCGATCGTCACTTCTGGCCCTCGACATGAACGAGGCCCGTACCTTACCGGCCATTCGAGCCTCGGCCGAACCGCCCCCCGCCGGTTGACTGCGCCGCGCACGGTCCATCTGCATCTGCAGGCGCTGGCTCTGTTGTTGCGCCTCCAACTCCATCAATTGACCCTGCATTCGCATCTGACCGGCCCGAACGTCCGGCATTCCATCTGCCCCGGCACGGGGCACCAGCCGATCCTGCCGACGGGCCGAGTCTACGGCGCGATTTTGCTGCTGAAGAAGCCCCCGGTAACGGATCGCCTCGTTCCACTCGCGTGATTGCTGCCGAGCCGCCTCGGCGGGCGACAGCGGGCCGGTCTGCTGTCTCGCTGCACGTTGATCCTGTTGCAATTTCAACCAACCAGCGGCGGCCCGCTGCGCCTGAATCCCCTGCACGCGCATCGCTTCCGTCTCTGCAGCAACAGGCATCGCGAGCATCAGTGTTGCGATGACGACAAAGAGACAGGCCATTTGTCGTAGTTGTCGCACCGTTGCGGTGCGGAAGGGGCCTTCACGCGTCTGAAAGCTGTGCATGGCTAGGCTCCCATCATCGACTCCACCGGATCGCGTCTTCGCAACCTATTGTTTCAATGAGGTCAAGGCTCGAAATAAAAAATTGGCATCCGTTCTGCATTAGTGGAGACAAGACGACGCTTCCGTTCTTCGGTTTCGTTCTCTGACCTCCTCAGTGGTGATTCGCCCCGCGTCAGCGGGGTTTTTTTTATCTAAACCGCGCCCGGTGCGGTATGCGTCATTTGTTGAAGTGGATTGGCCGCGCCAGCTCCGACGACTGTCGGAGCTGGCGGGCCGACCTCTCGCCGCAACCCATCCTCACTCCAGAATCGCAGCGAGCTTCGCCAGCACCTCATCCATGATTGCGGTCGATACGCTTTCGAGCTTGCGTGCGCTGCGCGACCCCAGATCCATCGCGCGCGGCTGATCGCACCGCACGACGCCTGTCGTATTCGTTCCCGCCGCCATCAGCGATACGGCAAAACCGGCCGTGCGCGCGAAATGGCCTCCGCGGGTGATGGGCAGCACAACCGGCGTTCTCGTCAGTTGGTTGAGGCCGACGCAGACACGACCAGGACCGGCCGCGTGCCTCGCTGTTCATGTCCCGAGGTCGGGTCCAGCGAGACAAGGTAGATATCGCCGCGCTCCATTACAGCAACTCGTTGCCGACCGGCCTGTCATCGAGCCAGGTGCGATCTTCCTCGCCGATGTCGGCCGATGCGTCGCATTGGGCCAGCAAGTCGTCCAGGCTGTAACGTTGCCGCGGCGACGGATCAATCACCAGGCGACCCGCGTCGACGGTCAAGCCAACTGTCGCGCCGGCGCGCAGGTGCAGCAGGTCGAGGATGGCGTGCGGGACGGCCAGCATCACCGAGCCGCCGACCTGTCGCAGATGGGTCCGGTACATGTTGCAACTCCAGGCATACGGTTATCTCAAGACACGACCTTTGATCACCCGAACCGCAAGCCCGCGTCTGTCGGAAAACGACTGTTTTTTTGGTTGGGGGATGACAGGCCGGATCAGCCCCTTGACGACCGGCCGGATTCACGCCTTGATCGGTCGAGCCACCAATTTGACGCCCAGCGCATGACAGACGCGGTTGATCGTATCGAACCGCGGCTGTGCGTCGGGGCGCAATGCCTTATAGAGCGCCTCGCGCGCGATCCCGCTCGCTTTGGCGATCTCGGTCATGCCGCGCGCGCGTGCGGCGGTGCCGAGTGCCTGTGCCAGGGCGGCCGGGTCGTTTTCTTCCAGCACAATGGACAGATACTCGGCGATCGCCTGGTCGTCTTCCAGGTGCTCGGTGATGTCGAACTCGGACAGATCGACGATTCGGATTTTCTCGCTCATCACTTTATACCGGACAGCCAAGTCGCGAACTCAGCGGTTTGTTTGATCGTGAACATGGGAAAAATGTAATCGAACGATTACAAAAAGACAAGCTCAGAAGCACGCATTGCTAAAGCCCGTTCTGGCGCGCTCCGCTCGCTGATCCGCCTATTCTGTCGGCAAGTGTCCCGACCTCGAATACACCCGATCCGCAACGACGTGATCCGTCGGGCGGTGTTACCCTCGGATCCGTCCCCCTCGTGTTCGCTCAACGCCGCCCTGCCAACCCGGAATTCCGATGATTTCGCGACTCTCCAAGTCCTAGCACGCCATCGACCTCGGCTTGTTCCTGCCCACGGCCGGGCTGCTCCTCATCGGCTTGTTGGTCATCGGCTCGCTGAGTCTCAGCGACCCCTTCGCCTTCCACCCGAAGGACTCGACCTTGGCGTGGGGCCATCTCTTGCGCGCGGCCGTTGCACTGCTCCTAATGGTCGCTGTGATGTCGATCCCACCCGAGCGCATTCAGCGCGCCGGGCTGGTCCTGTATCTGCTCGTGCTTGCCGTCATGAGCACTTCCTGGCTCTCCCGGAATTCAGGGAAAGCACTAAAACTTTTAAAAACAAACTTTGCAACTATTTTTACCGAACACGCCGGCCGAAAATATCGCTGGACGCGCCACGCCTTAAGCTCTTGTTTTACATTGCTGAGCGCGCGAAAACCCGATATCCGCACAGATCGAGGTACACTCTTTGGTACAGTCGGCGTAGGTTGCTCAAGCCATAGCACCGCCGTTTTAATACTTTGATCTTGTTGTTGAGACCTTCCACGAAACCGCTCGTGTGTCGCTCGGTAAAATAATTGGTGATCTCGTCCCAATGACGTCTCAACGTTTTCAGGAAGGATTGAAAACACGTCACCTCGGCGTTCTTGACCCGTCGCATCCAGCCACTGAGTTTGCGCTTGGCCTGACCTTTGGACAGGGGCATGTCGTAGACGTCGGTGAGGGCTTGGCCGAGGGCATGGGCTTGCGCGAGTTGCGGGGAATGGGCGAATAACCGGGCGCGGATCCGCCGTTCCTCGACGCTCAAGTCGGACTCGGACTTGCGCAGGATCCAATGGACGTTTTTGAGTCCGCCGTACTCGGCTTTCGACAGGTCGCGCTTGAGCCGGCGCAGTTCTTGTTTGCGCAACGTCTCGACGGCGTCGCGGTACAAGCGCGCGACGTGGAAGCGATCGGCGCAGATGGCGACGTGCTTGCCGAAGACGGCCTTGGCCGCACCGATGAAACCGCTGTACAGGTCGGTGCAGACGACGCGAACGGTGCGCTTCAAGGGTTTGGGGATGGTGCGCAAAAACGCCTCGACGGTCGCACGCTTGCGGTCTTTGAGCACGGCGAGGATGCTCGGGGTGTCCTCGACCCCGGCGCTGACGATCACCACGAAGTTGCCGTGGCCTTTGGTCAAGGCGATCTCGTCGAGCCCGAGCACGGGCAACGCCGGAAGCGTCGCCCAATCGATCCCGCTCGGGACGTACCGATCGAGGATGCCTTCGAGTTGTTCCGGGGTGATGGCGTCCTTGTGGCCGACGTCTTCGAGGGTGCTGTTGATCAAGGCACGCAGCAGGCTTTGTTCGAACGCACGGGTGAAGGCGCTGCGCGGGTCATACCAGTCCAACCGTTGGGTGGTGGTGGGATGGTCGTGGCAATACGGACAACGATAGCGTTTGGGCCGAATGAGGATCTCGGTGCGATGCTCGAAGATCGGCACATGGCGCAACCGCCGTTCCTGGCCGAGTCCGTGCGCCTCGGTGATGCGTCGGCCGCAGCGGTGACACTGCGCGCCGTCTTCGGTGCCGTGCACATGAATCTCCAGCACATCGGCGTCCGTGATCTCGACGCGGTCGATGGCGATTTGCGGCACTCCGAGCAGGCGCAGGAGTTGGCTCTGGTCAATCATGGGCTTTCCATTGAGTTAAAGACGTTCGAATGGAAGTTTACCGAGATCGGTCGCGTAGGAAACTGATTTAGCTCAAGTTCGGGTTCCCTGAGATCCGGGAGAGCCCCGAGAGAGGCACCTCGGTTGTTATCCCCTACTTTTTTTGCCTATAATCTTGATTGCTCGTCTCAGTCAAGACGAGCAGGTTCCGTAAGGATTTCGTTAATATAATGTGGAGTCTGTAGCAATGATTACCAAAATGAGTTGGAAGGCAACTATTCGTGGCATGCAAATGATCCTGGCCATCGCAGCACTCGGTGTCGCGGCGTTTCCCGTTTGGGCAGGAACGAACACTTGTGATTCTTCTGGAGCCCAGGGCGAAAAGATCGGGATAGTGAACCCAAGCACCGGCGATGCGAAGGATGTTGGGCCAGGGCTGCCGCCAGGCACTCGTGTGACGTCGGATATCGACGGCGGCGACGGCTGCGTATTTCCGGGGTCACTGGGGACTATCGACTGCTACGATGCGGCGGATCCGATTTTACCGTACCGCGTCATCTGGGATGATGGCTGTGGTGCCTATCAGTGTTGGACCGGCTGCAATCCACAATGCTCAACGAGCTGGTGGGTTGGCTTCGGTGACATCTCGGAAGCGGGCGGCTCGTGGCCTGCTGCCGCCTATACCAGGATCGAGGTCTTCGGCGGCAACCTCACCACGCTTCGGCAGTATCGCGACGAGGTTCTGAACGCCACGCAGGAAGGGCAAGACCTGGTCTCCCGCCTCTATGACAACCAGTACGAAGTCGCCGCGGCCATCCTGAGTCATCGCGGCCTCGCGATCAGCACCGCACGCCTCGTCAAGGGCCTGCTCCCCGAGGTGCGGGCCATCCTGGATGGGGGCACGGGTGAACTCACGCCGACAATGCAGGCACAGGCACTTGCCCTCCTTGCAGCATATGACGAGAACGCAAGCCCAACCCTACACGCCTTGATCGCCGACATCACTTCTGTGTTGGCCGACCCCAAGGCGATGGAGGTCTTCGGATTCTAGTGCTCGTCCGACAGAGATAGCTAGGATCATTCCCCCCATCCCCCGAGCGCAAGCGTCTCCCCCCATCGCCCTTTCGTGAAACAGGGGGAGACGCTTTTTTCTTGCGACGGAGGTCTGCCCCATCGCGTGCTCATCTCCGCCTACCGGTTCGTGCGAGACCGAAACGGGGTGGAGGACGGCCCGCAGTGTCTGGAGAACCCCATGAGACGCAATCGACAGAACGGCAGGTTGGTGTATCTGCGACCCGTTGACGAGAACGATGGACAGGTAAATTCACATTCCCCGCGGCGGCGCACGCGTTATCGACACATTTGGGCCGTCGGACTCTTGCTTCTGGTCACGACCATGTCGGCTATGGCTCGGCAAGGCGAGCCTCCAAGGAGCCAGATCGCCGAGCTAACGCCGCTCACCGCGGTTCCCGCCTATGCGCTTCCTGCGGTCGACACCTCGAGACTCATTCAACAGGATGAGGCACGAGCACAGCCCGGACCGCTGCGCGTCGCAGTGCCGGTACCAGTAAGGGTCACACCTGATACACACGGGTTATGGGAGACTTCGGGAGACGGAACCCAGGTTTGGCGTTTGCGTTTCGAGGCACCCGGTGCCACGGATCTGAATTTCGGATTCACACGCTTTCGGCTCCCCGCAGGCGCTAGGCTTTATGTTGTGAGCGAAGCAACCGGCTACTACGAAGGTCCGTATACCGATGCAGACAATCTGCCGCACTTCCAGCTTTGGACGCCAGTCGTGCCCGGCGAGGCTGCGTTCATCGAGGTGGAGCTGCCTTCGGACTCGAATCGACGCGCATTGGATCTTCGCTTGGAGCAGGTCGGTACCGGCTACCGTGATTTCTTTGGAAGGGGTGGTCGACCGAACACTGGCGAAAAACAGGGCTCCTGCAACATTGATGTCATCTGCCCCGAGGGAGATCCATGGCGCGACGAGATTCGCAGCGTGGCGCGAATCCTGATCTCCGGGAGTGCCCTCTGCACGGCCACCCTGATCATGGATGAACCTGGCAGCTTTCGCCCCTATCTGTTATCCGCCGCACATTGCGGCATTACAGAAAGTGCCGCACCCACGGTCGTCGCCTACTGGAACTTCGAGTCTCCGCGTTGTGGCCAGCTATCGGGCGGAAGTCTTTCGGACAACCAAACAGGATCAACTTTTCGCGCTCGCCGAACCGACGTGGATATGAGTATCGTCGAGCTTGACGAGATGCCTGCCCCATCATTTCGTGTCTATTACGCGGGTTGGGATCGGTCGGGAGACGCTCCGGATGGAAGCGTGGCGATTCATCACCCCAGCGCCGATGAGAAGGCAATCACCTTCAACTTCGATCCGCTCACGACCGGCAACAGTTGCATCGGCGCCGGCAGGAACACGCACTGGTATATGGTTTGGGAGATGGGAACCACCGAGCCTGGCTCATCCGGCTCGGGGCTCTGGGATCCATCGACTCGGGGCCTCGTTGGCTTCCTCTCCGGCGGACTGGCTTCGTGCGCGAATCCGGGCGGCTACGATTGTTATGGCAAGCTCGGGATGGCCTGGGATGGGACGGGCGCAGCCACGCGACTCAAAGACTGGCTCGATCCTAACGACACCGGGGTGACCTCGGTAGCCGGAGCGGATCCCACGTATCAACCCCCTTGGCCAAAGAGAGCATATAGGCGAATTGCGCTGGATGGCGAAGGTTTGAGCGTGTTTCGCAACTATCGTGATAAGTTCTTGAACGCAAGCGAGCAAGGCCGCGACCTGGTTTCACGGTTGTACAGCGAGCAGTCCGAGATCGCCAGACTCCTGCTTACACATCCAAGCCTTGCCGAGCAGACAGCCGATGCAGTAACGGATGTGCTGCCTCTGGTTCAAGCAATCCTCGCCGGCGAGCATGTGTCTCTTCCGCCATCGACCCAGGCTGAATCGTTACAGCTTCTGACTGCGTTCGAAAAGATCTCAAGCCCCGCCCTCCGATCACTAATTGGTGATGCGAGGTCAATCCTGCAAGATGGCGATGCCTTGAGCACCTTCGGATTCACTCAATAACAGCACGAAGAACTTGGCGGTGAATCGTGCGCTGGACAACCGGTGCACGGCATACAGCGGTGTGTTGTCCGTCATCGCCCCCATCTGCGAAGGCCGACGCCGCAGACAGCTTCGCACACCCTGCGAGCAATGGGGTCGATGACGCTGTGCCTATCGGAGCCAAGAGCAGCTGACCGCGCGATCCAGTCACATTCGACCCAATCCACCGAAACGTAAAAGGCCAGTGATCGCTGGCCTTTTTCGTCTACGCCCTTCAAGGTCTCTGAGCGGGGTAGGTTTGGCCGACGAGACAGGCTTCAAGATCAGATAGTTACGTCGACCCGTAGTAACTTCTCAAAAAGTAGCGGCAACAGTCGCATTGAGCTACGACAATAAGCTACCGTTCAGCACGCAATTCGACTCCTGACGTCCTCACCTGTCGAGCATGACCGACCCGAATCCACTGCCGTGATTGGCGAAGCCGAGCGCACGCCGCTGGTCGAATCGTTGCTGGCGCGCATCGAGCAGCTGCTTGAAGAACAGCGCCGGCAGGCCGAACTCATCGGGCAGTTGCGCGACGAGATCGCGGTGCTCAAGGGCGAGAAGGCGAGACCGACATTCAAACCGAGCGGGATGGAGCAGCAGACCGAGCCCGAAACCTCCGAGGGTGCCGCCAACGGTGACACCGGGGCCGGTGACGGAACCGGTGGACCGTGCAAGCGAGCCGGATCGGCGAAGCGGTCCAAAACCGCGCAGCTCACCATCCATGAGAGCGTCGGGGTCCCCCCGGCGTGGAACTGCCGGCGGGATCGCGCTTCAAAGGCTACCGCGACTTCGTCGTTCAGGATCTGCGCATCGCCGCGCACAACACCCGGTATCGCCTGGAAGTGTGGCAAACCCCGGACGGGGAGCGACTCGTCGGGACGTTGCCGAGCGATCTGTATGGCGGTCACTTCGGTGCCGATCTGCGCTGCTACGTGCTCTACCAACACCATCACTGTCAGGTCACCCAGCCGTTGCTGCACGAACAATTGTGCGAGTGGGGCATCGACATCTCCGTGGGACAGATCGACGCCCTGCTCACCGGTCACACCGGCGCGTTCCTGGCCGAGAAGGACCAGTTGCTCACCACCGCCTTGGCGGTCAGTCGCTGGATCAGCGTGGATGATTCCGGTGCCCGGCATCAGGGCCGCAACGGCTATGTGACGCAGATCGGCAACGACTGGTTCGCCTGGTTTGCCAGCACGGGCCTTGATCATCGTTTGGTCCAGCTGCTGATGATCCTTGCGTCCTCAGAGCTTCCAGCCCTGATTCTGTCAGGCCAAGATGGCCTGACGACGCATTCGGTGGCCGCTGTGGGCGAAGGGATGATCGAGGCCCCAGCACGTACAGCAAGAGCCGGATCAACTTCCTGCAATTATTGCAGGCCGGCGAGCGCTGCTACACCCTCAATGCCCATGCCTTGGAGTACTGGTGCGAGGAGGGCCTGCCCGCGGCACCGCGCCGGCAACTGCAAAGCCTGACCACGATCATGGGCACGCCGGCTTGGGAGGCGCATCTGGACGCCCTCGGGATCACGAGCGTGCGCCATCGGCGCATCGCCACCGAGGGCGCCCTGCTGGGCGGACTGATTGAGCAGGGGTTCTCTCTGGATCTGGCGATCATCAGCGACGGCGCCGGACAGTTCGCGATCCTGCTGCATGCCCTGTGCTGGGTGCACGCCGAACGGCTGGTGCACAAGCTCATCCCCCTCAACGACCGCCAGCGTGCCGATCAAGCGCGGGTGCGCGGCGAGATTTGGGATCTCTATGCCGACCTCAAGGCCTATCGCCGCAACCCCGATCCGGCCCTGCGCCCCGGCCTGGAGGAGCGCTTCGAGACGATCTTCACCCAGCGCACCTCCTATATCACCCTCGACCGCACCCTTAAGCGCCTGCATACCCACAAGAGCGAGCTGCTGTTGGTCCTCGAACGCCCCGATTTGGTTCTGCACACCAACGGCAGCGAAAGCGATATCCGCGGCTACGTAAAATGGCGAAAGATCAGCGGCGGCACCCGCAGCGATCTCGGCAAAGACTGTCGCGACGGCTTCGCCAGCTTGAAGAAGACCTGCCGTAACCCGGGGATCTCGTTTTGGGACTACCCGGGCGATCGCATCAAACAGCTCGGGACGGTTCCGCTGTTGCCCGACATCATCCGCGGGCCTTGTTCATTATCCCGGCCACCGCCCTCAGGCCGCGACCGGCATCAGATAGGGTAGTTTCGGCGGGCGCGGCCGTCGGCGTCGCGGTCGCGGCGGCAAGGGCACACGCAGGAGAAGCTCCTCGAACAGTGCGGGATGTGTCCGCCCGAAGAAGCGCTCGGCGGCGGTCGTGCCGTCGGGACGGCGGATGTGGAAGTTGTGCACGGCGGTGAGCGCGGCGAGCCTGCGGTCGCTCAAGCGATGACGCCCGTGATGATGCAGCGACAGTTGGCCGTTGCGTCCTTCCACACAGGAGCTGCTGCGTTGGAACAGATCGGCGCAAGCGCCGGCGACCTGTTCGACCCGAGCGCTGTCCTCGGGCGCGAGACGCTGCAGCGGATGATCGGCGCGCCGCAGGACGTCGAGCAACGCGGTACTCGCCGCCTGCACGCGGTGTCGGGTCTCGGCCGCGGTGCTGCGGGCGGCGACGCGCTCGAGGTAGATGCCGGGGATGAGCTGCTCGAGGACCGCCGCTTCCAGCTCCGGGGACAGTGCGAGGGCCTCGACCCTGGCGGTCACGGTGGCGAAGAAGAACGCGAGCGTGGCGAGCCACTGCACGGTCAGGCGCTCGGCCTTCATGATGCGTTCGCGAGCGCGCTCGGGCAGCTCGGCGGCCTCGGCCAATCCCTTCAGGCGCGTCCAGACGTCGGTGAAGCGCGCCGCCACGCGCTCCACCGGCTGCGTCTGTCCATCCACCGGATCATACGGGTGATACAGCTGTCAATGGCCATGAGAACTGAACCGCTTTCGGCCACGAAAATTGACCCGCCCGGAGACCCGGACCAGCGTCAGTTTCCGATTTTCTGTTTCAGTCGATAGCTTTCTCCTCCGAGCATGAAGACGTGTGAGTGATGGATGAGACGGTCGACGATGGGCACGGCGACATTCTCGTCGCGGAAGAACTCGCCCCAGTTGGTGAAGTCCTTGTTGGTGGTGAGGATCACCGAGCGATACTCGTAGAGACCGTTGATGAGCTGGAAGAGGTTGTAGAGGCCCTGGCGGTTCATCGGCAGGTAGCCCAACTCGTCGATGATCAGCAGGTCGAACTTGAGCAGGCCGGCGATCTTCTTCTTCAGCTCCCCGCGCAGTTCGGTCAGCTCGAGGGTTTCCACCAGCCCCAGTGCCGTGGTGAAGAGCACCTTGTAGCCGGCCTCCAGGGCCTTCAGGCCGATGCCGACGGCCAGATGAGTCTTGCCCACGCCGGGCGGCCCGATGAAGACCAGATTGGCGCGCTCTTCGAGGAAGCGGAAGTCCAGCAACTGGCTGACCTGGCGTTTGGTGATGGTGGTCTGGTGGCGGTAGTCGAACTCCTCCAGGCGCTTGATCACGGGGATGCCGGCCTTGCGTAGGTTCGCGGCCAAGCGGTTGGTTTCGCGCCCCTGTAGCTCCAGGTCGACCAGTTGCTCCACCAGATCCAGATACGACAGGGCGTTGGCCTCGGCGGCGCTCAGCAACGCGGCCAGGCCATGAGCCAGATGGCCGCAGTTGAGGACACGGTATTTGTGCGCGACGGCATCAATGGAGGTCATGCGCGTCCTCCGGTGCAGAGCGCGTGGCAATGCCGGCGTAGCGTGCGAGCGGCGAGGACGTCGATGCGCCGGTGTCCGGCGGTGCGCTCGGCGGTGCTTCGGCGCAGCGCTCGGGATGCGCGCTGTAGGCATCCAGATAGGCGCGCAGCCGCGTGAAGCTCATGGCGGGTTTGTCGCATAGCGCGGCGACGAGGCCCGGATCCAGCGCCGGGTAGTCACTGAGGAGGCGTTTGACGCCCTGTAACTGATCTTTGTAGATCTTCGGCTCGGTGGCCTTGATCAGCGCGCACAGACGCGCTCCCGACGCCGCGCCCAAGCGCTGCGCGATGGCCGCCTCCAGGTCGGCGATCGCCACGGCGGGATCGCGGTAATGATGGGTGTTCTTGATGATCGCGCCCTTACCGGGAGCCAGCCCATGGCGGGCGATGACCGCGCCGCTGCCGGGGTCGCTGATCACCAGCTCCGCGTCGGTCTCCACGACGCCGACTCGGCTGCGCTGATAGGCCAGGGGGACGGAGTATTTGTTGGCCTTCCAGGCGATCAGGCCGGTCTTGTCGGCGTGCCGGGTGAGCGGTGCCTCGCCGGTGAGCTCCGCCACGCCGGGCGGGCTCAGGTAGGGCGCCATGTGCGCCTGTTCGGCGCGCGCATAGCGTTCGCGCGGCACCTCCCCGGTGGTGGCATGGGTGCGGGCATTGGCCGTCTCCTCCAGCCACTGCTGCAGGTAGGCGCCCACCTCGGCCCAACCCGCGAAGGTCTCGCCGTACAGACCGTTGGACTTGACGTATTTCACCCCGGCTTCGACCTTGCCCTTACTCTCGGGGTCATAGCCACGGCAGGCCCGGATCGCAAAACCCGCACTCGCCGCATAGCGGGCGAAGCGTTCGTTGAGCGCCAGTTCGCGGCACTGCTCGTCGATCACCACCAGACGGGTCTGGTCATAGACACATTCGCGCGGACGCCCGCCAAACGCGCGGAAGGCCGCATCATGCATCCGAATCAGCTCGGCGGTGTCCCCCGGTGTCAGGATAGATGTCACCTCCCCGTCGGAGATTTTATGTAAGGATGGGGCATCATTGTTGTCGAGGGACTAGGCGCGGGCTGGCGGTCAACGGGAAGGAGCCCGTAGGGCGACTGGACGTTGACCGCCAGCCCGCGCGGCGCAAGCCCCCGACGACGCGCAACAGGCATTCATTCATGACCCACTATTCACCCGAATTCAAAGCCAGCACCATTGCCAAGATGCTGCCCCCGCAGAGCCGCGCCGTGGCCGAGCTGGCGCAGGAGACGGGGATCCCCAAGGACACCCTCTACAGCTGGCGCACGTTGGCCGTGAAGGCGGATCCCGCGGCGGCCCCGGCGCCGAGCGGTCCGGGCGAGCGCAGCAGCGCGCAGAAGTTCGCCGTGGTACTGGCGACGAGCGCGCTGGATGCCGCGGCGCTGAGTGCCTACTGCCGCGCGCAGGGCCTCTACCCGCAGCAGATCGAGGCCTGGAAGACGGCCTGCATGCAGGCCAACACGCCGGTGTCGGATCGGGTCGCGCGGGCCGCCCGGCGCGAGGATCAACAGCGCATCGGCGCCCTGACGCGCGAGTTGGCCTTCAAGGAGAAGGCGTTGGCGGAGGCCGCCGCCTTGCTGGTGCTCCAAAAAAAAGTCCGCGCACTCTTCATGGATCCCGCGGACGGCACATCGACCTGGAGCAACGACGCACCGTGAGCACGCTCATCGAGGAGGCCTGTGCCGCCGGGGCGCGCCTGCAGCCGGCCTGTCGGTGCCTGGGCCTGTCGCTGCGCACCCTGCAGCGCTGGCGCAGCGCCGAGGGCATCACCGCCGATGCCCGAGCCGCGGCCGGGACGGCGCGCACGCCGGCCAATCGCCTCGATGCGGCGACGCGCGCGGCGATCCTGGAGGTCGCCAACCGCCCGGAGTTCGCCCACCAGGCCCCCAACCAGATCGTCCCGGCCCTGGCCGACCAAGGCATCTACATCGCCTCGGAATCGAGCTTCTACCGGGTGCTGCGCGAGGCCGGGCAACTCGCCCGTCGCGGCAAGGCCCGTGCCCCGACCCGGCAGCGCCCCGCGCCATTGCAGGCAACGGCACCCAACCAGCTGTGGAGCTGGGACATCACCTATTTGGCCAACACGGTGAAGGGGAGCTTCTTCTATCTGTACCTGATCATGGACGTCTTCAGTCGCAAGATCGTCGGATGGGAGGTCTTCGCGCAGGAAAGCGCCGAGCATGCCGCCGAGGTCTTCGCCGCGGCGCATCACCGCGAAGGCGTGCCCCGCCATGCCCTGGTGCTGCATGCGGACAACGGCTCGCCGATGAAGGGCGCCACCATGCTCGCGACTCTGCAACGACTCGGGGTGGTGCCCTCGTTCAGCCGACCGGCGGTGAGCAACGACAATCCCTACTCCGAGGCGCTGTTCAAGACGCTCAAGTACCAACCCGATTTTCCCGCCCAACCCTTCGACGGTCTCGCCAGCGCGCGGCGCTGGGTCGAAGGCTTCGTTGCTTGGTACAACGAGCACCATCGCCACAGTGCCCTGAAGTTCGTCACGCCGGGTCAACGTCACCGCGGGGAGGATCAGGCCTTGCTCGCCGGACGCAGGCGTCTCTACGAGGCCGCCAAGGCGCAATATCCGGAACGCTGGAGCGGCTCGATCCGCAACTGGGAGCCCGACTCCGTCGTGCTCCTGAATCCCGGAAAACCCCTTAAACAGGAGCTACAAACGACACCGCAAACAGCCTAGCCGACGCGACATCTTCCTTGACAACGACCGTGGGTGGGGTCAGGGCCTGGTGTCGCATTGCGTGGATAGCCGTCACTTCCCGGAGTTAGGCTTCGATCGCGCGGTGACCATGGGGTTCACCGTCTACACCGAGGAGTTCGGTGTGGTCGGGGCGGTGGTCCTGATCGCGCTGGTGCTGGCCTTGAGCCTGCGCGGGTTGCAGATCGCGGCGCGCGCGCAGGGCTTCGCGCGCTTCGCGGCGCTCGGGCTGTCGCTCATGCTGTTCGGCTCGGCCTTCCTCCACATCGCGAGCCTGACCCATCTGCTCGACGAGAGCGTGTTCGGGAGTCCCTTGAGCCCGCAGGGCCTGGCCCTGCCGCTGGTCGGCGCCGGCGGCAACGTCATGGCGATCAACCTGATCGCCATCGGGCTGCTGTATCGACTCGGGCGCACCGCGTCGCCGCCCGGGCCGCCGCCCGCGCCGGCTCGGGCACCGACCGCGCGCACCCGCAACCGCGGCCTGCGGGTGGTGGCGGGGCTCCTGATCGTCGCCAGCGCGCTGCTGGTGGCGCGCACGCTCGATCTGCAACGCGGCGAGTATGGCTACGGCAAGGGTGGGTCTCCCGCGCTGACCTGTCGGGCGAATGAACGGATCTCGATCGAGCGAGCACAGCGGAACGACGCGCAACAGCGCACGCTCGCGACGGAGCGGCTGCTCCTCTGGCTCGCGCAGCTTCAGACCTTTGAGACGACGCCGCCGCCGCGACTGCTGGCCGAGGACGAGCCGGTCGACTTCAGACCGGTCATGCCGATCGCGTCCGGCGGCGTTGCCGGCGAGCCTTCGGCGGGCGCCGAGGAGCCGGGCGCACCGCCGCGATGGCTCCAGGCGTCGCTGTCGGGGATCCTGAATTCGCCCTTCCCGCCGCCGTCGCGCCCGGAGGACCTCGCCGGCGAGCCTTGGACTTCGCATCGCGATCCGGATTTGGATGGTTGGTGTGCTGAGCTCGGCACGCGCAAGCTTGCGGCCTGTCTCGACGCGATGGCGCCTGAGCTGGTCCCCTGGCTCAGCACCCTGGATGACTCCGCCAAGCGGGCGGGATTGAGGCGGGCGCTCTCTGCGACCGACGCCGTGCGACGGATCTTGCGTAGCCGGGCCGATGGCGACTCGCACGCGCCGGGCCTGGAGATCGCGAGCGTGCCCCCACGCAGCGACATCCACCTGGTCGCGGTCGCCTTCCCGGACACCCGCCCGACCTGCGGGCGCGGTGCCTGCCGCACCCCGACACTCCTGTATCGTGTGACCACCGCGCCCGATGGGCAGGAGACGCCGACGCTGATCCTGATCTCGACGCAGGATCATCTCGAGCTTGATCCGGACACCTGGTTCTGGGATGACTTCAACCTGTTCGCCTACAGCCGGCAACACGACGGGATCGATGTCCAGATCGACAGTATCGACCTCTACCGGTGCGAGCGCGTCTGCTGGCCGACGGCCGATCGTCGGCTGGAGACGAGGCGCCATCCGGACCGGGTCTGGCTCGACCCGTGAGAACCTTGCATCAAGGGCGCGGCGAGGGCGCTGCGGCGGACGGGCCGGCGCATCGGGATCCGCCGGCCGACGCCAGCGACCGACGAGGCGGACTCGGTGGCCCGGTGAGAGACACCGCGCGCGACAGGGACCGATGTCTTGACGGCGGCGTGTGCGTTGTGGGTCGGGCGTCCGACCTGGATGCCGCCCTGATTCCCCTACACAATCAATGTCAACCGCGCTCGTTTTGGTGCTTGAGGCCTGTTCGAGCGTCGTCTATCTTCCACTCAAAGCGTACCGTGGCAGTGGGATATCGCATCCGGTCACGGCCGGGCCTCGTTGAATCGCCGAGACGGGCCCAGCGTTCCAGGGTCGATGCCGAGTGATATCGGCGTATCGAGCCGCAGGATTCCGCGGCTTCGGACGACGCTCACGGAGCAGGGCCCGGACGACCGATCGAGTCCGCGGGTCGTCTGAATCGCCTCCGGACGGCTTGAGACACGCTTGCAGGTCTGTTGATCTTCAAACCCAACGGGGCGATCCACCCCGGGAGAGACACCGATGAAACCCTTTGCCTTGCTTGTCGCCGTCGTCCTGGGTCTGGCTTACGTCGCTTCGAGTGCTCAAGCCTGTGAGCGGGTCAATAACTGTCAAAACCCTGCACCGGGGACCGTGACTGAAAACCACGATAACCGGTAGCCGTCGCTGCGTCGGTCATCACCGACGCGGTCTTTCTCCATGCGGGACGGGGTATCGAATGAGGCTCGCCTGATTGCCGCCCTGGCGAACTAGGCCGCTCTGACCTCATCCAACAACTCGGGGTGACGGTCAAGGACCTTCAGCAATTTGACCAGCGCCAGGGGTGGCTTGGTCTTGCCGTTTTCGTAGCGTGAAAAGGCGTTGACGCCACCACCAAAGAGCGCTGCGGCTTCCCGCTGATCGAGCGCGAGCTTCTTGCGAACGCCGGCGATGAATCCCGGATCGACAATCGCCGCATTCACCTGCTTCATGAAATCCCCAACCTGCTCACTCATTCGACGCGATTCCGTCAGATCTAGGACTGATTCAGCACAGGCGGGGCAAAAATCGCCAGTCACAGCAGGAATGATCGTGGTTTCGCCCTTATAAATAAACGAGACGTCACGAGTATCATGCACCAGTTCGGCGGTGCCACAAACGGGACATTGCATGTTCATAGCAAGACAGCCGGCAGTGTGGGGTTCGTTTCTCCATGGAAAAACGTTAACCTAATTGGTTAGTTTTGGCAAGCCAGGCTTGGTTGTCGGGGTGCCGACGCTGACCGTTGGTATGATTCGGCAGGTTCGCGGAAAACGTTGCGGACACCTGTATTTCAGGGACAGACCACGGTTTTCGCCGGCCGCATCCATATGCTGACTCTGGACGATGCGGAGGGCGACCTCGGCTTGGCGGTTTGAACGGGCCGCGCCGATGGCCGGCTGGTTCAGGCGCGGCGGGGGCCTGACGGCGGTGCTATGCTCGACCGTATTCCCGCTGCCGACGAGCTCGCCCGATGCGCTTCTTCAACACCGAAGGCCCGAACCGGCAGGAAAACCACTACACCCTGCCCCCACTGTCGCGCTGGGATCTGGGCGAGATCCTCGCCCTCATCGATCAGAAGAAATACTTCTTGCTGCACGCGCCCCGCCAGACCGGCAAGACCACCTGCCTGCTGGCGCTGGCGGAGCATCTGAATCGGGAGGGGCGCTGTCGGGCGGTCTATGCCAATCTGGAGGTCGCCCAAGCCTATCGCGCACAGTTGGACAAGGGCATGACGGCCGTGGTGGAGCAAGTTTCGCGCGGGGCGCGCGATCAGCTCGGGGACGCCGGGGCGGCGGATCTGGGACGGGAGATCATCCTGAGCTCGAGCGGAGGCACGGCGGTGGGCGAATTTCTCGCCCGCTGGAGCGCACAGTCGCTCCAACCGCTGGTGCTGCTGCTCGACGAGGTGGACGCCCTGATCGGCGACACCCTGCTCTCGCTGCTGCGCCAGTTGCGCGCCGGCTATCCGCAACGACCGACGGCCTTTCCGCAGACGATCATCCTGTGCGGGGTGCGCGACTTGCGTGACTACCGCATCCATGCCAGCTCCGAGCGCGAGGCGATCACCGGCGGCAGCGCGTTCAACATCAAGGCCAAATCGCTTCGGCTGGGCGATTTCAGCGCCGCCGAGACCCGCACCCTACTGCTGGAGCACACCCGCGAGACCGGGCAGGTTTTCACCCCCGAGGCACTGGCTGCGCAGGTCTGGGAGCTGACCCGGGGCCAGCCCTGGCTAGTCAATGCCCTGGCCTATCGCGCCTGCTTCGAGTTACACGAGGGACGCGACCGGCGTCAGCCCATCACCCTAGCCCTCATCGACCAGGCCAAGGAAGCGATGATCGTCGAGCGCGTGACCCATCTGGATCAATTAGCCCACAAACTCCAGGAACCACGGGTGCGCCGGGTCATCGAGCCCATCCTGGCGGGAACGGCCCTCGGGGAGGTGCCAACGGACGATCGCGACTATCTGGTCGATCTGGGCCTGTTGCGACGGGACGGTGCCGGCGGTCTGGTGGTGGCCAACCCCATCTACCGGGAGGTCTTGCCGCGGATGTTGGCGAGCGGGCCTCAAGACTCACTCCCGCAGATCAGCCCGACCTGGCTCAACGCCGACGGCAGCCTGAATCCGCAATCCCTGCTCACGGCCTTCCTCGCCTTTTGGCGCCGCCACGGTCAGCCGTTGCTGGGCAGCGTTGCCTATCATGAGATCGCCCCACACCTGGTGCTGATGGCCTTCCTGCATCGGGTGGTCAACGGCGGCGGGACCTTGGAGCGCGAATACGCCATCGGCATGGGGCGGATGGATCTCTGTCTGCGTTATGGTGCGGTGACCCTGGGTCTGGAGCTGAAGGTCTGGCGCGACCGCGAGGCTGATCCCCTGGTCGATGGTCTGGAACAATTGGACGGCTATTTGGCCGGTCTGGGGCTCGACACCGGCTGGCTGGTCATCTTCGACCGCCGGTCCAATCAGCCACCGATCGCCGAGCGGACCGCCTGTCAGACAGCGACCAGTCCGCAGGGCCGAGCGATCGCCGTGATCCGCGCCTGAGTTCCGAGGGCAAGCCCCAAGTGTCTGCTTGATCCCAGTGAGACGCGGTTTAAATCCGTTTCAGCGACAGGACCAGCGTCGAGGGCTTCGTCGGCGACGCGATGAATCCGTGATGGGCATAGAAGGCCGCGGCATTTTCCGACAGGGCATGCACCAAGAGTCCGCGGATACCAAGGATCATGCTTGCGGCCCGGGTGCGCTCGACGGCATCGCGAAGCAAAGCGACGCCGAGGCGCCGTCCTTGCCAGGTCTGATCGACGGCCAGGCGCCCGAGGATCGCCATCGGAACGGGGTCGGGCATGTTGCGCCGGATGCGCCCGGGCGCTTCCCGCAGCGCCAGCGCGCCCGAGGCCAGACAGTAATACCCGACCACCACCCCCGCAGCCGCAACGACGTAGGTGCGCGAGGCGCCGCTGACCTGATTGTTCCAGGCACGGCGAATCAACCACTCGTCAAGCGATTGGACACCGGAGGAGAAACCCTCGACGCGATGCGTCTCAGCGAGCGGCGCCGGGGCCTCGAGGGTCACGCCTTCCATGGGCTGGGGGCGGCCATCAAGCGCTCGTAACCCTCTCCAGCCGGGGGATGGTCCAAGACGGCGAGGAAGTGCTCGTAGGTCTCTCGGTCGACCCTGACCAGCGTCTGGTCGAGCAGCGTCTCCTCGGCGGCCCGCCGGGCGGCGTCGATCATGAAATCGGAGCGCGACCGGCCCTGAATCTTGGCGGCTTGATCGATCAGGTCGCGAATCTCCTCCCGCACCCGGAGGTTAACGGCTCGGGTGGTTGGTTCTGTGTTGGCGGTGGACGGCGAAGCGGGCATGGCGCACCTTGGCTTTGAGTGAGACCGCGATTGAGATACACATCGTATATCTTACGCTCAAGGTGTCAATGTTGTTCGGTGCCATCACGCTGGCCTTCAACCAGTTCCGCGGGTCGCGGCAGCTCTGGCTGAGCGACTCACGGACGTTCGGTATGTTTCAGGGACAGACCAGCGTTTTCGCCGGCCGCATCCATGGGCTGACTCTGGACGATGCGGAGGGCGACCTCGGCTTGGCGGTTTGAACGGGCCGCGCCGATCGCCTGCTGGTTCAGGCGCGGCGGGGGCCTAACGGCGGTGCTATGCTCGACCGTATTCCCGCTGCCGACGAGCTCGCCCGATGCGCTTCTTCAACACCGAAGGCCCGAACCGGCCGGAAAACCACTACACCCTGCCCCCACTGTCGCGCTGGGATCTGGGCGAGATCCTCGCCCTCATCGATCAGAAGAAATACTTCTTGCTGCACGCGCCCCGCCAGACCGGCAAGACCACCTGCCTGCTGGCGCTGATGGAGCATCTCAATCAAGAGGGGCGCTATCGGGCGCTCTATGCCAATCTGGAAGGGGCGCAAGCCTATCGCGAGCGGCTCGACCCGGCCATGGCGACGATCGTGACCGACATTGCCGCTGCCGCCGGCGTCTGGCTCGGCGACCGCGAGCCCGCGCGGCAGGCTGCGGCGATCCTGGCCAGTACCCCGCCCGGCTCAGCACTCGGGGTGTTTCTGACCCAGTGGTGTCAAGGCGCGACCCAACCGCTGGTGCTGCTGCTCGACGAGGTGGACGCCCTGATCGGCGACACCCTGCTCTCGCTGCTGCGCCAGTTGCGCGCCGGCTATCCGCAACGACCGACGGCCTTTCCGCAGACGATCATCCTGTGCGGGGTGCGCGACTTGCGCGACTACCGCATTCATGCCAGTTCCGAGCGCGAGGCCATCACCGGGGGCAGTGCGTTCAACATCAAGGCCGAATCGCTCCGCCTGGGCGATTTCAGCGCCGCCGAGACCCGCACCCTACTGCTGGAGCACACCCGCGAGACCGGGCAGGTCTTTACCCCCGAGGCGCTGGACCGGGTCTGGGAGCTGACCCAAGGTCAGCCCTGGCTGGTCAATGCCCTGGCGTATCGTGCCTGCTTCAAACTCCCTGCCGGCCGCGACCGCACCCAGCCGATCACAGTGGAGCTGATCGACCAGGCCAAGGAAGCGATGATCGTCGAGCGCGTGACCCATCTGGATCAATTAGCCCACAAACTCCAGGAACCACGGGTGCGCCGGGTCATCGAGCCCATCCTGGCGGGAACGGCCCTCGGGGAGGTGCCAACGGACGATCGCGACTATCTGGTCGATCTGGGCCTGTTGCGACGGGACGGTGCCGGCGGTCTGGTGGTGGCCAACCCCATCTACCGGGAGGTCCTGCCGCGGATGTTGGCGAGCGGGCCTCAAGACTCACTCCCGCAGATCAGCCCGACCTGGCTCAACGCCGACGGCAGCCTGAATCCGCAATCCCTGCTCACGGCCTTCCTCGCCTTTTGGCGCCGCCACGGTCAGCCGTTGCTGGGCAGCGTTGCCTATCATGAGATCGCCCCACACCTGGTGCTGATGGCCTTCCTGCATCGGGTGGTCAACGGCGGCGGGGCCTTGGAGCGCGAATACGCCATCGGCATGGGGCGGATGGATCTCTGTCTGCGTTATGGTGCGGTGACCCTGGGTCTGGAGCTGAAGGTCTGGCGCGACCGCGAGGCTGATCCCCTGGTCGAGGGTCTGGAACAATTGGACGGCTATTTGGCCGGTCTGGGGCTCGACACCGGCTGGCTGGTCATCTTCGACCGCCGCTCCAATCAGCCACCGATCGCCGAGCGGACCGCCTGTCGGACAGCGACCAGTCCGCAGGGCCGACCGATCGCCGTGATCCGCGCCTGAGTCCCCCCTGGAGACGGACTGGGTGTTGCGGGCCTTCGCCGAGCGCCGGGCCGACGCGGTGGCCGGCGACCGGCGGTTCGTCGCCGAAGGCATCGGCGCCGCCGCTCCCTGGTCGGGGCTGAAGGGCCAGATCGACCTGGGCTCCGAGCCATGTGTCGAGCGCATACAGGCACTGATCAACCCGACGCGTTCGCTGCGCGAGATCCCGAAACACCCGTGCCGCCCCTTGGCCAGCCCGGCAGTAGGAGCCGACATGACACAGACCCAGGCAATCGATACCGCGCTGATCCGGCGGCTGAGGACGTTGATCGGCCATCGCTGCGAGCATGACGGGCAGGTCTGGCGTCTGATCGACATCCTGTCCGGCGAGGGACTGGCGGTGCTGGAATCGGATCTCGCCCGACCTCCGATCCAGATGGACCAATACGGCCGCGCCAGCCATCGCGCCAACGCGATCCTGCAGATCCGAATCCTGGACCCGGTCGAAGGCGCGCTCACGCTCGAGATGCAAGACCTCATCGATTGCCTCGAGTCGACGCTCCGGGCCTAAACCGCGCCCGGCGCGGTATGCGATGTTTTGGATGGGATCGGCCCCGGCTTCGGCGTCCAGCCGGTTTAAGATGGCCAACGCATCCTGCAGATCGCCGCCAGCGCCCGATCATACGGAACGATTTAAGGCGATTTCCGGGAATGATCATCCCGGCCGTGCGTGTTGCCAATGCTTACCGGGCGACTAAAGTCGCCCCTACATGTTGGTCGATGCTTTCCCGGAAATCACCTAAAAACAACCTGAATTTGTAGGATGGGTAGAGCGTCAGCGAAACCCATCCAGCCCGCACCAAGGGCATCGGACCGAAACCCGGCAACCCGGCGGTTTGGAGGATGGGTTTCGCTGTCGCTCTACCCATCCTACCCGTTCCTCAAGGTGTTCACCTTGTCTCTGAATCGTCACTTCGGCGCTCGTCGGTGGCGGTTTACGCCAACAGCCGCTCGGCCTTGGCCAGATCGGAGGCCGTATCGACACCCGGTCCCGGCTCGGACACGGCGATCGCCACATGGATACGCTCGCCGTGCCAAAGCACGCGCAGTTGCTCCAACGACTCCGCCACCTCCAGGGGCGACGGCGCCCAAGCCAGATAGCGCTTGAGGAAGCCGACGCGATAGGCGTAGAGCCCGATGTGGCGGAGAAAAGGGACCGATGTCGGCAGCTCGGCGCGATTGGCGAGAAACTCGTCGCGGTGCCAGGGCATCGGGGCGCGCGAGAAATAGAGCGCATAGCCTCGGGCATCCGTGACCACCTTGACGACGTGCGGATCGAAGAGGGTCGCGCGGTCCGAGATCGGTACGGCGAGTGTGGACATGCCGAGATCGGCGATACCCGCCAGGTCGCGCGCGACCTGATCCAGCAAGGCCGCCGGCATTGCCGGCTCGTCGCCCTGCAGGTTGACGACCACCACGTCGTCGTCCCAGCCGCGCAGCTCGATCACCTCGGTGATGCGCTCCGATCCGCTGCGGTGCGCGCTGCCGGTCATGACCACCTCGGCTCCGAAGCCATGACAGACCTCGGCGATGCGCGGGTCGTCGGTCGCGACCAGGATCTCGTCGGCGGCGCTCGCGCGCGCACGCTCCACGACATGTTGGATCATCGGCTTGCCGGCGATCGGCAAGATGGGTTTGCCGGGCAAGCGCGTCGAGCCGTAGCGCGCGGGGATAACGACCTTGAATCCTAGGGGTTTATCGGAAGTCTCTCGGGCGGACATGGGGCGATGCCTCCAGCTTGCGAAAGAATGCCTCGACGAAGGCCGTATCCAGCTCGGCCTGCACGGGCAGAACCCAGTGATCCTCGCCGGCAAAGCGCGCGCACTTCACGGCGTCCTTCTCGGTCATAAGCACCGGGCCGGGCGGCCAAGCATCGAGATCCGAGGATGCAAAGGGATAGTGATCCGGATAGGCGCGACCTTCCACCTCAAGGCCCAGAGCGCGCAGCATGGCAAAGAAGCGCTCGGGGTTGCCGATCGCCGCGACCGCAAAGACGGGCCGCCCGATGAAGTCGGCGATCGGCTTGGAGACGGCGGGGTCACGGAGATTGACCGCCGCACCCGGAATCAGACGCATCCGGTACCCGTCGCCCCTGTCGTCACCCGAGCCGCCGCCGTTGGTCAGCACCAGATCGACCGTATCCAGACGCCCGCGCGGCTCGCGCAACGGCCCGGCGGGCAGGCAGCGCCCGTTGCCCAATCCGCGCGCGCCGTCGATGAGCGCAATCTCGATGTCTCGAGCCAACCTATAGTGTTGGAGGCCGTCGTCGGCGAGCAGGATGTCCACGTCGCCCCCGGACAGGGCGATCGCACCGGCGGCAACACGATCCGGTCCGGCGACGACAGGGCAGCCGCTGCGACGGGCCAGCAGCACCGGCTCGTCCCCGAAATCGGCGGGCTCACCGTCAGGAGGCACCCGGCGCGGCGCGGCCGAGCCCCGTCCGCCCCCTCTTCCCCCATAACCTCTCGTGATGATCCCGGGACGCCAACCGCGCGCCCGCAGCAGCTTCGCGAGCTTGAAGACGACCGGGGTCTTACCGGTCCCGCCGACGGTGAGATTACCGACCACCACCACGGGCACCGGCAGGCGCCGGCTCGCGAGCCAGCCCTTGCGATACCCCAGGCGACGCAGTTGGACCACCAAACAATAGAGCCAGGAGAGCGGCGCGAGGATGCGGCCGAGCGGATGACGGCCGTACCAGATGGGGTTCGGGTCCATTACCTCGATCCGCCCGTCCGCTTGATTGTGCCGAGACGTGGGAGGCTCGACGCGGCGCCAAGCGAGTTGTGCTTCCTGACGTCAGCACAACCTACGGGGCTTGAACCGTGTCCGGAGCGACATGCGTCATTTTCGTTTTGCATTGGGCTTTGGAGATGTCCTCGATCTCGGTGAGGCGCGGTTTAAAATTTAATATTTTTTAATCTCTTAAACCGCGCCGACTCCAACGCTCGTCACGTCTGCCGGGGCCGATCCCATCCAAAAACATCGCATACCGCGTCGGGCGCGGTTTAAGACGCGGCCGGGGGCTCGCCGGCATCGTGGAATTGGAGACGGTGCAGCCGGGCATAATAGCCGTCCTGCGCGAGCAAATCGCCGTGGGTGCCCTGCTCGAGGACCTGTCCGTTGTCCATCACCAGGATGCGGTCGGCGTTCTCGATGGTGGAGAGCCGATGGGCGATCATGAGGGTCGTCCGGTTCGCCATCAGCTCTTGCAGGGCGGCCTGGATATGACGCTCGGACTCGGTATCGAGCGCAGAGGTCGCCTCGTCCAGGATGAGGATCGGGGCGTCCTTGAGCATCGCCCGGGCGATCGCGAGACGCTGGCGCTGCCCGCCCGAGAGCATGACGCCGCGGTCGCCGATACGCGTGTCGAAGCCCTCGGGCAGGGCCTGGATGAAGTCGAGCGCGTGGGCATTCACGGCGACGCGCTCGAGCGTCTCGCGGCTCGGCGGTTCGGCCTGACCGTAGGCGATGTTGTTGGCGATGCTGTCGTTGAAGAGCACCACGTCCTGACTGACCAGCGAGATCTGGGCACGTAGATTGGCCAAGTTCAGCTCGTGGATCGGGATACCGTCGATCAGGATCTCGCCCGCGGTCGCATCGTAGAAGCGCGGCAGCAGACTTGCGACCGTGCTCTTGCCGCTGCCCGAGCGCCCGACCAGCGCGACCCGCTCGCCCGGTGCGATGACGAGGTCGAGATCCCGGATCGCCGGCGGCTTGTCGGGTGAATAGACATGGGTGACGCCGCGGTACTCGACGCGCCCCTCGGCACGTTCCAGGGTCCGCCGTCCCTGATCCCGCTCCTCCTCCGCATCCAACAGCTCGAACAGGCTCTGGGCGGCGATGATGCCGCGCTGCAGATGGGCGTTGACCGCGGTCAGACGCTTCACCGGCGGCAGGAGCAGACCCATGGCGACCACGAAGGACATGAAGGTGCCGACCGAGATGTCTTCCTTCAGACCCTGCATCGTGGAGAGATAGACGATCACGGCGATCGCCACCGCCGAGATCAACTGAACCAGCGGCACACTCGCCGCCTCGGTCGCGATCATCTTCATCTGCAACGAGCGGGTCTTTTCGTTGATGGCGCTGAAGCGTCGCGCCTCGAGTGGTTGGCCGCCGAACGCCTTGACCACCCGATGGGCCTCGATCGCCTCCTGCGCAACCTGGGTCAGCGCACCGACCCGGTCTTGGATGCGCCGGCTGTGGCGGCGAAAACGCTTGGTCGCGTACTTGACCGCGCCGGCCATGAGCGGGCCGATCACCAGGAAGATCGCCGCGAGCCCAGCGTTCAGGTAGAGCATATAGGCCATCAGGCCGATGACGCTGAAGCCGTCGCGGACCAGTGTGGTGATTGCCGAGGTGGCCGCGGTGGCGACGTTCTCGACGTTGTAGGTCAGCTTGGCGAGGATGTGTCCGGAGCCTTGATTATCGTAATAGCGCGTCGGGGCACGCAGCAGATGCTCGAACATCTTTTGGCGCAGATCCGCGACCACGCGCCGCCCGACCCAGCTCAGACAATAGTTGTTGATGAAGCCGGCGATCCCGCGAAACACGAAGAGCACCACCAGCACGAACGGCATGAGGCGCACGATCTCCTCGTTGCGGTCCACGAAGCTGCCGTCGATCAGCGGCTGCATCATGGCCGCGAAGAGCGGCTCGGTCGCCGCGAAGGCGATCATGGCGACGATCGAAACGCTGAACATGCGCCAGTAGGGTTTGACGTAGCCGAGCAGCCGTCGATAAATGGGGCCGGCCTCGACCTCGGAGCGGGACGCGTCTTGGGTCATTCAGCGACCTCCCCTGCGGATGGCTGCGCGGACTGCGGTACGGCTGGCGGAGCGGATAGCCCGGACGCGGGTCGCGTCGGTTCGGGATCGGCATCGTTCTGCAGCGCGCGGGTCGCCGCGAAGGCGATCTGCACCAAACCGGCTTGGCTGGCGGCATCGAGCGCCGTCATCACCGCCTGATGCGGCGTCTGCGCATCGGCCTGGATCAGCACCGGCAAGGGCTCCCGCTCTCCCAGCCGTTCCTGCAAGACCGCGACCAGCGTCTCGGTCTCGCGATCGACCACCGCCCGATCGTCGACGTTGAAGAACCCGCTCCGATCGATGACGAGCCGGATCATCTCGGGCTCTTCGGCCGGGATCTCCTCGCCTTGGGCCTCGGGCAACTGCACGCGCAGCCGCGCCTCGTCCTTGAAGGTGGTGGAGACCATAAAGAAGATCAGCAGCAGAAAGACGACATCGATCAGTGGGGTGAGATTGATGTCGGCCGGCTCGCGACGGTGCGGACGCAGATTCACGCGGAGACCTCGCCGGCCTCGCGCTCGCCCTTCATCACCTCCACGAGCCGCAGCGACTGCTCCTCCATGTCGAGTGCGAGCCGTGCGACCTTGTTGTCGAAGAAGCGATGAAACATCAGCGCCGGGATGGCCACCGACAGACCGGCCGCGGTGGTGATCAGCGCCTTGGAGATCCCGCCCGCGAGCATGGCGGCGTTGCCGACACCGGCGTCCATGATGACGCCGAAGACATCGATCATGCCGAGCACCGTGCCCAGCAGACCGAGCAGCGGGGCCACCGAGGCGATCGTCCCCAGACTGTTGAGAAAGCGCTCCAGCTCGGCCACCACCTGGCGGCCGGTGTCCTCGATCGCCTCCTTCATGATCTCGCGCGAGTGGTTGCGATTGATGAGCCCGGACGCAAGCAGGCGCCCGAGCGGCGAGCCGGTGCGGATCTCCTCGATCCGCGCATCGGTCAGTTCGCCCCGACGGTGCCACTCCCAGATCCGGGTCACCAGATTCGCCGGCATGATCCGCGAGCGCCGCAGCGTCCAGCCACGCTCGATCACGACGGCGGTGGCGATGATCGAGCAGGCGACGATCGGCACCATCAGCCAACCGCCGGCATACATCACTTCAAGCAAGAGGGAAGCTCCTCAGGAAAGATTCAAAAACAACAGAGACCTGTAGAATGGGTAGAGCGCAGCGAAACCCATCCTCAACGCTCAAATACCGAATCCTGGTGCCAGCGCGGAAGAGATGGGTTTCGCCGCGCTGACCCATCCTACGCGTGAATCAAGGTATTCACCCTTGCCGTACGGACGTAATGGTACTCCCTCGACCCGCATCGGCAACCCGTCGCAGTGCGGCGGGCTCAACACCGATCCGTTTCCGAAGTATGTTAGCCTTTCGCCGCATTGCCGAAGGCCGCGCGCCGGCTTCGGTCGGACACCGGACTCGGCGATTGCCGGGCCCGGGAGACAGTCATCATCGAGGGGGAACACCCATGGGATGGACACTGCTTGGCCTGATCCTGCTGGCCGCGATTCTTGTCGTCGTCATCTACAACCGCCTGGTTGCCGGACGCAATCGCTACAAAAACGCCTTTGCTCAGATCGACGTCCAGCTCACGCGTCGCTATGACCTGATCCCGAATCTGGTCAAGGTCGCCGAGCGCTACATGACCCACGAGCGCGAAACGCTCGAAGCCGTCATCCAGGCCCGCAACCAAGCGGTCGGCAGCCTCAAGCAGGTCGCGGCCGATCCGAGCGACGGCGCCGCGGTGGCGATGCTGGCCCAAGCCGAGATGGGCGTGGCCGGTGCACTGGGCAAGCTGTTCGCGCTCTCCGAGGCCTACCCCGACCTCAAGGCCAACCAGAACATGATGCAGCTCTCCGAGGAGCTGGTCAGCACCGAGAACCGGGTCGCCTTCGCGCGCCAAGCCTTCAACGACGCGGTCATGGGCTACAACACCCTGCGCGAGGTCTTCCCGAACAACCTGATTGCGCAGCGCTTCGGGTTCACGGCCGCGCAGTTGTTGGAGATCGAGGCACCGGAGAAACGCGAGGCCGTCCAGGTCGCCTTCTAAACTGCGCTCGAGCGTGTATGGAAGGGTTGCGGTCGGGAACGACCTCGCCGCGACCCATGACCACGGCATGGCGCGGTTTAGAATATTTTTATATTTTTTATATACTTGAACTGCGTCCGCGCCGACGCCGGCAGAGAGCCTCCGAGACCGAACCCGAATGAAAACCCCACATGAACACTAAGGACGCAGTTTAATTGGACTTCTTCGCGCATCAGGACCGCGCCCGTCGGCGCACGCGGCTCCTCGTGGTGCTGTTCGCGCTCGCCGTCGTCGGCATCGTGGCCGTCGTCGATTTGGTCGCGCTCGCCTTCCTGGGGCTCGGCTCGGATCCTGAGGGGCTCGGTTTCTCGCCGGTATTCTCGTGGGACGTGGCTCGCGAGAGCCTCCCTCTGCTCATTTGGGTCTCTCTGCTGACCGCAGGCGCAATCGGGCTCGCCAGCCTGTTCCGCATCCTCACGCTGCGCAACGGCGGCGGCGCGGTGGCGCGCGGGCTCGGCGGGGTCATGGTCAATGCGGACACGACGGATCCGCAGTTGCAGCGGTTGCGCAACGTGGTCGAGGAGATGGCCATCGCCGCGGGCGTGCCGGTGCCTCAGATCTATGTGCTCGAGCAGGAAGACGGCATCAATGCCTTCGCCGCCGGTTATTCGCCGGCCGATGCGGCCATCGCGGTCACCCGCGGCGCACTGCGGACACTGACCCGCGCGGAGCTTCAGGGCGTCGTCGCACACGAGTTCTCGCACATCCTCAACGGCGACATGCGCCTCAACATTCGCCTGATCGGGATCCTGTTCGGGATCCTGGTGCTGGCCATCATCGGCCGCCTCATGCTCTCGGTACGGCACGGCCGGGCGAGCAAGCACACTGCCGCGATCGTCATGATCGGCCTCGCGCTGGTCGCGACCGGCTATATCGGGCTCTTCTTCGGCCGGCTGATCCGTGCGTCGGTGTCGCGTCAGCGCGAGTTCTTGGCCGACGCCTCGGCTGTGCAGTTCACCCGCGAGCCCGAGGGGATCGCCGGCGCGCTGAAGAAGATCGGCGCGGCGCCGGCCGGGTCGGTGCTTGCGGCCGACAGCGAGGAGATCGGGCACATGCTCTTCGCCGCGGGGCTGACGCGTAGGCTCTTGGCCACGCATCCGCCGATCGCCGATCGCATTCGCGCGATCGAGCCGGGTTTCGACCCCGCGGAGCTGGAAACGATGCAGGTGATGCAGACGTTGGCGGCGCCGAGCGCGGCCGGCATCGTCGCCTCGATGGCCGAGCCCCGGCCGATCCTCGAAGGTCGACCGAGCCCGGCGAGTCTCGATGCCGATCGCATCGTCGAGGCCATCGGCAGGCCCGACACGGCACGGATCCAGGTCGCGGCTCGCCTGAACCGGGCGATCCCGGAACCGCTTGCACGCGCCGCCCGCTCCACCGAGTGGGTGATGACGCTGGTCTGCTATCTCTTGATCGACCCGGACCCCGAGATCCGCGAGCGCCAGCTCTTGATGGTCGCCGAGACACTCGGCAGCGAGGGCGAGCGTCAGGTCAGCACGCTCCTCTCCGCGGTGCCGAGCCTGGCCGCGGACCTGCGCATCCCGCTGCTCGAGATTGCCTTCCCGACCCTGCGCCGTCGTCCGCAGACCGAGCTGACGCGCCTGATGGCGCTGCTCGATCGGCTGATCCATGCGGACGGGCGCATCGATGTCTTCGAGTATGTCCTTGCACGCCTGCTCGCGCAGCAGATCCAAGACACCATCGCCCCGACCGATGCGCACAGCGCCGGCACTGCCCGTCTCTCCGGCTGCGAAGACGAGATCCGCGATCTACTGGTCATCCTGGCGGTGCACGGCAACCCGGATCAGCGCGCCGCCCGAACCGCGTTCGCTGCCGGTCTGGCGTCGCTCGGGATGCGTCCGCGCGAGTTGACCCCGATCGGACCGGACGACTGGCCGGAGCGTCTCGACCGTGCGCTCTCCCGGCTCGATCGGCTGCGCATGGACGACAAGCAACGCCTGCTCCGCGCTCTGATCGCGACCCTGAAACACGCCGGGATCAACCGGACGGAGATCGAGCTGTTGCGCGCCGTCGTCGCGGCGCTGCACGTCCCCTTGCCGGTGTTGGACTGATGTCGCGCCCCCTGATTCGACGCGCGGCGAGCGCCGCGGCGCTCGCCGCCGCCCGCACGCCGGCCGAGCTGCTCTCCAGACTCTATTCACAGCGCGGCTTGGAGGATGCCGAAGAGGCCGCGCCCGGACTCTCGGCGCTCCACCCGGCAAGCGCGCTGCGCGGCATCGATGAAGCGGTCGATCTGCTGGTGCACCACATCCGCGGCGGCGGCCATCTGCTGATCGTCTCGGACTACGACGCCGACGGTGCGACCGGCGGCGCCTTGGCGGTGCGGGGTCTGCGCAGCCTGGGAGCGGCGCAGGTCTCCTATCTGATCCCGAGCCGGTTCGCGTTCGGCTACGGACTGAGTCCGGCGGTGGTCGACGCCGCCACGCCGCGCCGACCGGATCTGCTGATTACGGTCGACAACGGCATCGCCAGTCTCGCCGGGGTCGCGCGGGCCGCGGAGCTGGGCATCCCGGTCATGGTGACGGATCATCATCTGCCCGGCGAGCGGCTCCCGGACGCCGCCGCGATCCTCAACCCCAATCAACCGGGCTGCGCCTTTCCGAGCAAGCACCTGGCCGGTGTCGGCGTCGTCTTCTATCTCTTGGTCGCCGCGCGTGCCCGTCTGCGCGAGCAGGGCTGGTTCGGTGCGGGGCGACCTGAGCCCAACCTCGCGGATCTGCTGGATCTGGTCGCGCTGGGCACGGTCGCGGACGTGGTGACCCTGGACCGCAACAACCGGATCCTGGTCGAGCAGGGGCTCAGACGCATCCGCGCCGGGCGGTGCAGTCCGGGCGTGCGCGCACTGCTGAGGATCGGCGGCCGAGACCCGAGCCGGGCCACGGCCACCGATCTGGCCTTCGTCGCCGCACCCCGGCTCAACGCCGCGGGTCGGATCGAGGACATGTCGGTGGGTGTCGAGTGCCTGCTGACCAACGATCCGCAGGTCGCCGCGGATCTCGCTGCACAGCTCGATGCGCTGAACCGCCGACGCCGCGAGATCGAAGGCGAGATGAAGGACGAGGCCGAGTCCTCGCTCGCGGGGCTCTGTCTGGACGGTGCCGCGCTGCCGCCCGGGCTCTGTCTGTTCGGCGAGGATTGGCATCAGGGCGTCTCGGGGATCGTCGCGGCGCGGATCCGCGAGCGGTATCATCGTCCGGTGATCGCCTTTGCGAACGGCGGCGACGGTTTTCTGCGCGGCTCGGCGCGATCGGTCGAAGGCGTCCATGTCCGAGACCTGATCGCACTGGTGGATCGGCAGGATCCGGGCCTGATCGAGCGCTTCGGCGGCCATGCGATGGCGGCGGGGCTGTGCATTCGCCCGGAGGCACTGCCCCGGTTCCGCGAGGCCTTTGCGGAGGCCGTGCGCGCGGTGGTCGGCGACCGGCCGCCGCAGCCGGAAATCGCATCCGACGGTGCGCTCCCGCAGCGGCTCATGACCCTGGAAACCGCCGAGACCCTCCGCATCGCGGGCCCTTGGGGCAAGGGCTTCCCGGAGCCCCGTTTCGACGGCACCTTCGATGTCTTGAGCGCACGACTGGTGGGCGAGCGCCATCTGAAGCTCCGTCTTGCCGGGCCCGCGGCCGAGGATGGACCGATCGAGGCCATCGGCTTCAACCTGGGTGAGCAGATCTCGGAGGCCGGCGGCGCGGTGCGGCTCGCCTACCGATTGGACGTCAACGACTACCGAGGCAACCGCTCCGCGCAATTGATCCTCGAGCATCTGGAGCCTGCTGCATGACGGATCTCGAACCGCAAAGGCGCAAACCGCGCAAGGGTTTTGGTTGACATGGCCAGGCCGGACGACCGGTCGGGAACCGACGGTCGTCTGCGGCGAGGCGAGAACCGCATGGCAGCGTGTCGGTGCGGTTCGCAGGCTCACCGCACCCTACCGCATATTTTTGGATTTCGGGATGAACGATACGATCGACGACGACGACGAAGACGACTATCAGGACGACGAGCGCGGTCCGAGCAAAAGCCAGCTCAAGCGCGAGAAGTTGGCCCTGCAGGCCCTTGCCGAGCGCATGGCCGGGATGCCTCGGGCCGAGCTGGAGCGTTTGAACCTGAGTGCTGCGACCTGGGCCGCCTTGGACGAGACGCCCCGGATCAAGGATATCCGTGCCCGCGGGCGCCACTGGAAGCGCATCGCCAACCTGTTGGAACGCGAAGACATGGCCGCCGTCCACGCCCTGGTGAACCAGGCCGAGTCTCGCGAGCGCGAGGCAGCCGCACACCTGCATGCGCTGGAACGCTGGCGCGAGCGACTCATCGCCGATGACGAGGGCGCGTTGAGCGAATTCATCGACGCATGCCCGGATGTCGACCGCCAGCAGCTGCGCACGCTGATCCGCGCAGCCCAGCGCGATCAAGAGCGCGGCCGGCCCGACGCACCGCGCAAGCTCTTCCGCTTCCTGCGCGAGGCCCTGGAGTCCAACACGCACACGTAGGATGGGTAGAGTGCAGCGAAACCCATCCTCGCAGCTCAAACGCCCAATCCGGGCGGCGGATGGGTTTCGCTGTGCTCGATCTGTATCGGAACCGAGAGGTCGGAGCGGGGAGGATGGGTTTCGCTGCGCTCTACCCATCCTACGCGTCACGGGTTTTTTCGGGGCTTGGGATTTGCTGGCTGTGACCATTTGGAACGCACATGAATACCTCGATTGAACCGGCGCCGGTGGCGGCGAACGCGACCGGACAGGTCCCGACGGAGCATCCGTCGCTCTCCGTCGTCATCCCCATGTATCAGGAGATCGACAACGTCGAGCCCATGCTGAGGCGGGTCCACGAAGGGCTTGCCGGCTACCGGGGCGCCTGGGAGCTGATTTGTGTGGACGACGGCAGCCGCGACGGCACGGGCGAGCGTCTGCGCAAGGTCGGCGAGCGCTTCGGTCCGCATGTGCGGGTGATCCGGCTGAGGCGCAACTTCGGCCAGACCGCGGCCATGCAGGCCGGTTTCGACGCGGCACGCGGCGAGCTGATCGCCACGCTCGACGGCGATCTGCAGAACGATCCGGCCGACATCCCGCGGATGGTCGAGGAGCTGCTCGCACGCGACCTGGATCTCCTGCAGGGCTGGCGTCGCCAGCGCCAGGATGCGCTGGTCATGCGCAAGCTGCCCTCCAAGATCGCCAATGCACTGATCGGCAAGGTCACCGGCGTCGCCCTGCACGACTACGGCTGCAGCCTCAAGGTCTATCGCGCCGAGGTGATCAAGGAGGTCACCCTGCTCGGGGAGATGCACCGCTTCATCCCGGTCTGGGTGGCCGGCGTCACCGCGCCCGAGCGCATCGGCGAGACCGAGGTCGGCCATCAGGCCCGTCGTTTCGGGACCTCCAAGTACGGGATCTCGCGCACCTTCCGGGTGCTGCTCGACCTGCTCTCGGCCTTCTTCTTCCTGCGGTTCGGATCGCGACCCGGGCACTTCTTCGGCTCCATCGGGATCCTCTTCGGCGTGGTCGGGAGCATCCTGATGGCCGAGATGCTCTGGGTGAAGTTCGGGCTCGGACAGCACATCGGGACACGCCCGATGCTCTTCGTGGCCATCCTCTTCCTGGTCGTCGCGATCCAGTTCCTCACGACCGGGGTGCTCGCCGAGCTGATGATGCGCACCTTCTATGCCTCGGGCGAGCACACGCACCACCGGATTCGCTGGCAGTCCGATCCGGCCGACGCGGAATGGAGGCGTTCGGCATGAGCCAAACCATCGCCGATCGCGGCCCGAGCGGGATACTCGGGCGCGTCCTGACCTCGCCCTGGCTGCTCGTCGCGGTCGTACTGCTGAGCTTTTACTGGCAGTTGGGCGCGGTGCCGCTCTACGATCTGGACGAGGGGGCCTTCACCGAAGCGACCCGCGAGATGCTGGCGAGCGGCAACTTCATTACGCCGCATAAGGACGGGGAGCCCCGCTACGACAAACCGGTACTCATCTACTGGTTGCAGGCGGCCTCGACGCAGGCGTTCGGATTCAACGAGCTGGCGCTGCGTCTGCCCTCGGCGATCGCCGCGACCCTCTGGGTGCTCGCCGTCTGGGGATTCGTGCGCGAGCGTCTGGATCGCGAGAGTGCGGTCGTCGCCGGCCTGGTGATGGCCTTGAGTCTGCAAGTCTCGGTCATCGCCAAGGGGGCGGTCGCCGATGCGGTGCTCAACCTCTTCATCGCCCTCGCCTTCTTCGAGATCTATCGCTATTACCTGGACCCGAATCCCGCGACCAACCGCCGCTTCGTGCTGCGCGCCTTCCTCTGGATGGGGCTCGGTTTCCTGACCAAGGGGCCGGTGGCGGTCTTCTTCCCGGTGCTGGTCAGCCTGCTCTTCTTCGGCTCGCAACGTCAGCTTGGGCGCTGGGCGCAGGCGGCCTTCGCACCGAAGGGTTGGCTGGTGTTCGTTGCGGTCGCCCTGCCCTGGTATCTCGCGGTCTATCTCGACGACGGGCCGGGATTCTTCCGCAGCTTCTTTCTGGAGCACAACGCCGGGCGCTTCGGCGATGCCATGCACGGGCATGCAGGGTTTCCCGGCTATTACCTGGTGATGCTGCCGATCATCCTGCTGCCCTTCACCGGCTGGTTCCTGCGCCTGTTGCCGGGACTGCGTGCCGCCTGGTCGGACCCGCTCGAACGCTTCCTCTGGATCTGGTTCGGCACCGTCTTCGTCTTCTTCTCCTTCTCCGGGACCAAGCTGCCGCATTACCTGCTCTACGGGGCCACCCCGCTCTTCATCCTGATGGCCAAGCATCGCGATCTGCTGAAGGGTCGCTGGCTCGCCTTCGCGCCGCCGCTGATCTTCCTCGGCCTGCTTGCGATGCTCCCCGGGGTGATTGGTCTGATCGAATCCCAAGCGGACCGGGCGCATGAGGTCGCCATGTTCCAAGAGGCCCGCGGGGTCCTGGGGCTCGACTATCTCGGCGCCATGCTCGCCGGACTGGCCGCGCTGATCGGTCTGCTCCTCTGGTCGCGTCCGCCCCTGTGGCAACGGCTGATCCTTGCCGGCGTCATCCAAACGCTGGTGGTCTACGGGGTCCTGGTCCCGCGGGTCTTCGAGGTGATGCAGGCACCCGTGAAGGAGGCCGGTCTGCTGGCACGCGAGCTGGATCTCCCCACTGTCGTCTATCGGACCTCGATGCCGAGCTTCAGTGTCTATCGCGATGCCATCACACCGAATCGCCCGCCCTTGCCCGGCGAGCTGGTCTTCCTGCGGGTCGATAAACTGGACGCCCTGGCTGCGGATTTCCCCGGCCTGCAGCAAGACCTCCTCTATCGTCGAGGTCCGGTTGCCCTGGTGCGCATGCGTCAGGCGGACGACAGACGCCCCATCGACGCGCACCCCTGAACACCGACATGCACACCGACTTCATCGCATTCTGGACGCAGGACCTTCGCAAGTGCTTGGAGAGCGGAGCCGCCCGAACGCCGCTCGCCTCGACGAGCGGTGCCGCCTGGCTGGTGCGCTGGGCCGGCGTCTGCCTGATCGTCGGACTGACCCTCTATCTCGGCGTCGGCTACGACGCCGGCTTCATCCGGATCAACGCCGCCGCCGCGGCCTATCCCGACTGGCTTTGGCAGTGTCTGACGGTGCTCGGCGACGAGCGTGTCGCCTTCGCCTTGGCGCTCCTCTTCGCACTGCGCTACCCGAGGGTCTTCTGGGCGCTGATCCTTGCGGCGCTGATCGCGGCCGTCTACAGCCGTGGGTTCAAGGCGCTGTTCGACGCGACCCGCCCGCCGGGCGTGCTCGCGGCGGACACCTTCAACCTGATCGGCCCGGGTCACACGCGCGCGAGCTTTCCGTCCGGTCACAGCGTCACGGCAGCGGTCTTCTTCGGGGTCTTGATCTATTTCGCACGCTGGACGGCGTTACGGGCGCTGTTCTTGACGTTGGCCGTGCTGGCCGGGCTGAGCCGCGTGGCGGTCGGCGTGCACTGGCCGGTCGATGTGGCGGCCGGTCTGTTCGGCGGGGCACTCGCGGCCTGGCTCGGTGCCGTACTGGCAGCTCGGTGGTCGGGGCCGGCGACGAATCAATGGGTTCATGTCGCCGTCGTGAGCTTGGCCGTGATCCTGGCGGTCACATTGCTTTTCGACGATGGGGGATACAGCGCCGCGGCGACGCCATTGGCCATCCTTGGCGTTCTCGCGCTAGGCGTCGCAGGGGTGCAGTATCTGCTTCGACCTTGGCTGAGCTATCGGCGCGCGGTCAAAACCGCAGGACCTCGGCCGTAGGTCGGGTTAGGCGCGCCGGCACGCTCTCGAATGCTGCCCGCAGAGGTCGATGCGCGACGTAACCCGACGTTTGCGACCTGCTCGAAGGTTGCTCGTCGGATGACGCTATCGCTCATCCGACCTACTGGAATCCTTTGTCGGGTCAGGACAGCCTGACCCGACAAGCGGCGATCAGAACTCTCCGGTCGCGCCGGCGGTGATGATGTCGAGCATCTGACCGTTGATGCCGAGTGCCAGTGCCTGAAGCTCGGGCGGAAGATCATAGGCGCTGATCAGCATATCCAGGTTGAGCATCTGCAACCAGATCCGGCCGTCGTTGTCCTCGACCAAGGCGATGCTGCACGGCATGTAGGCCGCAAAGATGGTGTTGAATCGCGCCATCTTGACCGCGTCTTCCGGGTTGCAGAATTGGAAGATCTCCAGGCGCATCGACTCGATGCCGCGATTTCCGACCTCCTGCCCGACGTTGAGATGCGCGACCAGGCGCATGTTGAGCTCGACCGCCTTGGAGAGCATGGCCTCGCCCGCCGCATCTGCGGAGACATCGGGCGCAAGCCCGATCTTGAGCACGGTGTGCTCGACATCCGACATGCGGATCTCGGGAGAAGCGTCCTCGGCCGCGATCAGCGGCATGGACGCGAGAAAAGTGAACGCAACGACAAGGCTCAGGTGTTTCATTCTTGTATCCTCGAGATATTCTTATGGATGTGTCCGACTCGGGGCTCAGTTCTTGTCGTCGAGCGTCGTCACGAAGCCGATGATATCGAGGATGTCCTGGTCGTTGTAGTCCACGAAGGTTTCGTCTTCCGGGTCGTTGGCGTGAACGCGCTTGCCGGTCTTGAACTTCTCGATCTGGCGGAAGAGATAGCCGTCGTACTGGCCGGCGAGCTTGGGACTTTCCTTGCGCTTGTTCCCTTCGGCCGCGCGTCCGTGGCAGGTCCTACAGTCGCTCTGATAGATATCCTCGCCGTTCTCGACATCCGCACCTTCCGGGGTCGGGACATCCAGCGGATGAACCGCATCCAGGTCAATGCTCGCGATATAGGCCGCCAGGCTGTTCAAGTCATTATCCGACAGGCCGCGCAGCCCGCCCACGACGATCATCGCGGCATGCTCGCGGTTGCCGTCGCGATAATCGATCAGACTCTTCATCAGATAATAATCGGGCAGACCCGCAAGACGCGGATATTTTCCACCCAAGATGCCCTGCGAGTACTGGCCGTGGCAGAGTGCGCACTGGCGATGCAGGCGTTGGCCGAGATCCAAATCCGGCTCCGCCTCTGTATCGGAGGTGCTGGCGAGGACCGAAGGAGTGACGGTCAAAGCGCCCGAGAAAGCGAGTGAAAAAGCCAGCGCACGCAAAAAGGAAGAGCTCATACTCCAAACTCCAGGTGGATGATTGTTCTCGTGAACGGCTACGATAGGAGATCGGCCGCATAGGTGCAACCCGCTCAGGATCTTGGGTTTTCTCGCCGACAGAACCCCCCTTCTTTCGGTAGGGTCGGAACCGTCCGGGCAGAGTCCGACCGCCGGGCGAGACCCCGACGCGAGCGCGGGCGAGAACCGCGTCTCAGGAATCCGCCGAGGGCAAGGTCGGAGTGCGCGGCCCGGCATCCGATTGCCCGATCGCATCTCCCGCGCGAGTGCCGAGCAGGCTGCTCGCGATCTCCTCCCCCGCACGCCGGCCGGAATGCAGCGCCCATTGGATCGAGGGCGCGGATCGATACTCCCCGCAGGTCCAGAGCCAATCGGATTGACGCAGCCGCACCCCACCCGGATAGGCGACAGGCGGCGACTGAACCGGCAAGGCATGCGGCAGCCGGTAGACCGCCAAACGCGTCCAGGCGAGGACCTGATCGCCGAACCAGCCGATCAGCTCGCGACGCAGATCGGTCTCGAGCGCATCCGGATTATGCTCCGCGCCGTGCACGTTGACCGTGACGAGGCTTTCGCCCCGCGGGGCATAATGATCCGAGAGATTGCTCGGACAGAGCAGGCTGTTGATCCGCCCTCGCCCCTCGCCGTTGACCACAAGATACGGCCCCTCGATCGGCGGCGCACTCGCCGCAAAATAGACACAGGTGGTTCCGCGACCGGCCACCGCTGCACTGTGCGATCGTCCCAGAAGACGCGCCGTCTCGTTGCCCTCGGTCGCCAGCACGATGGTGCCCGCCCGCAGCCGCTCGCCCGTGTCGAGCACAACCTGCTGATCCAAGATGCGCTCGACCCGTGCGCCGGTGCGGATGGAGTCACGCGGCAGCTGCTGCACGAGCTGCGCCGGAAGCTCGCCCATGCCGCGCGCCGGCAGGGCCGTATCGCCCGACGCAAAGGCGCGAAAAACGAACTCGAACGCGCGCGAGGATACACCCAGTCCGGGCTCGAAGAAGACGCCGCTGAAGAAGGGCTTGAAGAAGCGCTCGATCATGCGGTCGGAGAAGCCCAGCTCGCGCAGCAAGGTCAAGGCCTCGCGCTCCGGACGCGAATAGAGCGCTTGGAGATCGCCCGCCAGAGCGCGGCGACGCAGCGCGAGCAGTCTCAGCTTGTCGCCGAGGTTGCCCACCGGCGAGACCAGCATCTCGGGGAGCCGTGCCGGCCGGCGCCAGACGTCGCTGACACGATGCAGCCGCCCCTGCGTGCGCACGAGCGCCCCCGGATAGAAGGGACGCAAGTCCAGGCGCGAGGCATCGAAGAAGCGCTGCGCCTCCGGATACCAGGTCTGCAGGACCTGAAAACCGCGATCAAGGAGAAACCCATCGCGTCGATCGGTGCGCACGCGTCCGCCGGGCGCATCCGATGCCTCGATCAGCAGGGGCTCGAAACCCCGCTCGCGAAGGGTGACCGCACAAGCCAGTCCGGAAAGACCGGCACCGATGATGATGACATCTGTGCTCATGGTTAAACCGCGTCCGGAGCGTTTTGGGTTATTTTCATTTTGGTTTGGTTTCGGAGCCATCTGCAGCGACGGTAGGGACGCGGTTTAAGTGATAGCCGAGGGCCTCCTTCGGATCATAGCGGCACTGCCGACAATAGTTGCTCATCCGAGTTGATGTATTGACCTGTGGCAGCATAGGGCTTGGAGGCCAACAGCCCGCCGTCGGCGAACTGGCTCATCCCGATCCTTCTCGCTTGCGCAGATGGCGGTAGAAATGCTCCAAGCGCAGCCCTTTGCGACCGGCCGCCCAACGATCGAAGTCCGTGCGGGAGCAGATGAAGTGCTCGTCCGGGCGGATTTCGTGCGGTACTGCGCAGATCTCGGCGACGCCCCGCAAGTCCGCGAGAACCGGATGCTCCCCCGGCTCGGTCAGAATCAAGCGCTCGGGGCGAAGGGCTCGGATCGCCGCCGCAAGACCGGCACCGAGCGACGGATCGGCCTCGACATCCAGCGCCCGATAATGGACGCGGATGCCCGCGGCCTCCAAGGCGTCGCGGAAGTGCCGCATCGCGGACAGAAACAGCAGGATCCGAGCCCTGTGCGAGGGCACGTGGGTCGATTCCTCGACCGCCTCGCATCCAGACCCGATCGCGTGCCGGATCCAGGTCGCGCAAGGCTGCGGCTGCGGCTTCGGCATCGAGCTGATCCCCGAGAACGAGCACCGGATGTCGACAGATTGGATTGGTCATGGCTACCCGAGTCAGCGTTTGGGTTTAGTGCAGCACGGCAGATGTGTCGAAACCGTTCGTTGTCGTTGTCGTAATCGACGATCGATACGACAACGACAACGACAACGAAAATGATATCGGACGCTCTACACGACCACCAGCGATGTCCCGGACTGAGCACCGCGACGGCCTATGGCTGCCATTGGGCGACTAAGGTGATTTCCGGGAAAGCATCGACCAAACATGTAGGGGCGACTTTAGTCGCCCGGTAAGCATCGGCAACACGCACGGCCGGGATGATCATTCCCGGAAATCGCCTAAAGTCGCCCTACAGGGTCGTATCACCTTAAGCCGAAATAGGCGATCTGCCGCCGAAAGAGCGCTTGGACCATCCATAGACATCGCATGCCGCACTGGGCGCAGTTTAATGGTACTGCTCCGTCGTGTACTGACCGGGTGCATGACGCTTATGGCGGGCCAGACCGCGCTCCTCGAGGAGGACCTTCACATCTTTGATCATGGCCGAGTTCCCGCAGAGCATCACATGACTGGTATGGCGGTCGATGGCCGCTCCGACGTGCGCTTCCAAACGGCCGCCCGTCAAGAGATCGGTGATCCGGCCGGACAGCGCATCCGGAACCGTCTCGCGACTGACCGCCGGCACGAACGTGAACCGCTCGCCACGGCGCTCGGCGACCGCCGCGAGGGTCTCGCCGTAGGTCAGATCGGTGGCCTGACGGACGCCGTGGACCAGAACGACGCGCTCGAACAGATCCCAAGGTTCCGGCGAGCGCAAAATCGAGAGATAAACACCGAGCGCGGTGCCGGTTGCGAGCAACCAGAGGGTCTCGGCGGGCTCGACCGTGTCGAGCGTGAAGATCCCGCCCGGCTTCTCCGACAGCCAGACCTCGTCGCCGGGGTTGAGATCGGACAGACGCGGCGTCAAGGGACCTTCCGGAACCTCGTTGAAATAGATCTCCACAGGGCGCTCCTGCGGCGGATTGACCAGCGAATAGGGTCGACCCACGCGATCGCCCTCGATATCCAAGGCGACCTTGATGTACTGCCCCGCCTTGAAGTCGGCGACCGGACCGTCGAACTGCATGCTGTAGAGTCCGTCCGTCCAGGCATGCTTGCCCGTCACCTTCGCTTTTACCCAGTCGCTCATATCCAATCCTGCTCCTCGTTGATCCCAAAAATCCCACCGTCGTGATCGAACGGACGTTCTCGACGAGGCCCTTAAGGACACTCGCAACAACATCCTCCAGTCAGGCTTGCAGGTTGGTGCCCGCCCCCCGTTTTCAAATCACTCTTAGTCACCTCTCCCGTCCTCGGCACGGAGGCGACGCGTCGCCTCCGTGCCGAGGACGGGATTGTATTCGGCATTTTGTGCATTACCTCGCAAAAGACCAAGTAGGACGACGCATGCCCGACGCCGAAGAGATTTCCCCGATGATGAAGACCACGCTATTTGCATTAGGAATCGCCGCCATGAGCTCCACAGCAAGCGCCGCCGCCCCACCCTGCTCGCCCTTGCTCGACATCGAGATGCGCCGACTCGCGGGCGAAGAGGTCGTCAACCTCTGCGAAGCCTACCAGGGTAAGGTGGTTCTGATCGTCAACACCGCAAGCAAGTGCGGCTTCACCTCGCAGTACGAGGGACTCGAAGCCCTCTACAACAAATTCAAGGATCAAGGACTCGTCGTGCTGGGCTTCCCGTCCAACGACTTCGCGAACCAGGAGCCGGGGAGCGAGGCAGAGATCGAGAAATTCTGCCGGCTGACCTACTCGGTCGAATTCCCGATGTTCGAGAAGGTCAACGTGAAAAAGGGGGCCGCATCGCCGCTCTTCGAGCGTCTGGCCGTTGCCGGCGCCCCCTACCCGAAGTGGAACTTTTACAAGTACCTGATCGATCGCGAGGGTAAGCTCGTGGACCATTACGTCAGCTTCACCAAGCCGGATGACCGCAAGGTCGTGAGGGCGATCGAAAAGCTGCTGTAGCCGACCCGGAGCCTGCACCGGTTGCCGCAAGGCCGCAGGGGCAAGCGCGCCGATCGGAGACGTGGACGGCTTTAAGGTCGCGTTCACGCTGCAAATCGAATGCCGCAAACTGCCGGCCGGCCCCCGAACGGTTCGTCGCGACGATGATATCGATTCGCCCTTTCGATTGGTACGCCGACACCGGCCCGTCTACAGTGATATCGAGCACACGCGGGTTCATCGGGAAGCGAGGTGCGTCCCGCGTGTGCTCCTTGCAAAGGTTTGTCGAGAGCGACGTGGGCCGCAGCTGTCGGCCGGATCGGTTCGTCGAGATCCCCGGGGCCTTCACGCGCTGGAGAAGCGACCGGCGAAGCACCCGAGGGCGATGACCCGGTCTCGATTCGGCTGGACCACGGACATCACCGATTCAGGGGAGGCTAGCGTATGGCGACGTCAATGAGCCGGGAGGGGAGTCTCGAAGCCCCGACCCGTCACCCGCTCGACTGGCAAAGTGCCGATTTCCACGACCAAGCTTCGCTCGACAAGGAGCTGGAGCGCGTCTTCGACATCTGTCACGGCTGTCGCCGCTGCGTCAGTCTCTGCCAATCCTTCCCGACGCTCTTCGATCTTGTGGACGCGTCCGAATCGATGGAGGTCGACGGCGTCGCCACGGACGACTACTGGAAGGTGGTCGACCACTGTTATCTCTGCGATCTGTGCTACATGACCAAGTGTCCCTACGTGCCTCCGCACGAGTGGAACCTCGACTTCCCGCACCTGATGCTCCGCGCCAAGGCCGTGAAATACCGGCAAGGCAACGTGAAGATGCGCGATCGCATCCTCACCAGCACGGATACGGTCGGCTCTCTGGCCGGCATCCCGGTCGTCAATGGACTGGTCAACGCGGTCAACGCCAATGCGGTCGGACGCCAAGCCCTGGAAGCCGTGCTCGGGGTCCACAAGGACGCGCGTGTGCCTCCCTATGTCAGCAACACCCTGCGCAAGACCGAAAAGGCGCGTGTCGGCCGCAAGGCCGTCGGCGAGCCGGCCGGCCCGACCACCGGCAAGGTCGCGCTCTTCACCACCTGTTACGGCAACTACAACGAGCCCGGCGTGAACGCCGACCTGATCGCCGTCTTCGAGCACTCGGGTATCCCGGTCACGCTCCCCGAGAAGGAACAATGCTGCGGCATGCCCAAGCTCGAGCTCGGTGACCTGGAGGCGGTCAAGGCGGCGAAGGACGCGAACATCCCGGTGCTCAAGCGTCTGGTCGACGAGGGCTGGGACATCGTCGCCATGGTCCCGTCCTGCGTGCTCATGTTCAAACAGGAGCTACCCCTGATGTTCCCCGAGGACGCGGACGTGCAGGCGGTCAAGGCACACACCTTCGATCCCTTCGAATACCTGATGCTCCGCCACAAGCACGGCAAGCTCAACACGGATTTCAAGATACCGCTGGGCAAGGTCATCTACCAGGCGTCCTGTCATCAGCGGGTCCAGAACATCGGGCAGAAGACCCGCGAGGTCCTGGCACTCGTACCGGACACGACAGTGGAGATCATCGAGCGTTGCTCGGGCCACGACGGCACCTACGCGGTGAAGAAGGAGTATTACGCCTCCGCGATGAAGATCGTGCGCCCGGTTGCGGGCCGCGTGGAGAAGGCGGCACCGGATCACTTCGGCAGCGACTGTCCAATGGCCGGCGCCCATATCGCGCACGCACTGGGTCAGGACGGCGAGCAGCGGCACCCGCTGAGCCTGTTGCGGATGGCCTACGGGCTCTGAAGCGCGCTGAAGCGCGTCCGGCGGGACAGCGAAGCCCGGCGTATGGCGTCGGTCTTCGTGGACCATGCGGGCATCGGTGGTAACGCGGTTCAGGATGGAAAATAGCCTTGTTCATTCGGGCGACCAAGGGCGACGCCCGAGATCGTCGCGAAGCGGCGACAGCCAGGGATCGACGACTTGCAGTCGTCTTCCTCCGCTGTCCTGACGGGCAGCGGGATCGAGCCCGGCGCGACCAGCCCGAAAGCCGCCCTGATCGCGCTTTCGCAGGGGTCATGAAACCTCTCAATCGGTTTGGAGACGACGATGCATTTGACACGAGACAACCTTTACAGCCTCGAGACGTACGCGGAGGTTCGCGGTGATTTCCGTGCCCGCGTGATGGCCCACAAGAAGCATCGTCAGGTGGCGATCGGCGCCCATGCCACACTCTATTTCGAGGATCGCCTGACCATGCAGTATCAGATCCAGGAGATGCTGCGGGCCGAGCGCATCTTCGAGGCGGCAGGGATTCAGGACGAGCTGGACGCCTACAACCCGCTGATCCCGGACGGGAGCAACTTGAAGGCGACCTTCATGATCGAGTACGAGGACGTCGACGAGCGGCGCGATGCCCTGACGCGCCTGCGCGGGATCGAGGATCGGGTGTGGATCCAGGTCGCCGATTTCGATCGGGTCTATGCGATCGCCGACGAGGACATGGAACGCGAGGACGCGACCAAGACCTCCGCCGTGCATTTCCTGCGCTTCGAGCTGACGGCGCCGATGTCCGCGGCGATGAAACAGGGCGCAAAGCTCGCGCTGGGGACCGATCACCCGGAGTACGCCTATCAGGTCGAGGCAACCCCGCAGGTCCGTGACGCGCTCGCCGGCGACCTGGCCGACTGAATGAAACGCCCTCGGCCCCGCGCCCTGCTGCTCGACATGGACGGTCTCCTCTTCCACGGAGACCGTCCACTGCCGGGCGCGCGGCGGCTGCTCGACCGACTGAAATCGACACCCCACGCCTTCGTCACCAACAACCCGATCCGCACGCCAGAGCAGGTCGCCGACGCCTTCGCCTCGATGACGCTCCCGCGACCGGAGCCGGAGCGGATCATCACTTCCGCCTTGGCCACGGCGCGCTGGCTGAGCCATGTGCGACCCGGATTCCGTTATTTCGCCGTCGGAGCCGGTGGGTTGGACGCGGCTCTACGCTCGGTCGGAACGCCGGACGCCGAGCGTGCCGACGTGGTCGTCGTGGGCGAGGGACCGGGGCTTGATTTCGAGCAGCTCACCGTCGGCATCAATCTCATCCTGAGTCGGGGTGCCCGTCTGGTCGCCACGAATCCGGACACCGCCGTCGACGGCATGCGCGACGGCCGTCATCTGGTCCTGCCCGGCGGGGGCGCCTTGGTCGCACCCTTTGCGGCCGCGACCGGGGTGACGCCTACGTTCGTCGGCAAACCCGAGCCCCTGCTCTTCGAGATGTCGCTCGAGATCCTCGGCTGCACGGCGGCCGAATGCATGATGGTCGGCGACCGTCCGGACACGGACATCGCCGGTGCCGAGCGGCTCGGGATGTGGACCGCGCTCGTACGCACCGGCCAATTTGCCCCGGGTCGCCCCTGGGTCGAAGGCATGCCGCCGCCGGATTACGATCTGAACAACCTGGATGATCTGATCGACGCCTTGGACCGGGATGTCCCGGGCCTGCTTGCTTGATCCGTTCCCCCGACGCAGGGCGAACGAACGAAGACATCTAAACCGCGTCCAGAGCGAGATGCTCATTTTCGAGTGAGCTCGATGTTTGGTGCATCCACGACCCTTAGCGGGGGACGCGGTTTAAAATTTTATATTTTTTAATACTTTAAACCGCACCGGCTCCAGCGGTTCTGAAATCCGCCGAGGCCGATCCCATCCAAAAACATCGCATACCGGGCTGGGCGCGGTTTAGGTTGACGATTCTGATCGTGATAGGCTGACCCAATCCACCCGCGGGCGATATCGGGGCAATCGCAAGGAGAAACAGGCCCGTCAGGGCGACGCGAGTTGGCATGGTGCGGTCTCGTCGGTTGTGTCGAGTGACGGAATCATAACGCCTGCACCCTCCTGCCGAATCCCTTGGATGGACAGAATCGTCTCCACGGTTCGAGCGGCCGGCCCCGGGTCGTCGTCGATCGCGGCACAAAAAAAGAGCGCCCGGCTGAAACCGGGCGCTCGCGATAGAGCCAATGTCGGCGACGACCCGCTCGAGTCGGCGAGCCGACGCCCCGCGATCAGCCCCGCCCCTGCTCGAGGGCCGCGATCCGCTTCTCCAACGGCGGGTGGCTGGAGAACAACGCCTTCAGACCTTCGCCGATGTTTCCGGAGATGCCGAAGGCCGCGAACTCGCCCGCCGGCAGATCATGCGGCTGATGGACGCGCTGCAAGGCACGCAGCGCATCGGCCATCTGGGTGCGGCTGCTCAGGCGCGCCCCGCCCTCGTCGGCCCGGAACTCGCGGTAACGCGAGAACCACATCACGATCATGCTGGCCAGGAAGGAAAGCAGGATCTCGGCCACGATCGAGACGACGAAGTAGGCGATGCCATGCCCTTCCTCGTTCTTGAAGACGACCCGGTCGACCGTGTGACCGATGATGCGCGCCAAGAAGACCACGAAGGTGTTGACCACACCCTGGATCAGCGCCAGCGTCACCATGTCGCCGTTCGCGACGTGACTGATCTCGTGGCCGACGACCGCCTCGACCTCTTCCTTGGTCATGTGCTGCAGGAGCCCGGTACTGACCGCCACCAAGGCATCGTTGCGATTCCAGCCGGTGGCGAAGGCGTTGGGCTCGGGCGAGTCGAAGATGCCGACCTCCGGCATCTTGATGCCGGCCGCCTGGGACTGGCGTGCGACCGTCTCCATCAACCAACGTTCGAACGGGGTGGACGGCTGCTCGATGACCTGCACGCCCATGCCGCGCTTGGCCATCATCTTCGACAGGAACAGCGAGATCAGCGATCCGCTGAAGCCGATGATGGCCGCCATGATCAGGAGCGCACCCATGTCGAGCCCGCCGCTCTCGAGCAGCAGCCCGTCGATCCCCAGCAACCGGAAGACCAGGCTGATGACGACGAGAATCGCCGCGTTGGTCGCGAGAAACAATAAGATCCGCATCATTGATTTAGGCTCCTTGAGGATAGATTTCGAAAGCGCGCATACGATGCACCGACGGCGCGCCCCGCACAAGCCCGCGAGCGGCTCATGACTGGTTGCCAGCATATTGGGTCGTACCGCCCGCAACAAAGTATGAACACCGGTCTGGACAAACGAAAAGACCGCCGGTAATATTCCGCGTCTCGAAGACATCGGGGCCATAGCTCAGCTGGGAGAGCGCAACACTGGCAGTGTTGAGGTCGGCGGTTCGATCCCGCCTGGCTCCACCAATCAAGCAAAAGGATCCGGCACCATGATCACAGTCGGGTTTTTTAAAACGGTCACCGTCCCCATCGTCTAGTGGCCTAGGACACCGCCCTTTCACGGCGGTAACCGGGGTTCGAACCCCCGTGGGGACGCCAATTCAAGGCATTAATTTATAAGAGTTTTTCGGAAGAATGGGGCAGTTACCGCCCCACCCTTCCGTATCTTTTCCGTATTTACGCCCCGAGCCGACTTCTTTTTTCTCCAGCTCACGGGGCAGTGTTGGCATCCCTCACCATGTAGGCGTGATCCCACACTAGGGCTTGCTCTGCATCGTCTCCGGGGTCGGCCTAGGCCGGTCCGTACGTTGTTAGTTTCGGACAGCCGGTCATGTCATGATTGTGGATATCTCGCCGAGCGACTGTCCTGTATGTCGGCCTCCTGCCGCGCGGCATCTAATTCATACCGCGCCGATGCTGTAACGGCCTGCATGAACAGAACAGTCCGATCTCGGGTTTTAGGGGCAGAAGAAAGAGTCGGTTGCGACGTGCAAGAGGGTCATCTGCGTGCCACTGCGCTCGAACGAGAGTGGCGTCATGATGAGGAAGGTTTCGTCCTCCGCATTCGCTGCCATAATCGTTGCGGCCTGCTCTTTGCCGAAGAAAACGCAGCCCAGCGTCCAACTTTGTCCGTAAGCCGTTGTTTCCGCCATAAGCGGCTGCGCCCGCAATGCCGCAATCTGCTCGCGAACCTCCAGGCTTTCGAGGTGCTGCAGCTCCTGCGCCGTTGAGCAAGCTAGTCCGGCGACATAGCCAGTAGTGCATCCGCTTCTATCAATCAGCATCTGGCTCGCAATTCTGGCCTCTTCAGCTTTGGCCTTGCGCGCTTCCTCTTCTTCTCTTGCGATTGCGGCCTTGATATCGTGTTCTCGCGCCCTTTGCTCCCCGCGCTCCTTATAGTAGGCGACGGCTGCGGCCTGGTCTGCCTCGTACTTTGCGTCGGCTCTCGTTCCCCAGGGCGGACTGGGGCATCCCGACAATACTGTGGAAGCTGCAACAATCATCGTTATTAGTCTTGCGTCCATCGCTGTCTCCTTTTCCGTGGGCGAGCACTATAGCAAAGCCTATTAAGGTAACGCTGGCTGCGACGGGCGCGCACATCCCCATATCCCTCGTGCCTGGTCCGAGCACAGTGTTGACGTAAACATCGAAGTTGACGCCCGAGATATAAAAAAAGGCCGCGCGGATCAGTGCTGCCGAGCCACTGGGTTTCGGCGCTCTGCTTTGTTCGTCCGATCACGGGTCGTCAGGGCGTCGCCTTGTCATCCGCGTGCTTGTCGAGCAGTGAAGCGAGCTGGTCCACTCGGAGCCAAGGGCGTCGGCGGTGAATCATGCGGTGGCAGTTCGAGCACAGCAGAACCACTTCATTGAGTTTGGTTTCCCGGCGAACAACATCATCGGAGAGGGGAACAGCATGATGCACCTCTATGAAGCCGTTGCCACTCGGACCGTAGGTCTCCTCAAAGTCAAATCCGCAGACCTGGCATGCGATTCGCCCGGTGTCTCGCTTGGCGCGTTCTCGCGCGTGGGCGGCGAGGCTGGCGTTTCGTTCCCTGAGTGCATGGGATCTGAAGATCAGCGCACCTTCGGGAAAGGTCGCCTCCTCCGGGTCGATCGCGGGTGGGGCCTTGTTCATTATCCCGGCCACCGCCATCAGGCCGCGACCGGCATCAGATAGGGTAGTTTCGGCGGGCGTGGCCGTCGGCGTCGGGGTCGCGGCGGCAAGGGCACACGCAGGAGAAGCTCCTCGAACAGTGCGGGATGTGTCCGCCCGAAGAAGCGCTCGGCGGCGGTCGTGCCGTCGGGACGGCGGATGTGGAAGTTGTGCACGGCGGTGAGCGCGGCGAGCCTGCGGTCGCTCAAGCGATGACGCCCGTGATGATGCAGCGACAGTTGGCCGTTGCGTCCTTCCACACAGGAGCTGCTGCGTTGGAACAGATCGGCGCAAGCGCCGGCGACCTGTTCGACCCGAGCGCTGTCCTCGGGCGCGAGACGCTGCAGCGGATGATCGGCGCGCCGCAGGACGTCGAGCAACGCGGTACTCGCCGCCTGCACGCGGTGTCGGGTCTCGGCCGCGGTGCTGCGGGCGGCGACGCGCTCGAGGTAGATGCCGGGGATGAGCTGCTCGAGGACCGCCGCTTCCAGCTCCGGGGATAGTGCGAGGGCCTCGACCCTGGCGGTCACGGTGGCGAAGAAGAACGCGAGCGTGGCGAGCCACTGCACGGTCAGGCGCTCGGCCTTGGCGAGGCGTTCGCGAGCGCGCTCGGGCAGCTCGGCGGCCTCGGCCAATCCCTTCAGGCGTGTCCAGACGTCGGTGAAGCGCGCCGCCACGCGCTCCACCGGCTGCGTCTGTCCATCCACCGGATCATACGGGTGATACAGCACGCCGAGCTCGCGGATCAATGCGCGCGCCTCGCTCTGCCGCTCCCGTGCGCGGTCGCGTTCGGCTTCCACGGCGACCAGCGCGCTCAGGGCGGCGCCAATGCGGGTCTCGAAGGCCGGTGGACGCCCGAGCGGGCGGGGCATGCGCGCCTCGAATGCCTGCTGCGCCGCGCGCTCGGCCTCCCAATGCGCCTGCGCGGCCGCCACGCCGGCTTCAGCCCGGCGCACGTCGCGCGCCAACGCCAAGGACGTGGCTTTGGAGACCTCGTGTTGGCCGTGAAAGAGGTCCGGGGAATGATGCGCACGGAGGTCCGTCTCGGCATGGCGACGCAGCGCCTTGGCCTCGTCGGCGGTGCTCTGGATCACCTCCACGGCGAGCCCCGTGCAGGCGTCCTGAAGCGCGGCGGTCCAGGTCGCCGCGGTGCGATCCGCGGCGTATTGCTCCAGGACAATGAAGTTCGACACCGGCTCGATGTTGACCAAGCAGATCCCCGGATGAAAGGTTTCGTCCTCGCACACCGTCACCGCACGCGCCGGCATGCCCTCGGCAAGCGCCGTGCGCTGCTCCGCGGCCACCGCGACCACGGCCGTTTCCAGGGCGACATTGAGCGCGTGCTGCGCGCCGTCGCTGACCCCGACGAAGGCCGACAGTCCGCTCAGCTCCAGGAACTCACTCACCAGCCGGGTTCCGCCCGCCGCCCGCAAGGTGATGCTGAAATGCGCCGCCAACACCAGCCGATGCAACCAATCGATCCCTCCGGGGTGCGTGCGAAGGCCGTCAAGCCCGTCGGCGGATCCCCGCGCGGAACCTCCCCGCACCAGTCGCGCAAGGTGCTGCGCGCAATACCCATCTCGGTGGCCACGGCGCGTTGCGTCTCCCCCGCCGCCAGCCGTGCTTCGGCCGCCGCGATGTGCTCGGCTTGCTCCAAGCGTGTGCGTCGCGTCATGAGCCGATGCTCCGGCCCGGTCTCGAACGTCCGGGTAGCGCAGCACCCGCGCTTGGTCTAAAGTCACTCTCGGCAGGATCTTCGAACATCTTTTCGAACCCTCGGTGAGTTTGCACTTCCAAGGGTATGAAATTTCGAGGGTCCTGCCAAATCCCCGCACATCCGTCACCAAGCCCCGGACTCGGACTTGGACGGGCTTATGAACAACGCCCGGGTGGTAATCCTTCCCGCTCAGGGGTGAGCGCCGCGTCAACGGAGTCCGCAGGCAGGTTGTCCAGGATCTTGAATCGATCGATGCCAGATTCCCCGAACCAAAGAATACCGTCCTCGATCTTGATCATGACCGGGTCTTCGGCTGGCGGCACTACTGCATAGGGACCGAGGTCGCGCCAGTAAACCGTAACGGGTCGCGGCCATGACCCGGCGGCGGGTATCGCAAGGCTTGCGCTTTCGCGTTTCCCCTCGCGAGTCATGCGCATTTCGGCGCCTTCGAGTGCGTCTTCAAGCTCAAGGACAACGATCTGCCCAGCGTCGACAATTGCGATCAACTTTAGGGTTCGAGTGAAATCCTTGCGGGTTACGGACAGCGAATAGGAATCGTGCGGCTCCATGCGGCGCCTCCTTGGCACGCGTCGAGACTGCCGGAATATCGCGCTTGGCTCTGTTCTGCACGTGCTTTTTCTGAGCCGTTTTCGCGTGTACCCCCATATCTACCCCGCTTTCGTTGCCGGGTACCCCTTGAAGGGGCCGATTATGGCCGTCTCGCCGTGGCGCTGTCGAGCCGATCGGATGATGCCTTGCCCACCTGAATCTCCACCTGCACGCTGGTGCCGTAATTGACCCAAAGGTCAAAAGCGGGGATCTCCACGTCTACCCCGTGCCCACCTGCACGCTGGTGCCCTGATCCATGCCCCGCGAAAGTTAGCGCGCAAGTTAGCGCCCGGACGCCTAAAAAAAAGCGCAACGCTCAACGTCCGAGTCCATCTCCACCATGCCGGGAATCGAGCCGAGAAAGACACGGCTCTTGGCTCCTCGTGCGCGCGGAAACGGCCGCGCGACCTGGTTTAGCGGTACTCGCTTGGGATGTGCTCGGCCTCGGCGATGGCTGCCTCGCAGTTGGCTTTGGTGCGGTAGAAAGTGAACTTCTGGCCTGCAAGCCCGAACCAATGGGTGAACTCGACCTTGATCAAGTTTCCGTTCTGATCGCGCGTCTCGTTGACGACCGGCTGCGATGCGTTGCCTCGGGTCGACTCGACGTGCTCGGCGGGGGTTGACGGAAAGCATCCGCCGACAGTATTTCGGCTGTGCCAGTCCGCAGCGTCTACGGATGCGACCGCGGGGACTGCAGCGACCGCCATGGACCCATCGCCGGGTGCGGGCCGAATGACAAGCGGGACCGCAACCGCAGCAATAAGCGCGACGCTCCAGAGTGTGACGGCGGCCGACGCGACGGTGAGTTTCATGCCCTGCTCCTTTTGTATAAGTTACGTCTCAAGTAAAGCCTAAAGCGCAGCGTGGCGCCCGACGCGAAGGGGTCTTACCTGTAATCCTCGGGAATGTGCTCGGATGCCTCGATGGCCGCCAAGCATGCGGCTTCGGTACGGTAGAAGGTCACGCTTGATCCGGCCAGCATGCCCCACGATGTGATCTTGACCTGGGTGAGCGTGCCTCGGCCGTCACGGGTCTCCCTCACGCTCGGCTTGGTCTCCGAGCCCTTGAACGCTTCAAGATATTTCGCGGGCGTGAATGGGATGCATCCGCCTTGGTTGCTGCGGATGTGCCAGTCTGTGGCGGCTTCCGGTGTGCTGTTCGTGCTCATCCCAATGGCGCCGTACAAAAGAACCGCAACGACACAAGCGCCGATCGCGATGTCTCGCTTCGTGATGAACGGGGCCTTTTCCATTTCCGTCTCCATTTACATAAGTTACGTCTCAAGTAAAGCCTAAAGCGCAACAAAAGGTAACGCTGGCTGGGACGCCCACGCCCACCTTAATCTCCACGAACGCGCCCCGAAGTGGCCGGGGAAGTGGCCGGCTGGAACCATAAAAAGCCCCGCGCTCCACGCCCATCTCCACCTGCACGGGTGAGCCCGATGTTGACGTGTTGTCGGTGTTGTCGCCCGCCAGCCTAAAAAAAAGAGCCCCGAGCCGTACCCCGAGCCGGTCGCCGCGTCTGGCTATCGTCAGGATCTATCGGGCGCGGATCATGCTTTCAACAAGAAACGATTCCGAAACAGTACAATGCAAATTAAGCAAATTGCGTGCTTAATAGGTTTTGACGATAAACGGGGTCGGGTACAAGGATTGCTCGTGTGCTCACGGTGCCGGCTGGTGCGGGGTCGGTCGCCGGGTCGGGGGGGTGCCGGGGTCGGTGCCCGGTGCTGGCGGTCGAAAAGTGAAAAAGTGAACAGCCAAGACCCGAATGTTCTGAAAAAAGTGAAAAGCGTCGGAGTCGGTGCCGGGTGTGTCGGGTCGCAAGGCCACCGAGCCTCAAACCCCAAGCCGCTCGATCGCGCCGGGAATCGACAGGGGCCAGCCGTGAAGCTCGGGGTCCGTCAGAGCCCCCGGCCGCTGCACGCGCCTAACCTTTCCGTCGACTCGCCGGGATTGGGTCGGACGGAACATGTCTCGCGTCCAGGCAATGCCCGGCCACAGGCTCATGCTCGCGTCGAAGCACGCCTGTTCCCACGTGCGGTGCCGATGCACGTTCAGCGTCGATGTCGGGCGGTAGGCTAGAGCGTGGTGTTGGTAGACGTGCGCGAGTTCGTGCCGGATCGTGGCACGCACCCCGTCAGTCGGGCCGTGCTTGATCGCCGCGCGCCCCAAGTCTTGATACAGGACAATCGCCTGTCCCTCGGGGTCGTAGTAGCCGCCCGCGCGGTTGTAGGGGTGAATACCGGCTGGCAACGGAATGACCAACGGCAGTTCCTCGATCTCGACGCCGGGGTACATCGCGGTCCATTCCGCCAGCGCGACGGCTTGCAGGGTTTCGATCAATGCAGCTTGCTTCATGCGGTGTAACTCTCAAGTTCGTGAACTACATTATTGGTCATTCGGCTGGGCCGGGGGTCGAAAGTGCAAAGTGCAAAGTGCAAATTTGACGCGAAGTGCAAACAGGCGAAGTTGCAGACTTGGTTGCAGGCTTGCCGTCGAAAATCGCCGCCGCATTGAGTCTCGGCCCACTGGTTTGGATCGGTTTTGAATCAATCCCGGACCACTCAGAATCGTGTCCATTTGATAATCGCGCGCGTCCAGACTGAGACACGGGCCGATCTGTAGAGTGAGACAGGGGGTGCCCCCCGAAGCGGTTACTGCGCCGTTTCGGGGGGGTTGATGCGGGGTTTCGGCCTAAGCCGCTGCGTCGATCGCTTGATGGACAGCTCGGATGAAGGCGTCCCGGACGGCCTCGGGGTGCCAGTGATTCGCGTCGAGCAAGTCGCGCTCTAGCGTCTGGTCCTCGATACCCAGTGCTGCAATGAAGCCGCTCAGGTCGTCGAAGCCAAGGCGCGCCGCTGGCGGGGTCCGATCCCGTGCCTTGGCAAGAAAATCGGGCCGGATCTCACTAGGCGTCGCGTTGGGCAGGATGGTTGTCATGGTTTGCCTCTTGGGTTGTGGTGCCATTCCGGGTGGTTGCTGGCGGGTTTTCGGCCTTAGTTCACGGTCGCGCTGCGCGTCCAGGATGAAAATCGGCCGTCCGCCAATGTCTCGAAGCTTGCGAGCAGTAGTCCATGAAGCATGGCGTTGTCCTCATCGTCGCGAAACACGATCCTGTTCCGGTCGATCGCATCGACCAGGTGCAGCACGCAAACTGTGATAGCGGTCTTCAAGTCCTCGGCGTCGGTCGCGTCCAGGGGGAACGTGTGGGACATTCGGGCCAGCCTTTGAAACGTAAGCGATCCTTCAAGGGCGTCGATCTCGGGCGGTCGGGTCATGGTTGGGCGCCTTGTGCTAAGGGTTGATGGTCGGGGCAGCGGTGCAGCGCATAGGGCCACAACGTGGGCGTCGTCAGGCTTGCGGGCGCTTCGATGCAGCATCTGCCGAATCCGGCTTCCGGCGTCCGCGGGTTGGGCCGGAAGTGCCTGCAATGGACGCAGGCGACATAGGCGTCATCTGCACGCGCGTCTGTGGCCTCCGGGGCGTCCCGCATCGCAGCGCCGCACGCGACCGCCGCGGTACAGTAAGCGTCGCGGGTGTCGGGATCGGCTGCCGCGCGCATCAGGATCTCCTCTCGGATCACCGCATCCGCCTCCCCGACCGCATCCAGCCACGCGCCGATCATGGCCGTGGCGCGCGGATTCAGCATTGCAGGGACCGGATCGGGCTCGGGCTCGATCACTGCGTCGGGAAGCAGCGCCTCGACCTCGGCTCGGGTGGCTGGCGGCGTGCAGGTGACCGAGACAGCAGCGCCGCTCGGCAGGACCGCCAGCCACGCGCGCCGGGCACCTTCGGTTTCGGGGAAAGGGGCGGGGGGTTACCGACGGAACTGCCACAATTGCCGCATCCATCGGCTTCGATTTCCGGAAAAGGTGCGCAGGGGGTACCGACAGAACCGACAGATCCCGTTTTGCCTGGGTTGTGTCGGTTGTGGCGGTAGGGGGGGTGGCCCTTTTCGGTTTTTTCGGTCTCGCAGAGGCGCGCAAGATAACTCATGCCGCTTGAGCCTCCCTGAGTGCAGGGTGGATGCGGTACCGGGTGGCAGGTCGTCCGGGTCCGGGCTCGGGCTCGACCGCGCGCAGGTGGTGATGGTCAATCAAGACGGCCAACGCCAACGCGGTCCCGTCGATGTCCAGGGTCCGCCAGCCTTTGCGGTAGACATCTCGCGCCAAGAAGCCGTCCGGCAGGTCAGGTAGTCGCCGCGCCAGCTCGACCGCGCACGTCATTGCGCGCGTCAGGGCGGGTGCGTAAATTCGCCGTGCGTGCGTCTCAAGGTATTCGCACCAGGCGAGCGCCCGCAACAGCGCGTCGTGGCTCACGGGCTCGGCGTCGGGGTCGCCCGCAAGGTGGATCAGCAGCGCCAAAGAAGGAGCCAAGCTCCGGTACTTCGCGAGGTGCGACTCCATCGCAGGGTGAATCCCGTCCGCGCGCAGACGATGCTCCAGATCCGCGCGCCAAGCATCAAACTCGACCTGCGCATCCGGGTCGAACCGCATCCACGGCACCCCGTCGCCTTCGTCCATGTGGGCTCCGACCGCCGCGGGGTCGATACCGTCAAGCCGCTCGAAAACCGCACGCGCCGCACGCCTGGCCTCGGTGTCCGGCAGGCGGTCGACGTTGATCCAGTTGCGCCCGACGTCCGGCCAGACTGCGAGCTGAAAGCGTTGAAGGAGGCCGTCGTCTCCCGAGCCGCCAGCGAGCGCAGACAGCATGTAATCGCGCAGCGGGCCGGGCTGAATCGCTCCAATGATGGACACGCAAGCCGCCTCGATCTCGACCGTGCCGCGGCCGATGCGGTCAAAGGTGTAGCCGCCCGTTCCGTTCCATGCTTCCAGGTAGAAGGCTCTGCTGCATTCCTTCCCCTCCTGATCCATCGCGCGCAGGAATCCGACCAGCTCGTCGCGGTAGATCAGCATGCCCCGCGGGTTCTGGCTGAGAAGCTCGCCAAGTTTCTCGACGGTCGAATCCTGTGTGACATAGCGCCGCCGCGTCGGGGGTTCTACCGCTTCCGATGCCTCGCGAGCCAACGCGTGCGCGAGTTCCGCGTTTCGCTCCTTGATGGCCTTGGCGATTTGGGTTTTCGCCTCCTTGCCTTGCGCCTCGCGGACAAGCTCGTCGGCCGCGTGCCGCTCCATCGCAGCCTCATGCTCGGTCCGCGCTCTCGCCTCGATCGCGCGGATCGGGTGCAGCGCCTCCTGCATTGCGGGAGTTTTCAGCAGGCTCGGTCGACCGATCACGATGCCCCACAGATTCGGCACGACAACCCAATCGTCGTGGGCCTTCGGGCGGATGCCGATCTGCCGACCAACTACCGACGCCAGCGCGACCATAGCCGCCACGCCGGGGTAGTCCGCGGGGCATTGCATGCGATCCGCAACGTCCTCGATCCAGGGGCGCAGTGCCGGGGGCAGCAGGTCGAAGGCGAAAGGCGCGACGGGCGGCAGGGTGTCGGCCAACGGCTCGGGATCGGGCCATGTGTCACCATCGGCGTCCGTGGCGCGCCCTTGCTGCGCAGGTACCGCAAGCTGCGCGCGAACAGCCTCGATGCCCTCGGCACGCATTAGGTCATTGAAGTCCGTGCCGGCGCTCGCGGGATCGCTGAACCGGGGTATCACAACGATGCCGCCCACGGCCGCCGCCGCTGCGTGGGCGTGTCGGGTGCCGGGGTTATCCGCGAGGTGCCGGTCGTCGTCGCCGCAGATGATGATGGTGCGATCCCGGAAGCGAGCACGGGCTGCCCGTGCGACGGGCTCAAGGTTCCCGCAGTTGAAGGCGCAGGCCACGGGCTCGCCGGTCACCTGATGGATGCTTGCGCCGGTGGCGTACCCCTCGCAGATGCGGATGGGGCCGGATGCGCCGATGGTTCCGATCAGGTGGCAATGACCGGCCACGGATGCGCCGCCGTTGAACCGCTTGGCGCCGTCCGGCAGGATTCGCTGCACGCCGTAGATGATGCCGTCCAGGTCGGTGACGGCCGCCAACAGGGCGTCTCCATCGCGGCGTATGCCATAGGCTCCGACCGCCTTGGCAGCGAGGTAATCGTGCGAGCCGCATTCGGTTGATGCCGCGTCCCATGTGGCTCTCGCCGCTTCTCTCGCCGCCGCCCGCCGCTCGGCATCCTGTGCCTTGTGGCGGGCACGCGCGGCATCCAGATCGCGCCGGATCTGCGCCAGATCATCGGCATCCGTGGCGCGGTCGCCCTGCTCCCATGATTTCCACACCAGGACCGGAGTCGACACGTCGCCGGTCCGCTTGGCGTCGCCCGCGCAGACCATCAGCCACGGCGCGCCGGTCCGGCCGATCCCGGAGTCTGCGATGTACCAGATGTGCGGCGCATTCTGCTTGCGCTTCCATCCTGCGTCGACATCCAAGTGATCCAAGTCGATCCCGGCCGCCGCCAGCGCGCTCGTGGCCTCGACCTCCAGCTCTGCGAGTGGCGCGTGGTGAGGGGTTGGCGCGGGGGCAGGTGCGGGTGCCTCGAACAGATCAGGGTTTGGCGCCGCGGGCTCGGCATCTGCGAGCCGGGTCAATCGGTCGACCACTTCAGCGGAAAGGCGGTATCGGCCGTGCTTCGCGCTCGACAAGTGGCCGCTACTCACTCCGATCGTTCGGGCCAGCGCGCCGCCGGTCATATTGAGGCGGGTCTGCACGCGTGCGATCAAATCAGGAACGGGGGTGGTCTGCATGTCGGCCGCCCTATTCCGCCGCCGCCCGCTGCGCTTGCTTCTCGGCTCGACGGCTGGCTGTGGTGATGCCGCCGTCCGCGACCATGCGGCCGATCCATTCGATCTCGGCCTGCACGGGGACGAATCGCCGCGATCCGTACTTGTAGGACGCGAGCCGGCCTGAGTTGATCTCGTCGTAAAGCGATTGGCGGCTCAGATTCAACGCGCGCATGGCTTCATCGACGGTGTGCGCCTGTTTGGTCGCGGGCTCGGTGGCGGGGGTGGTGGTCTCGGGCATAGCTGCATCTCAGAGGTGACGGATGCAGACAACGCTACCTTGCACCGTGCCGGATGGCAACCTAACGCCTTGATATATAAAATAAAGCTGCGTGCTAAACTTCCGCTATAGGGTCGGAATAAGGCATAATTGACCGCGCGATCCGGCTCGCTCGCAACCCGTTGATGCGGTCGGGCTTTCCCGGTCGCAGGGTCTCGGGGCTATTCGGTGGGGCGGGATAAGTCGCGGGTGACAATGCAGGTCGGTATGTCCAGAAAATTATATGTTCATCCGACGAACGGTAGGTGGTGACTGGGGAATTGGGTCGGATCGAGCGCAGATCACGTGTTCGTGAGACTGCGCGAGGCGGGTTACAAGGCGATGGAGTCGAGCATCGCGCGCCGGTCGCGTGCGGTGAATTTTCCGTAGTTGCGCTCGATCATCAGGACGGATGTCCCGCAATTTTCCGCGATCACCTGTGGTCGAACCCCCGCGACGAGGGCGCGGGAGATGTGGTAGTGCCGCAGGCTGTAGAAAACCGCTTCGGCGGGCAACCCGGCAGCCTTTACCGCGGCCTTCATCGGTCGGTGCTGATGGCTCTTGCCCCACGGCTCGCCGTCATCCTTCATCAGTAACGGTGCGCCCGGCAGCTTGCCCTTGGCGACGCGCCGGAAGAATGTCACCGCCGCTGCCGATAGATAGCTGGTCCGCGGTCCCGTTTTCCCGGACAGCTTCAGCGTGCCGGCCTTAGGGTCGAAGTCGCCGGCCTTGGCGCTTGCCAGCTCGCCATAACGCGCGCCCGTCAGGACCGCCGCGTGCAGCAGATCCCGGAATGCGCCGGTCGCCGCCGCCAGCAGCATCTGCACCTGCTCGGGCTCCAAGAACAGTGCTCGGGCCTCCGTCGCGCCCTCGAAGCCTTCGACGCGCCGCCACTCGACATCGGACACGGCGATGCCGGATCGGAATGCGAAGTTCAGCGCCGCCTTGAAGATCGCCAGAACCCGGTTGGCCGTGTCGCGGGATCGTCTCACGTCCTCTTCGCTGTGGTCCTCGGCGGACCGCACCATGCTGTCGCGCCACGCCTTGATCTGTGCGGTTCTCACATCGTTGATGCGTGCGTCCATCAGCGCCTGGGGAACGCGCGCGATCAGGCGCTGCTCGGCGTCATCCGCGGCACGCGCGCCTTTTCGGACCCTTAAGTCTGCCACATAGTCGTTGACCGCATCCCGGATAGCGTAACCCGGCCGCTCGGTGCGCTCGGTGAGATCTGCGAACTTGCGCGCTTCGGCCTCGGCCTGCTCGTAGGTCAGTTGGGATATGTCGCCAAGCGTCTTCGCCTTGTAACGGTGGTCCGGGCCTTTCGCGCGCGCGACCCACTCTCGCTTCGTGGCGCCGACATAAAGGCCGATGCCCGCGCCGCGCCGGAAGCTGTACCAGTAAGGTTCCTTGCGGGGGGTCAGGATGCGCTGTTTGCGGGTCGTGTTGATCGGGTTCGCCTTCATGGGTGCCTCGCGGGTTTCCGTATCTTTTCCGTATTTTCGTCCACGGATTCACGCATACAAGGATAGACAGACACACACAAGATGTCAATTAAATCAGGATGATAGTAGACGCTAGAGGATAGCCTTAGACGGGGAAAATTGCACTTTCACGGCGGTAACCGGGGTTCGAACCCCCGTGGGGACGCCAATCAAAACAAAGGCATGCGGAAACGCATGCCTTTTTTGTTTTGGCGACCGGCAACCCTTCCGAATCATTTCCGAACTTCGTGACGCGCGCTTCGAGAGCAACGGAATCGACGTCAACGAGACGCCGAACACACGAAAAGCATCCGGTTTGTCGTATCGGCCCGGATACTCTAGCCTTACATGCCTCCCGGCAGCCATGCCGAGCGCACCCGCCGAGTAACAATGACCCACCTGCGTAGCTTCGCTCCGGCATTATGTAGCAGCTGCACATGCCCATTAGATCAATGACCTGGCGACGGGTGCGCGGCCTGACCGACCACCGACCTCGATCATAAAATCAATGGATTGCAGCCGGTAGTGGGCCGGATCGCGGGGCTCTATGTGCGTTTGCTACATAATTCCGAGCCGATCCACTCATCACGTGCGGCGAGCTGCCAGGCCGCCGCACTGAACGCCAACGCCAACGCCCCGAGCCAGACCACCACCGGGGAGCGGATCAGATAGCGTTGTTGCGCGCCGCACAACGGACCACCGCCCAACGGCCAGGTTTGTTTGCTGCTGGAGGCATCCAGAAAATAGACGGATCGCTGGATGGCCCCAAGCAGCCCGGCAAGGGGCGCGCGTTCCGCGACCAGCGCCTGGCGGGTCATGGCCGAGCCTCTATACGGACGGCACCCGCCCGCGCGATCCGCTGACAAGGGTGTCGGCTCCGCATCGCGTGCTTGGGAGATAACATCGACCGGCAACCCCAGCCCGTCCTCAAGCTCCAGCTTGAGACGGGCGCGTTCGAGGAGCGTCAGGCCCTGCGGGGGCTCGATGAGTAGATCGACATCGCCGCCTCTGGCCCGGTCATCGACCCGCGATCCGAAAAGATAGACCACCGCGTCCTCTCCCGAGAGACGTGATGCCGTGCCGAGGATGGTCGAAACCTGATCGGATGTGAGTCGCATGGATGAGGTCGCTCGATACACACGAATCCGGGAAAGGCTCGCGCGCCCGGCTGCCGACAGCCTAACGCCGAACCTAATCTCGCGCTATGGCGGCGGGGCTGTCGTCCTCCGGCCAATCCATCGTGCTCGCGGCGACCAGCTCCGCCCAGTCATCCGGCGGATGACCAGGGTTCAGCATGGCGCGAAAGACGGCGTATGGATCCCTCTTGCTCCCTGCCGCGCGCAGGCTGTCGCTGTCGTTGGCCCAAGCAAACACGACGACCCGCGCATTGGGGTCGAAGCGAAAGAACAGGCGGAAGCGGCGGCCGATCTTGGCGCGACGCCAGTGTTTGAAGGCGTCCCCCATGGTCGTTCCCAATCGGTATTCGTCACGGGAGGGATCGCTCGGTACCTTGTCCAGGATCAAGCACGACAGGGCGGTGAAGCGTTTCACGTTCGCATTGGCCGCGGCGCGGCGGGGATCCGCCACCCTCGCCCGCTCGGCCGCAGCCTCCAGTCTGCGCAGCTGATCGACGAGGCATTGGTGAAAGAGCAGGGTCCATCCGTGGCATTCACCATCCATTCAAGAGCGGATCACCTCGACGGGGGCGCTCAAACTGCGTCCACCCCGCTGAAGTCGTAGTCCATAACAGCACTCGGGGGCTGAACGAAGGGGCCTTGGAGGAGATCGACACCGGCGCAGCAGAGACGCGCGATGGTCTCGGGGGCATCGACTCCGCCGGCGATCACGGCAAGACCCCGTTCGCGCAGACGTTGAACCAGCTCGGCCAGCGGCTCGGGGTCGAGCGACTGGACCAGGGTGCGCGAAAGGCGCGCGAAGGCACCCGGGACGCTCGCGAGCACGCGCTCCGAGGCGTCGTCGGTATCGACACCGTTCAAACAGACCGGGATGCCGAGCCGGGCCAATCGAGCGATGCGATCGGCTGCGAGACCCGGTCGGCCGCCGCTTCTTGGACCTGAAACTGGATGACGGGTCGCAAGCGAAAGAGATCGCGCCGGTTGATCTCGTCGCGAACCTGGCCGACCCAATCATCGCGGCCCGCGCCGACGACTGATTGGTAGAGGAAAAGCTGTGCCGGCCGGCCGGCGGCTCGGCAGGCCACGATGGCGTCCAGACCCTTGGCCAAGAGCCAAGCATCCAGTCGATCGGCCAATCCGGAGCGCTGTGCGATCGGCATGAAGGCGACCGGCGACAGCAGCTCGCCGTCCGGGGCGGCCAAGCGCGGCGACACCTCGTAGCGCGCACTCGGTGCCGGGGTCAGGGAGACCATGGGCTCGAAGAGCAGTTGCAGCCGTTCGGTCAGGATGGCCGTCGCCACGGCGTCTTGGTCCGACGTTCGAACAGGCACGGGGCCGCAACCGTACCCCATGGTCAGACCATCGCCTGCTTTGCGGGCCGAGCGCGCCGCCTTGGCTGCCCGCGACATCAAGGTGACGGCGTCCCCGCCGCTGTTCGCCAAGGTGCACCACCCGATTCCGACGGCGCGACCGGGCCCCGGAGCAAAGCCGGCCCGAGCCAGCTCCTCGGCGAAGTGATCGCAGGCGCGCGCGAGGCTTGCGGCATCCTCGCGTCGCATGAGGACCGCCAAGCTGCGCTCGCCGACGCGCGCCGCCAGATCGGAGGCGCCGCACGACTCGGCAAGCGCAACGGCAAGACGCATCAGCGCGCCCTCGTCGCCGTGGAGATCCAGCACGACCAGCGCACGGCGGCCGGCCTCCGTCCCACCCCGACCGATCAACTGGCCGAGCCGCCCCAAGAGGCGCCCGAGGCTCGCGAGACCCGTGAGCGCATCGATGGTATCCGGACCGCTTTGGCGGCGTGCACGCTCGCGTGCGCGTGCCAATCGCTGCTCGACGCAGGCGACGAGATGATCCGGTGCGACCGGCTTGGCGAGGAAGTCATCGCCCCCGACACGCAGCGCCGCCATCTGTTGCTCGGCGTCCAATTCGGCGGAGAGAAAGACGATCGGCAGGTCGGCGAAACGGTCTTGCTCACGGATGATCCGGGTCAGCTCGATGCCGGACGCGCCGGGCATATGCAGATCCATGAGCACCAGATCCGGGACAAAGGCATCGAGTGCGTCGAGCACCGCGAGCGCATCGCCCACGCGCTCGGTCAGCATGCCGGCCGATTCGAGCACACGGGCGGCAAAGAGCGCGGCCACCGGCTGATCGTCGACCACGAGCACACGGTCGGGCGAGACCGCCTGCGTGCCGGCCAGATCAAAAAGCCGATCGGTCAGCTCTTCGATCTCCATCGGCATCTGCAGATAGGCCCTGGCGCCTGCGCGCATCGCGGCAAGACGGGCGCGGATGTCGCTTCCGGACGCCAGACAGACCAGCGGGACCGGCTGCCCGTCGCGCTGCTGCACCTGCGCGACGAGTCCGCCGAGCGTGTTCACATCGGGGAGTGCATCGAGATCGACGAGCAAGAGCGCTCGCGCGCTCGGGTGTGCGCCGATCAAGTGCTCGGGCGTTTCGAAGGCTTCGAGCATGAACCCCTGTGCGAGCAGGAGCGCCCGAAGCGGCGTCGTCAACTCGGCGTTGCAGGTCAGGAGCTGGATGGCGGGCGCGGATCCGGCATCGGCGATCGTGTGATTCATGGTCGTCGGTCTCGTCCAGGGTGGGCGGAGACCTCGAACGCAGACGCCGACGCGGCGCACTCGGCCCGAGATCATCGGTACCGAGGATAAACCGAGCACGCTATGTGAACAACTCCCAATCCGGCGAGACCGACATCAATAGCTGATGCGCGGGGCTCCCCCGCCGAGCGCCTCGACCAGTCCGGCCGCAAAGCTCGCACCGATACGTCGCGAGAGGCTCTCGAAAAGATCGCGCTTCTTGGTGTAATCGACCAGCGTCTCCGCGCCGATCACATCGCGTGCGACCGAGCTGGAACTGCCGAGGTCGTCGACCAAGCCCAACGCGACCGCCTCCTGGCCGCTCCAGAAGAGTCCGCTGAAGACCTCCTCGCCGCCCTTCAGGCGGTCACCGCGGCCGGCTTGGACCTCGGCGATGAACTGGGTGTGCAGGTCATCGAGAACGGTCTGGATAAAGGCCCGTTGATCCGGCGGCAGCGGCGAGAAGGGGTCGAGGATCCCCTTGTTCTCCCCGGCGGTGAGCAGACGCCGCTCGATCCCGAGCTCCTGGATTGCCTCGTTCAGACCGAAGCTGCCGATGCGCACGCCGATGGAGCCGACCAGGCTGGCCTTGTCGGCATAGATCGCATCGGCGGCGACGGCGATGTAATAGCCGCCCGAGGCGCAGATGTCGGTCGCCACCGCGTAGACGGGCATCTCCTTGTCGTTGTCTTCCTTGTACTTGGCCTTCAGCCGCTTGATCTCGTCGTTGATGTAGCCGGCCTGGACCGGGCTTCCGCCGGGGCTGTTGATACGCAGGATGATGCCCTTCACCCGGTCGGCCTCGAAGGCTTCACGCAAGGCCGTGATCACCCGATCGGCGCTCGCGTCGGCCTCGGGCGCGATGACGCCCTTGATCTCGATCACGGCCGTGTGCTCCTCGCTCGGAGCGATACGCTCGAGCAGATCCCCGGAGTAGGCGGCGACCACCAGTGCGATCAGATAGAGCAGGATCAGGGTCTTGAAGAAGATGCCCCAGCGGCGGCCGCGTCTCTGGTCGCGCAGGTGCTCCAGGGCGAGCTTGTTGATGAGCGCGCGCTCCCAATCGGGTGCGTCGGGCGACGGCATCTCGTCGCGGCGCTTGGTCCAAAACTTCCAATTCATGGGTCACTCCCGGGATTAAACCGCGCCCAGTGCGGTATGCGATGTTTTTGGATGGGATCGGCCCCGGCGGATTTCAGAACCGCTGGAGCCGGCGCGGTTTAAGAGATTAAAAAAGAGATTATTTTACACTGCGTTCCCGCTAAGGGCCGTGGATGCACCAAGCGTCGAGCTCACTCGAAAATGAGCATCTCGCTTTAAACCGCGTCGGCTCCGTCAGTTGTCGGAGCCGACGCGGCCAAGCCAATCCAGCACACTACGCATATCGCACCGGGCGCGGTTTAGCTCCGTCAGTTGTCGGAGCTGGCGCGGCCAAGCCAATCCAACAAACAACGCATACAACGCATACCGCACCGGGCGCGGTTTAGACGCGGTTCAGGCGTGCGATCTCGGCTCAGCGCATGCGGTAGGCGGAAAGCCAGGCGGGCAGCGCCGCGATATCGTGGATGCAGTCGAGCGGGGCGTGCGGTGTAAGACGCTCGACCGGGTGGACACCGTAGGAGACGGCGAGTGCCCTGGTGCGGGCATTCACGGCCATCTGCATGTCGTACTCGGTGTCGCCGATCATCAGCGTGGCGGAGGCATCGGCACCGAGCTCGTCCATCAGCTCGAGCAGCATCTGCGGGTTCGGCTTGGAGAAGGTCTCGTCGGCGCAACGGGTCGCATGAAAGAGCCCACCGAGACCGGTGTCGTCGAGCGCCTTGTCGAGTCCGACGCGACCCTTGCCGGTGGCCACGGCCAAGCGGTAGCCCTCGTTCGCAAGCTCGCTCAAGGTCTCGCGTGCCCCTGCAAAGAGCACGGAGGGCGTCGGGTCGATCTCGAGAAAGTAACGGCGATAGCCGGTGACCAGGTCCCGGAGGGTCTGCGGATCCGCTCCGGGATGCAGCCGCAAGAGGGCCTCGTCCAGACCCAGGCCGATGACGTCGCTCGCGGCCTCGCGGGCTGGCGGCGGCAGGCCGAGATCGCCGAAGGCCGCTTGGAGACAATTGACGATGCGTGCCTCGGAATCCATCAGGGTCCCGTCCCAGTCGAACACGATCAAGTCGAAGGTCACGCGGCAGGCTCCAATGCAGACAGAAAACGCTCGAGGTCATCGGGCAGGGGCGCCTCGACTCGGTGTGGTCGATCGGCGTCGGCGAGCTGAAAGCTCAAGGCAGAGGCGTGCAAAAACAAGCGCGACAATCCCTGTGCCTTGAGGGCGCGATTCGCGGTCTCGTCACCGTATTTGGGGTCGCCCGCCAAGGGGGTTCCCAGATGGGCGGCATGGACGCGGATCTGATGCGTACGCCCGGTGATCAGCTCGGCCTCGACCAGGGTGAGCACGCCCGAGTCCGAGCGGAAGCGTCCCAGACGTCGAAACACCGTGCGCGCCGGCTTTCCGTCGTCCGGATCGACCTGAACCATCCGCTCGCCGCCTTGCAGCACGTTTTTCTTCAGCGGCGCGTCCACGCCGACCTTCGAGCGCTCCAGCTCCCCGACGATCAGTGCCATGTAGCGCTTGTCCATCCCGCCTTCGCGGATCAGCTCATGGAGCTCGCGCAGCGCACTGCGTCGCTTGCTGATCAGGATACAGCCGGAGGTGTCGCGATCCAGGCGGTGGACCAGCTCCAGCTCGCGACCGGGCCGCAGCTCGCGAAGGGACTCGATCAGGCCGTAGCTCAAACCGCTGCCGCCGTGCACGGCCAGTCCTGCGGGCTTGTCGATGACCAGAAGGCGTTCGTCCTCGTAGAGAACAGCCGCAGCAAGCGGGGCGAGACGCGACGCAGGCACCCGGACCGGCGTCTCGGCGAGGGCCGTGCGCACCGGCGGGATGCGCACCAGATCGCCCGTGCGCAGCCGATGACTGGCCTTGACCCGACCCTTGTTGACGCGAACCTCGCCACGGCGCATGACCCGATAGATGTGGCTGCGCGGCACGCCCTTGAGATGGCGCAGGAGAAAGTTGTCGATGCGCTGCCCGTCGGACTCGGCATCGACGCAGAGCACGCGTACGGCCGAATCATCCCGCAGCGCAGGCTCGGGACGCGGACGCTCGGCAATCGCAGGCGTCGGGCCGGAGCGCTTGGGCTGCGTGCGTCCCGGTCCGGCACTCTTGGAGCCAGTCGTCTTCGGGTCAGCCCTTCGGACGACAGCGCGTTTCGGGCCAGTGCCGACGCGTTCGGAGCCCTTCGCGGGAGTGCCCTTGGGACCGGCGCGCTCGGCAACCGGGCGACCCCTGGAGACGTCCCGGCCCCCTGTTGCGCGGGCGGAGGAATGCTTGCTCGGGCGGCGATCGGCACGGGGATGAGGTCGATTCACGAATGATGGCACCTGCCTGGGTGGCTCAATTGATGCTAAATAAGGTTTACTGATACACTTGGTCGCTTGCGCTGGCCAGCGGAAACGCGATTTTCCCGGAGCGGCGAGCGCAGCCAAGGGTCGGTCAGGATACCGGAGCGAGTGGAGCCACATCCGCTCGGAAGGCCCCGACCCTCATGCCGGCATCCGATGTCCGAGCAGGCCGTTGTGCGGGATCTCGAGTGGTGTCGCGGACTCATTTTATCGAGTGACCGCGCATTCTACACCCTGTGAGCGCCGCGCGCCCTGCACGACGGCAGACCAGCGCAGCCGGCGCCGACCTCGCCGCTCCCGAGATCGGCCCCTCCAACCGGGCGGGCCGATCAGGTGCGAGTGCCCGAATGGGCGCTCGTCGACGACAAAACACTACTGACTACGCGCGTGCCCGTCCGGGTCGGCCGAAGAGCCCGCCTGAACGGACGCTGTCGACGCCGTCGGGCCGATTCGTCGGCGCGACGGCGACACGCCGCGCCGCCCGCAGGTTTGCAGGGGCGCGCGGCGAGCAGTCCCCGAGCCGGGAGACGCGTCGTGGTGCGGAAAAAAATCCTATGAAACGCATGCTGATCAACGCAACTCAGCCCGAAGAGTTGCGTGTTGCGACCGTCGACGGTCAACAGCTTTACAACCTCGATATCGAGTCCCCCGGCCGAGAGCAGAAAAAGGCCAATATCTACAAAGGCATCATCACCCGCGTCGAGCCCAGTCTCGAAGCCGCCTTCGTCGACTACGGAGCCGATCGGCACGGCTTCCTCCCGCTCAAAGAGATCGCGCGGGCCTACTTCGAGCCCGACAGCGTCAAACCCGGCTCGCGCATCAGTATCAAGGAATCGGTGCGCGAGGGCCGCGAGGTCGTCGTTCAGATCGACAAGGAAGAGCGCGGCAACAAGGGCGCGGCCCTCACCACCTTCATCTCGCTGGCCGGGCGGTATCTGGTTCTGATGCCCAACAACCCGCGCGCAGGCGGGGTCTCGCGCCGCATCGAGGGCCAGGATCGCAGCGAGCTGCGCGACGCCATGAGCCAGCTCGAGATCCCGGAGGACATGGGCCTGATCGTCCGTACCGCGGGCGTGGGCAAGAACGTCGAGGAGCTCCAGTGGGATCTGGACTATCTGCTCCAGCTCTGGAAGGCGATCGAGACCTCGGCCCAGGACCGCAAGGCGCCCTTCCTCATCTATCAAGAGAGCGACGTCATCATTCGCTCGATCCGCGACTATCTGCGCGTGGACATCGGCGAGATCCTGATCGACAACAAAGTGGTTTTCGAGCGTGCCGAGAGCTTCATCCGCCAGGTGATGCCGAGCAATCTGAAGAAGCTCAAGCTCTACCAGGACGAGGTCCCGCTCTTTACCCGCTATCAGATCGAGAGCCAGATCGAGTCGGCCTTCCAACGCGAGGTGCGCCTGCCCTCCGGCGGCTCGATCGTGATCGACCACACCGAGGCATTGACCTCGGTGGACATCAACTCGGCGCGCGCCACCAAGGGCGCGGACATCGAGGAGACCGCGCTCAACACCAACCTCGAGGCGGCCGACGAGATCGCGCGCCAACTGCGTCTGCGCGATCTGGGCGGGCTCTTCGTCATCGACTTCATCGACATGACACCGCCGAAGAATCAGCGCGAGGTCGAGAACCGGCTGCGCGACGCGCTCAAGCACGACCGTGCGCGGGTGCAGGTCGCACGCATCTCGCGCTTCGGTCTGTTGGAGATGTCGCGCCAGCGCCTGCGCCCCTCGCTCGGGGAGTCGAGCCAGCAGGTCTGCCCGCGCTGCAAGGGTCAGGGGACCATCCGCGGGGTCGAATCGCTCGCGCTCTCGATCCTGCGCATCGTCGAAGAAGAGGCGATGAAGGAGAGCACCCACCGTATCGTCGCCCAGCTGCCGGTCAGCGTCGCGACCTTCCTGCTCAACGAGAAGCGTCGCGGCATCCTGGAGATCGAGCAGCGCCAAGGCGTCGAGGTCCTGTTGTTGCCCAACGAGGCACTCGAAACACCGGAATACCAGATCGAGCGCGTCCGGACCCAGGACGCAGGCAAGCTCGTCCCGGATCAGTCGAGCTACGAGCTGACCGCAGCCTCCGAGACCAAGGTCGCGCCCTTCTACGCCAAGCTCGGTCAACCCGTGCAGGCCGAGGAGCCGGCGGTCAAGCAGGTCTCGCCGGCGACCCCGGTCCCCCAACGCTGGACGCCGACACCCCAGCCCGAAACACCCGTGCGTCGCGAGGCGGAGCGCGGCGAGCCCGAGAGCCTGCTCAAACGCATTTGGACCGGACTCTTTGCGCCGCGCCAGCCCGACGCGGAGGTACCCGCAACCCGCAACTCGCCCGCAGACGAGCCCTCGGCGCCCGAGACCGCGCCGCGCCCGCAGCAACCGCGACACGCGGCCGATTCGGGCGAGCGCCGCAGCCAAAGCAGACCACCACAGACCCGACGCGACGAATCGCCGAGGGAGCGCGGGCGGCAGGAACAGGGTCGGCACAGCCGAGCGGCACCCGAGCAACAGACGCGTTCGGAGCCGAGCCGCAGCCGGACCGACGGCGGCCAGGGCAGCGAGTCCGTCTCGGCAGCAGATCCGACGCGACCCGAGACCGAGGAGCAGACTCAGGCTCGCCGCGACGGCGAGACACGCTCGCGGCGCGGCGGCTCGCGCGGACGCGGACGGCGTAGCTCCGGATCGAGCGAGGGCGGCCGTCCCGCGGACGAGGCATCGCGCGATCAGGAAACCCGTGGCGACGAGGGCTCCGGCGAGCGCAGCGAGGCTCGGCAACGGGCCGAGCGCCAAGGCGAGGACACGCCGACGACGAGCGGCGATCGAGCCGCCGCACCCTCGCGCGGAAGTCGGCCTGAAGATCATCCGCTGATGATCGCACCCGTCGGCGAGGCCGCCGTGCAGACCGGCGGAGCGGGCACAGCCGCGACGGATTCGATCGACCGCGGACGTCCGGCGGGACGTGTCGAGGAGGCGCACCTCGGCGAACAACCAGAGGGTACGGACAACGCCTCGGACGACACCTCCGACACCGGCTCCGAGCCGGGGCAAGACGGCAACGCCGCGCCGGCCGGCGAGCGGCCGCGGTCCTCGCGGCGTCGCCGCGGCGGCCGCAATCGCCGACGCTCTTCGGCCGGCACAGAGGCAAAGGATGGGGCAGGGGACGAGGGCGGCAGCACCGAAGGCGCTTCGGATCCGACCGCGGACCAAATACCCCCGCAGTCCTATGATCGGCAGCCGGCGCACGAGGGATCGATCGAGGCGGACTCGAAACCCCGCGAACACCGAGCTGACCGGCGTGTCCGCGAAGGCACAGTCGTCTCGCAGGACGAGAACCCGCGCGCCGAGCCGCGACCGGACGGATCCAGCGCCGAGGCATCGATGCCGAGCGAGCGGAACACCGCGATGAAGCAAGATGCCGAGTCAAGCGCGCCGGTCAAGCACGAGGCCCCGGCGAGTGAGCCGACCGCGCCGGTCAAGCACGAGGCCCCGGCGAGTGAGCCGACCGCGCCGGTCAAGCACGAGGCCCCGGCGAGCGAGCCGAGCGCGCAGGTCAAGCACGAGGTCCCGGCGAGCGAGCCGGCCGCGCCGATCAAGCACGAGACCCCGGCAAGCGAGCCCACGGCCACGCTGCCGCGGCAGGCGCCCGTCGCCGAGACGGCCCAACCTCGGACGCCGGCCGATCCCTCGGCCGGGGCCGGTGCGCATCGCGATGGGACCGAAGGCGTCCAGAACGAACGCAATGCATCGGCGGGCACCGACGATCGGTCGCCGCCGAGGTCCGAGCCTGTCGCGCCGGCACCCGCCGCGGCAGCGGGCATGGCGTCCGATCCAATCGAGCCGAAAAGCAGCACCTGATCGCGCAGCAGCGGTTGATCCGCGTCCTCGCGCGACGCGGCTCAACCGACCGAAATCGCCTGAAACCGTCAACGCAGGATCCGGCTCATCGGGGGCATCATGCTCAGACTGTTCTTCGAGAGCCTGACCGACTTACTCCGTCTGACCTATCGGACATTCGTGCCGGGGCCGGGCCGTCCCCGGCCCAGCGCCAAACGCATCCTGGTGATGAGCGGATTCATCCCGCTCTTCGCCCTCGTCCAGGGGATCCACTGGATCGGCTTCCTGCTCGACGAGGTCTTCTACCGCGGCTATCGCCGTGTCGAGATCCGCGAGCCGCTGTTCGTGCTCGGGGTACCCCGCAGCGGGACCACCTATCTCCATCGCGTCCTCGCCGACGACACTGCACTGACGACCTTCTCGACCTGGGAATGTCTCTTCGCACCGTCGGTCACGCAACGGCGCTTCTGGCTCGGCCTCGGACGGATCGATGAACGCGTCGGCCGCCCGCTCGGACGGATGCTCGACTGGATCGAGCGACACGCCTTCAAGGGCCTCGATGCCGTCCATGCCATGCGTCTGAGCGACCCGGAGGAAGACTACTTCGCGCTCATGCCGGTGCTGGCGTGCTTCATCCTTGTTCTACCCTTCCCGCACTCGGATCTGGTGTGGCGCATGGGGCTGTTCGACCGGGATATGCCCGAAGCTCGGCGCGCACGGCTGATGGACTTTTATCATCGGTGCCTGCAGCGACACCTCTACGTCCACGGCACCGAGAAGCGGCTTTTGTCGAAGAATGCCGCCTTCGCCCCGCTGGCAGGCAGCCTCGCGGTGCGCTTCCCCGACGCGCGCTTCATCGTCTGTCTGCGCGAGCCGCACGCCACGCTCCCGTCTCAGCTGAGCTCGCTCGCGGCCGGCATCGACTTCTTCGATGTCCTGTCGGCGACCCCCGATTTCCGTGAGCGCTTGACCGGTCAACTGGGTTTCTATTACAAGAATCTGGAACGGACGCTGGGAGAACTCCCCGAAGAGCGATGCGCATGGGTTACCATGCGCGCGTTGCAGTCGGATCCGGCGCGTCGGATGCTGTTCATTTACGCGCAGCTCGGGCTACCGGCGAGTGCGCAGTTCCGCGCCGCGGTCGCACGACATGCGGCCGAGGCCGGAACCTACCGAAGCGCTCACGGCTATAGCCTGGAGCAGTTCGGACTCTCTCGGGGGGACATCGATCGCGATCCGGGACCCGTCTTCGCACGGCTTGCTGCTCGGTCGGCACGGACCGCGACCGATGCAGTGTCGATGCACCCGGGTGCAAGGCTCGGCGACGATCCCATGGGCTCATCCTCAACCAGGTCACCCATGCGCCATGCTGAACCTATCCACTGCGGCGACCAGAGTTAGGACGCCCGCGCAACCCTGCGCCGCCGAGCTGCGCGTTGCCATCGTGTCCGACGCCGCTCCCGAGCGCAACGGCGTCGGCGCCTATTACCGCGATCTCGCCGACCATCTCAGGACCGCCGGAGCCAGGGTCGATTTGGTCGCCCCGCGGTGTCGTGCGGGATCCTGGTATGGGGGCCTGACGCTCCCGCTGCCCGGCGACCCCACCCAGAAGATCGTCTTGCCCTCCCCTTGGCTCTTGAGCCGACGCATCGATCGCCTCCGCCCGAACGTCGTCATCGTCCCGACCCCCGGTCCGTTCGGCCTGCTCGGGATGCATCTGGCCGAGCGCAACGGGGCCGCACTGGTGGTCGGGTTCCATACCCACTTCGAGGCCCTGACGACGCTGTTCCGGAACTGGGGTATCGGCGCCCGGATCGCCAACGGGTACCTCGGTGCCTGTCATCGGCTGCTCTTCGACAAGAGCGATCTGGTGTTGGCAAATTCGGCACAGATGATGGCGATTGCGCGATCGATCGGTGCCCGCCGCGTCAGCCTCATGGCCACCCCGATCCCGCAGCGCTTTCTCGATTTGCCGCCCGTCCCGGCACGCAGGACGATCACTCGCGTTCTTTTCGCCGGGCGTCTGGCTCCTGAAAAGAACTTGGACGCCATCGTCGCCGCGGCGCACCGACTCCCGGACATCGAGTTCCTGATCGTCGGCGACGGTCCCATGCGGGCGTGGGTGGAGAAGCAGTGCCGTGGGTTGCCCAACCTCGGACACTCCGGCTGGGTCAGCCGCAGTCGGATCATGGCCCTCATCGACGAGATGGACGCCTTGATCCTACCCTCGACGGTCGAGTCGTTCGGCACCATTGCGCTCGAGGCGATGGCGCGAGCACGCCCGGTGCTGGTCTCCTCGGCGTGCGGCATCCTGAGCTGGGATCTGCTGAGCCGGGGGATCTTCCGAATCCACGAGGGCGAGCACCTCGCCGATGCCTTGGTGCGGCTGCGCGAACTGGACCCGGCAATCCGCGAACGCAAGGCGCACCTGGGACGCGAAGGCGCTCGTGAGATCAACCGCCGCAACCTGGAACATTGGCTCGCGATCCTGTCGGGTCACTATGACGATTCGGTCGATGTCAAACGCTGAGGCCACAACCGGCGCGAGCGCCGACCACATCCGCGCGCTGGTTTCGGTGCACGACGTCATGCCCGAGACCTTGCCGCAGGTCGAGCGCATCCTGGCTCTACTCGACGACGAGGGGGTCGCACCCGTCACCCTGCTGGTGGTTCCCGGCGCCGGCTGGAGCAGCGAGGGGATCGAGCAGCTGCGCGGATTCCAGGCGAGGGGCTGCGAGCTTGCCGGCCACGGCTGGATCCACCGTGTCGATCGCATCACCGGCTTGGCGCACCGAATGCACTCGCGTTTCATCTCGCGCAACGTCGCCGAGCACCTCGCGCTCGACCGGGTCGGCATCCAAGACCTGATCGCGCGGTGCCATGCCTGGTTCGTCGAGCAGGGTCTCGGAGCCCCGTCGCTCTATTGCCCGCCCGCTTGGGCGATGGGGCCCATCCCGCGTGCAGCACTCGCGAGCCTGCCGTTCACACGCCATGAATTATTCGGCGGGATTCTGTCGGCCCAAACCGGACGGATGCATCCGGTCCCGCTCACGGGCTACGAGGCGGATACCGCACTGCGCACGGTCGTCATCCGCGCTTGGAACCGGCTCAATCGTCGGCATGCCGCCCGGGGCGGCTGGATCCGCATCGGGATCCATCCCCACGACCTCGAGCTGCGCCTCTCGGAGGATCTGCGTCGGGATCTTCGGCGCTTTGGGTCGTATGCAGGTTACTCCGAGGTCGGTGCCCCCTTAGGCGATTTCCGAGATTAGGCATCCCGACTACACATGCCTGGAAGGCATCGAGTCCCTTACGCCATCAGTCTTGAGCAAACCGTCGCAGAATTTGGCGTGGTCGTGGTCGTGGTCGTGGTCGTCCGGAATCCGATTACGACAACGACAACGACAATGACAATGACAACGAGTAGAGCCTTCGACCACTTTTCCTGGTTACGGCTCTGCCGGTAGATCCTTTTCCGGAAATCACCTTTCTTCGTATCGACTCAAAGGCCATTGCGACCTGGACATCGCGGGCTGCGATCACGCATCGGTGTTCCACTGACGCGGTTACCGAAACCGCTGCAGCAGGTCCTCCAGGAGACCTTGGGATGCCGCCTCGACCAAATCGAAGACCTGATCGAAACCGCGCGCCCCGCCGTAATAGGGATCGGGTACGTCCCGGACCCCGAGATCGGGCGCAAACTCCATAAAGAGCCGCAGCTTGGACTCCATCCCCGCGGGGCAAAGGCTCGACAGAATGCGGTAGTTGTCTCGATCCATCGCCAACACATAGTCGAAGGACTCGAAATCGGTGCGCTCGGCGAGACGGGCGCGCAGATCGCCGATATCGATCCCGCGCTCGAACGCCGTCGCACGTGCGCGCCGATCCGGCGGCTCGCCGACGTGATAGGCATGGGTACCGGCGGAATCGATCTCGACGCGATGCGACAAGCCCCGATCGACAACCAGCTGCCGAAAGACGCCGTGCGCCGTGGGAGAGCGACAGATATTGCCCATGCAGACGAACAGCACCCTGACCTTCCGCGATTCAGCCTGTTTCGATTCATTCATAATGGTCTTGGCCCGACGAAGTCGATCATGACTGGTATGATATACCGGTCTCAAACGAATATTTGCATCGCCGATTCTGCGCAAGACGTCTCGCCGCCCGAGCCCCCGCGGCGGGATGTCGAGGCCGCAGGTCGACTCAAGCATCGGTTTAACTGAAGGACGCGGCTCCCATGGAGAACACGCCAGAAACGGCCACCCTGGCCGATCAGATCGTCTCGCTGTCCGACGACTTGGCACGCCATCGGCTTGAGCTTCAAGCGGCCGAGAGCTCGCTCGTGACACGCATCGCCGATGTCGACGACGACCGACGGCTAACGACCAATCGTCTGCAGCGCGCCTGGCAGACACATCACGAAGAGATCGACGCCAGACTCAAGCATCAGGCGTCGGTCTTTTTCGGAGCACTCCTGTTGGTCGCCGCACTGCTCGGCGGGGCTTTGTTCTTCGCCTACGGTCAGCTGGATGCCGCGCGACGCACGCTGCTCGAAGACGTTGCCCGGCTGCGTGTCGACTACGCGCAGCTCGCCGCTGTCGCCACCCAAGATGCGGCCCTACAGGAGAGGTTGACCGAGCTGCGCGCCTCGGTTGCGGCCATGTCGGAGTCCTTGCCCCCACGCGTCGAGGCCGCGGATCCGCAGACGCCGACCCGGGAGTCGGCATCGACCGATCAAGGGCAGGCGGGGCTCGCCCCCGAGCCAACCGATGGTACCGAACCGACCGAAACGACCGACGATAACCTCGCGAAGACCGCCGAGGAGATCCCGGGCACGCCGACCGAAGACGCGTCGGTGCCGGTTGCGGAAGCGGCACCCGAGGCCGAGGCATCGCCGTCTGCGACCGCGATCCGGGACGAGACCGCCCCGACGCGAACGGAAACAGCGGAGAGCCTTGCCGGTCAGGACGCCGAGCCAACTCCCGAGCCTGCCCCCGAACCCGACCCGGCTTCCGACCTCTCGCCAAGCGCGTCACCGACCGGCGACCCGTTCCCGCCCGCTGAGGACGCACCACCCGTTGAGGACGCCCCGCCACAGGGCATCGAGCCGGTCGCTCGGACCCTCGAGACGGAGACGGATGCCGAAGGGACGCCGTCGGTTTCGTCCCGCATCCGCGACGAGACATTGGCCGTCGGGAATACACCATTCGCGCTGCAATTGATCGGCTTCTATTCACTCGACGAGCTGCTTGATTTCGCCCGCCGCGAAGCGCTGCCGTCCCGCGTCTATTTCCGCGAAGAGAGCTACCAGGGCCGGCCTTGGTTCGTCCTGATTCACGGTCTCCACGCGCGCTATTCCGACGCATCCGAGGCCATCGACAGGCTGCCGACGGAGCTGGCGATACTCGACACCTGGATCCGAAACTTTCCGCCCGAGACCAGGCTCGGAGTTCTCGACATCGAACGGTAGCCGCTTTCGGCACGACCGTTCCACGGGTGGTACGCATGTATGTGTTGTTGCTCAGTATCCATGGCCTGATTCGCGGACACGACCTTGAGCTCGGTCGCGATGCGGACACCGGCGGTCAAACCAAGTACGTGGTCGATCTCGCCCGTGCACTCGCCGAGCGCGCGGACATCACCAGCGTCGATCTGGTCACCCGGCGGGTGATCGATTCGGCCGTCAGCCCGGATTATGCCGAACCCATCGAGGCGCTGAGCGAGAAGGCGCGCATTGTCAGGATCGATGCCGGACCCGAAGGCTACATCCCGAAAGAGCAGCTTTGGGATCATCTCGACGGCTTCGTGGACAATCTGACCGCCTTCCTGCACGACGAAGGCCGTTGGCCGGGGTTCATCCACAGCCATTACGCGGACGCCGGTTACGTCGGCGTGCGGCTCTCGAACCTGGCCGGCATCCCCTTGGTCCATACGGGTCACTCATTGGGGCGCGACAAACGCCAGCGGTTGCTCGCCGCCGGGCTCGACGGCGAGCAGATCGATGCACGCTACAACATGATGCGTCGTATCGAGGCCGAGGAGAGTGTCCTGGGCACGGCGGATCTGGTCATCACCAGTACCTACAACGAGATCGAAGAGCAGTACGCCCTCTACGACTACTACCAACCCGATCGCATGGTCGTGATCCCGCCGGGCACCGACCTCGTCCAGTTTCATCCGCCGACCGAGAATGATCCGCCGATCGGTTTGACGGCGGACGTGCACCGCTTCCTGGACGAGCCGGACAAGCCTCTGATCTTGGCGCTTTCCCGCGCCGATCACCGCAAGAACATCGTCGCGCTGCTCGAAGCCTACGGCGAATCCCCCGAGCTTCAGGCGCTCGCCAATCTGCTGATCATCGCCGGCAACCGGGACGATATCCGCGACCTCGACGAGGGCGCACGCACCGTCCTGACCGACGTCCTCTTGACCATCGACGCCTACGACCTCTACGGCAAGATCGCGGCACCCAAACATCATCGCTCCGAGGAGGTGCCCGAGATCTATCGGCTCGTCGCCCGTTCCGGCGGCGTCTTCATCAACCCGGCCCTGACCGAGCCCTTCGGACTGACCCTCTTGGAAGCCGCCGCGAGCGGACTGCCGCTGGTCGCCACCGAGAACGGCGGCCCGGTCGACATCATCGGCAACTGCAAGAACGGTCTCTTGGTCGACCCCTTGGATCGCCGAGCCATGGCCGACGCACTAATCAGAGTCCTCAGCGACGAGGACTTCCGCCGCGAGCTCATCCAAAACGGTCTGACCGCCGTGCGCGACCGCTACTCCTGGCAGGCCCACGCCGAGACCTATCGCGAACGGGTCGCCCCGCTCACCAAACGGGCCGAGCCGATCCCGGCCACGCCGCCCTTGCGCCGCCGGCTCATCTACCGCGACCGCGCACTCTTTACCGACCTGGACCAGAGCCTGCTCGGCAATACCGAGGGGGTACGGCTGTTCATCGAGATGATGCGGACCAACAAACGCTGCGCGAATTTCGGGATTGCGACCGGCCGCCGACTCGACACACTCCTCGTCGAGCTGAAACGGCACCGCATCCCGGTCCCCGACGTGATGATCACCAGCCTGGGGACCGAGATCCATTACAGCGCCACCCTGGTCGTGGATGACTTCTGGAGCGAGCATGTCGACCACCTCTGGAATCCCCGAGCGGTGCGCCGAGCCCTGGAAGATGTGCCGGGTCTCGTACCCCAACGCAGGACCGAGCAGAGCCGCTTCAAGATCGCCTACCACTACGACCCGAACGTGGCCCCGCCGGTCGAGGAGATCACCACCCTGCTGCGTACCCGCGAGCTGACGGTCAACGTCATTCACGCCTTCGGGCAGTTCCTCGACGTCGTGCCGATCCGCGCCAGCAAGGGCCAAGCACTGCGCTATGTGGCCCATCGTTTCGGAATCCCGCTCGAGCACATCCTGGTCGCCGGAGGCTCGGGAGCGGACGAGGACATGATGCGCGGCAACACGCTCGCCGTCGTGGTCGCGAACCGTCACCACGAGGAGCTGTCGCAACTCGTGGAGATGGACAACATCTATTTCGCGCGAGAGGCGCACGCACTCGGCATCTTGGAGGCCATCGAGCACTACGACTTCTTCGGGACCTGCAGCGTCCCCGGTACGGCATCATGAAGTCGCTGTTGCTCTGTACGGATCTCGACCGCACCCTCGTTCCCAACGGGGCGGAACCCGAGTCGCCCGACGCACGCACGCGCTTTCGGCGCTTCGTAGCGCGATCCGAAGTGACGCTCGTGTACGTGTCGGGCCGCCACCAGGGACTGGTGCGCGAGGCGATCGCCGAATACGACCTGCCCGTTCCCGATGTGGTCATCGGCGACGTCGGGACCAGCATCTTCAGGGTCACGACGAGTGACTGGGAGCCGCTCGCGGACTGGCAGGAGCAGATCGGTCGCGATTGGGGCGGCATCGGCCACGACCGACTCGCCGAACGCTTGGCGGATCTCGAGATCCTGCGGCTGCAGGAGCCGGAGAAGCAGGCGCCCTACAAGCTGAGCTACTATGCCCCCGTCGATACCGACAGCGGTGCACTCAAGTCCGAGCTGGAGGCCCGCCTGGCCCTGTTGGGGGTGAATGCCGGCCTGATCTGGAGCATCGACGAGGCCGCGAACATCGGGTTGCTGGACGTGCTGCCCGCAGGGGCGACCAAGTATCACGCCGTGGATTTTCTCATGCGCCGACTCGGTCACGACGAGACCACGACACTCTTCGCAGGCGACAGCGGCAACGACCTCGAGGTCTTGGTCAGTCCGATCCCGTCCGTGCTGGTCGCCAACGGTCATCCCGAGGTCCGCGAGCAAGCACTGCGTCTCGCTGCAGCCAACGGGCACGCGGAGCGTCTCTACTGCGCACACGGCGGCTGGTCGGGGATGAACGGGAACTACAGCGCAGGTATTCTCGAAGGGATCGCCCATTTCCGGCCGGATCTCGCGACCGCACCGGGCTTCGACGCCGGATAACAGACGAACCGACGAGACAGGAGCAACGCATGTCCGATGCCTCAACCGAGCAACCGATCGTCGACATCTTCGGCGAGGTCCTCTTCGACTGCTTCCCCGGAGGTCGACGCGTCCTCGGCGGAGCGCCGTTCAACGTCGCCTGGCATCTGCGTGCCTTCGGGGCTGCGCCGCGACTGATCAGCGCAGTTGGAGACGATCCCCAAGGCGAGCAGGTGCGCCGTGCGATGCAGGACTGGGGGATGGACACAAGCAGCCTGCAAACCGATCCGGATCATGCGACGGGCGAGGTCCGGGTCACACTCGACGACGGCGAGCCGACCTACGAGATCATCCCCGATCGCGCCTTCGACCATATCCGCGCGGACGACCTGCCGCCTTCCGGGGAGCTGCTCTATCACGGCACCCTGGCCCTGCGCCGCCCCGTCTCCGCGGCAACGCTGAGCACGCTCAAGGGCCGCGGTCACGCTATACGCTTCCTCGACGTGAATCTTCGCGATCCCTGGTGGTCTGCCGAGGTGACCCGCGGTCTGTTGCAGGATGCCGACTGGGTCAAGCTCAACCGCAGCGAGCTCACCCTTCTGGCTGACGGCTCCGGCTCGAACACCGGCGACATCGAAGACGCGGAGCTCACCGCGCTGGCGTCGGCATTCCTTGCCCGACACGACCTGACCGGGCTCGTCGTGACACTCGGCGGCGAGGGTGCCTTCGCACTCGGCCGCGAGACCTCGCCGGTGCGTGTTGCACCTGCGCCCGCACTTGCGGTCAAGGACACGGTCGGCGCGGGCGACGCCTTCGCCTCCGTGCTCATCCTCGGCATTATCCGACGCTGGCCGCTCGCGGCGACCCTGGAGCGGGCCCAGTCCTTCGCCTCGCGCATCGTCGAGCAACATGGGGCGACGGCTGCCGATCCCGCACTTTATCGGCCTTACCTTGATCAATGGGGTATTTGAACCGCGCTCAACAGTTCATACGCGGATCGCCACCCACCGACACCGATCATTCCCTTGCGAGGATCGGGCCGCGCGGTTCAAAGATTCAAATACTTAAATGATCTTGAACGGCGTCTCCGCCGAGACGACGGGTCGCATCCAGACCCATAAAACACGACACACAGCACTCACACACTCCGGACGCAGTTCAAATGTACGAACAGGTTTCCCATGCCCTTCTCAACGACATTCTCGATGAATTCGATCGCGAGATCTGTCGCGAGGATCTTCGGCACTTCTACACACGCCTCGGCGCCAACTTCTACGCCATCCATTCGCTGTTTTTCCATCTCTACGGACATCGCGAAGACTTCAAGACCCAGATGGTGCACCTCACCGAGCGTCTGGCTCGAGCCTACATCGACCGTCCGACGGAGCTCAAGCAGCTCGACATGGCGCGCGAGGAGGATCACAACTGGTTCCTGAATCAACAATGGGTCGGGATGGCACTCTATTCGGACGGATTCGCCGGCAACCTGCAGGGGCTCAACGATCACCTGCCCTACCTGCAGGAGCTCGGGGTCAACATCGTCCATGTGATGCCGATCCTCAAATGCCCGCAAGGCGCGAGCGACGGCGGCTATGCGGTCAGCGACTTCCGCGACATCGACCCGCGTGCCGGGACGGTCGAGGACGTGCGCATCCTCGCCGATTCCATGCGTCGACGCGAGATGCTGCTCACGCTCGATGTAGTGGTGAACCACACCTCCGACGAGCATGAATGGGCGCAGCGAGCCCGCGAAGGCGACCCGGACTACCAGAACTTCTATTACTGCTTCCCCAACCGCGACGTCCCGGACATGTTCGAGGCGACGATGCCCGAGATCTTCCCGGAGACCGCCCCCGGTAACTTCACATGGGACGAGCAGATGGAGAAGTGGGTGATGACGGTCTTCAACAACTACCAATGGGACCTGAACTACTCCAACCCCGCGGTCTTCATCGAGATGCTCGACATCATCCTCTTCTGGGCCAACCAGGGGGCCGACATCGTGCGTCTGGACGCAGTCGCCTTCCTCTGGAAGAAGATCGGTACGACCTCGCAGAACGAGCGCGAGGCACACCTGATCCTGCAGCTGATGAAGGACTGCTGCCAGGTGACGGCGCCGGGCGTGCTCTTCATCGCCGAGGCGATCGTAGCCCCATCGGAGATCATCAAATACTTCGGCGAGGACGCAGTCATCGCCAAGGAGTGCGAGATCGCCTACAACGCCACCTTTATGGCCCTGCTGTGGGACGCGGTGGCGACCAAGAACGCCAAGCTGCTGAACCAAGGCATTAAAAGCCTCCCGAACAAGCTCGACCGCGCGACCTGGTTGAATTATCTGCGTTGTCACGACGATATCGGCCTGGGTTTCGACGACGCCGACATCCGCGCCTGCGACTACGACCCCTACTCGCACCGTCGTTTTCTGGTGGACTGGTACACCGGCGCCTTCGAGGGCTCTCCGGCGCGTGGACGCCCCTTCGGTGTCAATCTCAAGACCGGAGATGCCCGCATTGCAGGCGCGCTCGCATCGCTCGCGGGTCTGGAATCGGCGCTCGAGGCCGAAGATCAGCATGCGATCGATCAGACTGTGGATCTCATCCTGATGCTGCACGCCATGATCCTCTCCTTCGGCGGCATCCCCCTGCTCTGGTACGGAGACGAGATCGGCACCCTCAACGACAACTCCTTCCTCAACGACACGCACAAGGCGAGCGACGCGCGCTGGGTCCATCGCCCGCGCATCGACTGGGCGCGCGCCGATCGACGTCACCTCAGCGGTACCATCGAACGCCGTCTTTTCGATGGCCTGAAACGGCTCATCGCCGTGCGCAAGGACACGCCGGCCTTCGCCGACTTCAACAACCGCGAGCTGATCGATGTGGAGAATCCGCACCTCTTCGTCTTCCTGCGCACCCACCCGAGCCTGGCCGCCAACGCGGTTCTGGTCGCGGCCAACTTCGACGCCAAACCTCAGTATCTGGATCTCGACACCCTGAACCGACGCGGACTCTTTCGCTACGGACAGATCATCGATCTAGCCTCGGGCGAATCACCCGCCGTCTTCAACAACCGGGTGGTGGTTCCGCCCTACCATTTTTACTGGCTGGCGACTCAGCGCCCGGGGGCCCACCTCGATGACCCCTTCGGTGTCGGCCGGCACCATGGACATGCCTGAGCCTCGACTTGTCCACCGGATGCCCGGCGCGCAACGGACGTGATACGCATCCGCAACCGTCGGACCGGACTCCGGGCGCCGGTGCGCAGCGCGAATCGTCGCGCTAAACCGCGTCCAGAGCGAGATGCTCACTTTCGAGTGAGCTCGAAGTTTGGTGAATCCACGACCCTTAGCGGGGGACGCGGTTTAAAATTTTATATTTTTTAATACTTTAAACCGCGCCGGCTCCAGCGGTTCTGAAATCCGCCGGGGCCGATCCCATCCAAAAACATCGCATACCGCACTGGGCGCGGTTTAGACTCCCCGGATCATCCGCTGCCCACTGCTGCAACCGGACATATTCACAATGACCCTGACAGCCTCCGAGCGCACCGGCACCGAACTTGGCCGGATCGACCTGCACATCCCGCCCGACATGCGCCTGGACGACGACCTGCTGTTCGCTTTCTGCCAAGCCAACCGAGAACTGCGAATCGAGCGCAACGCCCAAGGAGACCTGGAGATCATGCCACCGACCGGAGCAGAGACCGGAGCCGGAAACGCGGATCTCACCTCGGAACAGATCGCCGATGACGCCCTGCTGCCCGGCCTCGTGCTCCCGCTCGTGCGGATCTGGGAGCCGGGATTCTGATCAGGATGCGTTCATTCTATTTTTACGGAGTATAGGCTGCGCCGATCATGTACGACTCCCTGAAGATCCTGCGTTTTCGAGCATTCGACGCGTTCGAGATCCATCATCTGAGCCGTGTCAATCTCATCGTCGGCAAAAACAATGCAGGCAAAACGTCCCTGCTCGATGCGGTAGAGATGATGGCTCTGGGCGGACGCGTCGTCTCATTATTGAGAAGCCCCCGACGGCGCGGAGAGGTTTCCTTGGAGCCGGCGGATGAGAAGACGCGACGTGAATTGGACGTCCGACACGTCTTTTGGGGACACGAAGTACAGGTTGGAACATCCTTTGAAGTGACCGGTATTGCCCACTCCCGAGAGGTCAAGGTTTCCTGCGAAGTGCGCCTCAGTCGGTCGGACCAGACTCGATTCGAACAACTTTCCGAACAAGCCGATCCGGAGACGCCCCTGGAAATCGTCATGACGGGGCCGGACAACCCCGATGGGAAGCCGATTCTTTCTGTCTCCGCAAGCGGATCTCTATTGGAGTATCGCCGTAGCATGCTGCCCCCGGCGCCTTCAGGCGGGCTGACGACAGTCTGGTTCCTCGGCACCGAAGGTGCTCACCCGACCTTTCTCCGACAAAGCTGGGATCAACTCATACTGACCCCAGAGGAAGAGAAGGTGATCTCCGCCATGAAGATCATCGAGCCCGCAATCGAGCGGCTCGCCTTCACGGGCCACGCAGCGACGGCGGAAAGCACCGCATTCGTGAAATTGGCAGGCGTAGCAGGTCGAATACCCCTCGGGAGTCTGGGCGACGGGATCAAGCGGCTGCTCGCCCAGGCGATCTACATGGCGCGCGCGGCGGGCGGGGTGCTGTTGATCGACGAGATCGATACCGGACTGCACTACACCACGCTGGAATCCATGTGGCGATTCGTGATCGAGGCGGCCCGCCGACTCGATGTTCAGGTCTTTGCCACATCGCACAGCGGGGACTGCATACGCGCCTTGGCGTGGCTTCAGACCGACGCCCCCGATCTTGCTGCGGACATCTCGGTACACCGCATCGACCGAGCCGCGCCCGCCGCGGTCCGCTATTCGGCGGCGGACATCGAGATCGCCGCGCGTCACCATATCGAGGTGCGGGGATGAGTGCTGCCAAGGTGAAGGCGAACGCGCCCCATCGTCTGATCGTCGAGGGGCGTGACGACCAATGGTCGATTATCGAGCTCACCGCCAAATACGGCTGGGACTGGGAGAATCCCGATCCCCATTACCCCTACATCGCAGACGCCCAAGGGAACACCCTCGCCTTGGAAGCCCTTCCCGTGGCATTGCGCTCCTACCGACGGGTCGGGATCGTCCTGGATGCGGACATCGCGCCGGGGGATCGGTGGCAGTCGCTCGGCGATCGCCTCTCCGGTGCGGGTTTTCCGTTGCCGGCCCAGCCCGACCCGGCCGGTACGGTGTCGGAAGCACCGGACGGCAGGCGCCTGGGCGTCTGGCTCATGCCCGACAATCAGAACCCGGGCAAGCTGGAAGACTTTCTTGCCCTCCTCGTACCCCAAGCCGACCCATGCTGGGACTGGTCGGCGGAGAGCACCGCACGCGCGAGTCAACTCGGCGCCGGATTCACGCAGCCCGATTTCATCAAGGCGCGCATCCATACCTGGCTCGCCTGGCAGAAAGAGCCGGCCCTGCCCTTCGGCACAGCGATCCGTGCGGCGACATTCGCACATAACACCGACGCGGCTCGCCGGTTCGTGGCATGGATGGAGCGACTTTTCATGCGGTAAGCCTGCGAAACGCACAAGGACGAGGCGAGAACGAAGGCAAACAGTGCGGTCTTGCAACCGTTAATCACGGAATGCGTGATTACAAGACTTGATAAACATCTAGCCGACCCCGTCACCAAATCGGGTGCCTGAGCGGAGATCCGCGCGCGGGCATCCAGATCAGGGCGGTAGAGCCCGATCTCGCGCAGACAGAGCGCATCCTGCTTGGCCGTCTCGATGTCGAGGCACAGACAGGCGACGGGTGGACGATCAGGGGCTGCGGACATCCTCGTCGCGTGGTGGGTCGATCAGGGGAACCGACGTCATGACTGAGGGTAATATACCCGACTCATGGCTGCAGCGACCCGTTCAACCACACGCGGCCCGTAATTTGTGCGACCCCATCGAACGGTTTCGGTTGAACCGCGGCGGAGGTGTTCGTTCAACGCAGCAGGTCATCATGCCGGGCGCCCGAATGCTGCGAGGGCTTGAGAAAGCAGCGGGTCGGTGATTCGCACATCCGGCTGCTGGGTTCTTTTCGTATTGCGACATCGGCTGAGAGTGGGGGGTGCACGGAGTCGACCCAGACCAGCCGCTCGGCGCCACGTCCCGAACGACCGTTCCGGACGCACAGCGGACTGTCGCGGCATACCCTCTCGAGGCTCTACTTCCCACCCCAACGCGGCGCGGCCATTGACGCCTGCTGCATAGCAGAACGCGACGAACCACTGGAACGATGGTCCATCCGGTTGATCCGCAGATGGTTTCCGCATACCGTTTGTGCTGTTTGTTGCCGTTTAGGGCGGCCAAGCTGCAGCATTGATGGCTTAGGCGGAAATATAGCCACCTAAACCGCGTCCAGAGCGAGATGCTCACTTTCGAGTGAGCTCGAAGTTTTGTGAATCCACGACTCTTAGCGGGGGACGCGGTTTAAAATTTTATATTTTTTAATATCTTATACCGCGCCGGCTCCAGCGACTCTGAAATCCGCCGGGGCCGATCCCATCCAAAAACATCGCATACCGCACTGGTCGCGGTTTAATGCACTAACGTCGCAGTTCGATCAGCCGCCCAACCATCTGAAGCAGAACGGGATGTCCGGAGTACCGGCCTATCGTGCCCGCAATATCGGGACCGTTCGTCCGATCAATCCTAGCCGCAACAGGAATTGGCAGAATGTACGACTTTCCAGAAACAGAAAAGAAACTAAGAATCCGAATAATGAGCTACAAAGCCTCCTTATTGAAGGAGAAGAAAAAGTTCGGCTATGTGGATGATGGTTCAGGAAAGAGATACTTGCTCTTTTCTTTGTATTTCGTATTGAATGATCTTACGGAGGCGAAAGATTATATTCAATGGTATGAAAAAGAGTTTCCAGATGATACAGGAGAACCAATCCAGAAACTATGCTGGGCTTTAAGTTTGCGGAGAATGGGAGATCAACTGGAAGCAAAAAAGATGCTGGCGGAAACGATGCTGTCGAATTTATACATCATACCGAAGCTTCTTGGCCGCGAAATAGAAGAATACGATATGTGGCACTCATCAAGCGATCAGAATATTGAATATTTTGGCTACCTGCCCAAGGAAGTGACAGACTCCATAACGGAAGCTGATGTTCAATGGCTGCGTCAGCAGTATGACTCACATGAATTGCAACACATCCGGCAACGCCATATCGAGATATACCACAAGCTGAAGTCTACGAAAGACATTGACGAGCGGAAACGTCTAATATCAGAGTCGAATTCGCTCTTAAACCACGTCCAGAGCGACATGCTCACTTTCGAGTGAGGTCGACGTTTGGTGCATCCACGGCCCTTAGCGGGGACGCGGTTTAAAATTTTATATTTTTTAATACTTTAAACCGCGCCGGCTCCAGCGGCTCTGAAATCCGCCGGGGCCGATCTCATCCAAAAACATCGCATACCGCTCTGGGCGCGGTTTAAATGCTCTCTAATATAGAGATTTCATCAAACTCGAATGAGAAAATGGTTAGCTCAAGAACGTCGGGGACATTAGTTCAACGGCCTTGATCATCGCTTGGTCCAGCTGCTGGCGATCCTTGCGCATTCGGTGGCCGCTGTGGGCGAAGGGATGATCGAGGCCGCAAACTGCTCCCGCGTCTCCGACAGGCTTTGGTCAAACACGCGCCAGCGCACGGCGTCCTCGATGAACTCGAGACGAAGGCTCAGCTCACGCGGCGCCAGGTTGCAACGGCGTCGTCCAAGCGCGCTCGGATGCTCGAGAGGAGTCGCTCGATGGGCTTCTTGCGCGCGCTGTATTTGAGCTTGAGGAGATCCATGTCATCGGTTGCGGCGAGGAGAAAGTCATCGCTGGTCTGGATGGCATCCACTAGGCCCAGCTCGACGGCGCGCTGGCCGTGCCAATACTCGCCGGTGGCCACGCGGTCGAGATCGAGCGCGGGGCGATAGGTCGCGACGAACGACTTGAAGAGAGTGTGTGTCTCTTCCAACTGCTCGCGCAGCTTGTGGCGACCCTCGTCGGTATTCTCGCCAAAGACGGTCAGGGTGCGCTTGTACTCCCCGGCGGTGTGCAGCTCGAAGTCGACCCCGTAGCGTTCCAGCAAGCGATGGAAGTTGGGCAGCTCGGCGAGCACGCCGATCGAGCCGATCACCGCAAAGGGTGCGGCGATGATGCGCTCGGCCACGCAGGCCATGAGATAGCCCCCGCTGGCGGCGACCTTGTCGACCGCGACCGTCAGCGGGATCCCCTTCTCGCGGATGCGTGCCAATTGCGACGCGGCCAGCCCGTGATCGCTGACTAGACCGCCGGAGTTGTCCAGACGCACCAGGACCTGATCGCCCTCGCGAGCCTCCATCAGGAGCGTCGTCACCAACACCCGCAGCGCGCCGACCTCGCTGGCCCGGATGTCGCCGTTGAACTCGATGACGAAGAGCCGCTTGCGATCGGCATGTCCTGCCTTCTCGCGGGCCTTCTCTTCTTTGTGCTCGGCCTTGCGGTACGCCTTGAACGCCTTCTTCGAGAGCGAAAACGCCTTCAACTCCGAGCTCAGCGCACGATAGCGCTGGTTGAGATCGGTGATCTCCAACTGCTCGGAACCGCCGTGGCCGCCGTGTCGAAGTCGCACGGCAAGGATCAGCAACACGGCGATCCCGATCAGGATCGTCATCGTCTTGGCCAAAAATAGCCCGTACGCGAGCAGGACTTGAATAAGTGATTCCATCAGCGGCAACTCCTCGCCCGAAAGTTCGTGAAGGCCTCGCTCGTAAGGCCGGCCACCCAAAACATCAGTCGCTCGTGACACCCGCTCTGCGGTGTCACGCATGCCCCTGGCGCTCTGCGCCACGTGCCACGATGGCCGGAGTGACGAGCAAGGCTTTCGTGAATGTTGCGCAAGCCCGCGCAACACGAAAGACAGCACATAGCAACCAATAAACCCCGCCATCCGATCGCCGACCCCGCGCCAACAGCCTGATCCAGATTGAAACATCCTGAATCGCGCAGCTCAGTCACCGCAAGAACGCGACAACGCCACACCCCGCTCAAGCCAACCATACCGCTCCGAGCGCGATTCAGCCTCAGACCGCTATGGGGGCGCGAATCCCCGCTTGCGGCTCATACCCAATAATCTCGATATCCTCGTAGCAATAGTCGAACAGGCTCGGCGGACGACGCAGCAGACGCAACTGCGGCAGCGCCCGAGGCTCGCGCCCGAGCTGCTCGAAGACGATGTCGTCGGTCAGATGATTGCGATAGAGATGCAGATCGCCGAAGGTGTGGATGAATTCGCCGACCTCCAGATCGCACTGGTGCGCGATGAGATGGGTCAGCAAGGCGTAGCTGGCGATATTGAAGGGCACGCCGAGAAAGAGATCGGCGCTGCGCTGATAGAGCTGGCAGGAGAGCCGACCCTCGGCGACGTAGAACTGAAAGAGGCAATGACAAGGGGCGAGCGACATCCGCCCGGCATGTACGTTGTCGCGCGGACTGCGGGTCTCGTCGGGAAGATCAGCCGGGTTCCAGGCCGAAACCACCAGCCGACGCGAATCGGGTCGCGTCCGAATGGTCGCGACCAGCTCGGCGAGCTGGTCGAGGACACGGCCGTCCGGACAGGCCCAACTGCGCCATTGGGCGCCGTAGATGGGACCTAGACGGCCGTCCTCGGCCGCCCACTCGTCCCAGATGGTCACGCCGCGGTCCTGAAGCCAGCGATTGTCGGTCGAGCCGGCCAGGAACCACAGCAACTCATGGATCAGGCTCTTGGTATGCACCCGCTTGGTGGTCAACAGCGGGAAACCCTGTTTTAGATCGAAGCGCACCTGACGACCGAACACCGAACGCGTCCCCGTGCCGGTGCGGTCGGCCTTGTCGATGCCGTTGTCGATCACATCGCGCAGCAGATCGAGATAGACGCGCATCCCTCAGACCGTCGCCGGCCCGAGCAGGAGCGAATGTCCGTCCATCTGTTCCGGGATGGGGATGCCCATCAGATGGAGGATCGTCGGGGCGATGTCCTTGATCCCGCCGCCGACCGAGAGTCGCCACGGCACCTCGTCGATCACCAGACAGGGCACCGGATAGGTCGTGTGCTGGGTATGGGGGGCACCCGTGACCGGATCGACCATCTCGTCGCAGTTGCCGTGGTCGGCACTGAGGATGACCGAGTAGCCGCACTCCACGGCAACGTCCAGCACCCGGCCGACCTCGCGATCCAGCGTCTCCACCGCGGCGATCACCGCCTCGCGCACAGCGGTGTGCCCCACCATATCGCCGTTGGCGAAATTCACCACGATGAAGGGAAAGTTGCCGCCGCGAAGCGCCTCGATGACGGCATCCGCCACACCGGGGGCGCTCATCTCGGGCTTCAGGTCATAGGTGGCGACCTTCGGCGAGGGGATCAGGGTGCGCTCCTCGCCGGGGAAGGGGTCGCCGCGTCCACCGTTGAAGAAGAAGGTCACGTGCGCGTATTTCTCGGTCTCCGCACAGTGAAACTGGGCAATGCCGTCGTCGCTCAAGATCTGCCCGAGCGTGGTCCTGGGCGTATCGGTATCAAAGGCGAAGGGCAACCCGAACCAGGGATCGTATTCCATCATGCCGGTGACCTGGACCCGGGTCACCCCGCGGCGGTCGAACTTGTCGAAATCGTTTTGGTGCAAGGCCGACACCAGTTGTCGCGGACGATCCTTGCGGAAATTGATGTGGATCACCTGATCGCCATCGCGAATCGGCTCGCCGCCGGCGACAATCGTCGGGCGGATGAACTCGTCGTCCTCGCCGGCGGCATAGGCGGCCTCGATCGCCGCGTGCGCACTCTCGGCGTGCCGGCCCTCGCCGTCGACCATGGCACGCCAGGCCAGCTCGGTGCGATCCCAGCGATTGTCACGATCCATCGCGTAATAACGCCCACTGACGGTGGCGATCCGCCCCCCGGAGGTCTCCAGCGCCTCGTCGAGACACTTGAGATAACTCAGTGCCGAGCGCGGCGGGGTATCCCGACCGTCCGTGAAGACGTGGACCATCGGGCGCGCGCCCTGGCGCTTGCACAGCTTGATCAAGGCTGCCAGATGACGGACATGGCTGTGGACTCCGCCGTCGGAGACCAGGCCCATGAGATGAATCGGCCGACCCTGCTCGGCAGCCGCACGCGCCGCGTTCACCAAGGCGTGATTGTCGAAGAAGCTGCGGTCGTCGATCGCACGATCGATCAGGACCAAGTCCTGGAGCACGACACAGCCCGAGCCGATGCACATGTGCCCGACCTCGGAGTTGCCCATCTGCCCGTCCGGGAGCCCGACCGCCAGCCCGGATGCCTGCAACGCGGTGTGCGGATAGCTCGAGAAATAGCGATCGAGGTTCGGTGTATCGGCGAGCGCGACCGCGTTGTTGGCCTTGGCCGGGTTCAGACCGAAACCGTCCAGGATGATCAGGATGACCGGACGTCCCGGGACCTTCTTCCTCGGTTGACTCATCTCTCGCTTACTCCTCTGCCGTCGGGGTTGCACATTGTAGACGTTCGGGACGCCGCCGGGGCCCGATCGAGAGTGCCTTCGATAATCGGGAAAGCTCCGGTCGACGGGTTTATCATTCGCGATGTGGATCCAGTGGTCGGACCCACGTCATCACAACAAAAGCTCCTAGAAGCGGGGCACACGGAGGAACCATGCAGACCGATCGAATCATCGCCTTCGTCATGGCCGGCGGCCAAGGCTCGCGACTCCAGCCACTGACCACGACACGCTCCAAACCCTCGGTCCCCTTCGGAGCCCGCTACCGCATTGTCGACTTCGTGCTCAGCAACCTGGTCAACTCCCAGATCCAGACCATCTATCTGCTGGTGCAGTACAAGTCACAGTCTCTGATCGAGCATGTACGCAAGGCTTGGACCATCTCGCCCTTGCTGCAGAGTCAGTTCGTCACCGTCGTCCCGCCCCAGATGATGTCCGGGACGCATTGGTTCCAGGGCACGGCCGACGCGGTCAATCAGAACATCGCCCTCATCGAGGAGCATCGGCCCGATCTGGTCGCCGTCTTCGGGGCCGACCACATCTACCGGATGGACATCCGCCAGATGGTCGATTTCCACAAGGCACGCAACTCCGACGTGACGATCGCCGCCTTGCCGGTCCCGCTTGCCGAGGCGTCGAGCTTCGGCGTGATCGCCGCGGACGAGGAGGGGCGAATCAACGCCTTCGAGGAGAAGCCGGCAAACCCATCCCCGCTGCCCGGCGATCCGACCATGGCCTTCGCCTCGATGGGCAACTACATCTTCGACGCGAAGGTCCTGATGCAGGCACTCAAGGAGTGCGAGGCGGCGGGCGAATCGGACTTCGGGCAACATGTCCTGCCGCGGCTGCTCAACACCCACCGACTCTTTGCCTACGACTTCGCGACCAATGTCATACCGGGCGTGCACCCCTACGAGACGCCGGTCTACTGGCGCGACGTCGGCAGCATCGATGCGTACTTCGACGCCCACAAGGACGTCCTGGGGGCCGAGCCGGCCTTCGATATGTTCAACCCCGAGTGGCCCATCTTCTCCAGCAGCTATCAGGGTCCGGTGGCGCGTGTGCTGGGCGGGGAGCTGCGCAACACGCTCCTGGGTGCGGCGACCATGATCCACGACGGTGCACGCCTGACCAACTCCATCATCCGTCGCGAGACCGTGATCGAGGAGGATGTCGTCCTCGAGGACTGCATCATCATGGACTATGTCCGCGTCTGCCGCGGCGCCCGTCTGCGTAACGTCATCGTCGATCGGCACAACGTCATCGAGGCCGGAGATCGCATCGGTTTCGATCCGGTCAAGGATCAGCAACGCTTCCATGTCAGTGCAGGTGGCATCACCGTGGTTCCGATGGGGCGCGTCAGCTATTTCGCACGCGACACCCGAGGCACCGGGCGCGGCGGCTACTCCGAGTAACAACCGTCGACCGGAGGCCGCGTATGACCGATGCGAATCGCAGGACTGTTCTCGTCACGGGGGCAAACTCAGGTCTGGGAAAGGCCCTCGCCCTCGCCTTCGCGGGCGACGGGATGCGCGTCGGCATGCTGGTGCGCAACGAAGAACGCGGTCGCGCAGCCCGAGACGAGATCGTCGCCGCCACCGGGAACCAAGACATCCGTCTCTTCGTCGCGGACCTCGGCAGTCAGCAAGAGGTTCGCCGCGCGGCGGGGGAGATTCTCGACCGTTTCGTGCGTCTCGACGTCCTGATCAACAATGCCGGAACGGCCTATGCGAGCCGCCGAACGAGCCCCGAGGGTCTCGAGCGCTCGCTGGCGGTCAATCATCTCGGCCCCTTCCTGCTCACGGGCCTCCTGCTGGAGCGCATCAAGACCAGCGCACCGGCCCGGATCGTCAACGTCGGCACCAAGATGGACACGGCGATGGACCTCGAGGATCTCCACTGGACCCGGCGCCGCTATCGGATGATGCAGGCCTACGGTCAGTCCAAGCTCGGGAACCTGCATTTCACCTTCGAGCTGGCACGGCGGCTCGAAGGCACCGGAGTGAGCGTGAACTGTGTCTTTCCGGGCGTCTTTCGATCCAACCTCGGCGGGTCCGACGGCGCACAAGGAATCTTCTGGAAAGCGGTCGATCTGCTGCTCGGCTGGGCCCTGCCGACTCCGGCGCGGGCCGCCGAGCGCGTGCTCTATGCCGCCCGATCACCCGACCTCGACGGGGTCACGGGCCAGTATCTCGGTGACCGTCGGTCGCTCAAGGCACCTGCCCAAGCGCTCGATGCGGATGCCAACCGACGACTCTGGACCATCAGCGAGAGACTTGTCGGTTCCCCGTATAACACGGCACCGTCGAGCGCTTGAACCCGGCTGCCCGTCTCCGGGACGCCCGACGGGGCAGCCAAGGATCGGAGCGACACATCAGGCGGGCAGCAGACCGCCGTGAGGCCCTTGCGCGCGGTGTTGCCGGATGCGCTCCCAGACCTTTTCATGAAAGAAGTAGACAACCGTATTGATCGCAGGCTCGACCAGGGCGATCGCCCCGCCGACCAGGAGGCTGCCGCTCAACAGGTAGGCCACGCCGAAGGCGACCATCATGTGCAGGATCGCGAACGTCATCGTCTTAGCCATGTGAGTGCTCCTCTTCAAGTGTTGGACAGGAGCATAGCGACGGCACATCAATCTTCTAAATCGATTGTTATTAGACTATCGATCGTCAAAAACAATCATGAAGACGAAGGAGCACAGGTAACGACGTGACCTGTCGGCCGCGGCCGGTCGAAACCTCGACTCTCGGACGACGCCCGCGTTAACCCGACAAGGGCCTCGTTCGGAAATTCGGCCATCGTGCCCCGTGGCGCGGAGCGCCACCGGGCACGCGTGACACCGCGGAGCGGATGTCACGAGTCCCTGCAGGTTGGTGTGGTCGCTCCAAGGTTGGTGTGGACGCTCTAATGAGCGAGGCCATGCGGAGCATCATCGGCGTCTTGCGAGAAGGCCCAGGCGGACCAGGAGCGGGTCGATAACAGGGGTCAGCTTGCGGCGCATGAGGCTGCCTAGAACGCTGGGATCGATCGCGACGGCGCGGATCAGTCCATAGCCGACACCCGAGAGGGTGCGCATGGCGGCAACCTCCGGGGCCATCTCGGGGTGCTCGCTCAGCAGCCGTGCCGTGTCGGGATCAGGGCTCGTCGGTGTTGCGAAGTGCTCGGCTTCCGCGATCAGATCCGAGAGCGGGAGGTCGGGATCCCCCTCCGGGCGCAGCGCACCGAAGTAGTCTCTCAGCAGGTCGAACGTCGCCGTCACCACGTCCTGACCGGGTGGCTTGGACAACACGGTGGCGACTGTCGCGAGGAAGGTTTGTCCGGGCGAGGAAAAGACCCGACCGAGCAGCCGGGCGCACGGATTGCCCGTCGCCGCGAGCGCAACGATCGGCTCGGGAAGCGGGCGCGCCGCCGAGCCTTCTGCCCCCGGCAGGTCGTCCGGAACGGCCTGCAGGAACCCCACGAGATAGACCTGCTTGCGCGCGGCCTTCTTCCATAGGTCCTCGCGCCGATCGGTGTCGAGGAGACCGGTCCGAAGGATCAAACGGATCGACTCGGTCATCTTGTCGCTTTCGGTTTCGAACGGGAGATAGTCGACGAGATAATCCACCAGGATCCGTCCCATGGCCCCCGCGACGATTGCCGGATTGCCCAGCATGCGGCGGGCATTCTCCGCGTCATCCATGGCCCACCAGGCGCGCCGAGCCAGCTCGTCGGTGAGTCCGGGCGAGCAGACGGCAGCCACGACGGCCTCCGGCTCGCCGAGCAGGAGCAGTTGTTCCAGGCTCTCGTCGCGCATCTGGCCCATGCGGGTCCAGCGGCTCAGATAGATGGGGTAACCGCCGGGCGAGCCCAGGACGTGACCGGAAATGAGCTCTTTGACGCGACGCAGATATTGATCGGGACGTGCATTCGGGTTGAGACGCACGGTCGCCTCGCCCTGCGGACCGAGACCGTAGACGATCAGCTTGGATTCGTCGATGCGGATGGCCTGCGGACGATTGGCCAGCAGCACGTTCAGCCGGAAGCTGTCTTCGTTGCTGAGATCCATGCCGATGTGCTCCGATCCGAATCAGACCTCGGTCGGCGGCGTATAGTGCGGATCCTTCGGATTCATGAAAATAAAGCGATTCTGACCCGGCTCCATCTCCACATAGTCCATCGTGGTTTCGTCGAGCAGCGGCACCTGCTCGGGCGTCATGACGATATCTACGCCCTCGCAGGTCATGCGGATATCGTCCTCGGTCGGCTCGTCGAACCCGATCCGATAGTCGATCGCCCCGTCCGGCATTTGAAACGCGGCCAACCTCAAGGACATGCCCTCGGTGCCGCCTTGCTGTGCGGCTTTCAGCACCTGATCGGCCGCTGCTGTAGTGAGTTTGAACATCTGAAACCTTTTGTCCTGTGATGTGTTCGCGTGACATGCGTCCGATCGGCTCCGCTCTAAACCCCGTTCGGAGCGATCTGCACGGATTCAAGCGAGTGCTTCGCGGGTCGCGGGCTCGCCAAACATTCAGTCGGTGCGGCTTGCAACCTCGACGCCTGCCGATCATCAACCGCCGAGGCAGCGTCGGACATGGTCGACAAACCGCCGTGTCCAGCCGACACCGCCCACGTCCCTGAGATGACTGTAACAGGCCAGCAGATGACCTTGAACAACCCCGTCATGGGCGCCGTCGATTCCAACACCGCGCAGCACATCATAGCCGTACCGCCAAGTCGGGTCAGGCGCGACGACCGAGGAATGGTGAAACTCATGTGCGGGGATCTCGCAAGGAGCGCCGCCCGCCGCATCCGGCCAGGGGAAATCCGAGGTCTCGCGAAGCCGCACATACCCGCGCCCCTGCGGTCGGGGATGCATCCGGACCTCGGCCTCGAGCGCGCCCACCATCTCGCGCCGCTCGCCATTCCAGCCGATCGCCTCGCACAGATACATGAGTCCGCCGCATTCGACGTAGACAGGCCCGCCGCAGGCGATGAAGTCCGCAATCTCCTCGCGCATCCCGCGGTTCGCCTCCAGCTCCGCCATGCGGCACTCGGGGAAACCCCCGCCGATGTAGAGGGCGTCGACTGCGGGAAGCGCCCGATCGGCAAGCGGGCTGAACGCCACCAGCTCGGCACCCGCGTCGGCAAGGGCACGCAGATCGTCCGGATAGTAGAAGCCGAAGGCGGCGTCGCGCGCGATACCGATGCGCACCACCTCCCTGGCCGGGACGTGAATCGACGGCGCGCTCGGGGTAAACGACGGGCGCGGCACACCCTCGGCCATAGCGAGCATCCGGCTCAGGTCGACCTGCTCGGCGACACGCCCCCGGATGCGCTCGATCCATGCCTCGGCGGCCTCTGCCTCGTTGCTCGGCATCAGCCCCAAGTGCCGCTCGGCGATCTCGATGTCGTCGTCGCGATGCATCACGCCCAACACAGGCAGATCCGTATAGTGCTCCAACGCGGCGATCAGATTGCGGGCATGGCGCGTCCCGCCGACCTTGTTGAGGATCACCCCGGCGAGATTCAGATCGCGGTCGAACGCCTGATAACCGAGCAGAAGGGGAACGATGCCGCGCCCCATACCCTCAACATTGATCACCAAAACGACCGGTGCGCCCAAGAGTTTGGCGAGCTCGGCGTTGCTGTTGGAGCCTGCCGGATCGATGCTGTCGAAGAGGCCGACATTGCCTTCGATCAGCCCGAGATCGGCCGTGTCGAGCTCTCGCGCGAAGGCATCGAGGATCTCCTCACGCCCCATCGTGTGGAAATCGAGATTGTAGCAGGGCCGCGAGCAGGCCTCGGTCAGCCACAGCGGGTCGATGTAGTCGGGGCCCTTTTTGAAGGGCTGCACGCGCACGCCCGCGTCACGCCAAGCACGACACAGACCGATGGAGAGGGTGGTTTTGCCCGACGACTTTTGAGCCGCCGCGATGTAGAGATGCGCCATCGACCCGTCACCCGACCTTCGACTTGCTGAGGAATTTCGATGGCCGCACGCATCCGACAGGAACCGCGAGACCGGGCGTCTTGGGCGACATGAAGCCATGTCGGCTCCGTCCTCGATGGACGGGCCGACCGATCCGCGGTTATGCCTTGGCGCCTGCCGGTCCTTGCTCCACGATCTTTTCCTCGTCGACCGGCAGGACATCGTCCGCGAGCGACTCGGGGAGGAACTGCAGGACGCGTACACCGACGGATGTGACCAAGAGGGCAATCGCCACACCGCCGAGTCCGAGCAGGACCTCGGGAATCGTCGGGGAGTACCGCGACGCCTCGCCCTGCACGCCGTCGAAGAAACCCGAGGCGAGCACCGTCTGGCCGGGGAACATCTGCATCGGATACGCTTGGCTGCCGATGATGATCACGTACATGCTGGCCAATCCGCCGACAATCACCAGGCCGCACGCAGCGGCAATCCAGGTTCTGTCCTTGCTCAGCACCGGGTGGTAGATGATCCCGAGCGGCATGAGTCCGCCGACCAGGATCCAGCCGACCCAAAACATGAAGGTATAGATGCCGCCGTCGAGGAGGAGCCACCCGACCAGATCATGGTTCTTTGCGCCGTAGAGCTTGGTCAGGTGATAGACCAGCGTGAAGTAGAAAACGCCCAGGATAAAGATGCCGAGCAGGTTCTTGAGTCGACACAGGATACGTTCACCGATGGGACGACCTTCCTCTGCGAAGGTGAACATCATCACCAGCATGAAGATGGCGAGACCGTAGGCGAAGGACATCACGACGAACATGGGCGCGAGGATGGCCGCATCATACGCTTGACGGGCGACCAGGAAACCGAAGATCGCGCCGGTACCCGTCGTCAAGGCCAAGCGCCAGAAGGTCGCGAAGATCCCGATGGACCGGTTGTAGGGCTCGCCGTGGCGATCCGCCATGCTCCAGAGATAGGCAATCACGATCGCCATGAAGCCCGTGTAAAGGAAGATGTTCCACGCGAAGATCGAGCGGAAGTTGTAGGTGGTCATCGCCACGACCAAGCGCTCGGGGCGCCCGAGATCGAGCACCAGCACCAGCAGACCGCCCATCAGAAGCGCCGCGGAGAGCAGACCGGAGAGCCGCCCGAGCGGCTTGTAGAGCGGCTTGCGGAAGACGGTTCCGATGGAGGCGATATTCAGCGCGCCGGAGGCCGAAATGATCAGGAACACGGCAAACACATGGGGCGTACCCCAGACCACCGAGTTGCTCATCCCGGTGACCCAATGGCCTTCGTGCTCCATGTAAGCGAAGGCGAGCGCGCCGATGATGACAACCGAGGCGAGAATGCCGAGGAGGCCCCAGTACCGAGCGGGCGGAATGCGCCACTCGCGATAGATGATTCGCTTCATGTCCTGCTCACCTCGCCCAGGTCAGATTCCGGAATACCGAACGCCCGTATTCAAGCTCAGATCTTCTCGGATCTGCCGGCTCGCCATCTCGGCGAGATGCTTTCGGATGATGCTTTCGGGATCTTTGAGGTCACCGAAGACGATCGCCTCGTGCCCGGCCTCGCGACAGGCATCGACACACGCGGTCGAGTCCTCGCCGAAATCGCGCCGATGAACACAGAGGTTGCAGCTCTCCACGCATCCCTTGCCGCGGGGCACACGGGTGAGTTGCTCATCCACTGCCTTGTGGATGAAGCTGCGCGCCTTGTAGGGGCAAGCCATCATGCAGTAGCGGCAGCCGATGCAGGTGTGACGGTCGACCATGACGATGCCGTCGGCGCGCTTGAACGATGCGCCGGTCGGGCAGACGTCCACGCAGGGCGGATGCTCGCAATGTTGGCACATCAGCGGAAGGTTGGTGACACGCCCGGTCTGGTTGTCCTGGAGCTGGACCTTGCGGATCCAGACCGCCTTCTGGTCGTCCCAATGTTCCTGCGACGCGCTCGCGGGCTTGTGCTGAAGATTCAGACCGTTCTCGCGGTCGCAGGCATCGACACAGGCCGAGCACCCGTCGACACATTTGGCCGTGTCGATCAGAAGACCCCAACGCACGTCGCTGGTCACCGCCTCCGAGCGCGGGGCGGCCGTGACCGAATGCAGAACAACCCCCGGTGCGACCACGGCGGCCGTGACACCTGCGGCGACGCCCATGAAGGCGCGCCGACCCGAATCGGACGGAGCCGAATCGGCTGCCGGGTCGGTTGAACGGTCGGTTGGTTCGTGGTGTTCTTTCATCTCAGTGGTCTTCCCCATCAGGTCGAGCCTGAACCGATCGATCCACACCGGCGGCTTGGAAGGCGGCGTGCGACGCCTGCTCGGCACCCGGCCCTCTGGGCACGGACGCGTGGCAGTCGAAACAGTTCAGGTTGACGGCGGTGAAGGCATGACAGGCGCCGCAGAACTCGTCCTTCCGATGAACCGGTTGCGGCACATGGTCCGCGTCGGAGCGGAAGTGACACTCCACACAACCGGCGAGACTGTGCTTGCTGGAGCGAATTCCGCCATGGACCGTCTCGTCGCGCTGGTGCTTGATGAGCTCCATGTGCTTGCGACGCATCACATCGGTGGGCTCGACACAGGACTCCAAGGCCGCCGCCTTGGATCCCTCGAGCACGTAGGTCTTCGCGTCGGCCGCCAAGACGACTTGGGCGAGAAGCACCCAAGCCAATCCAACGGCGACGAGGCCAGCTCTCATTGCGGCTTTTGCCATCGACGCCTCCACTGTGCTTACCCGCCGAGACCCATCTTGATGTAGCCGGTCGGGCAGACATCGGCGCAGATATGACAGCCGATGCACTTGGCATAGTCGGTGTCGACATAGCGCCCGGTGGTTCGGCTGTTCTTGTCGACCCGGAAGACGGCATCTTGCGGGCAGAAGATCACGCAGTTGTCGCACTCGAAGCACATGCCGCAGCTCATGCAGCGCTTGGCCTCGTCCATCGCCTCGGCCTCGACGAGACCGATCACGCGCTCCTTGAAATGGCCGAGCACGTCATCGGAGCTCGGCACCTCCTCCTTGCGCAGATTGCGGGCGTGGAAGTTGAAGTGGCCGAGGAAGAGCTCCTCGTGCGGGATGACCTCGGCACCCGAACGATCCTCGTAGTTGTGGATCGCGTAGTTCTCACTCGAGGTTCCGCGCATGTCGCCGCGCTCGTCGGGGACGAATGCCTCGGGCGCGAGGTTCGCCTCGGTCATCTTCTCGAGCAGATTGAAGTGATGCACGTCGACCTTGGGACGGCGCTTGTGCTCGACCTGGCGGACATACTCGTCGATGGAGTCGACCGCGATGGACGCCTGACCGATGGCCGTCGTCAACAGATGCGGGCGGATGATGTCGCCGGCGACGAAGTGGCCGGGCTTGTTCGGCACCTGATAGAACTTGTCGGCGTTCATCAGGCCGCGCCCGTTGTCGAGCTCCTCGAGGCCGGTCAGATCGCCGCCCTGACCGATCGCAGCGACGATGAGATCGGCCGCGAGGATCCGCTCGGTCCCTTCCACAGGGGTCGGCCGACCGTCGACCATTTGGCAGTCGGCGACGCGCAGTCCGGTGGCCCGACCGTTCTCGCCGAGCATCACCTCCAAGGGCATGACGCCGTCCAGGATGGTCACGCCCTCGTGGGTCGCATCGTGAACCTCGTGCTCGGAGGCCGTCATCTTGTCGCGCGTGAAGAGGGAGGTCAGCGTGACCTCGGCGCCTTCGGCCGCGGCGGTCATGGCCGCGTCATGCGCGACATAACCATCGTGGATGACGGTCTCGGGCAGATCCTTCGGACCGGTCTTGGTGATATGACCGAGCCGGCGAGCCACCGAGACGACGTCGATCGAGGTGTCGCCGCCGCCGACGCAGACGACCTTCTCGGCGGTGATCTTCATGCGGCCTTCGTTGAATGCCTTCAGGAAGGCGACACCGGAGACGCAGTTGGGCGTGCCTTGCCAACCCTGGACCGGCAATCCGCGACCGCTTTGGCAGCCGATCGCCCAGAGCACGGCGTCGAACTCCTTCTCGAGCTGCTCGACGGTGACATCGGTACCGACTTTGGTCTTCAGACGGACCTCGATCTGACCCATGTCGAGGATGCGCTGGATCTCGGCGTTGAGCTTGTCGCGCGGCACGCGGTAGCCCGGGATGCCGTAGAAGAACATCCCGCCGAGCCCGTCGTTGGCCTCGAAGATGGTCGCGCCGTGCCCTTTGCGGCGCAACTGGTAGGCAGCGGCAAGCCCGGCCGGGCCGCCGCCGATGATGGCGACCCGCTTGCCGGTGTCGGTCGGGGCGGCTTGGAACGCGTAACCCTTCTCGATGGCGGTATCGCCGATGAATTGCTCGACGGCATTGATTCCGACGAAGTCTTCCAGAACATTGCGATTGCAGCCGTCCTGGCAGGGTGCAGGACAGACGCGTCCCATCATCGACGGAAAGGGGTTGGCGTCGGTCGAGCGGCGGAAGGCATACTCTTGCCAGTCCATGCCCGCCGGCGGCTTTTCCATGCCGCGCACGATCTGCAGCCAGCCGCGAATATCCTCACCCGACGGACAGCTGCCCTGACACGGCGGTGTCTTGTGGACATAGGTCGGACATTTGTGGGAAGTGTCCTCATTGAAGATCTTATCCGTCCACTTCTCCCACTCGTGCTGACCGTCCTCGAAACGGCGCCAGGAAGGTTTGGTCTTCATTTCGTCGGTTGAAGTCGCCATGTCGATCACTCTCCGTACCGGTTGAACCCTGATGCATCGTCAGGGGGCTCGTATCAGCTCGCAGCTCGGGGCCTTCGGGGAAACCTGCGCCTTGCGACGCAAGCCTGCCGGATCAGGCGGCCTCCTCTGCCTCTTCTTCATCGTCCTCGTCGTCCAGGGCGGGGGTCAGCACGATGGCGTTCGACACCAGTTGGTGCAGACTGACGATCTGATCCATCTCCATACCGTAATACGGCAGGACCTTTGTGAACTGGCTTTTGCAGATGGCGCAGATGGCGGCCATGTGCGTGACGCCCTTTTCGAGCATCACGTTGTTCAGGGCCTCCACACGTGGCTTGGCGCCCTTCACACGCAACTCCATCAGATCGTCGGTCAACAATCCGCCGCCGCCGCCGCAGCAGAAGGTCCGGTCGCGGATGGTGTCCTCGTCCATGTCGAAGAAATGATTACAGGTCGCCCGGATGATGGCGCGCGGGATCTCGAACTGCCCGCCGGGCGTATCACCCATGCGCGAGGCGCGGGCGACGTTGCAGCTGTCGTGATAGGTGAGAACCTTGTCGTCGTTCTCGCCCTTGTCGAAGGTCAGCTTGCCTTCCTGGATCAGGTTGTAGGTGAACTCGCAGATGTGCTGCGGCACCGGATAACGCGGATCGAGAAAGTCCCAGGGTCCGACCAAGGTGTTCAGGAAGCTGTACGCAACCCGCCAGGCGTGACCGCATTCACCGAAGACGATGCGTTTGACCTTGAGCTCGATGGCGGCCTCGCGGATCCGCTGGGCGACCCGACGCATGTTGTCGTAGGAGCCGATGAACATACCGAAGTTCGCCGCCTCGGAGGCATGCGAGCTGAGCGTCCAGGTCACACCGGCTTCGTGGAAGACCTTGCCGTAGCCGATCAATCCGTCGACATGGGGCTCGGCGAAGAAGTCCGCCGAGGGTGTGACCAGAAGGATGTCAGCGCCGACCTCGTCCAACGGGTAGCGCACGGCCACACCCGTGTCGTCGTAGACGTCCTCTTCCAAGCCCTCCAGGGTGTCCTTTAACGCAGGCCCTGGCAGGCCCAGATTGTTACCGATGGTATAGACTTTACTTATGATCTCGTTGCAGTACTTCTGCCCCACGCCGATGCTGTCCATAATCTCGCGCGCCGCCATGGAGATCTCGGCCGTGTCGATACCGTAGGGGCAGAAGACCGAGCAGCGCCGACACTGCGAGCATTGATGGAAGTAGCTGTACCAATCGTCGAGCACGTCTTTGGTGAAGTCCTCGGCCCCCACCAGTTTCGGAAACAGCTTTCCGGCCAGGGTGAAATAACGCCGGTAGACCTTGCGCATTAGATCCTGGCGACCGACCGGCATGTTCTTCGGGTCCTTGGTCCCGAGATAGTAATGACACTTGTCGGTACAGGAGCCGCATTTGACGCAGGAGTCCAGATAGACCCGCAAGGAGCGATATTTTCCGAGGAGCTCGCCCATCTTATCGAGGGCCTTCTCCTGCCAGTCGTCCATGAGCTCGCCGGGAAAGCCGAGAGGCGCTTGGAACTCGGGCTTGGCCACGAACGGCTTGCTGTGAGCCATGGTCTGCGGCGTCACGGGCGGGACGTCGAGGTACTGACTCAGCTCGGGAACTTCAAACGTTGCCTTAGCCATGGATCAACCTTTGCTGCGGACGGGATGGCGCAAAAAATCGATTACTGCTCGAGTCGTTTCGCCCAAGGCGCAATGTGTCTTTGCTCGCGCGGGTTATCGACCTGATTGCGGCTGGGGCTGAAGAAGAGACCCGGCGCATGGAGCAACTTGCTGTAGGGAAAAATGATCATCAAAGCGGCCACCAGGAACAGGTGCAGCAGAAGCAGCGGATCGCCTGGCAAAGGCTGCGGGTCGAAGCTGTAGAGTCCGATGAAGAAGGACTTCACCGCGACGACGTCGGTATGAAACACGAATTTCATCAGCAATCCGGTGCAGCCGATCACGATCAGCAGCGCCAAAATCAGATGATCCGATGGCGAGGAGATATAGCGGACGCGGTCCACGAAGAAACGTCGCGCCCACAAGCCGGCAAGACCCACGACCATCGCCATGCCGCCATAGACACCGAAAGGCTGGACCAGCTCGATCGGCAGCCACACCGGCTCCATGAAGTAGCGCAGATGGCGCAACGTGACGAGAAAGAGGCCGAAGTGAAAGATCCAGCCGAAGATCCAGGTCCACTTGTTGCCGCGAAACAGGCTTTCGAACAGCACGACTTCGCGCGTCATCCTGAGCACGACCCCGGCTCGGGTGGTCGGTGCCGGGGTCGTCGGAATCTTCAGCGGCGCCGGCGTGCGCGCGTACTGGACGACCTTGAAGGTCACGCCGGCCAACAACACCAGGGCCGCAAAGTAATACAGATAGGCGTAGACCGTGGTCAGGAACGACATGTGCCTGGTACCTCAGTGGATCGGAGGGTCGCCGGGGGTCGAGCTCGCAACGAGCCCGCCCCCGGTCACGGCTGACGGATCAGACGCAGCCGGTCGGCTTCGGGAGGCCGGCAAAACGGCACGCTTGCTTGGCCGGGCCATAGGGGAACAGGCTGTAGAGGTACTTGCTGTTGCCCTTGTCCTTGCCGAGCTTCTTGCCCACTGCCTTGGTGAGCACGCGCACGGCCGGTGCGATCTGGTACTCCTCGTAGTACTCGCGCAGAAAGTTGATGATGTCCCAGTGCTCGTCGGTCAACTCGATGTTGTCCTGCGCCGCCATGATGGTAGCGATCCCCGGGACCCAGTCGTTCAGGTTGGCCAGGTAACCTTCCTCGTCCACACCGTATTGCTTGCCGTCGACTTCGATCGTGTCTGACATTGAGATGCTCCTATCGGTTTCTAAAAAACTACAACCAGGCCTGAACTTTCCCGTTTTCCGCGGCAAGATCCACGAATCCGGCATAATCCACGACACTGATACCCTCGATGATGCGCTCCGCGGAGAAGCCGCGCGCCTGCAGGTCCGGGCCAAGCACATAGACCTTCAAGCGGCCGAGCGCACCGCTCACATGGGGTTCGACGGCGGTCCCTTGAAGGGCCGCATAAACGCCGTCTTCGAACAGCAACACGGCCGACCCGTCGGTGGCGAACTTCAGACAGGACTCAAGCGCATTACGCTCGAACGGCGACTTGTTGACGGTGTGCAGAATACTCATGACGTCCCTCTAGAAGCTGAAGATCGCATCGGATTCGTTCATCAACTCGCCGACGCGGGCCGAGTCGATCACCTCGACGATGTTCTCGATCTCTTCTTCGGTCTCGAAGTCCTCCCAGGCGATCTCCACCAGATCGTCCTGAGTCAGGCCTCGGGCCTCCAGCGAGGCACGGTCCACGAAGACCTTTTTGACCTCGTAGTCGCCCAGGGTCCGGAAGGTCGGCGAGAAGTTCTTCATGCCGATCGCCTTGGTATCTTGGCCCTTGGTGAGCTGATAGACCCCATCGTCGAGGAACATGACGCTGACGTCCTGATCGAAGGCGGCCCCGATCAGCACCACTTCCAGTGCCTCCCAGGCATAGATGGTCCCGTAGGGCGCCTTGCGGTTGAGGTACATGAATTTCTTCACGACTTCCGACATCTCAACTCTCCTTTAGTCGCCGAAGACGACGAGGCGGTCGGCTTGAATGGCCGCCTCGACCAGCTGCCCGAGTCCGGAGATGCGGAACTTGGGGTGAATGTTGGTGGCGTCCTTGCCGTTGCGGCTCGCTTCGCCCTCGTCCACGATGCCGCGGCGTTGGGCCGCGGCGACGCAGACGACCAGATCGAGGTCGTGCTGCTCGGCCAACTCCGCCCAGCGATTGACGATATGACGATCGTCCTGCGGCGGTGTCGTCAGACGCGTCGAGTTGTTGACCCCGTCGTGATAGAAGAAGACCCGAAAGATCTCGTGCCCCTTCTCCAGCGCCGCCTTGGCAAATTGATATGCCGAGTCGGATGACTGGTGCTGATAGGGTCCCTCGTTGATCTGAAGTGCGAACTTCATGCCGACCTCTCGACTGATTGCGATAGCTCTTGAACCGATCCCTCTGCCCGCCTTTAGAAGCGGATGTACGAGGAGCTGTTGAAGCTGGCCCGTGCACCGCGCCAGGTATCGATATGATACTTGGTGAAGGGCAGCTCGACCTCTTCGAAGAAACGCGGCCAGCCGATACGCTCGATCCACTCGTTGACCCGCTCCCAATCCCGCGCGCCCTCTTTATACGCCTTGAGGATACGCTTGACGATGGCGGTCGCCTCGGGCCAGCGCGGCGGATTGTTCGGGATACCGGCGGCCACCAGCTTCTGGAAGGTCGGCTTACCCCGGGCGTTGGAATGGTTGCCGCCGACCCAGATGGCCAGTTTGGAATGCTCGGCGTCGTTGATCTGCATCGGCGGACAGGGCGGATAGCAGGCGCCGCAGCAGATGCACTTGCGCTCGTCGACTTCCAGCGAGGGCTTGCCGTTCACCATGGCCGGACGAATCGCCGCGACCGGGCAGCGCGCGACGACGGAGGGTCGTTCGCAGACGTTCGCGACCAGGTCATGATTGATCTTCGGCGGCTTGGTGTGCTGCACGTTGATCGCGATATCGCCCTGTCCGCCACAATTGATCTGGCAACAGGACGTGGTGATATGCACCCGATTCGGCATATTGGCGTTGCGGAACTCGTCGATGAGCTCGTCCATCATCGACTTCACCACGCCCGAGGCGTCGGTGCCGGGGATGTCGCAGTGCAGCCAGCCCTGGGTGTGCGAGATCATCGCCACCGAGTTTTGAGTGCCGCCGACGATGAAGCCGGAGCCTTCCAGAGCATCGATCAAGGGCTGGACTTTCGCCTCGTCCGTCACCATATATTCAATGTTGGAGCGCAGCGTGAAGTGCACATAGCCTTCGGCGAATTCATCGCCGATATCGCACAGCTTGCGCAAGGTGAACACATCGAGGATGCGCTGGGTACCCGCCTTCACGGTCCAGATCTTATCGCCGCTGTAAGCGACGTGGAGCAGCACGCCAGGTCGAGGATGGTCATGGTATTTCCACTGGCCGAAATTCTTGCGCATCATGGGATGCATATATTGCCAGGGATCAGGGCATCCGGATTCGATCGGCTCACGCATGTCTGCCATCGCCTTTACTCCAATATTTCAGTCTGATGGTAAGTCGTTTGGCGGCACCCGTGGGCGCCCGCATATCGCGAGCTCGGCGATCTTATGCGCGGCGTCTCGGGTGCCGATGCGGATTTACTTGCCGGCTTCGGCTTGACGCTCGAACCAGGCTTCGGCTGCCTCGTCCCATCCGTCCAGCCGCACATAGGAGCTTTGGCGCGGGTGGCTCAGCATGTTCGGATCCGGCTCGATCCCGATGCCGTCGAGGAAATTGGCCAAGCCGATACGCTCGATCATCTCGCCGCAGCGCTCATGCTCCAGACCGTTCTCCGCCCAGAAGTCGATGATGGTCTCGGCGAGCTCGACCATGGACCCGTAGTCCTCCTCGGTTTCGAGCTTCTTGAAGGGCACGACCACGGTGCCCATCAGGTCACCGATCTTGAGGGTACGCTTGCCGCCGATCAGGATGGTCACACCCTTGTCGTCTCCCGGATGCAGCGCCTTCGGCATCACGTTGAGACAGTGCATGCAGCGCACGCAATCGCGGTTGTTGACCACGAGCGCGTTGTCGTCGGTCAGACTGAGCGCCTGCGTCGGACAGCGCGTGATGACGTTGTCGATATAGTACTGGCGACCCTTGTCGGCGATGTAGTTCTTGACCTCGGCCTGGTCGACCTTCATGTCGTCGCGCCACGTGCCCAGCACGGCGAAGTCCGAGCGCTCGATGGCATTTTGGCAGTCGTTCGCACAGCCGGAGACCTTGAACTTGAACTTATAAGGAAGGGCCGGGCGATGGACGTCGTCGACGAAGTTGTTCACCAGCGCGCGATGAGCCTTGAGCTCGTTCGTGCAGGACATTTCGCAGCGTGCCGCACCGACACAGGACATGGCCGTGCGCACGCAAGGACCGGCTCCGCCGAGATCCCAGCCGTATTCGTTGATCTCGTCGAAGAAGTGCTGGGTATTCTGGGTGTCCGTACCGATGAACATGATGTTGCCGGTTTGACCGTGGAAGGTCACGAGGCCCGAGCCCCACTTCTCCCAGCTATCGGCCAATTGGCGCAGCATGCCGGTTGAGTAATGGTTGCCTGCCGGCGGCTGGACGCGCAGCGTATGGAATTCCTTGGATTTCGGAAATGCCTTGCCGACCTCGGAGAAGCGCGGAATGATCCCTCCGCCGTAACCGAAAACCGAAACGGTGCCGCCCTTCCAATAGCCCTTACGGGTCTCGTATGAATGCTCGAGCTGGCCAAGAAGATCATTGGTCATCGCATTGATGCGGGGCTCGGGATGCTCGTCGCGGAGACGCTTGATGCCCGAGATAAAGCTCGGCCAGGGGCCGGTTTCGAGCTGATCAAGCATCGGTGTACTGTGCTTCTCGATAGCCATGGCGCTGTCTCTCCGAATCAGAATGAAGCAGGAAGGGATCGGGGTTCCGATAAAAACCAATCGGGCATGCGTCGACACGACACCGCTTGACCGAGAGTCTCGCCATGGCGCGGGCTTGGCGGCATGCCCGGGCAGCCGGCGCACATCGGACCCTGTTCTATCGAGACCCCATCGGCATTCGCTAAATTACCGGCTCCCCGGGTCTGCGCCCATTCCACGATTGGGAGGGCTCTTTCCCGACGGACTATCCCATTCGGGATAGAGAGTAAAGGCATGACGAACGCCGCTGCGGGTGTCCTCCCGGTTGTTTTTGGCGGCGCACATGCTTGAGTAAATTGACAGGAGATGCTACATCTGGACGCCCCTTAAGTCAACATTTACTAATATTCAGGTTTACTCATTCAGGGGGGTGAAAACCGTGGACGACCCTGTCGATCTCTCGGAAAATCGTTCCTATTCGCATTGGAGGGTTCGCAAGCTGCGAGCCTACCCTCACGACATCAATGACCTGCGCGTTCCCGTCGAGCGACTCGACCGACCCAAGCCGGCCGAGCTCGCCGCTTTGAAGACACGGATCGATACCTTCAACATGGCCCTGGTCGAGGCCGAACCCGACAGGATCGAGACCGAGGCTCTGCTGGCATTCACGCGGGCGCTGGGGCTGCACACAACGGATGCCAATCTTTTCGCCGACGCCTCGGCCGTGAGCCGCATCACCGCGACCCGACGCAACCCGGACGAGGAGGGGCACCTGGATGCAGGCCCCGCGCCGACCGGCGGTGCGACCCTCGGCGACTTCATTCCCTACACCGACAAACCCCTGAGCTGGCACACCGACGGGTACTACAACGCCCCGGACGAACAGGTCGGGGCCTGGTGTCTGTTCTGTATACGCCCCGCGCGTCACGGCGGGGAGAACGGCCTCATCGATCATGAAATGGCCTATCTACGACTGCGCGACGAATCGCCGGAGCACATCGCGGCGCTTTCTCACCCGCAAGCCCTGAGCATACCTGCGCATGTCCGGGACGGTCACACACTCCGGGCGGAGAGTGTCGGACCGGTGTTCTCGTTGCGCAACGGACATCTGCACATGCGTTACTCGGCGCGTGCACGCCACGTCATCTGGCGCGACACGCCCGAAACGCAGGCCGCGCGAGCAGCTCTGGATCGGTTGTTTTCCCGCCCGGATGTCTTCACGTTCAGGTACAGGCTAGGGCCGGGCGAAGGGCTGATATCCAACAATGTCCTTCACTGCCGCTCCGGATTCGACGACGAGGATGACCCTGCAAAGGCGCGACTGCTCTACCGCATCCGCTTTCTGGATCGAATCGTCCTCGACTGACAGTCGACCGAACGTCCGCGCGCGATCGGCCTGTGAATCAGGCGCGACATGTCGATGAAGGCCATGAACACGACGAGTCACGGACCCGCGACCGCAAGAGCGCAAAGCGGGCGAAGTGCTCAACATCAACCCGACGATAAGGGAGCAGTAGCGACGACCCATGCTCAAGCTCAGCGAGATACTGGTTTCCAATCAAGACATCGAATCGTTCGACGAGCTCGTTCCCGTCATCCAGGCAGTCGCGCGTTCAGGCGAGCGTTTCTTCAGGATGGACGTCAAGCCACCCTACCCCGATACCCCGGAGAACTGGGAGGATCGACTCGAGGCCGCCTTCAGCGGGCTCGTCCGATGATCCCCGAGCAGAGGCCGGAACAGAGGCCGGATCAGACAAAGGTCTCGTCATGAAACAATTCGACGTTCTGGCAACGCAGATTGCCGATACGGCGGCTGATTCGATTATCAATCGCAGCGCCGAGAATGCATCGCTCGAGTCGCATCTGGAGATGCTCCAGGATCGGCTCGACAGCCTCGTTCGGATCCATGCCCCGGCGCATGCGCTCGCGGATGCACGGCTGCAGGTCGCACGCACGCTCGTCAGTCTGGAGCGCGGCGAAGAAGCCTGGCCCATCGGCCGCGCCGCCTTCGACCATTTCATTGCGCACGACTCCTTCGAGCTCGCTGCCGACGCCTGCGATGTTCTGTTTCAGGCCGGGCAAGAAGAGTCAATCGTCGCGCTCGGCCAAGGGATCTGGCTGGCAGTGACCTGCCCGATCGATCCCGAGCTGACCATCGAGCTGCTCAGTCACGTGATCGACGAGACGCCCGACGACGCCGACGGTGCCGCGGTGGCCGCGACCACGGCACTCTTCATCGCCGACGTCCGTGCCCGGGACCGTCAACGCGACGACCTCATGTTCTTCGCGACTCAGATGCTCGGCACGGTCGCACGGCGACACAGCGGAGTCGATACGCCCGAGCAGCTCGAGCACTGGATGGAGCGCCTCGAGCTCATGGAGCCGGAGAAGTTCCTGGTGCGTTTGCGCAACGTGGTCGATGTTCTTGTTCAGGACGAGTGGTGGTTCGACCGCCGAGCGCTGCAGGATCGTCTTCCGTTCGCCTAAGGCACGGTTCGAAGATAGGTCCAGCAACGCGACGAGAGAATCGCTTTGCCGCGGTTGTCGTTGTCGATTACGACAACGACAACGATTGGATTCTGTGCTCGACTTGTTTCCGACATGTCGCCGAGGGCATACCCACGCTCTCAGGCCCCGAAACACAATCGAGCGCACCCGACGGATAAACATTATGTTTTGGAATGACGACGACAGCCCCGACCGGATTCGCGTGCCGGATGACATCGTCGATCTCCTCTTCGGGATCGACTGCAAATGCATCCCGGTCGACCACGCCTACCTGCTCGCCGAGGCGCTGAAACAGGCGCTGCCCTGGATCGCCGAGGAGGCGGGCGTCGCCGTGCACTCGGTGCATGTCGCCGGATCACAGAACGGCTGGGAGCGACCCGAGCACGGCACGGACTCCTATCTCGCCGTCTCCAAGCGAACCAAGCTGACCCTGCGGGTTCCCCGACACCGCGTCACCGAGGTCTTGCGCGAGCTTCCGGGGGCCAAGCTCGATGTCGGCGAAACACTCGTCGTGGGCGCGGGCAAGACCAAGCCGCTCACCGCCGAGACCACCTTATTTTCTCGGTATGTCGCACTCGATCTCGCCGCCGCGGCAGCCGAAGACGAGGGTGTCTTTCTCGAAACCGCCGCGCGCGCCCTTGCCGCGATGGAGATCCGCGTGCGCAAGGCCGTGTGCGGCAAGACCAACCGTCTCGCCACGCCCGATGGCTCCATTGCGACACGCAGCCTGATGCTGGCGGGACTCACGCCGGATGAATCCATCCGGCTGCAGCAACAGGGACTTGGACACCATCCCCTTCTGGGTTGCGGGATCTTCATTCCGCACAAGGGGATCGACTCGGTCAAACCCGGCCAAGGCTGAGCACGACGCGACGCGGGCTTCGTCCGACGAAGCAGTGTCCACCCCGAACACGCGCAGCCTCGTCATGCCGTCGCCGCGGAACCGCCCTCTCCCGGTGTCTTGCCCCCCGACCGCTTTAAGATCAAGGCGCCGCATCCAGGTTAAAAAGATGTGACGCCTGAATCACAAAATCATAAGATTAGGAAGTTCGAATCAACCCCTAATGACGGGTACATCGTGACGCAACGACTGTACCCCGCCGAGCAACGACGAGAGGATCACCCATGGCCATCGAAGTCAATGGCAAGACCGTCGAGACAACCCCAAGCGGCTATCTTCAGGACCTCGCGGACTGGAGCGAAGATGTCGCGATGAAGCTCGCGGAGATCGAGGGCATCACCTTGACCGACAAACACTGGGACGTGATCAACTATCTGAGGGACGAGTACCACAACAACGCCCAAAACCAGCCGATGGAGCGCGTGGTATTGAAGGAAATGGCCAAGAAGTGGGGCTCCAAGCCCACGAGCAAGGATCTCTACACCCTCTTCCCGCTCGCGCCGACCAAACAAGGTACCAAGATCGCGGGCTTGCCCGAGGTGCTGCGCAAGGGCGGTTACTGAAGCGACCGGCCGCGTGCTTCGCGCGATCCATGGACGGATCAACTCCCGCCCGGGGTACAGAACAGACCCGGACTCGCCCTTGAAAAAACCGCAATAAACTCCCCTCCCGGCCGCACGCGAACCCTGGCTGCCGTTCCCGGCACCCAATCCGTACCCCGTCTGCCGCATACCCCGCGATAAGCGCGTCGTCCGCCGATCTTTCCGGGGCACCCGGACTCGGGCAGACCGCGCGAGCAGCGCGCCGAGTGGGCGTGATCGGTCGGACGCTCTCAGGTCGAAACCCGCTGACTTCACTTGATCCAGATCAAGCTTCCGCCCTTCGCCCGGAGAACACCGGAGTGCAACACGCGATCTGCCTTTACTCGACCTCCGACGTCCTATATAAATGCGAACGCTTCTTATTTTGTTTCGCATAACGTTGGAGTATCGGATATGTATCCCACCACCAAACACCCCGCCGGCCGCAGGCTCGCACTCGCCACACTCACTTCCGGGCTCTTGGCCGCCTCCGCCTCGCCGATCTGGGCCTACGACGTCACCGACAGCTTCTCGATCGGCGCGGTGTTGGGCGCGGCGGGTCAGTGCCAGGAGGGGCTCGGCGGGCTGCTCGACGAGGACGGGCAGTCGCTGGACGGAAATGCCTGCCGGGGCGGTATGCCCTTTCAGCTTGAGCTCAGTTTTCGCCCGAGCGAGCGCGACGAGCTCTTCGCCCTGTTCGGCTTTGCCGTGGACAACGGCCTGAACGCCGTCTCGCCCTTCGTGCTCGCCCCCTGGGCGGTCGATCTCGAGGACGATCTGCAGGACATCAACGGGCGCGGACGCGACTACCTGCTGCAGGCGCTGGTACAAGCACACCTTCACGTTGGGCGAGGACGCCACCCTCGGCACCACCTTCGGCATCATCGACTCCACCGGCTATCTCGACGAGAACGCTTACGCCAACGACGAATTCACCCAGTTCATGAACGAGGCGTTCGTGAACTCCGGCGGCTTCAATCTACCCTCCTACGACGCCGGCGCGGCGCTCGAGCTGGCGCTGGGGGACTGGGAGATCAAGGCCGCGGCGCTGAACATCGGCGAGAACGACGACGGCAACAACTACAACTTCTGGGGCGCGCAGCTCGGCTATCGCCTCGACACCGCGCTCGGGGAGGGCACCTACCGCGCCGTGATCACCGGCACCTCCTCGGCCTTCTTCAAGCCCCGCGCCGACCTCGGCGAGGCGATGGACGGGGCCGAGGACGGGGCGCCGATCGCGCTCGAGGACACCCCGCAGAAGACCGATCTGCTGGGCTACGGTCTGTCCTTCGACCAAGCCTTCGGCGATCATCTCGGCGCCTTCCTGCGCCTGGGGTGGACCGACCACAAGGACATCCTCGACTACCGCGGCCTCTACACCGGCGGTCTGCAGCTCGCCGGCGGCCTGTGGGGCCGCGAGGCCGACACCGTCGGCATGGCCTACGGCTATCTCGACGGCGCCGACACCGGGATCTCCAACACCAACGTCGCCGAGCTTTATTACCGCTTCGCCGCCAACGACTTCCTCGCCCTCACCGCCGACATCCAGTACATGGCCGACGCCTACGAGGACGGCGAGGACATCGAGGGCTGGATCTTCGGGCTGCGCCTCGTCGCGGAGCTGTGATGAAACCGCGTCCGGTGCGTCATGTTCTCGGGTCGGGTGATTCCACCTTGCAGGCATCAACGAGCGCCGGAGTCGACGCGGTTTCATGATTCCAAAAACAATCTCCTGAACCGCGTCGCGCCGACGTCGCTCCTGCGCTCCGAGGCCCGGAACACCTCGGAGCGCGCGTCTCGCGAGGAACGCGGTTCAGCAACGGTTCAGTTGCGAATTGCCGGGATGGCCGCATGCCTACTGTATCGACCCGCAGCCGACATCAGACCCTCGCATGACACAGCAGGCCATTCCCTTCGCGTTCGACAACAGCTATCGCCGTCTTCCCGATCATTTTCACGCCCGCATCCAACCCACGCCGGTTAAGGCGCCCGGCTTGATCAAGCTGAACGCGGCATTGTTCGAAGAGCTCGGGCTGGATCCGGCGGCGAACGATCCGGAGGTGGCTGCGCCGCTCTTCGCCGGCAATCTCCTGCCGGACGGCAGCGATCCGATCGCGATGGCTTATGCGGGCCATCAGTTCGGCAATTTCGTCCCGCAGCTCGGAGACGGCCGGGCGATCCTGCTCGGCGAGGTGATCGACCGCACCGGGAAACGTCGCGACATCCAACTGAAGGGCTCCGGACAAACCCCCTTCTCGCGCAGCGGCGACGGACGCGCGGCGCTCGGACCCGTCCTGCGCGAATACATCCTCGCCGAGGCCATGCACGTACTCGGGGTTCCAACCACCCGTGCGCTCGCCGCTGTGACGACCGGAGAGCCGGTCTATCGCGAGACCATCCTGCCCGGCGCCATCCTGACGCGCGTCGCGAGCAGCCACATCCGTGTCGGGACCTTCCAGTATTTCGCCTCGCGCGGCGACACCGAGGCCGTGCGAAAGCTCGCCGATCACGTCATCGGCCGTCATTACCCGCATGCCGCCGGGTCGGACTCGCCCTACCTTGCACTGATCGAAGGCGTCTTGGAGCGACAAGCCGCCTTGGTCGCTGCCTGGATGCATGTGGGCTTCATCCACGGCGTCATGAACACCGACAACATGGCGATCTCGGGTGAGACGATCGACTACGGGCCCTGCGCCTTCATGGACACCTATGACCCGGCCACCGTCTTCAGCTCGATCGACCGCGGCGGCCGATACGCCTACGGCAATCAACCCGGGATTGCCCAGTGGAACCTCGCCCGCTTCGCCGAGACCCTGCTGCCCCTGATCGACGGGGCATCGGACGCCGCGATCCAACAAGCGACCGACCTCATCCGCGGCTTCTTCGGTCGCTACGAGGAGCACTGGACCGCCGGTATGCGACGCAAGCTCGGCCTCGCCACCGCCGAGCCGGATGATGTCGACCTCATCCACGGGCTCTTGGACGCCATGAAGGCATCGGGCGCCGACTTCACACTGGCCTTTCGCCGCCTCTGCGACGCGGCCGCGGATCCCGCGGCGGACAGCGGCGTACGCGATCTATTCGTCGACCGGCAAGCCTATGACGCCTGGGCCGCGCAGTGGCGCGCACGTCTCGGACGGGACCCTCAAACCCCCGCCGAGCGCGCCGGGCGCATGCGCCGTACCAATCCGGCCGTGATCCCGCGCAACCATCGTGTCGAGCAGGCGCTGAATGCGGCCGTCGAACAGAATGACTTCGGACCATTCGAAGCCATCCTGCGGGTCCTCGAGCGCCCCTACGAGGATCGCCCCGAGATCGCCGGCTATACCGAGCCGCCGCAGGACGAGGAGCGTGTGCTGAAGACCTTCTGCGGGACCTGAGTCGACACCGCCCGAGAACGCCGATCACCATGTGCCGGCCGGGCCGCCGTGTCCTTCGAGATTCTCAACCGAGTTTGCCGGCCGCTGAATCCTCTCCATCGTCGGCCCCGGCAGAAAACCCGGACTGGATCGGGATGATGGACGATGTGGACGTCACCTGCATGAAGACGGTGGAGACCTTCCGACATCACCCGCTGATCCCGAAGGACGTGGTCGTCAGCGGCTGGATCTGGGAGGTGGAGACGCGGCGCTTGCGCCCGCCCGTGCTCGATGATGAGAAGCGCGCCCGTACGGATGTGACCTCCGCGCAGTTCGGCGTCACGACGCCCCAGCCCAACCGCTGGCGTTGATCGAGCCGGCGCCCGACTCGGGCGCCGCCTTGCCTCGCTCCACGACACTTGCTCGACAACGAGCGTTGACATCAATAGAGAGTGCTCCGATGCCGATCTACGACTACCAGTGCACCTGCGGCCAAACCTCCTTCGAAAGCTCCCGAGCCATGAGCGCCGAACCGCCACCCTGCCCCGCCTGCGGGGCCAAAACGGCTCGAGTCTTTCTGTCCGCACCCGCGGTACACGGCCGAATGGCCCGGGGTCGCGATCAGGCCGTTCGCTCGCTGCAGCCTGCCGACACGTCGCGGGGGCACCAGCATGGTCCCGGATGCGGGTGCGGGCACTCATAAGGGCGCCTTCTTCTTTCGCGCCGAACGATTGACCTGATCGATTATCGAACATGCCTGAAGCGACTGGATCACCGTCACACGCGGTCGCCTTTCTTCAATCCTTCGTGGCTGAGATCGCCAAGGCGATGGATCGGGCCGAGTGTCCCAGCTGTGCCGCTCACCTCGAGCAGATCGAGCAGATCGGCCTGACGGCCGGCGTTTGTCTGGAGGAGAAGGCCCGCGAGGTCCTCGGCTCACCCCGGCCGATGGACCGGGACCATTACGCCGACCTGATCGTCGAGATCAAGAACCAGATCGGCGGGCGCTTTTCCCGTGCCTCCGGCGAGGCCGGCACGGTCAGAGTCGTCAACAGCCGATGCCCCTTCGGCGAGCAGGTCAAGCATGCACCCTCGCTCTGCCGGATGACGTCGAGCGTCTTCGGTGGAATCGCCGCGCGCCACTTCGGCTATGCGAAGGTGGAGCTTCGACAGACGATCGCGGGCGGGGATGGCTCCTGCGACGTCTGCATCTATCTGGATCCGCAGCTTGCCGCGCGAAACGAGGGGACCGAATACCGGGCGGACGGCGAGCGCCTGACCTCGGGAAACCTCACCACACTCATGACACCCAAGGTTCACCGGCGACTGCGCGAGAACTGGTGCCCGCCGCCGGTCGGTGTCGGCAGCCCCGACGCAGCCCTGCAGCCGATCGTCGCGGAATCCGCGGCGATGCGCGATGCCCTTCGGGCGGTCCGGATCGTCGCCCCCACCGACGTCACCGTCATGATCACCGGAGAGACCGGCTGCGGCAAAGAGCTCGTCGCACGCGCACTGCACGGGCTCAGTGCGCGTCGCGATAAGCCGATGGTCACGGTCAACTGCGGGGCCATCCCGGAGAACCTAGTCGAAACAGCCCTCTTCGGGCACGAGAAAGGCGCCTTCACGGGCGCCTACGAGGTCCATCACGGCTACTTCGAGCGCGCCGAAAAAGGGACGCTCTTCCTCGACGAGATCGACTCGCTCCCGCTTTCGGCGCAGGCCAAACTGTTGCGTGTCATTCAGGAAGGCGAGTACGAACGCGTCGGCGGCAAGCGCTCCCTGCGCTCGGACGTCCGGATTATCGCCGCATCCAACCGCGAGATCGTCGCAATGGTCGACGACGGACATTTTCGCCGCGATCTCTTCTATCGACTCAACGTCGTACCGATCGCGATCCCCCCGTTGCGCGAGCGCACCGAGGACATCGACGCACTCATCACGCACATCCTCCGCAAGCTCGCCCAACGCTACGCTACTGCCGAAAAGACATTGGTTGAAGCCGCGCGCCTCAAAGCACTGGCCTATGCCTGGCCGGGAAACATTCGAGAGATGGAAAATGTCCTCGAACGCGCCTTCATCTTTGCCGCGGATGCCCGGATTACCGACATCGACGTTCCGGTGACCGCGCCGACCGAATCCGTCCCCGCATGGCGCACGCGCAAACAGCAGGCCGCCAAGCAGGCAGAGGTCGACACGCTGACCCGTGCACTGAGGGTCAGTCACGGCAATGTCGATCAAATCGCGACCCAGATGGGGATCACGCCGCGAGCGGTCCGCATGAAGCTCAAGGCGCAAGGACTCAGGGCTGCGGACTACAGGTAGAGTCTCGACGGCTGCGCCGTCGGTCGACAATGACGCCACACCTACACAAGTCGATCGATGGCGGCCGGTTGAAGATTGATCCGCGCCCGGTGCCATATGCGTCATGTGGTGGAGTGTTCTGGCCACACCAGCTCCGACGACTATCGGAGCTGGCGCGGTTTAGGTTCCCTGATCGAGGGGGCTATGCCGGGGGAGCGTGCGGTGGTCGATGAGCACTCTGTCTCACGCGTTGTGAGAGAACTTGACAGGGGAAGGATCGCGACATAATCTTAATAACAACGATTCGCATTTGTAAACCGACTCACGCGGAGTGCCGGCCATGCCAAGAGAATCCCTGTCCGAGACCCCAAGTCATCGCACACAGTCTTCCGCAGCGATGCGCGCGGACCTGCCGCGGATCGACAGCAACGCACTGCTGCGCGGCAACAACCTATTGCTGATCGATCATGCGGGCGATCGTTACATCCTGAGAATGACGCGAAACAACAAACTGATTTTGACAAAATAGGCGAGCGCACGCGTCCGGGCGTGCAAGACTCAGGGCCGACCGGACCGCCGTCGGCTCGTCCACCAGAGCGCCAGTCCGGTCACACCTATGATGTAGCCAATACCGCCGAGGATATCTTGGAAACGGATCCGGTCCTCGGCGGCGACGAGCTGCTCGCGCAACGGGCGAATCTGGCGAGCGACGGCGCGCTCGATCGCCGACTCCAGGGCGGGATCAAGGACCACCGCGGGGGTTGTCGGTGTGGACGATGCGGCGGTTCGGGCGATCACGGACACGTCGCCGCGATCGGAGATTGCGGGGTCTTCGACGATCGAGCCCTCGGATCGGAATCCCGCTGCCAGCTCGGATGCAGGGACACGCCACTCGGCTTGATGGCCGTCGCCCGTGATGGCTCGGAACAGATGATCGACGGGGGCCTGCGCGGCGTAGATGAATCTGCCCTCGCCGTCCGGCGCCAACTCGGCCAGTGTGTTTCCCTCTCCGTCCAAGACCTCGATCCGCGCCCCCGAGGCGGCACCGCCGCCGGCAAAATAGGCCGATCCGCCGATGCTCGCGCCTTCGGCAAAGGCAAAGACCTGGAGCTTGTGCGCCAGGGCGGGCGAACCCAGGGTCGATAGGAGGACGAGCGCTGCAACGCGCAGGGCACCGCCGCTCTGTGGAATCTCGCCCCGTGCGGATCTCGCCGGGCCGTTACCCGGATCCAGGATCCTCATCATCGCATCTCTCGCGCATAGATCCAGATCAACGCACCCAGCTCGACCGGAACCTCCTCGCCGTCGGGATTCTGCATCGGCTCATCGCCCTCGAGCAGTGCGGCGAAACCCCACCAGCCAGCCTTGGGCATCGCATAGCTGAAGACCCCGTTCGCATCGGCCTTGATGACCTGCGTGATGTAGGGATCCGACGGCGGCGTGATCGAGCCGTCGTTGCGCCACTCGACCTCGACCTCGGCGAAGGGGACCGGCTTTCCGTCGCGTTTCACGATCCCTTGAAAAAGATTGCCCGCCCAGAGGCCGTAGGGACGAACCAGCGGCTCGATCTCGACCGGCAGACCGACATTCGCGTCCCAGCCCTCCTCCGCGCCGAAGGCATCGACGACGACCTTGGTGTAATGCACGATCATCGCCCCCTCGGCCGGCTCCCAATAGGGCGCAGGCTCCAGATAGAAGACGTAATCTCCCGGCTGCTTGATCCTGTAGTCGAGACGGTAGGTCCGCTTGCCGTCGATCTCCCGCGCTTGAAGGCTCGACTTGAGGTCTTCACGCCCCCCCGGACTCAGGACCCCGAACTGAACCGGCTCCCCCATCACCATCAACGGACCACCTTCCATGGGATGGGTGAAACGCATCTCCAGCGTCAGCGCGTTGCCGGTCTCGGCGTTGACGATATCCGTGGACGGGATGAGCTCTTGGAAGTGGGCATGGGCAGCGGCTGCGCCCATGAGCGCAATGGCGAGAGAGATCCGGATCGGGCGAGATTGGCTGGACAAAGGCGTCATGATGGACTCCGGCGATAGGTTGCGGATCAAGGTCGGGCTGAACCGTGTTCTGCGCGACGCGGTTCAGGAGATTGTCTTTGGAATCATGAAACCGCGTCGACGCCGGCGCTTGTTGATGCCCGCACCGTGGAATCACCCGGCACGAGAACATGACGCCGCCGGACGCGGTTTCATCGCGGTTTCATCACAGCTCCGCGACGAGGCGCAGCCCGAAGATCCAGCCCTCGATGTCCTCGCCGTCCTCGTAGGCGTCGGCCATGTACTGGATGTCGGCGGTGAGGGCGAGGAAGTCGTTGGCGGCGAAGCGGTAATAAAGCTCGGCGACGTTGGTGTTGGAGATCCCGGTGTCGGCGCCGTCGAGATAGCCGTAGGCCATGCCGACGGTGTCGGCCTCGCGGCCCCACAGGCCGCCGGCGAGCTGCAGACCGCCGGTGTAGAGGCCGCGGTAGTCGAGGATGTCCTTGTGGTCGGTCCACCCCAGGCGCAGGAAGGCGCCGAGATGATCGCCGAAGGCTTGGTCGAAGGACAGACCGTAGCCCAGCAGATCGGTCTTCTGCGGGGTGTCCTCGAGCGCGATCGGCGCCCCGTCCTCGGCCCCGTCCATCGCCTCGCCGAGGTCGGCGCGGGGCTTGAAGAAGGCCGAGGAGGTGCCGGTGATCACGGCGCGGTAGGTGCCCTCCCCGAGCGCGGTGTCGAGGCGATAGCCGAGCTGCGCGCCCCAGAAGTTGTAGTTGTTGCCGTCGTCGTTCTCGCCGATGTTCAGCGCCGCGGCCTTGATCTCCCAGTCCCCCAGCGCCAGCTCGAGCGCCGCGCCGGCGTCGTAGGAGGGTAGATTGAAGCCGCCGGAGTTCACGAACGCCTCGTTCATGAACTGGGTGAATTCGTCGTTGGCGTAAGCGTTCTCGTCGAGATAGCCGGTGGAGTCGATGATGCCGAAGGTGGTGCCGAGGGTGGCGTCCTCGCCCAACGTGAAGGTGTGCTTGTACCAGGCCTGCAGCAGGTAGTCGCGTCCGCGCCCGTTGATGTCCTGCAGATCGTCCTCGAGATCGACCGCCCAGGGGGCGAGCACGAAGGGCGAGACGGCGTTCAGGCCGTTGTCCACGGCAAAGCCGAACAGGGCGAAGAGCTCGTCGCGCTCGCTCGGGCGAAAACTGAGCTCAAGCTGAAAGGGCATACCGCCCCGGCAGGCATTTCCGTCCAGCGACTGCCCGCCGAGCCCCTCCTGGCACTGACCCGCCGCGCCCAACACCGCGCCGATCGAGACACTGTCGGTGACGTCGTAGGCATCTGCGGAAAGGGCGAGAAAGGAAAGCACAGCGCAAGCGACGAAGCGATTGTCCATGGAATGAGGTGTCCTTAAAGGAGGATTCGGGGTTCCGGAGGGTTTGCGATTCGAGCTACTCGGACTCTGAACCTGCCGGCCCTCGTCGATGCCGCAGCCCGATCGTATGATCTATTGTAAAAAGATATTACGCAGGGGTGTCAAGCATCAGGTTTGGCTCTCCGCGGGAGCAGCCAGCCTGACGGGGACTCGCGCAGCAGCTTTCCATTGACAAGCATCAACCCGCCATCTATCTTTATTGCGAACGATTCGTATTCAGATTCTAGCCAGCAGTCGGTTCGGGTAAAGCGCTTGCCGGACCACGCCCCGACCGCTCGCGACAGATTCCAATCCCGTTCGACGCGGGACTCCCGTCAGCCAAATTCCGAACGCTTCGTCCGGATCGCCAGCGGGGCATTGTTCGACAACCGCTTGATGTCTCAGGAGACACACCATGCCCGTCGATTCCCCCTTGGTTTCAAATTGCGATCTCTCTCGGCTCAAACCGGAGGATCTGGAACTGCATCTCGGAGAGCTCATTCGCCGTTACGTTCGGCACCGTTCGGCCGATCTGGCCGAACGGGTCGTCGAATCCATCGAGGCGCTCTACCTGCATCCGGATCTCGGGCCCGATGCCGAACGGTTTTGTGCCTATCGCCGACTAGCGCGTCATTGGCGCTGGCTCGCGCAAAGGGCCCCCACCGTCGCGCATTAAGCAGTGCCTCGCCCGTGTGCGAGACCGCCAACCTTCCGGAATCAATCAAGGAGCGTGCTATGCCGCCCTACATCGAGCTTGAAAATTTGCCGAGCGCAGCTGTCATGCCGGTCTCCCGAACACGCTTAGGAGCGGAACACGGGGACACAACGGGCAAGGTCCGCTACTGGGCAGCGTTCTTCCGGGAACTTGTCGGTGCCGGACAGCTCCGCATCGGGACCAGCCAGCCTGCGGTCACGTTGGAGCACCATGGCAACTGGCCGGGCATCCGCATCGCAGACTCCTTCGGGAGCGCTTCGGGTCGCCGGTTTACGCTTCGGATGATGCTTGATCGCTGGTCCCACATCGATGGTTCGGGAACGGATGCGGCAGAACGAGACCGGCGCTCGGACATCTCCATCCTGGATCGGGAGGGCGCTCCCCTGCTGGATCTCGGTTTTGGCGAGGACCGTCCAGGGATCGCCGCGGATGTCCTGACCCGATGCCGTACCCTGTGCCCGGCCCCCTCACGGTCCGAGCCGGCACCGCAGCGCAACAGGGACGTGGATCTCGACAACCATCCTCTTCGCAGACAGACGGCGGAGCTTGGCGATGCGGCCGATGTCGCCGATCTTGCCGAAGCGACGGGCCAGCTCCGACTCAGTCCCGCAAGGCTGCATGAACGCGGTTGTGCCAGCGCAGTGGAGGCCGAGTTGGTCCCCTGTTTTCTGGAAGCACTCGCGGAGCAGGCGCTGCCCATTCGCATCGCCACCGGCACCGCGGGGGTCGCTCACAGCCTCGACTGCGCCTTCTTCTGCCATCGACGCGAGGGGGTCTGGCAGACCCTGCGCACCGACTCGTCGCGCTTCCGAATCGACACCTCGAAGATCGATTCGGCATGGGTCTTGAGAGTCTCCGAAGCGGCACATGAGCACTCGTCGCTTCGGCTCTACGATGCGCGAGGACGACTGCTGGCGAAGATCAGTTCGGTGCCCGGATTCGTCGCCATCGAGAATCCGATCTGGCGCACCCTCGTCAACGCGCTTCAGGACTAAACCGCGCCAGCTCCGGCGGTCGTCAAGTCTGCCGGGGCCGATCCCATCCAAAAACATCGCATACCGCGCCGGGCGCGGTTTAAAAGGGAGCCTCCATGCAACGGCTTATTTTCGAGGTCTCCGACCAGGCTGCGCGGCTCGCGATCTATGACTTCGAGAGTCAGGAGCTGCTCGCCGAGGTCGAAGGTGCGTCATGGCATCGCATGTTCGAGGAGCTGCGGATCGGCAACGGGCCACGCAAGCGCACCTGTTGCGCGCATCATGCCGAGGTTGCGACGGATGAAAATATCCCACAAGCCCGACGCGCGCAGAGCAAGATCGCTCAGGCGCTCTTCCCCGAAACACATGGGCTCGCGTCGCCGCCGATTGCACTCTCGCGCTCACCGAGTCCATCGATCTCTGCCGCCGCTTCCGCGGCGACATTGGCCGAGCTGTCCAGCCCGCCGGGCCGTCTGCCGACCCTGAAATCGACCGGGCGACGCAGGCTCTGGGACATCCCGCACAAATACCATTGCCCGATCATCGGGACCTGCCTCACGGTGGACGAGCTGCGCCGAATCGCCGACAAGACGGCCCAGCGGCCCGAGACGCCCTTGTCGGAGTTCGACATCCACGTGAGCTTTGTCGCGGCGGCGGCCGAGAAGAATCCGTTGTCGCTGGCAACACACAAGACACTTGAGAAGACATTCAGCATGAGCGTGCGACGCTATGCGAAGGCACGCGACGCCGACGCGCTCCTTCGGCTCTGGCGCGAATCGCTCGACACCGGCGAGGTTCCCGGCGGGCTCTGGGCACTCATGACACACCCGCGTGCCGACCATCGGGTGATGACACGCGCATACGAAGAGATCCATATGCTCTCGCATCAGATCGGCGCCGGGCAGCGCGCCGATCTCAAGCGGCTCACCGAGACGCGCACGCAGCTCGAGCAGCTGCAACGCGATTTCGATCACCTCCACAGGCGCGCCCGTCAGCAGGCGGACCTGCGCGAGGCGAGGATCCGCTGGCTCGAGAACGCCCTGGCAAGCCGCGAGAGCGAATATGCCGAATCGCGTGCGCAGACGCAGGCCCTGCGCGAAGAGCTCGAGCTGTTGAAGGGTCCACGCCTAAAGGACAGGATGAGCGCACTGGCCGATCGGGTCGCCGACCTGGACGCCGAGCTGAATCGGATCCGCGAGGAGAACGCGCACCTTCGATCCGCCGGCACACATGCAAGAGAAGAGGCCGACGCGTCGGAACGCGCCCGGCGCGCGGCACAGGCCGAATGCGGGGCGACCGAGCGGCTGCTCGCGCACCTCCTCGCGGATCGGTGCGACGGCTGTACGTCGGAGGCTTGCGTGCAGCCCAAGGATCTTGCGGGACGTTTGGTGCTCTGTGTGGGCGGACGCAAGCAGCTCGTCGATCAGTATCGCGCGATGGTGGCCGGTTGCAACGGTCGTTTCGACCACCACGACGGCGGCATGGAAGACAGCCACCACCGACTCGAGGCAATGCTGGCATCGGCCGATATCGTCGTCTGCGCAACCGACTACGTCAGCCACGGCGCCTACTATCGGACCAAACGTTTCTGCAAACGCACCGAGAAACCGCATGCGCTGCTCGGCAGCTCCGGGCTCTCTTCATTCGCCTTGGCGATCGAGAACCTGGCGGCTTGAGCCGATCGCGCGCGTCGGGAGAAGGCGCGCCGACGAGACGTAGCGGCTCCTACGGCGAGGAGCCGCAACGCCGTCCCGGCGTGCGCGGAGCATGCAATGCGGCGAAAATCCACGTGTGCTCGGTATATCCGTACAGGTCGCGGCAAGACGCCTCGCCCGCCTTTGCACAGCCTGGCGAGGCGGGGCGAGGCCAATGCCTCAGGGCATGTGGTCAAGACCGATCTTCGATCCGGCTCGGGTGTTGGCCTCTCCGGGGCGAAGAGCCAGCGGGAGAATCACCACAAGCGTGCCGATGAGGAAAAGGATCTCGAGGGCATAGACGACATCGTATCCCAACGCTGGCCAGGCCAAGTCTTCTCCGAAGACACCTCGGTTCGCCATCGCCATGACAAGGTCACGCAGGATGCCGCCGGCAACGAATGCAAGACCCATTGCGGTCGCCTGAACAGCGCCCCATGCGCCGAGCGCCAAACCGCTGAACCCGCCCTCGGCGAGTGCCATTGCGGCGGTCAAGGTTGCCACCATGAAGAGCCCGCCACCGAAACCGATCAACCCGGCACCGGTTCGATACAGCCAGACTGCATCGAGTGGGGCGGACAGGATCACCGCGATAAAGGCGAAGATCCCGATCAGGGCGCCGACCGCCGCAATCCGATAGGGCTCGCTGCCCCGTCCCATCAGGTGCGCGGCAAGCACGAAGGCGAGCAATGATCCGGCGGCCCAGATGGCATTGAGCGTGGTCGTCTGGGAGACGCTCAGCCCGAGGATCTGACCGCCGTAAGGCTCGAGCAGGATGTCCTGCATCGTGAAGCCGACTGTCCCGAGACCCACCACCACCAGCAGTCGGCTCGCGCGTCCGCCACGGGTGAAGTTCCGCCAGGTCTCCATGAACGGCGGGCGCGGCACAGGATTGGCCGCGCGCTGCCTGTCCATCGCCTCCTGCTTCCAAAGGGCAACGACGTTCAGAACGATCGTCGCCAAGGCCACGCCCTGAGTGACCTGAATCAGCAGCTCGTTGCTGAAGTTCGTGAGCAGATATCCGAACAAGAGCGAGCTTCCCGCCCAAGCGGCCAGGAGGGTGACGTACAGCAAGGCCACCACGCGAGGGCGTTTCTCCGGCGGCGCGAGATCGGTGGCAAGCGCCAAACCCGCGGTTTGCGTCGTGTGGAGTCCGGCACCGACCAACAGGAAGGCCAGCGCAGCGGCCAACTGACCGAAAACGTTGAACTGGTTATTGACATCGGCGAGCAGCAGCAGGGCGAACGGCAACATCGCGAATCCGCCGAACTGCATCATGCTTCCGAGCCAGATGTAGGGGATTCGGCGCAGTCCGAATGCGGAGTGGTGGTAATCGGATCGATGGCCGATCAGCGCACGCAGCGGCGCGAAAATCAACGGCAGCGCAAGCATGAGACCGACCAGCGACGCGGGCACGGCAAGCTCGACGACCATGACCCGATTCAGGGTTCCTTGCAGCAGCACCATGGCCATGCCGACCGAGACCTGAAACAGCGACAAGCGCAGGATTCGGCGCAGCGGAAAATCAGCAGACGACACATCGGAAAAAGGCAGTATCCGAGGCAGCAGCTCGCGCCAGGCTTGCGCCCAGGTATCGTCTTTACGACTCATGCCGGGATCAGCTCCACAGGTGAATTAGGCTCGGAAACAAGAGCGATACCTTAAAGGGGCCGGATTATCGCACTCGGGGCTTCAATGATCCACCACGCCCGGATCAGGACCGAAAGGCGGTATACCCGATCACGTACGGCGCGACTAGGCACGGAATCATCCATCCTGAAAATATATCCTTTTAAACCGAGTCCCGGCTAAGGGTTTTAAATGCACCAAACGTCGAGCTCACTCGCTAATAGGCATCTCGCTCTGGACGCGGTTTAGGCCCCGATGACGACCGAAAAGACCGGGTGTCAGGTCTCTTTGGCGTCCGTCCCTGGACAATCGATTCAGTGTCCAGGGACGGCTGGGACCGGATGGATCATGCCACCCCGACCGGATGCATCTGCGACTGGAGGTAGTTCTCGAGCCCCACACGCTCGATCAATCCGAGTTGTTGCTCGAGCCAGTCGGCGTGGTCCTCCTCGGTGTCTCTGAGGAGTTGCAGCAGAACGGTCCGGGTCTGGAAGTCTTTATGCTGCTCGCAACAGACGATGGCCTCCTTCAACGCGGCTGCAACCTCGTATTCGACCTGGAGATCGTTGGCCAACATCTCCGGGACGCTCGCGCCGACACGAAGCCCGTCGCGCTGGCTGAGATCCGGCGTCGCCTCCAGGAACAGCATGCGCCGGATCAACATCGAGGCGTGCTCCTTCTCCTCCGTCGCCTCGTGCTCGATACGCGCGAACAGCTTGGCGAAACCCCAGTCCTCGTACATGAGCGAGTGGATGAAATACTGATCGATCGCTGCCAGCTCGTTGGAGAGCAGACGCTGAAGATGCGCGATCACTTCGGGGTTACCTTTCATAGTTGGGTCTCCGGGGCTGCTGTGGTCAGATCGCCGACTCGAGATAGTTCGGCAGCCCGATGCTCTCGATCAGTGAAAGCTGGGTCTCGATCCAGTCGATCCGCTCTTCGCTCGACTCCTGGATCTCTTCGAGGTGATGCCTGCTGACGAAGTCGCCCTGCTGCTCGCAGTGGACAATCGCCGCGGAGAGGGCCTCGCGATAACGCAGTTCCATCGTGAGATCGCCTCTGAGGATCTCGGGGACATCCTCGCCGATCAGAAGCTTCCCGAGATCTTGGAGGTTGGGCAGACCTTCGAGGAACAGCACGCGCTCGACGACCTTATCGGCCTCCTTCATGGCCGCGATCGAGGCGTGGTAGACCCGCGCCTCCAAGGTTTTGAAACCCCAGTTGCCGAGCATCCTTGCATGCAGGAAGTATTGGTTGATCGCGGTGAGTGCTTCCTTGAGCACCGCGTTGTGATGCTGGTTGATGGAGGGTTGCGTCTTCATCGGGCCTCGGACTGTCGAAAAGAATAGAAGGGATGCTGCAAAGACACCTTGACATAAATACGAATCATTCTTATCGTTTCAATCAAGTCAAGCCGATCTCAGGGTTCGCATCATGTTCGTGTGTATCTGCCATGCCGTTACCGAACGCCAGATCATCGCCGCAGCAGAGCGCGGGGCATCCCGGCTTGCCGACCTCAGGAAGGAGCTGGGGGTACCCGGAAACTGCGGTCGATGCGGTGTCTGTGCCAAGGAGATCCTGCGGCAGGTGGCCGACGGCCGGCAGTTCTCGGAGACCCCGCAGGTCGCCTGCTCCTGATCCTGGCGCGTCAGCGCAATCCATCCTAAGGGAGCATCTCATGTCAATGCTTCAAAGGGTCGGAGCCTCCTGGCATCGACTCGGCAACCGGCTCCACAAGACCTTTCTGCGTTTCGCTCGCTCCAAAGCGCAGAGTCGTCGGCAACAACGCTGGTCGATGATGAAGCGGTTTATCGCCGACACGGCGCGCTGACCCGAGGACCACCGGATCCGCGGAGGGAGCCGGTTACTGCTTCACCTTTGCAGAGTGATGCCGAAGCACGTCCATTCAAGGGGTGGCGACCCGGCGGGGCCGGGTCGATCGAAGACGACACAGGCGGTTTGGCGTCGGCAACCTCGCCGCCGCCTGCAGGATGCGGCCCGAGCCGCCCGCCGAGGGTCGAGAGTGCCGATCGGCACCGGCGCGGCCCGGGCCGCGCCGGTTATCGGATCCATCCCACCTGTTCACCGAGACGGCAAGGGAAAGCCGATGCGTCTTACTCGTCGTAACCTTTGGCCGGCAGTGCGGAAAGGTCCGGCCGCGGTGTCTCGGACGTCTCGACCGGAAGGATCGGATACTCGACCTTCGGCTGCTCTCCGGTCAACGCGTGCAGGAAGGCGACGATCCGAGCCGCCTCTTCGTCGGAGATCTCGGTCCCGAGCTGTGCGGTCCCCATCAGGGCGACGGCCGCACCCAGATCCCACACCGCACCCGAATGAAAGTAGGGCGCGGTCAGGGCGATGTTGCGGAGCGGCGCGGCACGGAAGACGTACTCGTCGGACGCGGTCTTGGTGACCTCGAAGCGGCCCTTGTCGTCCGGCGGGAGGATGTCGGCGCCGGGCCTCGTGATCAGGCCGAACGGGAAGTAGTCCTGACCACCGAAGTTGACGCCCGCGTGGCAGGCACTGCAGCCCTTTTCGATGTAGAGATCCAGACCCTGCTTCTGCTCGTCCGTCATGGCCGCATCGTTGCCTTCGATCCAGTCATCGAAGGGCGATCCGGGCGTCACCAGGGTCACCTCGAAGGCCTCGATCGCCTTGGCCATGTTGTCGAAGGTCACCGGATCCGGCTCGTTCGGGAACGCCTTGGTAAAGCGCTCCACATACTCGGGCATGCTCTTGAGCGTGACGACGACGTTTTCCGGCTTGTTCGCCATCTCCACGCCCGCCTGAATCGGTCCTTTGGCCTGCTCCTTGAGATCCTCCGCGCGACCGTCCCAGAACTGCGCGACGTTGAACACGGCATTGAGCACGGTCGGGGAGTTGCGCGGCCCCGTTTGCCAACCATGGCCGACGGACGTCGGGAGGTTGTCGTCGCCGCCCATGCCGAGGTTGTGACAGGTGTTGCAGCTGATGACCCCGCTGGCCGAAAGCCGGGGATCGAAGAACAGCATGCGACCGAGCTCGATCTTCTCGCGCGTGACGGGATTGCCGGCCACCTCGGGCACGCCGGCCGGGATCGGCAGCAGTCCGGCGGACTTGGCCTTGTCGCGCAGAGCGGAGTCATCTGCAGCGGCCAGGGTTGCAGCGAGCCCCACCGAGACGGCCAAGGCGATCATTCGCTTCTTCATCGTGTTCTCCTCTTTGGTGTCCTCTTTTCTCCAAGGAAGCGCAGTCGTCGCGGATCGAAACCCGCGCGCGTTCGCGCCATGTCAGGAACGAGTCTAACCTTGCCGCGGGAAAGGACAAGCAAGAAAACGCTGCGGACGTCGGCGTAACCCGACTCACCTCGGCATCGAAATCGCGATATCATTTCAGGGTTGCGAAGCCAAATCGTAACATTGCCGATGTGCGCTTTCAGCATGCTGTTCGGCCCTGGGTTCGAACTGAAACAGCTCGTCTTCCGAGGATTCAGGTCATGCCGCCCCCAACCCCCAGGTTCGCCGCCGCGTGCGATCTCTGCTCGGCAGCGCGCGATCCGGCCATGCCCATGCCGTCCGAGCACCCGTGAGATATTCAAGCAACATCCTCATTCCGATTCTGATCGCCCTCTTGACGGTTGCTGCGTGGGCCTTGCTCAACCGGCCGGCGGACGAGCCGCCTTGGCCGAATCGCATCCAGGGCTTCTCGTTCGCACCGATGCGTGCGCACAACGATCCGGCGTTTCAGAACTTCCCGACCACCGAGGAGATCGACGAAGACCTGGCCCTTTTGCAGGGAACCGTCCATGCCTTACGCACCTACTCGGTCGAAAGCACACTCTCCGCGATCCCGCGCTTGGCCGCGGCGCGCGGCCTGAATGTCACGCTCGGCGCTTGGATCGGACCCGATCCGGACGTCAACGAATCCGAGCTCGCACGCTTGGGCGAGATCCTGAGTAAAGGTTACCGGAACTTGGTGCGCGTCATGGTCGGCAACGAGGCGATCCTGCGCGAGGACGTTTCGGTCTCCGAGCTCACCGAATATCTCGACCGGGTCCGCAAGATGACCTGGCTACCTGTGAGCACGGCCGAACCCTGGCATGTCTGGCTGAAATATCCGGAGCTTGCGGATCATGTGGACTTCATCACCGTCCACCTGCTGCCCTATTGGGAAGGTGTCCCCGTCGAGCAGGCCGTGGCCTATGCGGTCAGCCGCTACGACGAGGTCAAGAAAGCCTTTCCGAACAAAGAGGTCATCATCGGGGAGGTCGGCTGGCCGAGCAATGGCCGGCGCAATCGGGGTGCCGAGGCGTCGGTGACGAATCAAACGCGGTTCCTGCGCCGTTTTCTTGCGCACGCCGAGCAAGCGGGCTACGTCTACTACGTCATGGAGGCATTCGACCAGACCTGGAAGACCAAGCTCGAAGGGGCGACCGGTGCCTACTGGGGCGTCTACAACACCGACCGCGAGCCCAAGTTCGTCTTCACCCAACCCGTCGTACGCATCCCGCACTGGCAGGAGCTTGCCGGACTCTCGGTCGTCATGGCTGTCTTGCTTCTGGCGTTTCTCTACCGCGACAGCGCAAGTCTGTCGAGCAAGGGCAAAGGCTTCCTCGCGCTGGTGATGTACGGCATCTCGACCGCAGCGGTCTGGATCGTCTACGACTACACGCGGCTCTATATGACGCCGGCCACGGCCATCGTCGGCATCCTGCTCCTCGTCGGCGGGGTCGGCGTCATCGTCCTGATCATGGCCGAGACGCACGAATGGGCCGAGGCGCTGTGGCTGCGCCGGTGGCGACGGCCGTTCCCCTTGCGCGCGGTGCCCGACGAGGATCTTCCGGTCGTCTCCGTCCACGTGCCCGCCTACAACGAGCCGCCCGAGCTCTTGATCGAGACGCTGGACGCCTTGGCGGCGTTGGACTATCCGGGCTACGAGGTCTTGGTCATCGACAACAATACCAAGGACCCCGCCGTCTGGCAGCCGGTCGAGGCGCATTGCCGTCGGCTCAACGACACGGTCGGCGAGCGCTTCCGGTTCTTCCATGTGGATCCGCTCGCGGGCTATAAGGCCGGCGCACTGAACTATGCACTGCGCGAGACCGACCCGCGCGCCGAAGTCATCGCCGTCATCGACGCGGACTATATCGTGCAGCCGCTCTGGTTGAGACACCTGGTACCCGCCTTCCAAGACCCCGAGGTCGCCATCGTGCAGGCCCCGCAGGATTACCGCGACGCCGATCAGAACGCCTTCAAGGCGATGTGCATGGCCGAGTATCGGGGCTTTTTCCACATCGGCATGGTCACCCGCAACGAGCGCAACGCCATCATCCAGCACGGCACCATGACCATGATTCGCCGCCCGACACTCGACGCCGTCGGCGGCTGGGCCGAGTGGTGCATTACGGAAGACGCCGAGCTTGGACTGCGTGTCTTCGAGGAAGGTCACAAGGCGCTCTACATCCCCTGCACCTACGGGCGCGGCCTGATGCCGGACACCTTCGCCGACTTCAAGAAACAGCGGTATCGCTGGGCCTACGGCGCAGTGCGCACCCTCAAGCACCATCGCCGCGAGCTGCTGGGGATCCGCAAGACCACCCTCTCGGCGGGCCAGCGCTATCACTTCGTCGCCGGCTGGCTGCCGTGGTTCGCGGACGGCTTCAACCTCCTGTTCAACTTCGCGGCACTCGCCTGGTCCGTGGCCATGGTGATGTTTCCGCTCCAGGTGACGCCGCCCTACATGACCGTCGCCTTGGTACCCTTGGTCTTGTTCGGCTTCAAGATGTCGAAGAGTTTCCTGCTCTATCGGCGTCGGGTCACAGCGACCCTGCGTCAAAGCTTCGCCGCCGGCCTGGCCGGGCTGGCCCTCTCGCACACGATCGCCCGCGCCATGTTCGGCGGTTTCGTCTCGGGAAGGCTCGGCTTCTTCAGAACCCCGAAGCTCGCGCAGGCACCGGCCTTCATCCGCGCACTGGCCGATGCACGCGAAGAGGGTCTTTTCGTCATCGCCTTCTGGCTCGCGGCCGGCCTGATCATGCTCCGCGACGACGCCTTCATGCTGGATGTCCGGGTCTGGGTCGCTGTTTTAATCGTTCAGTCGATTCCGTATCTGGCCGCCGTCGCGGTGTCGTTGATCAGCGCGGCCAAGACATTGCCGGCGAGCCTGGTCGGGCCGATGCCGGTGATGACGGGCGAGGGATCGACAGCGCGTGTCGAGCAGGGCCCGTAGGGCGAACGTTTGCGGCGGGGGCTTGGCGGGTTTGATGGGTAAGGTGAGTTCCGGGGAACTCCATATCCGTAGTCAGTTGTGCTGACGATAGGGAGCACAACTTACGCCGGCGGATGGTTGTGCCTCGCGAGACCCGGCACGACCGACAACGAAAAATTCTGCGCGGGTTTGCTCAAGACTGACGGCATCAGGGACCCGATGCCTTCCAGGCACTCGCTGTCGGGATGACGATTCCCGGAAATCACCTTAAACCGCGTCCAGAGCGACATGCGTCGTTTTCATTGTGCGCATGGCTTCGGCGATATCCTCGATCCCAGTGAGACGCGGTTTAAAATTTAATATTTTTTAATACTTTAAACCGCGCCGGCTCCAGCGGTTCTGAAATCCGCCGGGGCCGATCCCATCCAAAAACATCGCATACCGCACTGGGCGCGGTTTAGCTTTCACCCCTCACCCCTCACCCCTCACCCCTCACCGTAGACCGTGATCCGACGGAGACCCGGGTTTTCCCGATATAGGGTTTACCCTATACGTGATTTCCCCTATACTGCCCGCCAGGTTATCAACTGACCGGCATCCAAAGCGCCGCCCGTGGCGCCCGCCGGCCGATTGCAGAAACGGTCCTGCTTATGAACAAAACGCTCATCTTCGCCTCGCTCGGGGTGTTTCTTCTCGTCTCGGGCCCGAATGCCGAGGCACGCGTCAAGCCGGGGCATGCTCAAAAGGGCATCGCCTCCTACTACCACGACAGCCTCCATGGTCGGAAGACCGCAAGCGGCGCGATCTACAACAAGAACATCCCCAGCGCAGCACACAAGACCCTCCCCCTCGGCAGCAAGGTCCGGGTGACGGACACCAAGACCGGCAAGAGCATCGTCGTCAAGGTCAACGACCGCGGCCCCTTCGTGAAAGGCCGGATCATCGATCTTTCCCGCAGCGCCGCACGCGAGCTGGGGATGATCAAGAAGGGTCTGGCAAAGGTCGAGGTCGAGGTCTTGAGCGTTCCGAAGGCGCGCGGCTCCTGATCCGACCTCATCCATCCCCCTTCACTCCCATCGAAACATCCAGGCCGCGAGGGTCAGGAAGAGGAGTGCGAGACCGGCCAGCATGCCGATCTGGGGAAGCACCTGAAGCACACCGGCGCCGTCGATCATGACGGCCCGCGCACCTTCCACGACATGGGTCAGCGGCAAGAACCGGGACAGGATCTGGGCCGCGCCGCTGGCCCCCTCCATCGAGAACCACACCCCCGAGAGCAGCAGCATCGGCCAGGAGATGAGGTTGAGCAGGCCGTCCGCGACCTCCTCCGTGCGCAGGCGTGACGAGACGATCAGTCCGAGGCTGATCAAACAGAGCGCACCGGCCACATAGACCAGCAGCAGCGCAAGGTAGGAGCCGTGCATCGGGAAGTCCAGCAACAGACTGGCCCCGATATAGACCACCAGGCTCGCCCCCAGAACCACCAGCAAACGCGAGAACACCTGGGCGGTGAGAAACTCCCACGGACTCAGCGGCGTTGCCTTCAGGCGACGCAGCACGCCGTTCTTGCGGTAGCGCACGATCACCCAGCCGACACCCCAGAGACTGGAAAACATGATGTTCATCGCCAGCACGCCGGGCAGCACCCAGTCGACATAGCGCAGGGCGGCACCGCTGACGCTCACCCGCTCCGGAATCACACCCGCTGTCTCGCCCTGACCGCCAGCCCCGCCTGAACCGAGCAAGAGACGCTCGACCAGATAGCCGTTGGCCGAATCCGAATTCACCCAATAGCGCGGTGTCTCGCTCGGGTCCACCAAGAGGTCCAGCTGATGGCGCTCCACCTTCCCGATCGCCGCCGTCGAATCCGTGACCGGGATAAACTGGACATGGCGGGTCTGCAGGAAGGGGAAGGTCGCGACCGGTAATTCGGCGCCGTCCGCGATGACGCCGACCTTGAAGACGTCTCGCGACGCGTCGGTGAAGATGAAGGCAAAGGCCAGCACCATCATAATCGGCATCAGGATGTTCCATGACAGGCCGGCCCGATCACGATAGAACTCGCGGTTACGCGCGACGAGGATGGTCAGGATACGGCGCCACATGAGATGTTCCGGGTGTTTGGACGAGAATCCGCAGGATCGAGGCCGTACGATCGAGACCGAGGGATCGAGCAAGCCCGAACCCCACGGACCTAAACGGCGTCCAGTGCGAGACGCGCATTCTAGGAGTGAGATCGACAATTGGTGTATCCACGACCCTTGGCGGGGATGCGATTTATAATAATATATTTTTCAATATCTTAAACCGCGCATACTCCAGCGGTCGTGAAGTCTGCCCAGGCCGATCCCATCCCGAAAAACATCGCGTACCGCGCCCGGCGCGGTTTAAGAGCGCAGATCATGCCCGGTCAGTTTCAGAAAGAGGTCTTCCAAATTCGGCGTCGCCACCCGCAGATCCGTCAGATCGGCCCCGACGCGCTCGATCTCGGCCAACATCGGCGGGACCTCCTCGGCAAAAAGCTCGATGGTCCCGTCGCGCCGCTCGGCCGTCGGCGGAAGTGCAGCCCCGACGGGCCATGCAGACTCGGGCAGGCGAATCACGGTGGCCGGGAAATGATCCCGAACCAGACGCGCAGGCTGACCCTCGGCGATGATCCGCCCGTGATCAACGATCGCAATCCGATCGCAGAGCCGCTCGGCCTCTTCCATATAATGCGTGGTCAAGACGATGGTCTTGCCGCGCCGACGCACCGTCTCGATCAGACCCCAGAAGTTACGTCTGGACTGCGGATCCAGACCGGTCGTCGGCTCGTCGAGAAACACCAGGTCCGGGTCGTTGACCAAGGCGATGGCCAACAGCAGTCGCTGACGCTGACCGCCCGAGAGCTTGCGCGTGTCCCGATCCAGGATCTCCGCAAGATTGCAGAGCCGGATCAGCTCCTCGCGGTCCGCGGTGCGCCGGTAGAGGGTCGCAAACATGGCGAGCGACTCGCGCACCGTCTGAAAGTCCTGCAGCGCGGTCGCCTGAAACTGGATGCCGACCGATTCGCGGTAGGCACGGTCGAGCGGCCGGCCACGATAAAGCACGGTGCCCGAGGTCGGGGTCTGGATCCCCTCCAGCATCTCCAAGGTCGTCGTCTTCCCGGCCCCGTTCGGACCCAAGAGCCCGAAACACTGACCGGCTTCGACACGAAAACCGATACCATCCACGGCGCGCACACCAGGATAGAGCCGGACGAGATCATGGGCTTCGAGCAGGATAGTCACAGCGGGGGAGTATACGCGCTTCGTTCCGAGCACGACGGGACGAGCCCGGACGGGGTCCGATACTCCGCCCAATACTCCGCGAGCCCGAATACACTGCCGACAACCATCGCCGGCTCGCTCTGGACCAACGCCCTCGCCGCCCTAATCTCCGTCCTCATGCTCACTGCCTGCGCCTCCCCGAACATCGTCGAATCCCCTGACCCGGACACCGGGTCGCCCGCCCTCGGCGTCGACCATGCACGGATGGACGACGGCTATCGTCTGCCCCTGCGCGTCTGGACCGGCGCCTCGGCGCCGAGAATAATTGTGCTCGGGCTGCACGGCTTCAACGACTACGCGAACGCCTTCGCCCCCCTGGGCCGCGAGCTTGCCGCTGCGGGCATCACCACCTACGCGGTCGACCAGCGCGGTTTCGGCACCGCCGCCTTGCCCGGGCGCTGGCACGGCAGTGACCGGCTTGCCGCGGATCTGCGCAACCTGGTCGATCTGCTGCGTGCGCGCCATCCCGATGCCCGTCTCTATGTCGCCGGCGAGAGCATGGGCGGTGCCGTCGTCCTGACCGCAACGGCACAGGGGCCGCTGCCGGTCGACGGCCTCATCCTGATCGCCCCCGCCGTCTGGTCGCGCGACACCATGCCCTGGTATCAACGCCTCGCCCTGGACGGCGCCGTGCGCACACTGCCCTGGCTGAAGCTGACCGGCGAAGGCATCCGTCTCAGCCCGTCCGACCATATCGAGATGCTGCAGGCGATGGGCAAGGATCCGCTCGTCATCAAGGCGACCCGGGTCGATGCCCTCTGGGGGATCACCGACCTGATGGACCGGGCGCAAGCCACAGCGGGCCGACTGCAGACCCCTGCCCTGCTGCTCTACGGAGAGCAGGACGAGATCATCCCCAAAAATGCCTTTTGCCGGTTCCTGGCGAAACTACCCGTCAAGGATCCGGGTCTGACGTTCGTTCTCTACGAGCACGGCTGGCACATGCTCCCGCGCGACCGCCAAGGGGCACGGGTGCGCACCGACATCGCCGCCTGGCTGGCGGATCCCGATGCCCCGCTGCCGTCGGGCGAGGAAACATCGCCGCATGGGCCGAGGGCGAGCGCATTTTGTGCGGCAAGCCGCGGTAGGTTGCGCTGACGATAGGAAGCGCAGCGCCGCCCGCAGGGAAGTTGTGCCTCGCTCGGCTCGGCACAACCTACGGCGGACAAGATGACGGTACTGACACAAGCCGTGCCGGGGACATATCATCACCGGCCAAATCGACACACGATCATATCGAATCACCACCTCACTCATCCCGACCGGAGATCCAGCATGGCCTTCACCCGTCGTCGCTTTACCCAAACGATGATCGGCGCCCTCGGTGCCGCAATGCTCCCGCTGCATACCGCCGCCGCCAACCTGGTCGAGGGTCGCGACTGGCGCGCGGTCTCGCCGCCGCAGCCCGGAGCGGCTCCCGACAAGATCGATGTCCTCGAATTCTTCTCCTACGGCTGCCCGCATTGCATGGATCTGAACCTGGTCATCAAGCCCTGGGCCGCCAAGCTGCCGGAGGACGTCACCTTCCGCCAGGTCCCGGTGACCTTCGGTCGGGCCGCCTGGACCAACCTCGCCCGACTCTTCTATGCGCTGGAATACAGCGGCGACCTGGATCGACTCAACCAAGAGGTCTTCGTCGCACTGCATCACGACCGGACCAAGCTCTTCACCGAGAAGGACGTGTTCGCCTGGGTCGCGAGCAAGGGCGTGGACGTCGCGACCTTCGAGCCCTTGTTCAATTCGTTCGCGGTCGAGACTCAGATCAAACGCAGCGACACCCTCGTCGAGCGCTATCGTGTCGATGCCGTGCCCATGATCACCGTCGGCGGTCGGTACATCGTGCTCGGTCAGCAGGCCAAAGGCTTTCCGGACATGCTCGCCGTCGCCGATGACCTGATCGTCATGGCACGCGCGCAGACGGCCGCGACTTGACCGAGCCGACGATCTCCGCCGGTGAGCACCGCGCGTCCGAGCCCGACCCGCCGGCGGACATGACGGATCCCGGCGAGGCCGTCGGCGCCGAGCGCGTCTCCACCGGTCTCGACGGACTGGATCGCGTCCTCGACGGCCTGCGCATCGGCGACAACGTCGTCTGGCGGATCGACGACATCGAGGACTACCGCGGCTTCGTCGACGCCTTCGTCGCCCAAGCCGTCGCGGGCGAGCGCTCCATCATCTATCTGCGCTTCGGCCGACATGCGCCGCTGGTCGCGCCGGGGCCGGGGATCAAGATCGTCTCGATCGACGCCCTGCGCGGTTTCGAGGCATTTACCTGCCATGTCCACCGCTTGATCACGGACTACGGCCGCGGCGCCTTCTACGTCTTCGACTGTCTCTCCGATCTGCTCTCGGCCTGGGCTACCGACTTGATGGTCGGCAACCTCTTCCAGGTCATCTGCCCCTATCTCTATCGGCTCGACACCGTCGCCTATTTCGGTCTTCTCTCGCGCAGCCACTGCTACACCACCATGGCGCGCATCCGCGAGACCACGCAGGTCCTGATCGATGTCAGACGCGCCGAGACCGGCTGTTACGTGCAACCCGTCAAGGTGTGGCAGCGCCACTCCCCGACCATGTTCTTGCCGCACATCCACCGGGGCGAGGCATTCTTTCCGGTGGTCGACAGCAGCGACGCAACCCGGCTTCATGCGGATCTCGAACGCCGTAAAGGCGAGACCACGCAGCGCCAGCTCGACTACTGGGACCGACTCTTTCTCGATGCCGCCGAGGTCCTGAACCACGACGCCGACGGCGAGCGACGCCGCGCGGTGCTCGAGCAGCTCTATCAGGTCCTGATCAGCCGCGACGAGCGCATCATCGCCCTTGCGCGCCGCTATCTCGGCCTGCAGGACCTCCTCGAGATCCGGGCACGCATGATCGGCAGCGGCTATATCGGCGGCAAGGCGGTCGGGATGCTGCTGGCGCGCAGCATCCTGTTGCAGGACGACCCCGAGCGCTGGGAGCGTCATCTCGAGCCGCATGACTCCTTCTTTCTCGGGTCCGACGTCTATTACTCCTACCTGGTGCACAACGGCTGGTGGCCCAGGATCATGCGCCAGCGCACCGAGGCAGGCTATTTCACCGAGGCCCAGTCGCTGCGCGAGGACATGCTGCGCGGCCGGCTTCCGGAAGAAGTCCGCTCGGAGCTCGAGCGGATGCTCGATTATTTCGGGCAGTATCCGATCCTGGTGCGCTCGAGCAGCCTGCTCGAAGACGGCTTCGGCAACGCCTTCGCCGGCAAATACGAGAGCCTCTTCCTCGTCAACCAAGGCTCGCCCGAGCAACGGCTAGCCCAGCTCGAAGAGGCGATCTGCCGCGTCTTCGCCAGCACCATGAGCGAGGACGCCCTCACCTACCGCCGCCAACGCGGGTTGGCCGACCTCGAAGAGCCGATGGCGCTGCTCCTGCAACGCGTCTGCGGGCGCTATCACGGGCGCTACTACTTCCCGGATGCTGCCGGTGTGGGCGTGTCGCGCAACACCTTCGTCTGGGAAGAGTCCATGGACCCGACCGCCGGCATGGTCCGTCTGGTGATGGGTCTCGGCACCCGCGCGGTCGACCGCATCGAGGGCGATCACGCCTGCGTAGTGGCCTTGGATCAGCCCCACAAACGCCCCTTCCGCGATCGCGACGACGCCGTGCGCTTCTCCCAGCACGACATCGACGTACTCGACATCTCGGAAAACCGGTTACGCTCGCTCGCCGTGAGACACCTGACGAGCGACCCTGAGCTGCCGCTGCGCTGGTGCGCCGAGCTCGACCGCGAGGCGACGCAGCGCGCGCGCGAGCGCACCGGCGGCAACCCCGTCTGGCGCCTGACCTTCACACCGCTCCTGCGCGAGACCCCGTTCGTCGAGCTGATGCAGCGCCTGCTCCGGACCCTGGAATCCGCCTACGCCTACCCGATCGACGTCGAATTCACCCTGCATCTCGCCGACGACGGCACACCCTCGTTCAGTCTCGTCCAGTGCCGACCGCTGCAGACCCTCGGTCTCAACCAACGCGTCGAGCTCCCGGGCGAGGTGCCGAGCCGGCGGCTCTTCTTCGCGACCGACGGCCATTTCATGGGCGGCAACATCGACCAGCCGATCGCCCGCATCATCCATGTCGACGGCCCGCGCTACAGCGCCCTGACCACGGTGCAGAAGTTCGCCGTCGCCCGCCTGGTCGGACAGCTCAACCGCCGCATCGCCGATCGCGACGACTGCCCCACCCTGCTGATCGGCCCCGGCCGCTGGGGCACCAGCTCACCCGAGCTCGGCGTGCCGATCCGCTTCTCGGACATCAGCCGGGTCGCCGTCATCGCCGAGGTCGCCGAGCTCGGCGACGGCATGGTGCCGGATCTATCCTTCGGCTCGCACTTCTTCCAGGATCTCGTCGAATCCCAGATCGCCTACGTCGCCCTCTTCCCGCACCTCGGCGAGGCCAGCTACAACCCCGCCTGGCTGAGCGCCCTGCCGGCATCCACTCGACTGCCGCTCGACCTTGAAGATCCGCCGGACGACGCCGTCGCGGCGGCCCTCACCTGGCTCGATGTCCGCGACACCGGTCTGCGCCTGGTGGCGGATGTCTTGTGTCAGCGGTTGGTGTGTTATCAGGCGGCGGGGTGAGGGCCGCGCTCGGCGGCACCACCTTGCCGCCGATCCTTTGACACTGGCTCCAGCTCGAAATGCCTCTCACGGAGACACGGAAGGCATGGAGAATCCGAGATCTGTCCTTATGTGCACAGCCGGGGAGACGTCGATCGGGTCAATCTCGATCCAGCGCTCGGGACGGAGATCAAGAAGACGTCAGGGGTCTTTAACCTAGAAAGAGCAGTTGACCGCTTCGTGCACCGTGCAACCTACGGAGTAAACAGACGTTTGGCGCATCCGGTTGGGTCACCCGCTGGGTGATGCCGCTGCGGCGGTCATGGCACGCCCCGCGCGGCGGCTGGATCTAACCGAAACCGATTAGGGACGCTCACCATGACCGCCTTCATACTCGACACCCTGGCCTACGCGGACGCCCTCAAGGCGGGCGGTTTCAGCGCCCAGCAAGCCGAGACTCAAGCGCGCGCTCTTGCCGAAATCCTGGGTCGGCAAATGGCGACCAAGGCGGAGGTTGCCGAACACGAAAGCAACCTGCAACGCGACATCGAGTCCTTACGGGTTGAACTGAAACGCGACATCCGAGAAACGGAGCTGAAGCTCGAAGCCAAGCTCGCCGAGACCAAAGCAGACCTGACCCGCTGGGTCGTCGGCGTGGGCGTCCTGCAGACGACCATCGTAGTCGGTGTCTTGTTGAAGGTGGCGAAACTGATTTAACCCACCCGAGCGCCCGCGCGCGGCATGCAGGCCGCCCGGGACGCCCGGTGGACCAAACTCGATTAGACCAACCCCAACGCCGCCATCGCGTGGCCGACCTTCAGGAAGCCGGCGATGTTCGCGCCGACCACGTAGTTGCCCTTCGAGTCGAACTCCTCGCTGGTCTCGTAGCAGTTGCGATGGATGTTCACCATGATCTCTTTCAGGCGCTGCTCGGTGTGCTCGAAGCTCCATGAGTCGCGGCTGGCGTTCTGCTGCATCTCCAAGGCGCTGGTGGCCACGCCGCCGGCATTGGCCGCCTTGCCGGGTCCGAAGGCGACGCCGGCGTCCATGAGGACGTGGATCCCCTCGGGTGTGGTCGGCATGTTGGCGCCTTCGGCGACCGCGATACAGCCGTTCTTGACCAACATCCGGGCATCCTTCGCGGTCAGCTCGTTCTGCGTTGCGCAGGGCAGCGCCACTTGGCAAGGCACGTTCCAGATACAGCTGTCCTCCAGATAGGTCGCGCCGGTCTTCTCCTGAACGTAGGCGCTGAGACGCCGACGCTCGACCTCCTTGATCTGCTTGAGCAGGGCCAGATCGATCCCGTCATGGTCGACCACGACGCCGTTGGAGTCCGAGCAGGCAATGACCTTTGCACCGAGCGCCTGCGCCTTTTCGATGGCGTAGATGGCGACGTTGCCCGAGCCCGAGACCACGCAGGTCTTGCCCTCGATCGAGTCGCCGCGGACCTTGAGCATCTCCTCGAGGAAGAAGATCGCCCCGTAACCCGTTGCCTCCGTGCGCGCACGGCTGCCGCCCCAAGTCAGGCCCTTGCCGGTCAAGACGCCCGACTCGTAGCGATTGGTGATGCGCTTGTACTGGCCGAAGAGATAGCCGATCTCGCGCCCACCGACACCGATATCGCCCGCCGGTACGTCGGTATGCTCGCCGATGTGGCGGTAGAGCTCGGTCATGAGGCTCTGGCAGAAACGCATGATCTCGGCGTCGGACTTGCCCTTGGGGTCGAAGTCGCTGCCGCCCTTGCCGCCGCCGATCGGCAGACCGGTGAGTGCGTTCTTGAAGATCTGCTCGAAACCGAGGAACTTGATGATCCCCAGATAGACCGAGGGGTGGAAGCGCATGCCGCCCTTGTAGGGACCGAGCGCACTGTTGAACTCCACCCGGAAGGCGCGGTTGATCTGGATCTGACCGCGGTCGTCCTGCCAGGGCACGCGGAAGATGATCTGACGCTCCGGCTCGCAGATGCGCTGGATGATCTTCTGATCCGCCAGTTCCGGATACTTGACCAGCACCGGGCCGAGGGTCTCGAGCACCTCTCGCACGGCTTGGTGAAACTCGGTCTCGCCCGGATTGCGGCGCAAGACATCCTGAAAGATCGGCTCCAGCTTCTCGTCGAGGCCTGCAACCATGGTGAATACCTCCAAAACCGCTCCGGCCGGCCGATCGACCGGCAGGCGGTTGACATCAGTGATGGGGACCCTGGGTTCGGAGGCATCTTTAGCATCGCGGCTCCTAAACCAGCGCCCGGGAAGACCGGCTCGGCCGGCCAAACACGCCACAAGCAGGTCGCGCGCAAGACGCGTCAAACCCCGGGCGACCCGCAATCATGCCTGAGTCGGTGCGGCCGGCGCTAGTTTTAGGGGCTGCCAAGTGGTGGTCACCTCGGCGAGACGCGCCAGCGACCATGACCTAAGTCATCTGGTCAACGGTGATCCCGAGCGCTGCGGCGAGCTTGGCCTTGGTTGCCTTACGGGCCTTGTGATCGTCCGTTTTCATGCCGTAGACACTAGCGAGTCTGGTATGAATTGTTCATCGAAACGAGCTGAAACGGGAGGTGTGTACCCTATCAAGGTTCGCAATTGATGCGTTTTAGATGTCTTAAGATTTCACAATATATACATTATTGTATACTCTTGGAATGAGGATCGAGTGGCGCAACAAGGCCCGCAAACAGCTCAAGAAGCTGCGCAACCCGCAAGCGGTCGAGCGGATCCTGTCGGCCGTCGAGGATTTCGCTGACGGGCGGCCTTGCGACGTAAAGGCCCTGATCAATCACGCCTACAGCCATCGGCTGCGGGTGGGGGAGTTTCGGGTGTTGATGACGGTGCAGAGCGTCGTCGAGATCTGTTGGGTCGAGGAGGTCAAGAAGCGCGATGAACGCACCTACTGAGGTACAGATCATTCACCACGACGGCAAGCCGGCGTTTGCCGTGCTGCCGATGGCGCAGTACGAGGCGCTGCTGACCCGCCAAGGCGAGAAACGCTCCACCCTGCCGCATGAGGTGGTCAAGCTGAATGTGCTTCAGGGCTACAGCCTGCTCAAGGCGTGGCGCCGCTGGCTGGGTTGGAGCCAGCGCGAGTTGGCCCGCCGCGCCGGGGTCACGCAGGCGCAGGTCGCACGGTTCGAGTCGGGCAAGGGCATCCCCCGCGCCGACACGCTGCTGCGCCTCTCCAACGCGATGGACGTCATGGCGGATCTGCTGTGGGAGGGCGAAGCGGACGATGACGACGGCTGATGTCATCCTCACCCCGTGACTCGGGTCGCTCGACCTGCCGCTGTGGAAAGATCGTGCAGCGGGTCTTTGCAAAGCGCACGCATCGATGCACAGGCCAAGGCGCGTCACTTTAGCCGCTCGGCGTTCCTGTCTCGTGACACCGATTCCTGTTCTCGTGACACCGCTCTGCGGTGTCACGAATCCCTTGGCGCTCCGCGCCACGTGCAACAGCACACAATAAAACAACAGATCGTGTAGAGCGCAGGGAAACACAATCTTCTCGGCAGGCCAATGGCTCGGACACGCTACCGTTTCGCCTCGCAGGATCACCCACATTTCTTGACGTGCACCGTCGTCGAGTGGCTGTCCATCTTCACTCGACCCGAAACCGTGCAAGTAGTGTTCGACTCTTGGTCGTACCTGCAGAAGCATGCCGAGCTTCGCATCTACGGCTTTGTCGTGCTGGAAAACCACCTGCATGCCGTCGCTCAAGCGCCGAACCTGCCGGATGTGTGGAAGCGCTTCAAATCCTACTCGGCCAGAAAACTCATTGATTTGCTTGAGGAGAAGGGGGCAAGACGGCTGCTGGATCGCATGGGGTTCACGTTCAAGGCGAGGCGCAGTGATCGCTCGTATCAGCTCTGGCAAGAGGGATCCCATCCGGAATGCATCGAGGGGGACGTCATGCTGCGGCAGAAGCTGGAGTACATTCACAACAATCCGGTCAAGAGGGGTTTTGTGGATGATCCGGAGCATTGGCGCTGGTCGAGCGCGCGCTGTTATGCCGGGCGCGCGGGGTTGATTGATGTCTTCAGGGATTGGTGATCCGTTCTCGGACGGGGCGCGGAGCGCCAATCGACGCGTGACACCGCAGAGCGGTGTCACGAGTTAATTCAGCGGCTTGTGCCGCGGATTTCAGCGGCATCTGATACCCAGCCCTCCCATACAGTGCCGCGCTCCGCAAAGATCGCGAGGACGCCGGTGGGCTCATTTCCGATCCCGTATCGGGACAGAAAATAGAGCGCCGTATGCCGCCGTCGTTCACCGCATCGGAGAGTCAGTCGCCCGGCATCCGCGGCGGCGCGGTGCGCCGGATGAGTGCGATATCGTCGTCGCTCAGGCGGTACGCCTGATTCACCAGAGCGGAGAGGCGGCGTTCGAGTGCGCGGATCTCGGCGGCGCGCTGTTGCATGGGACCGGCGTAGCGGGCGTGGGTGTCGGTCGGGTCTCGTTCGACAGGGGGCCGGGCTGGCCGGTGCGATGCCGGGCCTCGATCTGCGCATGACGCTCGGCCAGCCAGCCGCCGATGGTCCGTGCGACCATGAAGCGGGTGATCAGGTCCGGTGCGATAGAGCCGCAGCTCGATGAAGTTGCTGACGATGACCCAGCGGCAGCCGTCGACCTTGGCGGCATAGCCGAACGCCTGCTCCACCGGCGTGAGCTTGCCGTAGCCGGCGCCCTGCTTGGCGTCGAGATCCGCGCCCGGCGCCTTCAGCTCCAGGACTGCGCGGGTGAGATCCACGGTGGACCCGAACCAGCCGAGACGGGCATCCGGAGGCCGATAGCCCTTCACCGTCCCGGAGCTGGTCTCGGGTTCCCTGTGGTGCGCGCCCTCGGCGCCGACGAGCTGGCGAAAGCCGAGCAGCCGGTCCATCACCTCGCTGAGAAACTGGCCTTGCAGGGGTTTTTCCTTCCGGCCCAGAAGGCGCGACCGGCGCTAGCGTTGCGGCCTGTCTCGACATTGCATCACATGGCCTCTCGTCGTACAGTAACCTGTACAGTAGCGAGGGGCAATCCGATGAATACCATGACCTATACCGAGATCCGACGCAGGCTGGCCGAGACGATGGAACGGGTCTGCGACGACCATGCCCCGATCATTGTCACCCGGAAAAATTCTCGCTCGGTGGTCATGATGTCGCTGGAAGACTTCGAGGCCCTCGAAGAAACCGCTTACCTCTTGCGCAGCCCGACCAATGCGCGCCGCCTCCTGGAGTCGATTGCGGAGCTCGAAGCCGGCGGCGGCGCCGAGCGAGCGCTCGCGGAATGAGGCACTACCGACTCCTGCGTGGAGAGATCCCGAGATGCGTTTTTTCAACACCGAAGGTCCGATTCGCTCGGAGGATCATTACAGTCTGCCGCCCTTGAGTCGGTGGGATCTCGACGAGATTCTCCGCCTGATCGAGCAGAAGAAATACTTTCTGCTCCATGCACCGCGCCAGACCGGCAAGACCACCTGCCTGCTGGCGCTGGCCGAGCATCTGAACCGGGCGGGGCAGTATCGCGCCGTCTATGCCAATCTGGAGATCGCCCAGACCGCGCGCGAGGATGTGGCACGCGGTATGCGCGCCATCTGCGGGGCCATCGGCGGCGCGGCGCGGCGTTATCTGGGCGAGGAGCGGCTGTACGAATGGACCGAGGCGGTCTGGCCGGCACACGGAGCCGATGGTGTGCTGAACGCGTTGCTCGAGCGCTGGTGCCTTCACAGTCCTCAGCCGCTGGTGCTGCTGCTCGACGAGGTCGACGCGCTGGTCGGCGATACCCTGATCGCGCTGCTGCGCCAGTTGCGCGCCGGTTACACCCAGCGTCCGGAGGGCTTCCCGCAGACCGTGATCCTGTGCGGCGTGCGCGACCTGCGCGATTACCGCATCCACGCCAGCTCCGAGAACGCGCCCATCACCGGCGGCAGCGCCTTCAACATCAAAGCCAAGTCGCTACGGCTGGGCGACTTCACCGCCGATGAGGTGCGCACCTTACTGCTGGAGCATACCGCCGAGACCGGGCAGGTCTTCACCCCCGAGGCGCTGGACCGGGTGTGGGCGCTCACGCAAGGCCAGCCCTGGCTGGTCAACGCCCTGGCCTACCGTGCCTGCTTCGAGCTGCGCGAGGGCCGCGACCGCAGCCGTCCGATCAGGATCGAGCTCATCGACCAGGCCAAAGAGGCGATGATCCTGGAGCGCGTCACCCATCTCGATCAGCTTGCCCACAAATTGCAGGAACCGCGGGTACGCCGGGTGATCGAGCCGATGCTCGCCGGTACGTTGCCGGGCGAGGCCTCCGAGGATGATCGCCAGTACCTGATCGATCTGGGACTGCTGCGCCGCGACGGTTCGGGTGGACTGGTGGTCGCCAATCCGATCTACCGCGAAGTGCTGCCGCGCGCTCTGGCCAGCGGACCGCAGGACTCTCTGCCCCACATCGCTCCGACCTGGCTCAACGCCGACGGTACCCTTGATCCCGCCGCCCTGCTCGACGCCTTCCTCGCCTTCTGGCGCCAGCACGGACAGCCGCTGCTGGGCAGCGCCTCCTATCACGAGATTGCCCCGCATCTGGTGCTGATGGCCTTTCTGCATCGGGTCATCAACGGCGGCGGAACCCTGGAGCGCGAATACGCCATCGGCCTGGGGCGGATGGATCTCTGTCTGCGCTATGGCGCGGTGACCCTGGCGATGGAGCTCAAGGTCTGGCGCGACGGCGCCTCGGACCCGCTGGCGGAGGGGTTGATCCAACTGGACGGCTATCTGAGCGGGCTGGGGCTTGCGACCGGCTGGCTGGTGATCTTCGACCGGCGCGCCGATCAGCCGCCGATCGCCGAGCGTACATCCAGCCAGACGGTGACCGGCCCGCAGGGGCGAACCATCACGGTGGTGCGGGCTTGACCCTGAACCGCGTCTCACTGGGATCGAGGATATCTCCGAAGCCAAACGCACAATGAAAACGACGCATCTAAACCGCGCCCAGTGCGGTATGCGATGTTTTTGGATGGGATCGGCCCCGGCGGTTTTGACAAACGCTGGAGCCGGCGCGGTTTAAAGTATTAAAAAATATAAAATTTTAAACCGCGCCCCCCGCTAAGGGGCGTGGATTCACCAAACTTCGAACTCACTCGAAAGTGAGCATCTCGCTCTGGACGCGGTTTAGCTCCGGACGCGATTTAAGGCGATTTCCGGGAATGATCATCCCGGCCGTGCGTGTTGCCAATGCTTACCGGGCGACTAAAGTCGCCCCATGTTGGTCGATGCTTTCCCGGAAATCACCTAAACGCATGGTCGATCGGCGGAGCGCCAAGGGATGCGTGACACCGCGGAGCGGTGTCACGAGTCGGACTTCGATGTAAAGGCGTTCTCGAGACGACGCTCTGCCGACGGTTGCGGGTCTCGGGAGCCGCCATCTCACAGCGTCAAATCGATCCCCGACACCAGCACCCCGGGCAGCAGCGCGCTGTCGGTCGAGCGCCCGTCGTAGGTCTCGGCGGAGAGGAGCAGCTCGCGCTCCCGCGTCAGCCCCTCCAGACGATCGCCGAGCAGGTGGTAGAGGCTGTCGTCGAAGCGCATGACCTTCACCGGGGCAACGATCTCGCCGGCCTCGACCCAGTAGGTGCCGAAGCGGGTCATGCCGGTGACGCGGCAGTCGTTGGGATCGGACCAGTTGCAGTACCAGAGGTTGCCGATCCACAACCCCGTATCGAGTTGGCCCGGGACCTCGGAGGCGTCCAGCGTCCCCGCATCCAGGCCGAGCGAGCCGGGTGCATCGCTCGCGGCGTTGACCGGCTCGCCGTACTCCTTGCCCGAGCGTGCGTCGACCAGGCATCCGGCAAAGCGCCCGCCTTCGACCAATGCAACGCGCGGCGGCGTCGGAAAGCCCTCGGGCGTGAAGCGGGGTGCGAGACCGCGGTCGTGCTCTTCGCGGATCCCGATGCGCGGGTCGAAGGCGCGCTCGCCGCGCGCCATCTTGAGCAGCGGGGTCTGATGGGTACGGTGGCTCTTGAGATCGAACCCGCCCCAGGCGAGCATGCCCATCAGCTCGCCGACGGCGCTCGGCGCCAGATAGGCCCGGTAGCGCCCCGGCTCCAGGATGCGTGCCGGGCGGGACATGATGTGCAGCCCCTCGCGCATCGCCTCGAGCTTGCCGCGCAGGATCGCCGGATCCCAGTCGAACCCGCTGTAGGCGGATTTGACCGCCTTGTCCGCCTCCAGATAACAGCTCCAATCCAGGTTGAAGCTGGCGCTCGCATGCCAGTGGCGGTGCCCGATCGAGCTTGCGAGCCCCTCGGCGATCTCGCCGCTGGCCCAGATCCCGACCAGGTCCATCTCGTCGGCGGACGCGATGAGCTCGCCGATCGCCTCGGCGGCGTGCGGGAGTCGTGCGTCGCCGCACTGGTCGCTCTCGGACGGCTCGGTTGAATAACTCAGATAGGGATCGTCCGGGACGTGCGCCAGGCGCTCGCGCAGTCGGGCGAGCAACCGCCGCGCGCGGGCCTGATCCTCGGTCGAATCGCCGCTCAAATCACAGCCGCCTTCGACCTGTCGGGAGCCCTCGATCAGGGTCAAGTCCAAGGCGGTCGAGCCGACATGCCCGGCCTGACGGACCCGGTTGCGATTGAGTCGCACGAAGTCCGACGACTCGTTGGAGAGGTTGGAAAAGAGGATCTCGGCGCCGTGCAGATCGACGTTCAGACGCGCGGCCAAGGCGAAAAAGGCATCGGCGTTCATTCGCCACCTCCGAAGACCGCGACGTCCCGAAACAGACAGGGCGGCGTGGCATGACCGACATAGACCGATTGATTCGGCTCGCCCTTGCCGCAGTTGCACACCCCGCGGATCTCCAGGCTTTCCGGGCCGCCGACGCCGTCGAGGCTGCGCCAGAAGCTCGCCGAGATGCCGCGATAGCCGGGGTTGCGCACCAGCCCTTTGAGCTCACCGTCTTCGATCAGCCGACCCAGCTCGCAGCCGAACTGGAACTTGTTGCGGCTGTCGTCGATCGACCAGGAGCGGTTCGTGTCCATCAGCACACCCCGCTCCACCTGCGCGATTAGATCGGCGAGACTGCCCTCCCCCGGCTCCAGGTTGATGTTGCCCATGCGGTCGATCGGCGGGCGATCCCAACTGCTCGCGCGCGTGTTCGCCGTCCCGGGCAAGCCGGCGCGCGCTTGGGACAAGGCCCCGCCGAGCGGACGCTCCAGGATGCCGCGACGGATGAGATATTCACGCGCGGCGGGCGCACCCTCGTCGTCGGCGACACCCGAGACCAGCTCCATCGGCACGGTCGGATCGAAGGTGACGTTCAACAACTCCGAGCCGTAGCGGTAGCGACCGAACATGCCGGGCGTGACGAAGCTGGTGCCGGCATAGTTGCGCTCGTCGCCCAAGATGCGGTCGAGCTCCAGCGGATGGCCGATGCTCTCGTGGATCTGCAGCACCATCTGGCTCGGCAGCAGGACAAGGTCACGCGTGTCCGCCGGACATTCCGGGGCATCCAGAAGGGCAAGCGCCTCCTCGGCCACGCGCGGGGCGTCCTCGAGCAGACGCACGGCGACGATCCGCTCCAGACCGCCCTGCTGCGAGCCGTCCGAGCCGCCCCCATGCCTACGCTGAGTCTGGCTGCCTGCATTGGCCACCGCGACCAGGCCCGGATGCACATAATCCAGAACCTGCGAGACACGCCCGCCGTCGCTCGTGATCAAGAGCTGCGATACCCGGCGGCGCGCCAGCCAGGCCGACCAGTCGACGATCCGCTCGTCGATCGCCAAGGCGTCGTTGGCGGCCTGCAGGATGTCGAGCTTCTCCCCGATCGGCAGCGTCGACCAGGGCTCCTCGATCGGCGTGCGATAGTCCGCACGGGTGCTGCTGCGCGGATAGATTCCGGCCTCGAAGAGTCCGAGCCGGGCATGGACCTGCGCCCAGCCGGCCGCCCGCTCGGCCGCGGCGCGCAGCCCGGCGGCGCCGAGATCGCTGGTTGCGCCGTAGCCGATGCCGCCGCCCTTGACGAGGGTGACCATGGCGCCCGCGATCGATGTCAGTCGACTCGGCTCGACGACGCCCTGACGAACCTCCAAATGATCCTGCTCCTCCGCGACCAGACGCAGGGTCCAGTAGTCGCAGGCCGGAGCCGTGCTCAAGAACAGATCGGCGACGTCGCAAAGTTCGTCCATAAGGAGATCCTGCCGTATTGAATCGAATCGGGTCACTCTCGTCGAGCCGCGCTCCCGCTGTCAACCGTATGCCGAGCCCGACTCGCGACACGAACGATGCCGGCGATTCAGAGCGTGCCCCCGCTGCGGTCGCCCCGGCAGGAAGTCCGTTGCCCGATCCGATAGTGTTACCATCTGCATGGCAGCGTATGCGGGACGCCGGGATGCGACACGAGGCATGGGGTCCGCTCCAGCCGCGAGAAGCAGGGAATGCCTCATCGGGCGGGCACGAGGTTCGCGCTATTCTCTCCGACCAACCGAGCCCGCCGAGCGGTTTCACCATTCAATTGTCCTGTCGAGAATGATGCCTCAGCTCAATCGTCGGCGACCCAATCGCGGCTCCATCGGCCCGCTGCGCGCCGCGACGCAGAACCGCTTGGATCGCTTCACACTCCCGGGGCTCGGGCTTATCGGTGTCGGAACACTCGCGGCTGTCGGCGCACTGCTGTGGGATCTCCGAGCACAGGCGAGCGCGCTCGGGGCGGATCCGGGACTCTGGGCGGAGTTCGCGCGAACCAGCCTGCCGCAGCAGACCACACTCGTGATCGCGACAGTCGCCGTGTCCGCGGCGGCGTCGATCCTCTGGTCGTTACTGACGACCCGCCTGACCGGGCGCGAGATCGCCTTCCTGACGGAAAGCCGCGAGCGCAATCGAGCCATCATCGACAAGATGGCCGACGGAGCCGTCCACATCGACGCTGCGGGCCGCTTGGTCGCGATGAACCGCGCAGCGGAGACGATGTTCGGCTACACCTCGGAGGAGGTTCGCGGCAAACCCATGTCGATCCTCTTCGCCGAGCCTTATCGCAGCGAGTACCGGGAGCGGATCGGCGACGCACGAACCCTCGGCAAGACGGATGCGCTGACCGAGATCCGCGAGCTCGAAGGGATGCGCAAAGACGCCACCGGGTTTCCGCTCTACATCGCGATGAGCCGAGTGGATATCGGCAGCAGCCGCGTATTCACGGCGGTGGTGCGGGATCTCACCGCGACCCGTCGACAGATGGACGCGCTGGCCCGCGCGCGCGACGAGGCGATGTCCGCGGACCGCGCCAAAAGCGAATTCCTGGCGATGATGAGCCATGAGATTCGTACCCCGATGAACGGCGTCTTGGGCATGCTGGAGCTGCTGCGCGACAGCCAGCTCTCCCGCCAGCAGCAGGATTTCATCAACACCGCGGAGAAATCGGGCAGTCTGCTGCTGACGGTCATCAACGACATCCTGGACTTCTCCAAGATCGAGGCGGGCAAGCTCGACCTTCAGCAGATCGAGCTGGATCTGCGCAACGTCGTCGAAGAGGTCACCGGGCTGGTCGCAGCGGGCGTGCGCGAGCGCCCGATCGAGGTCGCAAGCTTCGTGCACCGGGACGTGCCCCGAGTCCTGACGGGCGACCCTTACCGCATCCGCCAAGTCCTTATGAACCTCATGGGAAATGCCGTGAAGTTCACCGCCTGCGGCGAGGTCGTGGTGCGTGTCACCCTGGATCACCCGACACAGGATGGCTGGCTGGTGCGATTCGAGGTCACGGATACCGGGATCGGGATCGATCCGCAGATACTCGCAACCCTCTTTCGTCCCTTTACCCAAGCCGACGCCTCGACGACCCGTCGCTTCGGGGGCACCGGCCTCGGACTGGTGATCTCCAAACGGCTCGCCGGCCTGATGGGCGGGGAGATCGGCGTCGAGAGTACGCCCGGTGTCGGCTCGACCTTCTGGTTCACCTTGGCTCTGACGGCCGCAACGCAGACACCGGATTACGAGGAGAGCGACCTGTGCGGCATACGCACGCTGATCGTCGACGACAACGCCACCAACCGCCTGATTCTGAAAAGCCATCTCGCGCGATGGGGCGCGCGCACCGAGTGCGCGGAAGACGGTTTGCAGGCATTGAAGGCATTGCAGCGGGGGCTCGAGCAGGATCGGCCGTTCGACCTGGCGATTCTGGACATGCAGATGCCGGGCATGGACGGGATCGAGCTTGCGCATCGCATCAAGGGCGACGATGCGCTCGGCGCGACCCGGCTGATCATGCTCAGCTCCCTCGGTTATCCGGGACCCGAGGCGCGTCGGGTCGGGATCGAGGTGACCCTGCTCAAACCGGTCCGCGAGATCTTGCTGCACGATGCCGCCGCCAAGGTCTTGGGGATGTCCCGACCGGATGCCGGGATCGTACCGGTTCCCCCGAAGCGCCCCACCCGGCGATTCGACGCACGGGTGCTGGTTGCCGAGGACAATGCCGTCAATCAGAAGGTCGTCACCATGATGTTGCACCGCTTCGGTATCGAGCCCGGAATCGCAGCCGATGGTCAGGCGGCCATCGAGGCCGTTGCGCACGAGCGGTTCGATCTGATCCTCATGGATATTCAGATGCCGAAGTTAAGCGGGCACGAGGCGACGCGCGACATCCGTGCAGCCGAGCAGGCTCGCGGCAACGGCGAGCATATCCCCATCGTCGCCATGACCGCAGGCGTCTCCGAGCGCGATCGCGAGGACTGTTCCGCCGCCGGGATGGACGACTTTATTTCGAAGCCCGCACAGATCGCCGAGCTCGAGGCCGTCCTGCTGCGCTGGCTCCCGGGCCATGTGATCGGACCGATCGGTCACCTCCCCGCGGCTGGATCCGTCCGGGCAGACGCCCTGTCGATGTAGGCCAACAGCGGCTCCGCCTCCTTCGCGCCTGTGCTACCGTTCGTCTCATCGCTCCGACTCCCCGACGAGACCTCCCCGACGAGACCTCCATGGCAACACGCTACCCTTTGATCCTGGTCGATGCCTCCGGGTATCTCTTCCGTGCCTATCACGCGCTGCCCAAACTGACCAACTCAAAAGGCGAGGCTACCGGGGCGCTGATGGGTGTCGTCAGTATGCTGCGCAAGCTCATCGACGAGCATCGACCCGACTACATCGGCGTGGTCTTCGACGCGCCCGGCAAGACCTTTCGCGACGACATCTATCCCGAATACAAGGCCAATCGGCCGGCCATGCCCGCCGAGCTGCGCGAGCAGATCCTGCCGCTGCAGGAGGTGATCCGGGCGATGGGGCTGCCGCTGCTGGTGATCCCGGACGTGGAGGCCGACGACGTCATCGGCACGCTCGCGACCCGCGCCGCGGCGCAGGGCATCCCGACGCTGGTCTCGACCGGGGACAAGGACATGGCGCAGCTCGTCGGAGAGCATGTCACGCTGGTCAACACCATGACGGACACGGTGCTGGATCCGGCGGGTGTCGCAGAGAAGTTCGGCGTGCCGCCCGAGCGCATCGTCGACTATCTGGCCCTGATGGGCGACAGCGTCGACAACATTCCCGGTGTACCCAAATGCGGGAAGAAGACGGCGGCCAAGTGGATCCTCGAATACGGGGATCTGGACGGGGTGATCGCCAACGCGCAGAAGATCACGGGCAAGGTCGGGGAGAATCTGCGCGCGGTGCTGGACCAATTGCCCCTGTCGCGCGCGCTCACGACCATCAAGCGGGATGTCGCGCTCGACCTCGAGCCCACGGATCTGCGCCCTGCCCCGCCGGATCGCGAGACCCTGCGCGGTTGGTACGAGCGCTTGGAGTCGCGCCGACTGCTCGCCACCCTGAAGGACGCGGCCCCCGGCGGCGCAGAGACGGATGTCCCGGATCCATCGACGGGGTCGAAGCCAATCCAGCACTACGAGGTCGTCCTCACCCGAGACGCCTTCGAGGCATGGATGGCTCGGATCGAATCCGCGGACCTCTTCGCCTTCGACACCGAAACGACCGACCTCGACTACATGCGCGCGGAGCTGGTGGGCCTCTCGGTGTCCGTCGAGCCGGGCGCGGCCGCCTATGTCCCGGTCGCCCATGTCTACCCTGGCGCGCCGGATCAACTGGATCGCCTGGAGGTGCTCGAACGGCTCAAACCCCTGCTGGAGGATCCCGACCGTCGCAAGGTCGGCCAAAACCTCAAGTACGACATGAGCGTCCTGGCCCGCTATGCCGTCGAGCTGCGCGGGATCGCCCACGACACCATGCTCGAGAGCTATGTCCTCGACAGCACGGCGACCCGTCACGACATGGACTCGCTGGCCAAGAAATATCTGGACCACGACACGGTCCACTTCGAGCACATCGCCGGCAAGGGCGCCAAACAGCTCACCTTCGATCAGATCCCGCTGGAGCAGGCCGGACACTATGCCGCCGAAGACGCGGATGTGACCCTGCGCCTGCATCGCGCACTCTGGCCCCGTTTGGAAGCCATCCCGAGCATGGCCGCTCTCTACCGGGAGATCGAGATCCCGCTGATCCCGATCCTCTCGCGCATGGAGCGCCACGGCGTGCGGATCGATCCGGACCTGCTCGCCGTGCAGAGCGCAGAGCTTGCCAAGCGGATCCAGGAGATCGAGATCCGGGCCTACGAGACCGCCGGGCGGCGCTTCAACATGGGATCGCCCAAGCAGATCGGGGCGATCTTTTTCGAGGAGCTGGGCCTGCCGGTGATCGCCAAGACACCGACCGGCGCGCCCTCGACCTCGGAGGCGGTGCTCGAGCAGCTCGCCGCCGACGGCCATGCGCTGCCGGACCTCATCCTGCAACACCGCAGCCTGTCGAAGCTCAAGTCCACCTACACCGACAAGCTCCGCCAGATGGTCAATCCGGACACCGGCCGGGTCCACACCTCCTATCATCAGGCGGTGGCCGCGACCGGCCGGCTCTCCTCGAGCGACCCGAACCTGCAGAACATCCCGATCCGCACCGACGAGGGTCGCCGGATCCGCCGCGCCTTCGTCGCCGAGCCGGGGAACCGCCTGCTCGCCGCCGACTACTCGCAGATCGAGCTGCGGATCATGGCCCATCTCTCGGGCGACGAACGGCTGCTCGCGGCCTTCGCGAGCGGTCTCGACATCCATCGCGCAACCGCCGCCGAGATCCTCGGGCTCGCACCCGAGGCGGTCACCGGGGAGCAGCGCCGCTCGGCCAAGGCGATCAACTTCGGACTCATCTACGGCATGTCCGCCTTCGGGCTCGCCAAGCAGCTCGGCATCGAGCGCGGTGCCGCACAGGAATACGTCGATCGTTATTTCCAGCGCTATCCGGGGGTCAAGGACTTCATGGAGCGCACCCGCGCCCAAGCGCGCGAGGACCGCTATGTCGAGACCCTGTTCGGGCGCCGACTCTATCTCGCCGAGATCGGGCACAGCAACCAGAACCGACGCGCCGCCGCCGAGCGGACCGCCATCAACGCCCCGATGCAGGGCACGGCCGCCGACATCATCAAACGCGCCATGATCGCGACGGATGATTGGATCCAATCCGAGCGGCCGCCGGTTCGGATGATCATGCAGGTGCACGACGAGCTGGTGTTCGAGATCGCCGCCGATGCGATCGAGACGGCCGGTGCGCGCATTCGCACAATGATGGAATCCGCTGCGGATCTGGCTGTTCCCTTGATTGTCGATATCGGGACGGGAGAGAACTGGGACGAGGCCCATTAAACCGCACCCGGTGCGGTATGCGATGTCTTTTGATGGGATCGGCCCCGGAAGACTTGACGAGCGTTGGAGTCGGCGCGGTTTAAAAGGTTAAAAAGTAGCGTTGCGGGTTAAACATCCGAGGAACTTACTCAAGTGCACCCGGTCGTATTTGTCGAGCGCATCGGGGTTGCCCATCCCCCCTGAGGGCGACCCCACATCCCGGCATCCCCAAGCCGGGGAAGCGATTACCCCGGAGTCCTCAACCCAGGACTCCGGGGGTTCTTTATCCGGGTTCCCGGATCACAAGAGTCTCAAAAGCATGCGGCGCGCTCGTGGCCGAATCCCCGACCGGGCCTTGACGCGTCATCAGGTTGACATGACTCCGCCTTAAACTCGCTAGACGGCTATTTTGCCGCGCGAGACGGGATGAACGGGAATGCTGCCGGCCGATATCACACTGATCCTTCCGACGCGCGACGAGGCCCACAATATCCGGCACTTTCTGGCATCCGTTCCCGCGCAGATCCAGCTCATCGTGGTGGATGCGAGCCGGGACGAGACGCCGGACCTGATCGAGAGCCTGCGACCCGAGCACACCCTCGTCCTGCGCGAACCCGGTTCCGTCACGCAAGCGAGACAACGGGGCGCCGATCTCGCACGGACCGACTGGCTGCTGTTCAGCGATGCCGATATCCTGTTTCCGCCGGGCTATTTCGATCAGCTCGCGGCCCTTTCCGGGAGTGCGGTGTATTACGGACCGAAGCTCTCCCGAGACCGCTTCCGCACCTATTACAAACGCATTGCACGCGCCCAAGCGCTCAGCCACGCCTGTGGAATACCGGCTGCGTCGGGCTCCAATCTCCTGATCCGGCGGGATGCGCTCGCGAGCGTGGGCGGTTTCGACCTGAGACTGACCTGCAACGAGGACTCGGAGGTCGTCTGGCGTCTTCGGCGCGCGGGTTTTCGGGTGTCGTTTCGGAAGGATCTAGTCGTTCATGCGACCGATCATCGGCGCATCGAGGGCAGCCGACTGCGCAAGACGCTGCATTCGATCACGCGCTGCATCCTACTCTACACACATCTGATGCCCGTGAAATATCGCACCTACGACTGGGGCTATTGGCAACATCGCGACGGCTGACGAAGACGGTTCCAACCTCGGCAAGGTTCATCGTTTCGTCACGCAACTTCAACCGATTCGTCAAGTCGAGCTTCTACTATCGGGCGAAACCGAAGATCAGGGGAGAGACAATCCAATGAACATCGAACGCCGCTATTGTGCTCGACACCCGATCGACCTTCATGTCTCGATCCGTTACCGCAAACGCCGCTTCATCTGCGCCCGAGGCTGCAATCTGTCCGATCAGGGCATGTTCCTCGAAGTCCGCAACCTCACCCTCCCGATCGGGATCCTGGTCGAGCTCGAGCTCGAATGTCTGGGCAAGGATTGGCTGATCCCGGCCATCGTGGTTCACCATCGCGGGTCCGGCATCGGCGTCATGTTCCGGGATCCTCAAGCTGCCCTTTACCGGGGTCTGACACGGGACATGACCCGGCAGCCGCCGCCACCGCAAGCCGCCGACCCGACCGGCCGTCAACCAAGCACACGCTGACCCGGACAACTCCGCCGCCGATCAGGCGTCTCGGAGACGGCTCAAGACGCGTAGACCAGCCCGGGCAACCAGGTCGCCAGCGCGGGCCAGAGCGCAAGAAGGCCAAGGACGAGCAACTGGATCAGGATAAAGGGCGCCACACCCTTGTAGATGTGGAGCGTGGTGATCTCGGGCGGGGCCACCCCGCGCAGGTAGAAGAGCGCGAAGCCGAAGGGCGGCGTAAGAAAGGAGGTCTGAAGATTGATGGCCATCATTACGCCGAGCCAGACCGGATCCAGCCCCATCGCGAGCAACACGGGACCCACGATCGGGACCACCACGAAGGTGATCTCGATGAAGTCCAGGATGAACCCCAGCAGGAACATCACCAGCATCACGAGCGCCACTGCACCGACGACCCCGCCGGGCAAGCCAGTGAGAAACTCGGTCACCAGATCGTCTCCGCCGAAACCGCGGAAGACCAACGAGAAGATCGCGGCACCGATGAAGATCAAAAACACCATGCTGGTGACCACGGTGGTCTGACGCACCACCTCGCGCAGGGTCGAGACATTCAGCCGACCGCGCGCCGCAGCCAGGATCAGTGCACCGACCGCACCGACCGATGCCGCCTCGGTGGGTGTCGCAAACCCGCCCAGGATCGACCCCAACACCGCCACCACCAGAAAAAGCGGCGGGATCAGGACCGAAACGACCCGCCAAGCCAACGCGGCACCGTCGATCGGTCGATCCTCGCGCGGCATCGCCGGTACCGCCTCGGGCCGAAACACCGCGACACCCACGATATAGAGAATATAGAGGCCGACCAGCATCAGCCCGGGCACCAAGGCGCCGACGAAGAGATCGCCGACCGACACGGTCTCGGGCGACCAGATACCCATCTCCAGTTGCGCCTGCTGGTAGGCCGAGGAGAGCACATCCCCGAGCAGCACCAGCACGATCGAGGGCGGGATGATCTGACCCAGGGTCCCCGACGCACAGATGGTCCCGGCCGCCAAGCTCGGCGAATAACCGCGGCGCATCATGATCGGCATGGAGAGAAGCCCCATGGTCACGACGGTGGCACCGACGATACCGGTGCTCGCCGCGAGCAGCATGCCGACCAGGGTCACCGAGATCCCGAGCCCGCCGCGCAGGGGCCCGAACAGCATCGCCATGGTGTCGAGCAGGCTCTCGGCGACCCGCGAGCGCTCGAGCATCACGCCCATGAAGACGAAGAGCGGGACCGCGATCAGCGTCTCGTTGGTCATGACGCCGTAGAGACGGTTGGGCAGCGCCTCGAGAAACGCGGGCTCGAACAGCCCGAAGACCTCGCCGATCAGCGCAAACGCGAGCGCCGTGCCGCCCAACGACAGGGCGACCGGGTATCCGGCCAGCAAGGTGATGACGACACCGACGAACAGCAGGACAGGCATCAGCTCATGCACGACCGATCTCCCTGTCGGAGGGCGGCAGCGCCTCCTCCATTCCGGCCAAGAAGAGCCCATTGCGCAGCGCGTTGGAGAGGCCCTGCGCCAACAGCAGGATCGGCATGATCAGGATCAGGGTCTTCAGCAGATAGACGGCCGGGAGGCCGCCCGCCTCGCGCGAGGCCTCCTGCACACGCCAGGATTCCGCGACGTAGGTCCAACCGAGCCAGATAATCAGTACGCACACGGGGATCAGCAGCAGGAGCGTGCCGATCAGATCCACCCGAGCACGCGCGCGACGCGAGAGACGCTCGTAGAGGATATCCACCCTCACATGTCCGTTGCGCCCCAGCGTGTAGGCGATGCCGAGCATGAAGAGGACGGAATGCATGTAGGTCACCGACTCCTGCAGCGCAATCGAGCCGATGTCGAAGGCATAGCGCAAGACCACCACTGTGAAGGTGACGAGCACCATCGCGAGCGAAAGCCAAGTCGCCCACTCGCCGATCCGTCGGACGACGGCGTCGATCCGATCGGCGAGACCAAGCAGGCGCGCCCGACCTCCCGGCCGGGGATCGTTGTTCATACGGGGCTCCAAGCGGCGGACTCACCGAGAAACAGGCGACTCGGGCGATGCACCGGATCCGCCCGAACGGCGTCACCACCTCGCATGCCCGCAGACTCGAGATCGTTACGTCATCCCGGACGCGACGCGATCCGACCTCAATTCCATTCGAACAGGACCCACTGCGGGATCGAGATGTTGTTCGCCGCGTTCTCCTGCATGTCCAGGATGCCGTCGCCGTTGGTGTCGAAGAGAAAGTAGGGCGGTCCGAACTGGGGTTGGATCCGGACCATATAGAGCACCCCGCGGATCCGGTACTCGTAGATCACATCGTCGCCGGATTCGATAATGGTGATCTCGGGCTCCACCGCCTCGCCGGTGATCGGAGACGGAATCACCGTCGGCGCCTCCAGAAAGCCACCGCCGGCAGCCGACGGTTGCTCCTCTTGCGCGTACGCCGTCCCGAGGCAGAGCAGCAGCGGGATCGTCAGCAGGATCGTTCTCGTCACGGGGCCACCATCTCACCGTCGATTGAAAGACCTGCATGGTAGTACGAACGCACCCGGATTGCCTCATCCGGACACGTACTCCACCAGGGCCGATCGGGTATCTTTGACGGCCCGAACCGGAGGCAACCTCGCGCGCTACGCCGACCGGGTCGCCTTCACGCCACAGGACCCCGCATGACCGGACTCAACCCCCGACAACTCGAGGCGGTGCACTACACCGCCGGGCCGCTCCTGGTCCTGGCCGGCGCCGGATCCGGCAAGACCCGCGTGATCACCCGCAAGATCGCCCACCTCATCGGTCAAGGCGGGATCTCGCCGCGCCACATCTGTGCCCTCACCTTCACCAACAAGGCCGCGCGCGAGATGCGCGAGCGCGTCGGCAGCCGGATCAAGGGCGCCGAGACGCGCGGCCTGACCATCTCCACCTTCCATCGGCTGGGCCTCGACATGCTGCGTCGATACCCGGAACCCGCCGGGCTGCGCCCGCGCTTCTCGCTCCTCGACGCCCAAGACGCCGAGGCGCTGATCAAGGAGCATCTGCGCCACACCAGGGGCGGCGACGCCTTCAGCCCGGCGGCGATCCAACACCGCATCTCGCGCTGGAAGAACGACCTGGTCGACCCCGCGCAGGCCGGAAGCCTGGCCGAGGACGACTTCGAGGCCCGACTCGCCGCGTTCTACGCCGACTACGAGCGCAGTCTGCGTGCCTACAACGCAGTCGATTTCGACGACCTTATCCTGCGCCCGGCACGGATGCTCGCCGAGCACCCGGAGCTGCGCGAGACCTGGCAAGGGCGGATCCGCTATCTCTTGGTCGACGAATACCAGGACACCAACGGGGCGCAATACGACCTGGTCCGCCGGCTCGTCGGACCGCGCGCGGCCTTCACCGTGGTCGGCGACGACGACCAATCCATCTACGCCTGGCGCGGCGCACGGCCCGAAAATCTGGCCCGGCTGCAGACCGACTATCCCCATCTGAAGGTCATCATGCTGGAGCAGAACTACCGCTCCAGCGCACGCATCCTCGGACTCGCCAATACCCTGATCGCGAACAACCCGCACGTCTTCGAGAAGCGCCTCTGGAGCGAGCACGGCCCCGGCGAGCCGCCGCGCGTCCTGCACTGCAAGGACGAGGGCCACGAGGCCGAGCAGGTCGTCTCCGAGATCCTGCATCTGAAGTTTGCCGAAGCGGCCGAGTTCGGCGACATCGCCATCCTCTATCGCGGCAACCATCAGGCGCGCCCGTTCGAGAAGGCCCTGCGCGAGCACAACGTACCCTATGTCCTGAGCGGCGGGACCTCCTTCTTCTCCCGCGCCGAGGTGAAGGACCTCATGGCCTATCTGCGCCTGATCGCCAACCCGCAGGACGATGCCGCCTTCCTGCGCATCGTCAACACCCCGCGGCGCGAGATCGGTCCGACGACCCTGGAGAAACTCGCCAACTACGCCCGCGAGCGCGGCATCCATCTGCTGGAAGCCTGCGGCGAGCTGGGTCTCGGCGAACACCTGAGCGAGCGCCAACGCGAGCGCCTCCACGCCTTCACCGCGTTGGTCTCCGAGCATACCCGTCGCGGCGAAACCGACCCCGTCGGGACCATGCGCGCCCTGGTCGAGACGATCGACTACGCCGCCTGGTTGCGCGAGAACGCCTCCAGCCAGGCCGTCGCGGACCGCCGTTACGCCAACGTCACCGATCTGCTCGACTGGCTCGGCGCACTCAAGAAGGGCGAGCTGCAGGAGAAGACACTCGCCGAGATGGCAACCCATCTCACCCTGATGGACGTCATGGAGCGCCAGGACGAGGACGAAGGCGGCGACCGGGTCAGTCTCATGACCCTGCACGCCGCCAAGGGACTGGAATTCCCGCACGTCTTCCTCGTCGGCATGGAAGAGGAGCTGCTCCCGCACCGCACCAGCATCGAGGAAGAAACCATCGAGGAAGAACGTCGCCTCGCCTACGTCGGCATCACCCGCGCGCAACGCACACTCACCTTCACCCTCACCCGTCGGCGCAAACGCTACGGCGAGTGGGTGACCAGCGAGCCCAGCCGCTTCCTCGCCGAGCTGCCCAAGGATCAGCTGCGCTGGGACAATGCGCGCGACGAGACCCCCGAGAACCGCAAGGTTCGTGGCTTGAGCCATCTGCATGCACTCAAGGGCATGCTCGACGTCGATTAAACCGCGCCGGCTCCAGCGGTCGTCAAATCGGCCGGGGCCGATCCCATCCAAAAACATCGCCTACCGCGTGGGGCGCGGTTTAACCTCGGACGGGTCGACCAACGGCCGGACCCGACACAACCCGAGCGCAAGATCGGCATGGACGACCGCGGCGGATCGCAGTATCCTTCAGGGTCTTCGCCGAACCGGACCTCGGATTCCACATGGGATCGCAACACTCCGGACAGCGAGAATCCCCAAAGCGCCCGTAGCTCAGATGGATAGAGTACAGCCCTCCGAAGGCTGGGGTCACAGGTTCGAATCCTGTCGGGCGCGCCAAATCAACGCGTTACAAGTCCCTTCGTTTTGGTCTAAACCGCGCCCTGTGCGGTATGCGTCATTTGTTGGAGTGGCCGCGCCGGCTCCGACGACTGTCGGAGCCGGCGCGGTTTCAAGAAATAAAAAATATTAAATTCTAAACCGCGTCTCACTGGGATCGAGGATATCGCCGAAGCCAAGCGCACAATGAAAACGACGCATGTCGCTCTGGACGCGGTTTAGCGACAGAGGGCCAAGGATACGGGATCAGCAGACGCAGCGTCACCCGTTCCCAGCCCTTGGCGGCCAGGTCACCGGCATGACCGCGGCCCTGGAGACGGCGGCCGCCAACTTCGAGCTGGAGCGCCTGGCCAAGGCCGCCAACGGCGGGCCCATCAAGCGCCCGTCCGACGGCAAGGAGGTGAAGTCCGTCGCCTTCGTCCAGTGCGCCGGCCAGCGCTCGAGTGCGCCCGGCCACTTGCCCTATTGCTCGGGCTTCTGCTGCACCGAGTCCACATCGACATCTCCGTGGGGCAGATCGACGCCCTGCTCGGCGCTCACACCGGTGCGTTCCTGGCCGAGAAGGACCCGTTGCTCACCACCGCCTTGTCGGTCAGCCGCTGGATCACGGTCGACGATACCGGCGCTCGGCATCAGGGCCGCAACGGCGATGTCACGCAGATCGGCAACGACTGGTTCAGCTGGTTTGCCGGCACGTACAGCAAGAGCCGGATCAATTTCCTGCAGCTGTTGCAGGCCGGCGAGCGACGCTACAGCCTCAATGCCCATGCCTTGGAATACTGGTGCGAGGAGGGCCTGCCCGCGGCGCCGCGTCGGCAACTGCAGAGCCTGACCACGATCACGGGCACGCCCGCTTGGGAGGCGCATCTCGACGCCCTCGGGATCACGAGCGTGCGCCATCGGCGCATCGCCACCGAGGGAGCCCTGCTGGGCGGACTGATCGAGCAGGGGTTCTCCCTGGACTTGGCGATCATCAGCGACGGGGCCGGACAGTTCGCGATCCTGCTGCGTCCAAGTCCACGCGAGTCGCCTCCTCCCGAACGTCACCAAACGAATCCGGTTACCCGCTGATCCGCAACCCGGGCTTGAGAAAGCGCCGACCGGTTGCCGGCAACCCATGGATTCCGCCGCCCGGGTGCCGTTCGTCGCGCGCCGCGGCTACACTGCGGCATCCAAACACTGCGGTCTTGAGTCAGCGGTCGCGGTCGCGCCGTTCCTACGGCTCGCCGAGGACCGATGGCCCAGGCGAGACAAGGGTTTCATCCGCTTCGCGTTGGGCGATGAACGCGGCAATCGCCTGGACGCGGTCACGCGACGGGCCATTCAGGGTTTTGCCGTACGTCGACCATACCGTGCCCTACATGCTCAAACACTCCGACCTGTTCGACCCGCTTCCCGAGAAGTTTCACGATTCAGCCTTCCTGGACCGGATTCATGGCTATATACCCGGCTGGGAGGTGGACGTGATCCGTGGCGAGATGTTTTCCGATGGCTATGGCTTCGTCGTGGACTACCTGGCCGAGATCCTCAAATCCATGCGCAGCCACGACTTCTCCGACAGGTACCAGGGACTGTTCAGCCTCTCCGCCGACCTCTCGACCCGTGATCGCGACGGCATCAACAAGACCTTCTCCGGCCTGATGAAGATCCTCTTTCCCCATGGCGAAGCCACCGAGGCCGAGATTGAAGAGGTGCTGCGCTGCGCCGTCGAGGGGCGCAAACGGGTCAAGGATCAGCTGCTCCGAATCGACTCCACCTATCCGCCCGTGCGCTTCGCCTATTGCGGCCAGGACGGTAACGAGCGGCTGGTGCGCACGCTGGAGGAGGAGGAGTATCCCAACGCCTATCACCGCGCACTGACAACAGAGGGAGCGCCGGAGACCGGCACGTCGGCCGGCGCCGAGTCGGGCTTTGCGCCACGAGATCAGTCCGGCCCGAGCCCGAACTCGAGCCCGAACCCGAGCAGTTCGGCTGGAGTCGAGCCGGCGCTGAAGGAGCAGCACATCGCCTTCCAGGAGAACCAGCGTGGGATGACCTTCGACGCGCTCTTCGGCCCCTATCTCGCGGGCGCATCGCGCATCATCATCACCGACCCCTACCTGCGCGTCTTCCATCAGTTGCGCAACCTTATGGAGCTGCTGGAAACCATCAGCAAACGCAAGGCCATGGAAGACGAGGTCGCCGTGCACGTCGTGACCGTCGAGGACGAGAACAACGGCGATCGGCAGTGCGAGAATCTCCGGAAGATCACCGACGCCTGCGCCGCCATCGGCATCCAGTTCACCTGGGCGTTCGACACCAGCGGCACCAAGCATGATCGCGACATCACCACGGATCACGGCTGGAAGATCGTCCTCAGCCGCGGCCTCGACGTCTTTCAGCGCTTCGAGCTGAACGACGCCTTCAGCTTCAGCAACCGGCTGCAGCAACACCGCCAGTGCAAAGAGTTCAACGTGACCTTTGTTCGGATCGTGTAGACCAGGTCACATGCCCGACAACAGCGGCGCGCGGGTGGAGATGGTCGAGCCGGACCTGGCCCACGACCGCGAGGTCGATCCCCACGACACGCCGACGCCGCAGGACTCTGCCGCACGACTCGGCGCTCACATGATGGACTTCGTCGACTATCGAGGGGATCTGGTGAAAACCAAGCGGCTCGGCACGCATTGAGGCGAGGCCGCGCCGGGCATTTTTCGACCAGTGCACCAACTGCCCAACCCCGCCCGTCGCTTACCAAGGTATCGGCCATGACGGCCATGCCTTGGACAGTCCTTCCGCATCTTCGCTCAACGCAGCAGGCGATCCGCGCCGAAGTGCTCGACCTCATCCGGGTGGCGGATGACGTCCGGGTCTTTTCGGACGCGACGCGGCAGGGCGGCGAGCGGGACGTTCTCGGCGACGAAGCGCCGACCGATGGCATTGTTGTGGTAGTCCATGGCCCGCTCGTCCGGGGTATTGCCCGGCCGCAGCTCTTGGGCATCGGTGACCCTGGTTGCGAAGACCGACCCGAAGGTGCGGGTCAGCAGGAAGCTCCAGATCACATGGCGCATCGCATCCTTGAGCCAGACGTCATCCGGTGCGTACCGTGTCGCGAGCGCGCGCGCCCGATCGGTCAGCATCAGGATCACGGGCGCCCGCAGCGGGTAGAGCGAGACGATCTCGATCTGCTCGGGGACCAAATCCAGGCCCTTGGCCTGCGAGATCGCCCGGATGTCCTCTTCCCGGAACCGCAGCTTGAAGGTCTCTCCCGCGCGCTCGGTGTAGAGGTTGGCGACCCGGGCGACACCGTCGATGTCGAGGATGACCTCGCCGCTGAACGCGACCTCGCCGATCGCGTGATTCTCCAAGAACAGCGCCTTCAGCGTCCCGCGGATCGTCTTCGCGGCCTGTCGCGGGTCGCCCAGCGGAAGATCGCCGATCGCCAAGCGGACGTTGGAAAAGCGGTCGAACGGCAACTGCCGTGGGCGATCCGACGGAACGAGGCGAACCTCCAAGCCGGTGGCCTGAACGGCGCCGCGCAGGCTGAACGGGTGGGTCAGTCGCACCTCGAGTGTCGCAATGTCGAGCTGCGAGCGCAGCTGAATCCGATCCCGTGGGTTCAGATCGAGCCGAGCCTCCAGATCGCTCAACACGAGGCCGTTCAGCCACGGCGAGATCCGTAGGCCCGAGAAGGCGACATCGCCCAGCCCGATGCCGATCGGCTCCAAGCGGGCCTGCAAGGTCGGAAGTGCCTCGCGTGCGAGCGACGGCACCAACGCCGAGGTCAGGGTCCAGACCAAGGCCCACAGGCTCCCGATGAACAGCAGCAGGATGAGGGGGCGGTGTATGCGTAATGTCGACGAGTGACGATGCATGGTGAGGAGTTCGGCATGATGGGGCTCCGCGGGCGGGCGCCTCGGCGGGTGGCTAGCATACGTCACAATGCTCGAAGTATCCGTCACGCACCGTGAGCGCGGGCTTGATCGTAGCGTTACGCCAGGGCGTCGATGGCGGGGCGGTTGAGGCCGATCCCGCGAAGGATCAGCGCAGTTAACCAATCAACGGTTTCAAAAACAGATCGCGACTGTGGTCGGGGCGCATTTGGCCGGTCACGCCAGGGCGACCACGGAAAGAGCTGGCCGACACTGATCTGCTCAATCTGCCGATATGGCTCAGAAATCTTGATCTGTCCCTGGTATCCCCGGCGCGGGCGATGGCCGCGAACCGGCACGCGATCAGTCCGGCGAGCGTCCTTGGCCGGGCGCCGGCGCTGTTCCAGAGACAGGCCCGGGTTGGAAGGCGAGTATGACCGGGACCAGCACCGCCGCCACCATGCCGGCCGCGAAGCCGTTGTTGTAGAGGTTCAGGCCCCCGTGGGAGACAGAGCTGGTCAGGGCGACCGATGAGTGCAGGAAGCCCGCCGCGATGCCCCAGTGCCAGCCGAAGCGGCCGGCGATGGGGGCCAAGGTGGTGCCGAAGAGCGCGGCGAGCAGAAAGCCCGGGTCCATCGCGTCCAGTGGTTTCAGGAGCGACGCGAGCCAGATCCCCAGCATGGGGGGCCAGATGTTCCGCGGATGCTTGCCGAAGGCGGCGAATCCAACGATGGTGAAGATGCCGGCGATGGTGGGTCCATTGAGGTCCCCGCCGATCAGCAGCAGGTACCCGAGTCCCATCAGGCCGCACAGCCCCATGTTCACCAGCACCGCGCCGAGCCCAGCCCGGGCGAGAAAATCCGATGGCGACTGGCCGCTCTCGCCCAGGATGGCCTTGAGCCCCGAGAACGCCCTGCGGTCCAGGACTAACCCGGCCAGGATCTGCCCGACGAAGAGCAGGGCGAGCGCCGTACCGAGCAGCACGTCGTTACCTCCGGTCCAGACGATCACGGGCTCGGGGGCCAGTCCAAATGAGACGAAGAGCGCCACCAGCACCGTCCCCAGCATCCCAGCGGCGAACCCCATGTTGTAGAGATTGAATCCCTGGTGGACCTTGAAGAGCTGGGCTGCCACCGGGGGCAGGCAGAAGCCGACCGTGAGGCCGATGATCAGGGCCAGCGGCAGGGACTGGGTCCAGTGCAGGCTGGTGCTGAACAGGACCTCGGAGAAGACCGGGGCAAGGGCGCAGGCGAAGAAGGCGGCGGTGAGATGGTCGCCCAACGGCTCTCCGCGCAGGCGAGCGTAGAGGAGGGCGCCTGCCACGATGGGCCAGCAGTTGAGCAGGTTCTTGCCGAACAGCCCAAACCCCAGCAGCAGGAAGAGACTGGCCAGGGTGGCGCCGCTGACTCTGGCCCTGGTCACCAGGAAGCAGAGGCAGGCGAGCAGGGTCAGGAGCCCGGCGTTCAGGAAGGCCGGCCCCAATCCGCCGACCCCCAGATAGTCCGTGATCAGCGTGTCGCGGGCGGTCAAAATGGCCCCGAGGCCAGGGAGCAGCGTATCGAGCGGCCCCACAGCCAGCCCGAAGGCCACGAATGCCGCCGCGTGGACGGCGACGACCCCGATAAGGGCAAGGTCCGAGTGCTGGACCTTCGCAGCGCCTGCCCCCGGCCGGGGACTCGTCATGCTCACCGGGGCCATGACCGGCGCGCCGGAAGCACGATGGGGACGACCAGCACGGCGTTGGCTATGGCCACAACACAGAGCCTGAGGGCATTAGGTGGATACATTGCTCCAACCGTTGACAAGGGAAACCACAAGGCCATCCACTAGGTCGCGAAATCACTCACTCCAGGGTTCCGGCGCCGTGAAGCCAGGCGGAAGGCTAAACGACTGCGGGCGCTGACCGCAAGATCCGTCGGATGGGGTATGCGCGCCTTCCGGGATTCCGATGACAGGTGACCTCGTTCCCCGAGCAAGTCGGGTTAGGGTCCGCTAACCAAACGCCTGAACTTGGGAAGAGGTATCCATGCCGACGCCGACTGCCGGATTTCTCTGCCTCGCTGTTCTGCTTGCTTGTGGCAGTTCGTCGGCGGAGGGACTGCTCCCGCGTCTGCTCGGGGACGGCTGTTTCGGGGCCTATGCCGGAGCCATCGGCGATCGCCCCATCACCCTGCTGATCCGACAGGGTCGATGGCCTGATGCCCCGACCGCCTGGTACGGCCTGGACGACACGGGCCAGTATGACGCGGTCACGAATCGCTTCGGCTTTCCGGCGCGCCACATCGAGGATGACGGGAGCCAAGGGGATCAGGTGCGGCTGTTGGAGCGTGGGGATGAGACGGGGACGATCATCGGCCGCTTCACCGGCCAGCTTGACGCCGAGGGCCGCATCGCGGGGGAGTGGCGCGCGGAAGTCGGGGGTCTGGTATGGCCTTTTTCGCTGCAACCGCTGCCCGTGTTGCGGCAGGGCAGTGCCCCGGCCTTTTCGATTCACATCCGGGAGGCCGTCCTGGAGATTGCCGGCGAGGAGCGGGTGGCGATCACCGGGGTCGAGGGTCTGCTGACTGATCTCTACACGGAATGCGGCCCAGACCCCTTCAGCCTCTCGGTTCGCCGCCTGAGCGGACCGCCCGATCTCTACGTGATCGCGATGGAAGGGCATGATGCCCCCGGATTCACCGACCCTCGCGATTGGGTCTTCCGCCGTCCGGGGGCGGTACAGGATCCGCTCTACGTCGCTTCCCAAGTCGTCGTCTGCTCCACCACTGTTGGACTTGGCTGTTACTGCACCGACAATGCGCTTCGCTACGCCTATGCTGGCGGCGTGCTCACCATCGTCGACGAGGAGGATGAGACTTCGGAAATTGAGCCCGAGCGCTATGGGAGTTGCGGCTGTGTGCAGGTTGATCGGACGCTGAAGGTGCTCCGCGTCGACGTGGGCACTGCCGCCGTGTGGTTGGATAAGCTGGTAGAGCTATCGGGCATTAAACCCGCCGCCTGTCACGAGGACTGGCAGGAGCCAGGCCCGGAGGAGGCCAAGCCGATCGATGACCCACCGTCGCCGACGTTCCTGGACCAAGCCATCCCGGCCCTGCAACCGTATCTCTTCGACGACGGCATGTCCGGTTGGCTGCTCGTCCCCGCGGATCCGAGGGCATCCGTCTTTCGGATCAACCAAGTCCCCGGCGACCCCGCGTTGGAGATCCAGCCCGCCAAGCAAACCCCCGACGCCCAAGGGCCCGTGTCTGCAGAGCACTACAACGGGCCTGACACGCCGCTCAAGGCGGCCTGTTGGCTCTACAATCGGACCGATACACCAGGGCGTTTCCAGCAACGGACCCATCCGCCGGCGGCCCTTGCCGACGCCTTCCGTCTGCCGCGAGGACCGGCGTCTGACCTGGCGTTGGTCGGTGTGGAAGCCATCGCCGAGACGGCCTTCAACGATGGGGATGGCGCCTCTAGGACACTCGGCGGCTTGGCGGTGCGTTGGACTGAGAACGGCACCGCGCTGGTGGTGAGAGACGAGGAAGCACCGCTGATGCTCTTCGATGGCGAGCGTTGCTATCACCGGTACCTGAAGGAACCGGGGCGCTGGGGAATGCCGTGGAGCGAGGCGCGCTACGCCGAGTTGTTCGGCCCTGCCAAGGCCGCGACGGTCGGCGATTGATCACCCGCGTGAACCCCGAGACCAGCAGGTGAGGTCGCGATAGCCAGATACCGGAGCATCGATCCCGCCAATGGAGCTGCTATTCATCATTCCCGTCCCCGGTTGTCTTTTTATCTGCATCAAACCGCGTCCAGAACGAGAGACTGAGTTTCGGTCAGGACATCACCTCGCTTGTCCGAGATGGCCGTACAAGTCGCTCAACCGCGCCTCACCGATCATCGCGGTCGGCCGACCCCGTTCCCGCACCCACTCCTTCAGTGCATCCAACAAGCTGTCCCTCAGGTCATGGAGCTCTCCCAGTCTGGCGAGCGCCTCCGGATGTCGACCGCGCGCCCGCAGCTCCAGCAGCTCGCTCACCACCCCATGCACCTGCCGGTGCACGGCATCGATGCGCTGGAAGCCGGGCTCCGCGCCATAACCCGACGCGACTTCGGCCCGTAACCAGGCCGCAAAACGGCATTGGCGGACATCCAGCTGCGGGAGCGGCGGCACGCCCTGCTCGCTCTTGAGATGCGCTTCGATGGCGGCAATCCAGGCGCGGTGTTCGACGCCGGCATAGAGCAAGGGGAGATGCTCGCGGCGCGGGGCCGGCAGCTCGGCCCAACCGGCAGGGATCTGCCAGGCGGCCAGCCAACCGGGCAGCTCATGGGCCGGCATGGGACGTGCGATGCCGAAGCCCTGAGCCAGGTCGCAGCCGAAACGCAGCAGCATCTCCCCGTGCTCCAGGGTTTCGACCCCCTCGGCGATCACCTGACGATTGAAGGTGCCCGCCAGACTCAAGACGCTCTCGACGATCGCCAGATCCTCCGGGTCGTTCAGCATCCCGCACACAAAGCTTTTATCGATCTTCAGTTGGGTGACCGCCAGACGTTTCAGATAGGTCAGCGAGGAATAGCCCGTGCCGAAATCATCCAGCGCGACACCCACCCCGAGCTCGCGGCAGGCATCGATCACCCGGGAGGTCCCGACCAGATCATCGATCGCGCTGGTTTCGAGGATCTCCAGACAGAGACAGGACGGCGCGACCCCCGGGTGCTCCCCCAGGATGGCGCGCAAGCGTGCGACGAAATCCACCTGCTGTAACTGAAAGGCGCCGACATTGACGCTCACCGGAAGCGCCAGGCCGAGCGCCTGCCAGGCGTCGATCTGGGCGAGGGCGGTCTCGATGACCCACTCGCCGAGCTCGACCGCCAGCGGGTGGTTTTCGGTCGTCGGCAGGAAGAGCGCCGGGGCCAGCAGACCGCGTTGCGGGTGCCGCCAGCGGATCAGCGCCTCGGCGCCGATGACCGTCCCGGTGCGCAGATTGACCTTGGGCTGGTAATCGAGCACGAACTCACGCGCGGCCAAGGCGTGGCGGATCTGCTCCAGGTGCTCGTGACGGCCTCGGATGCACTGGTCCAGTTCCGTGTCGAAGAGGTAAAAGCGATTTTTGCCGGACTGCTTGGCCTGATACATGGCCTGATCGGCCTGACGCAGCAGGAGATCCCCATCGACCGCACCCGCCTGCGGGTAGAAGGTGACGCCGAGGCTGGCCGAGACCTGCACCAGGAGATCCCCGATCCGCACCGGCTCGGCCGTGGCGGCGAGCAGGCGCTCGAGCAGCGGCACACTGACCTCGGGGTCGGCGAGATCGATCAGCACCACGGCGAACTCGTCGCCACCCAGCCGGGCGAGCGTGTCGCCCTCGCGCAGGACCGACTGCATCCGCTTCGCCACGGCCACCAGCACCTGGTCACCCACCGCGTGTCCATGCCGGTCGTTGATGGTTTTGAAGCCGTCCAGGTCGAGATAGCCCACCGCCAGCCGTTGTCCCCGCCGCTGGGTCTGCGCCATCGACTGATGCAGGCGGTCGGCCAGCAGCACGCGGTTGGGCAGCGCGGTCAGCGCGTCGAACTGGGCAAGGTGTTCAAGCCGGCGTTCGTGCTCCTTGAGCGCGGTGATATCGGAGAACAGGGCGACATAGTGATGGGTGTTGCCCTGGGCGTCGCACATCGCGCTGATGTTTTCCCGCACGGCGTACAAGTCGCCGTTCCGGCGTCGGTTCCAGAGCTCACCGCTCCAGTGGCCGGTGTCGAGCAGCGTGCGCCAGAGCGCCGCGTAGAACGCCTGATCCTGCCGGCCCGAGCCGAGGAGGCGTGGGTTACAGCCCAGCACCTCGTCGCGGCGATACCCGGTGATCTCGGTAAATGCCGCATTGACATCGAGAATGGCGCCATCGTCAGCGGTGATCATGATGCCTTCATTGGCATGGCTGAAGACGCCGGCGGCGAGCTGGAGCGCTTGCTCGTCCTGCTTGCGCTCGGTGATATCCGTGGTGAAACCGTGCCAGATCACCGCACCGTCGGGTTCGCGCTCGGGTAGCGCGTTGGCGAACAGCCAGCGCAGCGTACCGTCGGCGAAGCGCACCCGAAACTCGGCCTGCCAGGGGGTTAGGGCTTGAGCCGAGGTCTTGATGGACGCGACGACACCGGCGACATCATCGGGGTGGATCACGTCGAAGACCTGCGAGGCATCCTCGCGAACATCCTCCGGATCGAGATCAAGGATGTCGCGGATCGCGTCGCTCATAAAGGGAAAGCAGGAGCTGCCGTCGGGGCGCAAACGATACTGATAGACCATCCCCGGCACCCGGCTGGCAATCTTCCGGAGCCGATTCAGCGCCTCTTCCCGTGCCGCTTCCATGGCCTTGCGCGCGGTGATGTTGCTGATCACCACCCGACAGACCGGCGCGCCGTCGTCCGCCCGAGCGACGGTCGCCGTCAGATGCATCCAGACGCGTGCGCCATCCGGCCTGACCGGCCGCAGGTCGCAATCCTGGGGTTCGCCCGTCTCGAAGAGACGTTTCCGATGCAGGTAATACAGGTCCTGATCGTCCTTGACGATGAAGCGGGAGAGCGGCTGCTTGATCAGCGCGCTTTTCGGCGTCTCCAACAGCGACGCCGCGGTCAGGTTGGCCTCCAGGATCAGTCCCGTCTCGGAGAGCGTGCAATAGCCCACCGGCGCCAGCTCGTAGAGGTCGAAATAGCGCGCCCGTGCGGCGTCGATCGCCGCCTGTGCCCGACGCAGCTCCTCGTTCTGCATCGTCAGCTCGAGTTGATGCACCCGCAGTTCGTGGAGCGTGCGCTGGATCTCTGCGGGCGTGAGCGCGGCGAGATCCGTCGACGAGCGCGTCGCGTCGTTCCCGATGCGCGCCTCGGCCTGCCGGCGCAGCGCCCGCGCCGCGTCCGACTCCGGGGTGTCGTGCTCGGATCGAGGATCCCGGCTCGTCATGTCTCGCTTCCGGATCGGTTCGCCCGTTCGGTGGTGGCGATCGCGTACATCTTCCCCTCCTCGTTCATCAAGGCGGACGCGGTCAGCCAGACCTCCAAGAGCCTCCCCTCTTTCGTCGTCCGCTGGGTCAGAAACGGCTCCGGAACCTCTGCCTGACTCAGTTGGCGGACCCTGGTCAGGGCCTCCTCGCGCAGCCCCTCGGGGATGCGGTCGCGGACGTTCATCCGCAGCGCCTCGGCCTCGCTCCAGCCAAACAGCCGCTCCGCGCCGGGGTTCCAGGCCAGGATGCGGCCCTCCAGATCCTGCACGGTGATGGCGTCGTGCGCGTCGCGCACCACCACGGCCAGTCGCAGCAGATCCTCGGACCGCCGCAACGCCTCGCGCGCCTGCACGATCTCGGTGAGATCGACGAAGGTGAGCACCGCGCCCTCGATCACGTTGTCGAGCGTGCGGTAGGGATGGATGCGCATCCGGTACCAGACGCCCGCCGTGGTCTGGACATCCTGTTCCTTCGGGATCAGGGTATCCAGCACCGCTTGCGTATCCGCCACCAGACGATCGTAGCCCACCAGATTGGAGAGGATGTGGCCCACCGGCCGACCGATATCGCTCAGGATCAGGTTGATGATCTGGGTCGCGTCGGGGGTGAAGCGCAGGATGCGCAGTCGATGATCGACAAAGACGGTGCCGATGCCGGTGCCGGCCAGCAAATTATTCATGTCGTTGTTGGTGCGCGACAGGTCGGCCACCTTGGTTTGCAGCTCGGCGTTGACCGTGGCCAGCTCCTCGTTGACCGATTGCAGCTCTTCCTTGGAGGTCTCCAGCTCCTCGTTGGTGGACTGCAATTCCTCGTTGACCGACTGCATTTCCTCGTTCGAGGATTTCAGCTCCTCGTTGATGGTCTCCAGCTCCTCGTTGGAGGTCTGGAGGTACTCTTCCTTGGACCGCAGTTCCTCCTTGAGCGCGACAATCCGCGCGTCCGTGTCCGTGCCGGAAGCGTCCGCCCCGTCGGCGGCGGCATGCGCGGGTCCTGCCGGTTCACCCTCGCAGGGTTGCGCCGGCTCCAGAACGACCAGGTACAGCGGCGTCTCGGACTTCGTTGTGGGGTCCGGCGTCACCGGACAGACGCGCAGGTTGACGCGGGTGAAAGCGCCGTTGGTTTTCACGCGCACCCCCGCGCGGCGCACGTTTTCCCGGTTTACCGCCGCCTGGCGCAGGGCGGTGGTGAGGTCGGGCCGCAGCCCTTCGCGCGCCATTTTGAGCAGATTGCTGACGCCGGTTTCGCCGGGGGTGGGCTCCAGATAGAGACCGGTGCGCCCGTGCAGATAGAGGATGTCGCCCCGCGCGTTGACCAGCGCGGCGCACGGGACAACCTCGTGCAGCAGGGTCTGTTCGGTCAGCTCGCGCAACGGCAGTTTGATCGAGAAGGCCGTGGTTCCGGCCGCCCCGGGGGGCGCCGGATCACGCGCGCTCAGGGGCGGCACGAACCGCTCCAGGGGCAGTCGCCGCGCGGCGTAGCCATCGTCCCGGCGGCGATAGAGCTTCAGCTTACGGTCCAGCACCTCGAACAGATCGGGATACTCGCCCACCGTCTCGGACGTGCCCAAAAAGAGAAAACCGCCTGGATTCAGGGCGTAGTGAAAGAGCGGTATCAGCCGTTTCTGCACCTCCCCGCCGAGATAGATGAGCAGGTTGCGACAACTGATGAGGTCGAGCTTGGAGAAGGGCGGATCCTTGATCAGGCTGTGTTCGGAAAAGACCAGCAGGTCGCGGATGCCTTTGTGGATGCGATAGGCGTCGCCGCCGGGCTCGGCGGTGAAAAAGCGCGCGAGGCGCTCCGCCGAGAGGTCGGCGGCGATGCTGGCCGGATAGAGCCCGACGCGCGCGGCGGCAATCGCCCGGGCGTCGAGGTCGGTGGCGAAGACCTGTACCTTGAAGCGCCGCTTCAGCGTCTCCTGACGTTCGGCGAGCAGGATGGCGAGCGAATAGGCCTCCTCGCCGGTGGAGCAGCCCGCCGACCAGATGCGGATCGCGACCTCCGCCGACTTGCCGGCAAAGAGTCCGGGGATCACCGCTTCCTCAAGCGCCCCGAAGGCGGCGGGGTCACGGAAAAAACTGGTGACGCCGATCAGCAGATCGCGAAAGAGCGTGTCCGACTCGGCGGGCATCTGCCGCAGATACTGCGCATAGTCGTCGATGGTGGCGATCTGATGGACGGCCATGCGCCGTTCGATGCGGCGCTGGATGGTGCTCGGTTTGTACTGCGAGAAGTCGTGGCCGGTCTGGGCGCGCAGCAGGACGAAGATCTTACGCAGACCATTGTCGCTCCGGGGCGGCGGGACCGCGCCCGACCGGGGCGGGTGGCCGAAGGCGTGGACCGCGTAGGCGATCAGCTGGGCGGGCATCTCGGCCGGCGGCAGCTCGTAGTCCACCAGTCCGGTGGCGATGGCGCTGCGCGGCATCCCGTCGTACTCGGTGGATTCGGGGCTCTGGGCCATGACCATGCCGCCCTCGCCCTTGATCGCCCGCACGCCCGGGGTGCCGTCGCTGCCGGTGCCCGAGAGCACGATCCCGATGGCGCGCGCGTGCTGGTCCTGGGCGAGCGAGCGAAAAAAGAAATCGATCGGCAGGCGCTGACCGCGCGGGGCGACGGGTTCCAGGAGGTGCAGCGCGCCGTTGAGAAAGGCCATGTCGCGATTGGGCGGGATGATGTAGGCGCAGTTGGGCCGCACCAGCATCCCGTCCTCGACCTCGGACACCCGCATCCGGGTATAGCGGCGGATGAGGTCGCTGAGGATGCTCTTGTGATCCGGGGCCAGATGCTGCACCAACACGAAGGCCATGTCCGGATCGGTGTCGGCGGGCATCCCGGAGAAGAAGGCTTCAAAGGCCGCCAGCCCCCCGGCCGAGGCGCCGATACCGACGACGGGGAAGCGCTCCGGGAGCGCTTCGGGCGTCTCCGGCACCAGGCCGGGACTCTCCTCGCGCGGTGCCGGCGCGAGCTTCCGATGATTTACCGCCATGGGTGCATTGACCCCTCTCGTCACCATCCACAGAGCTTGACTCGCGGGTCGGCCCGGGCGCAGGCGTTTGCGAGCAGGAGCCGATGCGTGCCGACCGCGAGGGCCCGAGCCGGTCAGTGACGATCCATCATCGCGGGTGCCTACTTGAGGCGGCTGTCTGCCGCAGACCCTTGAGAGGAAGATTAGCAGTAACCGCCGGGCCTGTCGTGATGGTTAGCGGCTGTTCGGGGTGGCTAGAGGCTTGGCGACACCCGCGTGATCACCCGCATCGACCGCCTGGCGCGCAGCATCAAGGATCTGCAGGACATCGTGGCGACGCTCCAGCAGCGGGGTGCGACCCTGATGGCGACCGAGGAGCCGATGGGGATCGGAGTAGTCAAATTCTTCGATGTGTCGGGCGGCAGGTTTGGATCGGGAATGGACAAGACGGCGGGGCCCCGCAACTTCCGGCGTGTTCCAACGTCAGGCCGAGAGTCGCCGTCCTCTGTCTGCGAGCCGACAGGCGCGGTCGTCACGGCCGAGAACTTGGGCTCGTCATTGCTCGCAAAGCGTTCACCGACACCTGTGCCGCGATGCCCGGGCTTGCGCGTGCAAAGACCTTGATCGAGGCTCAAGCCGATGAGGTTCTCCGGAGGTCTGGATAACCCTGACAGAAAGCTCTACTCTTAGGGTATACGATGAAATACTCCATATTTGGAGCATATGAGATGAGCGCACTCCCGCATCCCCAAACCGGTTTCGACCCGGAGCGACTCTCCAGTACCGCCCTGCAGGCATTCTTTAATCTTTCCGCGCGTTGGGGGCTCACGGCCGCTCAGGAGCGGATTTTGCTCGGCAACCCGCCGGAATCGACCTTCTTCAAATGGAAGGCGGAGAAGACGGCCCGGCGGCTTGGGCGGGACGTCCTGGATCGCATCAGTTACCTGCTGGGTATCGCCAAGGCGTTGAACATCCTCTTGCCGTCGCCGCGTGCGGCCGACGAATGGGTGAAGAAGCCCAATCTGGCGCCGCTGTTTCACGGGCAGTCGGCGCTTGACCGGATGCTCGGCGGGAGCCTGATCGATCTTGCGGATGTGCGGCGGTATCTCGATGCTCAGCGGGGACTCTGATCCGCAGCGCCCACCCTGTTCCGATCTGGACTGGATACACCAGTACCGCATCGTCTCCTCGGAGTTTCCACCCATCGACCTGTTCGAGTCGCTGGTGGAACCGGACCTGATGGACGAGCTGTTCTATCTCGAAGGGCTGACCAACGAACGCTTGCGCGATGAAGTAGGGGTGATCGCACTGGTCGATCGCGAAGACCGTGTCTGTGGACCCGGCTCGACACCGGTGATGGCCGCGTTCACGCATATCGGCGTGGCCAGCCGATTCAGCGACGGCAGCTACGGCGTCTATTACGCGGCCAAGACCCTGCACACGGCCATCGAGGAGACGAAATACCACCGCGCCCGATTTCTTGCCTACACGCGAGAGGACGCCGGGGAGATCGACATGCGGGTCTACGTGGGTGAAGTAGCGAAGCCCTTGCACGATGTCCGGGGCGCGGACTACGACCATCTGCATGACCCGGACGATTGGCGGCCATCTCAAGCGTTTGGCTTGGCGATGCGCGCGGTGCGGTCCCGGGGGATTGTCTATCGGTCGGTGCGGGATCCCGGAGGGGAGTGCATCGCCGCGCTGCGGCCACCGGCGGTCACCATCCCTCGGCAGGGTCCCCACCTCTCCTATGTCTGGGACGGCACCCGAATCGTCCGGGTCTACCGGAAGACGCTCATCCAGTCATCGTGACAGTTCCCTTCGCCGCAGCCGTGTTTTCTCATTCAGATCACTGATGACGCCAAGTCGTCATGCCGGTATCACCGGGGGATTGCGTCCATGTCACTTGATCGTCTGAGGGTGCGGCTCCAGAGGTTCGTTCGGCGATTCCGACGGGTCCCCCGCGGGCGCGTGACGGCGATCTTCGTCGCCGATGCCGCCGGAGCGCCGATGCGCGCCTGCGAGCGGACCCTGGCGCTCGTCGATCAAGGCTTGATAGAGGATCGCTATGCCCTCGGCCGCGGGTTCTGGCGGCTCACCGACGGCTGTCAGGTCACCCTGATCCTGGCCGAGGATCTGCAGCGCGCCGAGCGCCGGCAGGGTCTGCCGCTCGACGCCGGGCAGCATCGGCGCAACCTGGTGGTTTCCGGGCTGGTCGGGGTCGAGCTACGGGGCCGAAGCCTGCGCATCGGCGAGGCGTTGTTGACGTGGCATCGGGTGCGCCCGCCCTGCGGGTATCTGGACCGGGTCGCCGGCGCCGGCATGGCCAAGGCGCTCGGGCGTTGTGGCGGGCACTGCCTGCGGGTGCGCGAGGGTGGGGTGATTCGGGTGGGCGACCGGGTATCGGTATTACCCCGAAGGGGATGAACGCCCTGCGGATCATCGACGCCGGTCGTGTCCTGTGGCGGCACCTGAGCGCAGCGGTGACGAGACCTCGGCGCACGTGCAGCGCGATCCGCGGATGACGCTGATGTTCTGCGCCTTCGAGCTGGAGGAGATCCGCCGTCGCTTGCGGTGTGATCCATTCCACGCGTCGCCGATGCATCACCCGAACGGTCTGCCCCGGCGCCGCTCGCGGAGCGGTTTGGCGGATTGGCCTGATCGGGTGTCGTCGGGGTCGAGCAACCGGGCTGCGAGCTCAGCGCCCGTCAGCGGTTCCTCGCAGTACCGTCTCCAGCAGCAGCCGGTCCAGAACCGCGCTCAACCCTTCACGCAGACGACCTGTTTCAGCGTATGCACCACCTCGACCAGGTCCGCCTGGTTGGCCATGACTTGGTCGATGTCCTTGTAGGCGCCCGGAATCTCGTCGAGCACACCCTTGTCCTTGCGGCAGATCACCCCTTGGGTCTGAGCGGCCAGATCCGCCGGCGTGAAGAGTTTCTCGGCCGCGGTGCGGCTCATCCGTCGCCCGGCGCCATGGGCACTGGAACAAAAACTCTCGGGATTGCCCTTGCCGCGGACGATGTAGCTGCGCGCGCCCATGCTGCCCGGGATGATGCCGAGATCCCCGTCCCGCGCACGGATCGCACCCTTGCGGGTGACCCAGACGTCGGACCCGAAGTGGTGCTCGCGCTCGACGTAGTTGTGATGACAGTTCACCACCGCCTCGGTGACCGAGAAGGGCGGCAGATGGCGCGATAGCGCGGCCAGCACCAGAGCCATCATCTGCTCGCGGTTGGTGCGCGCATAGGCCTGCGCCCAAGAGACCGCGGCCACGTAGTCGTCGAAATGCTCGGTACCCTCGGGCAGGTAGGCGAGATCACGATCGGGGAGCTGGATCATCCAGCGCTCCATGTCGCGCCGGGCCAGCTCGATGAAGTAATGGCCGATGGCATTGCCGATGCCGCGGCTTCCCGAGTGCAGCATGATCCACATGCGATCGGATTCATCGAGGCAGACCTCGATGAAATGATTGCCGCCGCCCAGGGTGCCGATCTGGTTGATCCAGTTGGAGAAGCGTCCGAACGCCTTGAGCAGTTGCGGGTGCTTCTCGGTCAGCGCGGCGAGCGGCGCGGCGAAGGGCGTGGCCGCCTCGGTCAGCGCGCGCGCATCGGTGTGCTGGGAACGCCCCACCGGTACGTCGCGGCTGATCTGGTCGAAGACCTTCTTCAGCGCCCGCTCGTCGAGCCGGTCGGCGCCGAGCGAGGTGCGCGCGGCGGCCATCCCGCAGCCGATATCGACCCCCACGGCGGCCGGGATGATCGCCCGGTCGGTGGCGATGACGCTGCCGATGGTGGCGCCGATGCCGGTGTGCACGTCGGGCATGGCGGCGACGTGACGATGGATGAAGGGCAGCTTCGAGAGGTTGACCAGCTGCGTGCGCGAGCGCTCGTCCAGCTCATCGGTCCACACCTTGACCGGCTTGTCGCCTTCGGTAATGACTTGCTTGATCGTCATGGCTCCTCCTGCCGCTCGTTCAGCGGCGCACGATGGCACGGCCGACAGCGGCCATGCTGGACATTGGCGGGGAGGACGCGCTGGAAAGGGACGTTGGGTGTCCGGTCTTGCTGCTCCCCGCCGGATCGACTGACGGGGTAAGACCGGTCAGGCGATCAGAGTTCGCGCATTCTTGGCGATGAGGCTTGGTTGACGCACGTGGATGACTCGAAGCAAGGTGATCGCTGTCTGTCGACCGCATCAGCGGCCCGGGGGTTTGACGGCGAAGATGCTACGCTCGATCAGACAGGGCCGCAAGGAGGCTCATGTCCGTCGCCTCGACGCCTGCGACCCGCTAGGCCCAGACGTGCTCGGGCTCCCAGCGAGTGATCTCGAAACGACCTTGGGCGCTTTCGAGCCCCCAGCCGTGATCCTGCAAGCCATGTCTGCGGGCGGAGGAGTCGGCAAGGCGGTTGCCGGCATCCCGAGTGGCGCCTCTCGGAGGAGAATGGACGGCGCATGCATTCAATCCTCATGTTCGGATCGTGGGTCGGGTTTCCGACCAGACCGAACTGAACCGCTCCAACACATGACGCAAACCGCACCGGGCGCGGCTTAACTGCGCTTACCCGACCTCTCATAGGGTTTACGCTCAGCGATGTCATAACATAACATCCCGCATCCCTCCTCTTCTGCTTGGATGTCTGAGCCATGAGACTGCAGCCTTCAATCCTGACTGACTCGCCGCTCGCGCCATCCGGGCTCCAGGGCTTTACCGACGCGGTGCAACGGGCGGATACCCTGGCCGATCTGACCCGGATCTTCGTGCCCGAGACCCAGATCTGTGTCCACTCGCCCCCCGGCAGCCCGAACCTGCGCGGCGCACTCGCGGGCCTACACGCGAGCGGAGGGTCCGGTCTACGCGCGGTCGTCCGGCTCTCCGCCGACGGCGTACCCGACATCGATGCCCTGCCGCTGCCGCCGGCGTTCGCGCACACGGCGCTCATGCGCGAGCTCGCCTTCCTGCTGGAGCTCTACGGCGACCTACTCGGCTGCACGGCCATCGGTCTGCGCATCGAGCGTCTGGAGCGCGCCATGTGTCCCCGCTGGCATGTCGACCGCACCGGCATCCGGATGCTCTGCACTTGGTGCGGTCCGGGCACGGAATGGCTCGACGATCCCCGGATCGACCCGCGGGGTCTGCCCGGCAGCGCCGAGGGCGCCCCTGCAACCGGGCAAGCCCGGCCCTTCGACATCCTGCTGCTCAAGGGCAGCGCCTGGCAGGACAACGCGGCCGGCGGGGCGATCCACCGCTCCCCGCAGGTCGACCCGGGCTCGGGTCCGCGGATCCTCGTGGCCCTGGATGCCCTCTGGGACGACTAGCTCGGCGCGCGTCACCCGACGTCCCCCTCACGGCGGCGTGCACCCGGGCTGACGCCCGGCGGCACGGGCTTGCCGGTAGATCTCGACGGCCTGCTCCATGCCCGCGTCCAGCTCCACCATGCGCGTGTCGTGGGAGGGATGGTGCGCGAACTGGTGGATGAACAGCGGCCCGGCGAAGAGAACGTCGATACCTTAGTGGTTCTCCCGCCGGTAGGTGCGGGTCCAGGCCGCGAAGCTCGCCTCGGTCAGCGGATGGGTCGGCGAGCCCAGGCCCAGCGTGAAGAGCAGGAGGGCTTCGCTGTAGCCCTCCCGGCGGTACTTGAGAAAGCCGCTCTCTGGCTTCCAGCCCATCGCGACCGCGGCGCCTTTGCGCTGGGCCCAGCACCAGTCCACGCGGCGGTAAAGCCTGTCGGCAAGCGCGCGCAGCTCGGTCTCGTCCGCCGTGGCGGCGGTGAAATAGGCCGCCGCCGTGAGCTGTTGGCCTGCCGATTCTCGGCGAATCCATAGACGAAAAAGGCACGATGCCTCTGGCGGTACAAGATCAGGGTCCGGTAGCCTCCGGAGCGACCTTGCCCTGGGCGCGCCACACGCTGTACTTACCCGTCTTGCGCGAAAAGCCCCGTCCCGTTCACGGCGGGGATCCGGACGTTTGGACCGCCGTTCGCGCGGCTCTCGCTGAACAGGTCCACAAGCGCAAGGATGTGTCACGAGCAGCTGCTCTGCCTCCTGGCCGGCCGGCAGCGCGCGTGCCATGCGTTGTCAGGGCTTCCAGCCCTGATCGTATCAGGCCAAGATGGCCTGACGACGCGAGGCGAGGGCCGCAGCTTGAGGAACGCCCGGATTCAAGACGACAAACGGCGATCGGGCGATTTCCGGGCAAAAGGACCGATTCAAAAACGACCGAAACACGTAGGATGGGTAGAGCGAAGCGAAACCCATCCAGCCCGCGCCAAACGCATCAGTCGGCTACTCCAACCCGTGACCCTTCAATGAAACCGGTGATGAAACGCCTTCTGCTGGTGCTGCTTGCCGTCGGTCTGGGCAACGGCCTTTACCATGCTTACAAGCCCCTGCCGCCCGGAATCGATCCTTACGACACCTGGGAGGATCGCTCCGCGGTGCGGTCGCTTCAGGCATGGATCGGAGAGCATCTCGGCTGGTCCAGTTTCTAGTGCAGCACGGCAGCGCGCCGGGCTCGGGATGTTCCCTTGCCGCCCCTGCTGTATAACGCCATTTTGGTTCACCGTGAGGATGCTTACCCATGCCGCTTGATCGAATCCCGCACGGGCCCTCGTGGCCGATCGCCCTGCTCTCCTGCCTGATGCTCGCCCTCGCCTTTCCCGCCCTGGCGGATCGCGGCCCGGACCTTCCGGACTATCCGGCGGAGCAGGTCGCTCCCGGTCTCTATGTGATCCACGGACCGGTGGACTATCCCACCCCCGAGAACCAGGGGTTCATGAACAACCCGGCCTTCTTGGTCACGGAGACGGGCGTGATCGTGGTGGATCCCGGCTCGAGCGTTCAGACCGGGGAGATGGTCCTGCGCCAGATCCGCAAGGTGACCGACAAACCGCTGCTGGCGGTGCTGAACACGCACGTCCACGGGGACCATTGGCTGGGCAATCAGGCGATGCTGGCTGCGGCCCCGCAGGTGCCGATCTACGGACATCCCGAGATGCTGAAGCTGGTCGCCGAAGGGGCCGGCGAGGAGTGGGTCCAACGCATGATGAGCGCGACCGAAGGCGCCACCGAAGGGACGGTGGCCGAGGGTCCGACGCATCCGCTCGAGGGTGGCGAAACCCTTTCGATCGGAGGGCTTACTTTCAAGACCCACTATTTCCCGCACGTGCACAGCACCTCGGACCTGATGTTCGAGATCCCGGAGCTGGACGCGCTGTTCCTGGGCGACAACGCCTGCAACGGACGCATCGTGCGCATGGACGACGGCTCCTTCATCGGCAGCATCAATGCGTTGGACGGGGTCAAGGCCACGGTGACGGCGAGCGTGCTGATTCCGGGACACGGCCAAACCGGCGGCTGGGAGATCGTCGATGCCTACCGCGCCTATCTGACCGGGGTCTACGACGGCGTCGCGGCCTTGTACGAGAGCGGCGGAAGCGACTTCGAGATGCGTCCGATCATCGCCGAGCAGCTTGTCCGATTCAAGGATTGGCCGGGCTTCGAGGAGGAATTGGGCAAGCACGTCTCGCTCGCCTATCTGGAGGTCGAAGCGGACGCGTTCTAAGCGGATCGGGAACGCTCTGACCGGGTTCCCGGTCGTGTCGCCGAGGTCGACCGATGCGAGCACTGCACACCAAGCTCCTGCGCGATCTCTTCGACCTCAAGGGACAGGTCGCTGCCATCTCGGTCGTGATCGCCGCGGGCGTGATGGTGCTGATCCTGTCCGTGACCACGCTCGATGCACTGCGCCTGTCGCAGGCCCGGTTCTACGACGGTCATCATTTCGCCCATGTCTTTGCGGATCTCAAGCGCGCCCCGGAAGGTCTCGCGGCGCGTCTGCGCGAGATCCCGGGCGTCAATCAGGTCGAGACGCGGGTACAGGCACCGGTGCGCCTGGAGGTGGCGGGTTTCGACGAGCCGGTCCGCGGCCTGCTGCTCTCGATCCCGGACGGCCGTCAGCCGGGGCTGAATCGTCTGTATCTGCGCGAGGGCACACTGCCCGAGCCGGACCGATCGGACCAGGTGGTGCTGAGCGAACCCTTCGCCGAGGCGCAGGGACTGCGGGCGGGCGATCGGTTGAAGGCGATCATCAACGGCCGTCTCCAAACCCTGACGGTCAGCGGTGTGGTCCTGTCGCCCGAGTTCGTCTACCAGGTGGGGCCTGCGGACATCTTGCCGGACTACAAACGCTTTGCGGTCCTCTGGATGAACCGCCGAGCGCTGGCCCACGCAATGGACATGGACGGTGCCTTCAACAGCGTCCTGCTCTCGCTCCAGGCCGGGGCCGACGAGAAGACCGTCATCGAGGCCCTGGACCTACATCTGGCCCGCTACGGCGGGATCGGGGCCATGGGGCGCGAGGACCAGATCTCGCATCGCTTCCTCTCGGAGGAGCTCGACCAGCTCCGCGTGATGGCCATCGTGCTCCCCGCCATCTTCCTCTCGGTCGCGGCCTTCCTGCTGAATCTACTGATGGGGCGGATCATCCAGACCCAGCGCCGGCAAGTCGCGATCCTCAAGGCATTCGGCTACGGCAACCGGGACATCGCCGCGCATTACGGCCTGCTGACCGGTCTCATCGTGGTCGTGGGATCGCTGCTCGGGATTGCCCTCGGCGCTTGGGCGGCGGAAGGGATGGCCGGGGTCTATGCCGAATACTATCGTTTCCCGGAGACGAGCTTCCGCCTCCAGCCTCGGATCGTTGCTCTGGCCCTGCTGGTCTCCGCCTGTGCCGCGGCGTTGGGCACCGCCCGCGCCGTGGGCCGCGCGGTCGCGATGCCGCCCGCGGAGGCGATGCGTCCGCCCGCACCTCGGCGCTTTCATGCCTCCTGGCTCGAACGCTCGGCACTCGGTCGGCGACTGGACCAGCCGACCCGGATCATCCTGCGCAACCTCCTGCGCCATCGCACCAAGGCCCTGCTCTCGATGATCGGGATCGGGCTGTCCGGCGGACTCCTGCTGCTCGGGAGCTATCAGTTCGGCGCGGTCGACCACTTGCTCGACATCCAATACCGGCTGGTGATGAACATGGATGTCCATCTCAGCTTCACCGACCCCACACCCGAGCGCTCGCTGGCCGAGCTGCGCACCCTGCCCGGCGTGGCCTATGTGGAGGGCTATCGCAGCGTGCCGGTGCGCCTGATCAACGGGACCCGGGACTACCGCACCAGCATTCAGGGCATGGAACCCGAGCCGCGTCTGCGCGGCTTGCTCGACGCCGACCATCGTCCGATCCGCCTGCCGCCCGAGGGTCTCCTGCTGACCCGCTTTCTGGCGGATGACCTCGGGCTCGCACCCGGCAACGCACTGGACGTCGAGATCATGGAGGGGCACCGCCGGACCCTGCGGGTCCCGCTGGCGGGTATCGTCGACGAGCCGATCGGCGTGAGCGCCTACATGGACCGGCGCGCCCTGAATCGACTGATGGGCGAAGGCCCTGCACTCTCCGGTGTCTGGCTGATGACCGACGCCGCGCAGCACGACCGGCTCTTCGCGCGTCTTTGGGAGGTCCCGCGCGTCGCCGGCATCGGCCTGATCGCGGATGCGGAGCGCCGATTTCGCGACTACATCGACGACACCGTGCTGGTGATGATGGGTATCCTGCTGCTGATGGCCGGCTCCATCACCTTCGCGGTGGTCTACAACAACGCGCGTATCGCCTTCTCGGAGCGCTCGCGCGAGCTGGCGACGCTCCGCGTCCTCGGCTTCAGCCAAGCGGAGGTGAGCTGGATCCTCATCGGCGAGATCGCCGTCCTGACCCTCTTGGCGATCCCGCTGGGCTGGCTGATCGGCACCGGGTTCGCCGCGCTGCTCAGCTCCGCCATGGCGATGGACATGTTCCGGGTGCCCTTTATCATCAGCCCGCAGACCTATGCCTTCTCCGCCGCCGGTGTGCTGCTGGCCTCGGTGCTGTCGGTGCTTGCGATTGCGCGGCTGCTGGGGCGGCTGGATATGATTGAGGCGTTGAAGACCATCGAGTAGGACTGAACCGCGTCCGGAGCGATTGAACATCGCGCATCGAGATCTCCATGTCCCTGAGTAAGAAGCTGATCACCGGATTCATCGGCCTAACCATCCTCGGCTTGCTCGCGCTCGCCCTGATGCCGTCTCCGGTGCCGGTCAGCGCGACCTTGGTTCGGCAGGACGTCTTCGTGGAGTCGATCGAGGACGAGGGCCGCACACGCCTGCGCGATATCTATGCCGTCTCTGCACCGATCGACGGCTATCTGCGCCGCGTCACGTTGGAGCCGGGGGACACGGTCGCTGCCGATCAGGTGCTGTTCGAGCTGGAGCCCTTGCCGGCACCGGCACTCGACGCGCGCTCGCGCGGTCAGGCGCGCGAGGCGCTCGCCGCAGCACAAGCGCATTTGGAGGAGGCCGAGGCAAATCTCTCGGCCCGGGAGACCGAATACGAGCTGGCCCGCACCGAGTACGACCGCAGCGAGACACTGCACCGGCGCCAACTCGTCTCATCCGAGGAGCGAGGCCGACGGCTCGCGCAGCGCGACGCCGCCGACGCATCGGCACGCGCCGCGCGGCATTCGGTGGAGGTCGCCCGTTTCGAGCTTGAATCGGCCCGCGCGCTCGTGGAGATCGCCGACGGCAAGCGCGCTCCCGGCGACCACCCGGTTCTCGGTGTCCGCGCCCCGATCGACGGGGTCGTGACCCAACGTCATCGCTGCTGCGAGGGGCCGGCGCAGTCCGGCGAGACGGTGCTGGAGATCGGCGACCTGGATGCCCTGGAGGTCAAGGTCGACTTGCTGTCGGTCGACGCCGTGCGTGTGCGGCCCGAGATGCGTGTGATCCTGGAGCGCTGGGGCGGCGAGGATGCGCTCGAGGGACGGGTGCGGCTCGTGGAGCCCGCCGGCTTCGAGAAGATCTCGGCCCTGGGCGTGGAAGAGCAGCGGGTGCCGGTCTGGGTCGAGATCGTCACGCCGCGCGCGCGATGGCGTCATCTCGGGGACGGCTACCGGGTGGAGGCACGCTTCATCCTCTGGGAAGGCGAGGACGTGGTCCAGATCCCCACCAGTGCGCTCTTTCGGCACCTGGACCGCTGGGCCGTCTTCATTGCCGATCAGGGTCGGGCGCGTCTGCGCACGGTCGAGGTCGGGCGGCGCAGCGGTCTTTGGACCCAGATCACCATGGGGCTTGAGCCGGGCGAGATCGTCGTGACCCATCCGGGCGATCGTGTGCACGACGGGGCACGCATCGAGACCGAGGTCCGCCCCTACGCGTAACGGCGACCCATGCGACGTATCATGCGAAGAGTCAATCCAGTCGGGGTCGAGCTGCGGCGACGCGCCTTGCGCGGCGATCGATGTCGCAGGTCTCGATGATCGATCAGCTATCGGCATCAGGAAACCGGAACATGATCTCCACGTTCTCGCTCGTCTTCATCCTCGTCGAGCTCCTCGGGATCGCGAGCGCGATCCATGCGCTCTTCACCGTGCGCACGCCGCAGGGCACGGTCGCCTGGGTGGTGGGCCTGGTGGCCTTCCCCTGGCTGGGCCTTCCGCTCTACTGGTTCTTCGGCAGTCGGCGGTTCGAGGCCCATTCGCGCGTGATGCAGGACAAGCTTCGGACACACGCGGATCTGATCCATCAGGTCCGCACCGAGATGCTCGCCTTTCAACTGGCTCCGGAACGGATCGAGCCGGCGCCGGCCGCGGCCTTGGCTTCGATTGCGGGGCAGGAATTTCTGCGCGGGAACCGGCTCGAGCTACTCATCGACGGCGAGGCCACCTTCGATGCCATTCTGGCCGAAATCGCACGGGCGACGCATTCGGTCTATGTGCAGTTCTACATCGTGCGCAACGACGGGCTCGGGCGACGTCTGCTCGAAGCGCTCGCGCAGAAGGCGTCGGAGGGCGTGGAGTGCTGCTTTCTGATCGACAGCTTCGGCGGCGCCGCCATCACCCCGCGTGTGATGCGCCATTGGCGCGACCGCGGGGTGCGCATCGCCGCCTTCAGCGCCCTGAGCGGGTGGCGCGACCGCTGGCGGCTCAACTTCCGCAACCACCGCAAGAACGTCATCGTGGACGGCCGGGTCGGCTTCATCGGCGGGCACAATGTCGGCGACGAGTATCTCGGGAAGAATCCGAAGTACGGCCGCTGGCGCGACACCCATGTACGGGTCGAGGGCCCGACCGCGCTGCAGCTTCAGATGGTCTTCGCAGCCGATTGGTATTTCGCCGTCGGCGAGATCCTGGACGCCCATTGGCAACCGCACGATCCGGTACCGGATGCCGCCGGCCAAGGCGCTCTCGTGCTCGCGTCCGGACCGTCCGATCGGCATGAGCGGTGCACGCTCTTCTTCCTGCACGTCATCTCGATGGCCCGACACAGACTCTGGATCGCCAGCCCTTATTTCGTCCCGGACGAAGGTATCCTCCAGGCGCTGCAGCTCGCCGCGATCCGGGGTGTGGACGTGCGTATCCTGCTGCCCATGAAGCCGGATCAGTATCTGGTCTGGCTCGCCTCCTTCGCCCTGCTCAAGGAGCTGGATCATCCCCGGATTCATGTCCACCGCTTCACCGCCGGATTCCTGCACCACAAGGCGCTGGTCGTCGACGAGGGGTTCGCTGCCATCGGGACGAAGAACTTCGACAACCGCTCCTTCAGGCTGAACTTCGAGATCACCCTCGCCGTCTCGGACGCACGTTTCGCGGCCGAGGTCGCGACCATGTTCGAGCGCGATTTCGCACAGTCGCAAGAAGTCGGACCGCGGGCCTATGACGCCCTGCCGTTCCACCAAAAAGTCGGAGCAAAGGCCGCAAGGCTGCTCGCGCCGATCTTGTAGGTCGTACCGACGATGCTCGCCGCATCCGAGAGCGAGCGGCCAACGGGCCATCGACGCAGGCTTCAACGCCGGGGAAGTGTTCTGAAACAAACCGAACGGCACCTGATCCGTGCCGAGGGGGACGCGTGAACCTTGATTTGGTCCTGGTGCTGGCCCTGTTGGTCGGCGCGATCCTGATGTTCAGCCTCGGTCGCCCTCGGGCCGATGCCGTGGGTCTCCTGATGATGGTCGCGCTGCCCTTCACCGGGGTCATCACGGTTCGGGAGGCGATCGCCGGTTTCGCAAACCCGAACATCGTCCTGATTGCGGCCATGTTCGTCATCGGCGAGGGCTTGGCCCGGACCGGCATCGCGCAGGGACTGGGTGATTGGCTGGTCGCTCGCGGAGGCAAGAACGAGACCCGTCTGGTCGCCATGCTGATGTTGATCGTCGGCGCGCTGGGCTCGGTGATGTACTCCACCGGCGTGGTCGCCATCTTCATCCCGGTCGCGCTGCGCATCGCGCAGAGCACCGGCATGTCGCCGGCACAGGTCCTGATGCCGGTCTCCTTCGCCGCGCTCATCAGCGGCATGCTGACGTTGGTCGCCGCGGCGCCGAACCTGATCGTCAATTACGAGCTGGTGCGCACCGGCGCCGAGGGCATGTCCTTTTTCACGCTGACCCCGATCGGCCTGCCGATCCTGCTGCTCGGCGTTGCCTACATGATGTTCGCGCGCCGCTGGTTGGGCACCGGCGGGGCGGACGGACAGCGCACGGGCGGGCGGCCGAGCCTGAGCGATTGGGTCGAGACCTACCGCCTGGCCGAGCGGGAGCTGCGCGTGCGGGTGCGCGAGGGCTCCCCGCTCGTCGGGCAACCGCTCGGCGCGCTCGCCCTGCCGGGCCATGCCGAGCTGGCGGTCCTTGCCGTCGAGCGCAGTCGGCCGTTCCGCACCTGCCTCATCGGGCCGGATGCAACCACCGAGATCGCCGCTGGCGACATCCTGCTGATCGACAGCCCGACCCCGATCGCCAAGCCCTCGACAGCGCCTACCGCGCCATCAGCCTGCGCACCCTGGTGTTGATCGCCGGCATGCTGCCCTTCGGCATCGCCCTGGAACGCACGGGAGGGATCGACCTCGCCGCCACCGCGCTGGTCGCACTGCTCGGCGACGCCGGACCCTATCTGATCCTGGCGACGCTCTATCTCATCACCGTGCTGATCGGCCTCTTCGTGGTCGCCGCCGCGAACGCGGTGCTGGTGATTCCGGTCGCGCTCGCACTGGCCGCCGAGCTCGGTGCCTCGCCCTACCCTTTCGCGATCATCGTCGCCTTGGCCGCCTCCTCCGCATTCATGACCCCGATCGCCCCGCCCAACGCGATGGTCGCAACCGCCGGCAACTACCGCTTCGGCGACTATCTGCGTGTCGGCCTGCCGTTTGTCGTCATCGCGATGACGGTGTCGGTAGCCTTGGTGCCTTGGCTGTTTCCGTTTTGATGGATCCTCGAACATCGCGCGTACCCGGAACAGACGCTCAGTCAGGAGGAAGCTCATGCCGGAGGTCATTTGCGATGCGTTGACGCCCGCGCTCGATGCGGAGTGGGATGCGCTCGTGCAGGACTCGCCACAAGGTTGGGCCTTTTTGCGCAGCGATTGGCTACGGATGCTGGCGGAAACCGACGGGGCACGCTTGCAGGTGCTGCGATTCGCGTTGCGCGACGACGGCGGGCGGCTGCAGGCGGGCTGGGCCTTGCCGGTGCGACCCTGCTGCGGCGGTGCCATCAGCCATCACTTCGAGCTCTTCTATGCCGGCCCGATCCTCAGCGCAGACCTTGACTCCGGGGCAGTACGCCAGGCCAGCCCGCGCTACGACGCACTGGCGGCGCTGGCCGCGGCGTTGGCGGCGCGGATCGATCTGATCGTCGCCGAGACCCATCCCGCGCTCCAGGACCTACGTGCACTGCTGCGCGGACCCTTCACCTTGGTGCCGGTCTACACCCACCGCTGGCCGCTCTGCGACCTTCCGGACGTGTGGACCGCAATGAACCGGGACAAGCGACGCGAGATCCGGCGTGCCTCGGAGCAGCTGCGCCTGGCCGAAGACCGCGAAGCGGACGCCGTGACTGCCTTCATCGACCTGCACCGCCGAGTGGTGCTGCGCTTCGGTCAAGCGCCGACCCGGCGTTGGGCCGAGGTGTTGTAGATGCGGATCGCATGGCTTCAGGCGCGTGACGGGGCGCGCCTGTACTCGGCCCGTGACGGCACCGGCGTCCGCCGGGCGAGCGTGCTGGTCTTGCTGAGCCGCGAGGACCGGGAAGCCTATCTGTGGCGCGCCGGCTTCGACGCCGAGACTGTCGGCCTAGGCACCATCCCCGCGCTGTACTGGTCGGTCGCTGAGGCGCTGGCGCCCCCGAATACCGGCGCGGCGGTTGACGCCACGCCCTGGCAGTGGATCAACTTCGGCGGATCACCGACCACCTCCCTCGGCCGCTTCAAGGACTATCTCGGCGCAACGCCGACCCTGCACTTCCGGCTGCTGCACCGCCGGGCCGGTCCGCCCCTGTGGCTTTGGGAAGGCCGCGAACGGGCGCTGCGCGCCGCCCGCGGTCTCCGTGCGCGTCTCGCCTCGCATCGTCCGCCATCATGACCCGGATCGTCCCGCCCAACGCGATGATCGGTCCAGAGGACCTTCATGCAACAGAGCGCTCTGCACGCCGCTCCGCGAGGCGCTCGCGAAGGGTCGCGGTATCCATGACCCGCCCGGCATCGGCGTCGCCGGCTCCCGCGAGCAGGGATTCGAGAAACCGCTCACAATCACACATTCGATCGTATTGCGCTGGCGACAGGACGACGCCCGCTGCCCGACCGTTCTGCGTGATGACGAGTGGACCGGCACCGTCGACCAGTCGCTTCAGATGACGCGATATCTGAGTTTTGAACTTGCCGACAGGCACGATGCTTTCGGAAACCGAGATGGGTTGCATGGACGCCATTCCGTCTTGAATTAAAACTTTAAACCGCGCCAACTCCAACAGTCGTCGAGTCTGCCGGGGTCGATCCCATCCGAAAACATCACATACCGCGCTGGGCGCGGTTTAGATCACCCCTCGATCGCCGCAGCCTCCTTACGCCGGTGGGCCACCAACGCGGCGACGGCACAGGAGGCGAGGCGGCTCTGGACCGAGTCGGCGCGGCTGGTGAGCGTGATCGGCACGCGTGCGCCCAGGACGATGCCCGCGGAGTCGGCGTTCATCAGGAAGGCAAGGCTCTTGGCGAGCAGATTGCCGGCTTCCAGATCGGGCACGACCAGGATGTCGGCGTGACCGGCGACGGGCCCTCCGATCCCTTTGATCTCTGCCGCCTCCGGGCTGATGGCGTTGTCGAGCGCGAGCGGTCCGTCGAGGACGCCGCCGGTGATCTGACCGCGGTCGGCCATCTTGCAGAGAGCCGCAGCCTCCACGGTCGACTGGAGCTTGGGATTGACCTTCTCCATCGCGGACAGGATCGCGACCTTCGGGGTCTCGATCCCCAAGGCCCGCGCGAGATCGATCGCGTTCTGCACGATGTCGACCTTCTCCTCCAGGGTCGGGAAGATGTTGATCGCCGCGTCCGTGATGAAGAGGACGTTCGGGTGCCCCGGCACGTCCATGATGAAGCAATGACTCAGGCGCCGCGCGGTACGCAGTCCGGTATCGCGTTTCACCACGGGACCGAGCAGCTCGTCGGTGCCGAGCGAGCCCTTCATCAGCATCTCGGCGCGACCCTCGCGCACCAGGGCGACGGCCTTCTCGGCCGATGCGTGACTGTGCTCGGCGTCGATCATCTCGTAGGGGGAGAGGTCGATCCCCGCGTCAGCCCCTGCGGCGAGGATTTTCTTGCGAGGTCCAACCAGGATGGGCGTGATGATGCCGGCCTTCGAAGCATCGACGGCCCCGCCCAGCGCCGCGGCGTTGCAGGGATGGACGACCGCGGTCGCTGCCGGCGGAATGGTTTCGACGGCGAAGATCAGACGCTGGAAATTGGTGTGCGTTGCGGTGTTCATGACGCTGAGCCTCGTGGACTTAAACCGCGCCCAGCGCGGTATGCGATTTTTTTGGTTGGGATCGGCCCCGGCAGACCGGATGACCGCTGGAGCTGGCGCGGTTTAAGATATTAAAAAATATAATATTTTAAACCGAACCCCCGCTAGGAACTGTGGATTCACCAAACGTCGAATTCACTCGAAAATGAGCATCTCGCTCTGGAAGCGGTTTAAAGAAGCCGGCAGAGGTTGGGCCACGGAACCTAGCCCTACGCAGGCGGTCACGGAGCCGACCGACGCTGGCGCCGCCGGTCGCCTGCTCAGTCGAGCGCCTTGCTCAACTGCGAAGCGGCAATCAACAAGGGCGACCAAGAGGGACCAAACGGCGGCGCGTAGGCCAGGTCCATGTCGTAGATCTGCTCGGCGGTCATGCCGGCGTGGATCGCCGCGGCGGCGGTGTCGATCTTGTGCGCGGCCGCCTCGGGGCCGACCATGCAGCAGCCGAGCAGTTTGCGCGTTTTGCGCTCCCCGATCAGCCAGACCGAGAGCTTGCCGCCGCCGGGGTAGTAGCCGGCACGGGTGGAGCCGACGATCTCGGCGGTCGCGGTGTCGAGTCCGGCCGCATCGGCTTCTTCCCGCGACAACCCGGTGCGGACGACCTCAAGTCCGAAGAACTTGAACACGGCCGTGCCGAGCACCGGAGGGGCCGGGCGTTTCAGGCCGAAGATGTTGTCGCCCGCGAGCTTGCCCGCCCGATTGGCGCGCAGCGCAAGCGGAAACCAGACCGACTCCCCGGTGATGGCATGGATCGCGTCGGCGCAGTCGCCGGCTGCGAAGATGTGCTCCTCGGAGGTTTGCAGGTAGGCGTCCACCGCGATCGATCCGGCGGCGCCGAGCGCCAGTCCCGCGGCCGCTGCCAGCTCGGACTCGGGTCGAACGCCGGTCGCGACCAGCACCAGATCGGCCTCCAAGGTGGATTGTGCAGTCTTGACGCTGATCGCCGAGCCGGTGCGCTCGATCGCCTCGACCCGTGTGCCCAGCAGCATCTCGACCCCGTGCGCCTGGGCCTCGTCGATCACGCGCGCGCGCAGCGTCTCCGGCAGCCAGGGCAGGATCTCGGGCAGGGCCTCCACCAGGGTCACTTCGGCGCCCATCTCCCGGAAATTCTCGGTCGCTTCCAGCCCAATGTAGCCGGCGCCGATGACCACCACACGCTTGGGCGGATGTGCCGCCATAGCCGCTTTGATGGTCCGTCCGTCGTCGATGGTTTTGAGCGGATAGGCGCCTTCACCCCAAAGGCTATCGAGCCCCTTGATCGGCGGCACCGAGACCCGCGCGCCGGTGCAGATGATCAGCTTGTCGTAGCCGAGCACGAAATCGCCCTCGGCGTTGCGTCCGCCGACCTCGCGCCGGCTCGGGTCGATCTTCAGCACCTCGTGGCCGAGACGCACCTCGATGTTGCGCTCCTCGCGAAAGCGCTGCGCTGAGATGACAAGCAGGTCATCCATGTCCGTGTCCGGAGGCAGCTTGTACGGCAGTCCACAGGCGCCGTAGGAGACGTCCTGCGTCTTCTCCAGAACCAGGATCTCGGCGTCCGGACGTGTCCGCCTGGCCTGACTCGCCGCACTCATGCCCGCGGCGACGCCGCCGATGATCACCACTCTCATACTCGCTCCTCGCGCCGGATCGCTGCTGGTCGGTTACCGCGCCGATGGTAGCGACCGGGCTGACGACCGACAAGGTCATGATGTCCACGGGAACGCGCGGCTTGCCCCTGGGCCGACGCGAACCGTCGCGCGCGAGCGACCGGCGCTCGATCCGCGTTTCCGGTAAGATCCCGCCGTCGGCATCGACACAATGTCCCCTTGAAATTATGGCCTTTTTGCCTGGACCACGAAGGAGAACGAAGCGGTGACAACCAAGACACAGGCTCACGACTCCCCGAAAATCCTGATCGTCGGAGGCGTGGCTGGAGGCGCATCGGCGGCCGCGCGGGCCCGCCGTGTCAACGAGCATGCCCGGATCATCCTATTCGAGCGCGATCCCTACGTGTCCTTCGCAAACTGCGGTCTCCCCTATTTCATCGGCGGCGAGATCAGCGATCGCGCACAGCTCTTGGTCGCGACGCCGGAGCTGTTTCGCGATCGGTTTCTGATCGACGCACGCATCCGCCACGAGGTGATCGCGATCCATCGAGAGACCAAGAGGGTCATGGTTAAGAATCTCGACACCGGCGAGCAGTACGGGGAGGACTACGACAAGCTCATCCTCTCGCCCGGTGCCGCGCCGATCGTGCCGCCGATCCCGGGTGCAACGGCGCAAGGCGTCTTCAGCCTGCGCAACATCGGGGACATGGATCGGATCATCGCCGGGATGGTGCACGCGAAGGAGGCGGTCGTGGTCGGTGCAGGCTACATCGGTCTCGAGGTGGCGGAGCAGTTCGTCCACCGGGGTCTGAAGGTCACGGTCGTGGAGCTGCAGGACCAGGTCATGCCTTTCTTCGATCGGGAGATCGCCGAGCCGCTCCACCGCGAGATCGAGCGCAATGGGATCCGGCTCGAGCTGGGCCGCGGTGTCGCCGCGATCGAGGAGACCGATGGGGCCGCGACCGGCGTGACCCTCGCCGACGGAACCCGCCTGCCTGCGGACTTGGTTCTGATGAGTATCGGCGTGCGCCCGAACGTGGGGCTCGCGGTGGATGCCGGCCTGACCATCGGGGCCAGCGGCGGCATCGCGACGGACGCTTACATGCGCACCTCCGACCCGGACATCTATGCGGTCGGGGATGCCGCCGAATACACCTACGGTCCGACCGGGGAGCAGATGCGGGTCCCGCTGGCCGGCATCGCCAATCGGACCGGTCGGCTGGCCGGAGAGCATGCCGCGACGGGCGCCTCGCGCCCGGCTCCAGCGGCCTGGAGCACCTCGGTCGTGCGCGTCTTCGGCTACGCCGCCGGGATTGCGGGTCTTTCGCTGGGCGCGGCGAGGCAGGCCGGATTCGATGCGCGCGCGGTGCATATCGTCTCCTACCATCACGCGAGCTACTATCCGGGGGCGGCGCCGATCGCCGTCAAGCTGGTCTACGAAACGGGCACGGGGCGCGTGCTCGGCGCGCAGGTCGTGGGTGCCGCGGGGGTGGACAAGCGGCTCGACATCATTGCGACCCTGATCCACTTCAAGGGCACGATCGAGGATCTCGGGGCGCTGGATCTCGCCTACGCACCGCCCTTCGGCTCGGCGAAGGACCCGCTGCATATGGCCGCCTTCGTCGCACAGAACGATCTCGACGGACTCGCGCCCCTGATGCAGCCGGACGCGGATCTCTCCGCGTTCCAGGTCGTGGATGTTCGCGAGGCGGCGGAGCTCGAAGAGCTTCCGCTCTGCGACGCACCCCACGCCAAGCACATCCGACTCGACGACCTGCGCGACCGCCTCGGGGAGCTGGACCCCGCCCGGCCCACCGTGGTCTCCTGCCGCGGCGGGCAGCGCGCCTATGCCGCCGTGCGCATCCTCGCGCAGCACGGTTTCGCGGAGGTCTACAACCTCTCCGGCGCGGCGGCCATGCGGGACTTCGCGTTGAACCGTCGCTCCGGTGCGGAGCCTGCAACACACGTCGATCTGCCGCGCCCCGAGCACCTCGTCGACGAGGTCTAACCGAGCGTCCCGCCCAGGCGACCGCGCGTCGCACCCTTATTATTTTACGAACACTTCGACCGGCATCGACACCGCCGCCGGCCATCACCACCGGAGAGACGACGCATGCTCTATCTCGATCTTCCGACCGCCGACGAGCTGGCCGACCTGGCGACCCAGCGCCACGACATCGCGGTGACCATCGTCCTGCCCACCACGCCGATCAGCACCGAAACCGACGCCGATCGCATCCTGCTCAAGAACCTCACCAAAGAGGCGCTGACTCAGTTGGAGGCGGCGGGGGCGGACAAGCGGCGCGTCAACGACCTGATCGAGGAGTTGGACGATCTCGTCGAGGACAACGAATTTTGGCGTTTTCAGGCCCACGGTCTGGTGGTCTTCGCCACCCCGGACAATCTGCGGACCTTCCGCGTCCCGAACGCATTGGAACCCCTGGTCAAGGTCTCCGATCGCTTTCACCTGAAGCCGTTGCTGCGCTCGGTCAACTTCTGCAACGCCGGCTACGTCTTGGCCTTGGCCGACGGGGGCGTGCGCCTGATCGAGGTCTCGGCGGACCTGCCGGCGAGCGAGGTCAAGGTCGCGGGGATGCCGACTGACGCCGCCTCGTCGGTCGGTGAAGCGAGCATCGCAACCCGCTCCTACAGCGGGCGCATCGGCGGATCGGAAGGCAAGAAGGTCCGGCTACGGCAGTACGCGCGCACGGTCGATGGCGCCCTGCGCGGTCTCCTGGCCGGTAGCTCGACCCCCTTGATCCTGGCCTCGGTCGAGAGCCTCGGCGCCATCTATCGCTCGGTCAACAGCTATCCGCATCTGGTCGCCGAAGGGATCGAGGGCAATCCGGAGCGCCTGTCCGAGACCGAGCTGGCCGCCGCCGCGCGCCCGCTGCTCGATGAGCTCTATCGGTCGCAAATCGCCGACTGGAACGCGCTCTTCCAACAACGCGCCAACGAGGATCGGGCCACCACCGACATCGCCCGCACCGCACGCGCGGCAACCTTCGGCGCCGTGCAGAGCCTGCTGGTCGACATGGATCAGGTAGTGAACGGCACGGTCGATGACGCGGACGGCACCGTCACCTTCGCTGACGCCGCGAGCGCCGACACCTACGGGGTCATCGACGAGATCGCCCGTCGCGTGCTCCTGTCCGGCGGAGAGGTGCTGAGCGTGCGCGCGGAGGACATCCCGGACGGCAAGGCGCTGGCGGCGGTATTGCGTTACGCCGTCTGAGCGCAACAGCGTCCGGCTTCTAGCCTCCTGCCGCCAGCTCAGCCAAATCGAAGCTGGCGGCTGGAGGCTCAGCTCACCACCGTTACCGGACGATGCGCCGTACGGATCACCGCGTCCGAGACGCTGCCGATGATCAATTTCTGCATCTTCCCGAGACCCCGGCGGCCCATCACGATCATGGCGTCGGCGGCCTCCGCCGCGGCAACGATCTCCTCGCGCGGCTCACCCCAGACACCCTTCTCTTCGATCGTCAGATCATCCGCTTTGCCGATCGCCTCGCGTGCCTTGGTGAAGGCGATGTTGGCCGCTTCGTGACTGATCGAGTCGATCTGTGTGCGCGGGAGATGCGCCATGCCCATCAGCTCGTTGCTGGTCGGGGAGAACACGTGCAGAAGCTGGATCGGAGAGCCGGTGGCACGCGCCAAATCGGCGGCGAACAAGGCAGCGCGCGAGGCGCCTTCCGAGCCGTCCACCGGGACGATGATCATGTTGTAGTGAGAAACCATGCGGTCAAAACCTCCTTTGCACTGGAAAATCGAGCTGGCTGCAACGTCCGGATCAGACGAGCGTACCTGTCATCGTCATAGGCCGATAGGCCGGGCCGGCATATGCTTTCACGGCGGCTCCGGACCGGCCGTTGCCGCGATCCGAGCCCTGCACCGAGTTGAACACAGCCTACCGAGCCAAGTGCCATTATAGGAGATCACGCATGGAGAACGACTAGAATACACCCGTCGCGCAGCACCCCCCTGTTCGGCGATCTGAGCCGCAATTGGAGATGGCTTCTCGCTTTCGGCATCCTCTCAATCATCCTCGGCACCGTCGGGAAGGGGATGACCTTCGGACTCACGCTCGTCAGCGTGGTCTTCTTCGGAGCGCTGCTCATCGTCGGCGGAACCTTTCAGCTGGTCGACGCCTTCAAGTACTGATCTTCAACGGCTGGGCCTATCTCTTCGTTGCGCTTGCCGCGCGTCGCGCCGGCCAGCTCGCCCGCTTAGAAGCGGGGCACCCGCCACGCCGCCCAGTCGATCGCCTCGAGCGCCTCGGCGAACGTCCGCAACCCGCGCGCGACCCCGATGTAGTGTCCCGCGATCCCGAGGATATAGACGGCGCCCGGCGGGGGATCGCCGCCGCGGCGCAGGGCATCGACGCGTGCGACCTCGGACAAGGCGAGGTCGCGATTGGCATCGAGCGCGGCGAGACTGACCGGGTTACGCGGTTGATCGAGCTTACGCAGGAGCTCGCGCAGGGTGGCCTGGAATGCGTCCCGCCAGTGCCGGCCGAAGTCCGTCCGGGGGCAGTTGTTTTCTCGGCATGAGTCCTTTGTGCAGGGATGCGCCGAGGTAGGGTGTTTGCAGGAACAGAACGGCGACCGGCGCCAGGAAGGGATCCGGCAGCTGCTGCCGGAGCACGATGCCCCAGGCGACGATGACGCCGAGCGTGGTCTTCAGCGCATTGAGCGCTGCGGGGGGGTTCCAGGTGCGCGCGATCAGCGGCATGGTGGACGGGTTGCGCCTTGTACAGGCGCGCGCCGCTCGCCCCGTCAGTCGGAGTCGAGGTCGGCGTCGGGCGCGCCCCCGATCGCGCCGGTCGGATTGACGGCGACGCTCGCGGTCAAGCCCGCGCGCAGCACGATGCCCTCCGGAGGCGCGTCGAGACGAATCCGGACCGGAATCCGCCGGGCAAGACGGATCCATTCGAACATGGGCTCGACCTGCGCCAGATCGCCCGGAACGGATGCCGAGTGACGGCGCTCGATCCCGAACGCGATACCCGCGACACGACCGGCCAACGGTCGGTCCGGATAGCCCATCAGCGTCACCGCCGCCGGGGCACCGATGCGGATATTGGGCAGATCGGTCTCCTTGAAATAGCCTTCGACGCGGAAGGAGTCCACGGCCACCAGCGCCACTTGCGGCACGCCGGCGTCGGTGTAGGTGCCCTCCCCGAGCTGCAGGTTCGAGACATAGCCGTCCACAGGGGCCGTCACCCGCGTGTCGTCGAGGTGCATCCGCGCAGTCGTCAAGGCGATCTCGGCCTGCGCCAACGCCTGTCGATACGGCAGCCGATCATGAGAACCTCGGAGGGTCATCCCGCGGGGCGGGACGGCCGGTCGCGGGGTGACCCTCGGCGGCGCAGGATCCGCGCCTCGTGTCAATCCCGAGCCCGGCACGCGACACCTCAGCGCATCCAGCCCTGCGGCGGCCGATAGCCGGCCGGAGGCGCCACGGAGCGTTCGTAGAGGCTCGGGGGATAGGCTTGATAGGGACCGGGAGCGGACCAAGACGGCGCGCCCGGTGCCTGGCGAGCCACCCCGGGCGGCGCCTGATGGTGCGGATAGACCGGGGCGTAACCCTGTGCGGGCATCGGCATGAAGCCCGGCGGAACCGGTGGGTAGATCGGCGCCGGACGCGGCTGCTCGACCGTCACGGCGGGGCCGGTCGTCGGAAGCTCTTCTGAATGGACCGATGGCTCGGCTTCGCCCGCAACCACCCCGTCCGCCTCGGTCGATGCGGACGGTGCCTCGATCGGATCCGCGGACATCGCGGCAGGACCTTCGGCCTGAAGCGTCGAGAGCTCAGGCGATGGTTCGGGCGATGCATCCGAGGCCGCGGCCACATCAGGCGACCCCGCGTCGGATGCAGCCGCTTCGGCGACGCCGCCCTCGGCGGACGATTCAACCGGCAGCGACTCGTCAGCCGGCGCGTCAGTCGCAGCGGCGGCGGTCTCTGCCACGGGTTCGGCAACAGCAGGCTCCGCAGCAACGGGTTCGGCAACAGCAGGCTCCGCAGCAACGGGTTCGGCAACAGCAGGCTCCGCAGCAACGGGTTCGGCAACAGCAGGCTCCGCAGCAACGGGCTCGGCAACAGCGGACTCCGCAACAACAGGCTCGGCAACAACAGGTTCGGCGAGGGTCACCCGTCCGATCGGAGCCACCCGGTCCGCAAGCCCCGGATCCCGGGCAACGACCTGATCCGGGGAGCCCGCGAAATAAAAGTCTACGAGGTAGACATAGAGCGACCCCGTCAGTGTCGCAACCACGACAGAGGCGACGAAAAGTCGTTCGTAATTCACCCGCCCCAATCGCTCAAACAGTCCTTCAAGCCGCCCTACGATCGCTTGCATCGACAACGTCCTCAATCGCGATTCTTGATGTCCCGCCACCCGGGAGGCGCACGGGGACCGACCAGGCTCGGAGGATAACCGAAAGCCCTGCCCGGTTGGCGATCCATCCTGCCCTTTGCGCCATGTGAGGGTATGATAACCGGCTTCTTAGACGTCGAGCCTTGGTCATTCGCCCCATGAGCCATGCCCCCCGATCCGGAGCCGCCATCTTCTTCGATGTCCTGACCGACCTCGGGGTCGAGTATCTTTTCGGCCATACGGGCGGGGCCGTGATTCCACTGCATGTCGAGTTGAATCGGCGGATGCGTCGCCGTGATCCGGCACCCAAATTCATCCTCTGTCGTCAGGAGGGCGGTGCGGGTCATGCCGCTGAAGGCTATGCGCGGACGAGCGGACGGGTCGGCGTGGCGATCGCCACCTCCGGACCGGGCGCGACCAATCTGGCCACGCCCATCGCGGACGCCTACAAGGACTCGATCCCGACGCTCTTCATCACCGGCCAGGTGCCGAGTGCAGCGATCGGCACCGATGCCTTCCAGGAGGTCGATACCGTCGGTTTTACGCGGCCGATCTCCAAGCACAACTACCTAATCAAGGACGTCCGCGATCTGGAGTGGGTGCTGCGCGAGGCCTATGCGCTGGCGATCCGCGGTCGGCCGGGGCCGGTCGTGGTCGACATCTGCAAGGATGTTCAGCTGGCCCAAACGAGCCGAGATCCGAGCGGGCAGAACCCGCCCCGGATCCGTCATCGCGAGCCGATTGCATTCGACCCGGTGAAGGCCGATGCCATCCTCGCCGCGCTTGCCGCCGCCGAGCGCCCGGTCGTGAAGGCCGGCGGCGGGGTCATCCATGCCAACGCGGCGACGGCACTGCGGGCCTTCGCCGAGCGCTTCGCCGTCCCGGTCACCACCACCTTCAACGCGCTCGGCGCGCTGCCCTTCGAGCTGCCGCACAACCTCGGCATGCCTGGCATGCACGGCACCATTCCGGCCAACTATGCCCTGCGCGACGCGGACCTGATCCTCTCGCTCGGCGGGCGGTTCGACGACCGAGTCGCGGTGAAGGGTTTCGCGGTCGGCAAGCGCATCGCCCATGTCGACATCGACCCCTCCGAGATCGACAAGACCATCGCGACCGACCTGCACCTGGTCGCTGAGCTCGGCGCCTTCTTCGAGCACGCCCTAAGCACCGGACAGGCCGCCGATCATCGCGACTGGCTGTCCCAAATCGCGCAATGGCGCAAGCAGATGCCCAAGCCCTACGGGCAGTCCGAGTACATCAAGCCGCAGGCCGTCGTGGAGATCATCTCCGAGCTGACTGCGGGCGAGGCCACCCTGGTCACGGGTGTCGGCCAGCATCAGATGTGGTCGGCGCAGTATTATCGCTTCCGTCGGCCGCGCCAGTGGATCAGCTCGGGCGGGCTCGGGACCATGGGGTTCGGTCTGCCCGCGGCCATCGGGGCCTGGTTTGCGGACCCGGTCCACCCGCTCGTCCTGATCGACGGCGACGGCAGCTTTCAGATGAACATCCAGGAGCTCGGCACCCTGGTCGCCAACCGGATCCCGCTCAAGATCTTTGTCCTGAACAACAGCTTTCTCGGGATGGTCCGCCAGTGGGAAGACATGATGGACGAGGGCCATCATTACGAGACCTGTCTCGCCCGCGACGCGAGCTGCGACCCGGACTGCATGGATCTGGACCAGACCTGTCGGCGCCAGATCCCGAACCTGACCGGTCTCAAATATGTCTATCCGCGCCTCAAGACCCAGCGCATCAAGCATCCGGAGGATCTGCGCGAGGGCGTCGCCCAAGCGCTGGCCGAGCCCGGCCCGGTCCTGGTCGATGTCTGGGTCGACAAGGCCGAGAACGTTATCCCCATGGTGCGCCCCGGCCATCGCTTCGACCAGATGATCGAGTCCTGAGCCGGCGCGGACAAGCCCATCCAACAAACACCGCAGACCGCATCGGGCGCGGTTCAACATCCATTCGCATCAGTCAAAAGGAGACCGCGATGCCTACCCCGCACTGGCGTTCCGTGCCGCGCACGGCCGCAACCGACACCATCTACGGACTCGCCCTCAGCCCCGACGGCCAGCGCCTGGCCACCGCGAGCTGGGACAGCCTGGTCAAGATCTGGGACGTCGCCGCAGGGCGCGTCGAGCAGGAGATGCGGGGTCACGACGGGCGCGTCTACACCGTGCGCTTCCACCCGGACGGCCACTGGGTCGCCTCGGGCGGTACCGATACCACCGTGCGTCTCTGGGACGTCGCCACCGGCGCGGCACTCTGGAGCCAAAGCGGCCACAGCAGCCTGGTCTACAGCGTCGACTTCCAGCCCGGCGGCGAGCTGCTGGCGTCCGGGAGCGAAGACGGCACCATCTGTATCTGGACATCCGCCGACGGCACCCTGTTACGCACCATCGAGGGACATCCTCAATACGTGCAGGGCGTGGTCTTCTCCATCGACGGCACGCGCCTGGTCTCGGGCAGCCGCGACTGCACCATGGCGGTCTGGGATGTCGCCTCCGGGGATGAGCTGCTGCGCCTGGATGTCATCAACAACGGCATCAACAGCACCCAGTTCAGCCCGGACGGCAGCCGCCTCCTGCTCAGCAACGTCGACGGCTCGATCGGTCTGTGGGACCTCGAGAAGGGCGGGCTCATCATGGAGATGGAGGAGCACACCTATCCGGTGTGGAGCGCCGTCTTCAGCCCCGACGGCAAGACCATCGCATCGGGTAGCGCGGACAAGACGATCGTGCTGTGGGACGCCTTCACCGGCGCGGAGATGTCGCGCCTGACCGGACACGAAAAAGACGTCTACTGCGTCGCCTTCAGCCCGGACGGCAAGTGGCTCTACTCCGGCAGCGTCGACAAGCACATCCGGGCCTGGAGCCTGGACAGCGCCGATCCGCGTTGGGAGACGCTCGGCACCGCCTGGCAGACCGCGGAGGCCGAGGATGCGAAGGCCGCCGCAGAGGCTGCGCAGACGCTGGCCGAGCAAACGCCCGCAAAGGCACCCGCATCGGGACTCTTCGGACGGTTGTTCGGCGGCAAGCGCCGATAAGCACCGCCGGCTACGAGCATGGCGTCTACGTTTGGTCCCAAGAGCAAGCGGAGCTCCTGCGTGGCCGGCATCGTTCCAACCCAACGTCGGACGACGCGAGCAAGACGGCACTCTGAATCCCGGACAACAGCAATCCGATGGAGATTCTCGCCATGACCGAAAACATCGAGCACATTATTCTCGAGCAGTTCCGTGCTCTTCGGAACCAGATCACAGCGCTGCAGACCGACATGCACAACGAATTCAACGACGTCAAGCATCGCATCAATCGGGTCGAATCCGCGATCGCCGGGATTCGCCGCGACGAGGCAGGAACCGCCGAGGATATCGCGCGCCAGCAGGCAACCATAGACCGGCTCAAGGATCGCTTGGACCGAATCGAACGCCGCTTGAAGCTGGTCGACGACCTCTAAGGCATGCCGGCGGCTCCGGAATTCGATTTGGCCGAGCTATTCACATTCCTCGATGGGCAACCCATGCATGTCAGCGCGGATGCCAGTCAATTTTCCGGTGAAATGCGAACCGACGCGCGTTACCCTTCTTGATCAGGATCCTCGTCGAGTGGCTTGGGGCCGATCCGGTAACGTCGCTTCTCTTCGGCGACCTGCAGTAACCGACGGGGATCGAGTGCCCCGATATCGCAGCCGCCATCCTCGGGCACGATAGCTCCCCGGTCAATGCCGCAACCACGCGAGACACAGCGGCGACCGGATCGCGGTACAGCTCGCATTCCCAGACCACGACGACCCCCCAACCCGCGGCCTCGAGCGCCGCGATGGCCTCGGCGTCGCGCGCGACATTGCGTTCGAGTTTCTCCTTCCAGAAGGAGGCGTTGGTCCGCGGCAGGGTTGCGCGTTTGCAATCGGCATGGTGATGCCAGAAGCAGCCGTGTACGAAGACGACGGCGCGATATTTGGGCAGGATCAGGTCCGGACGGCCCGGCAGTCCGCCCCCGCCCAGACGATAGCGAAACCCGAGCCGATGCAGCGCGGAGCGCAGGATCCATTCAGGCTTGGTGTCCTTGCCGACGACCCGGGCCATGAGGCGCGAGCGCTGGGCCGGGGTGAGCCTGTCCGTCATCGGACGGGCCGGCGTCGGGTCGCGCGCTGCAGCGTCAAGGATCAGCCCGCATCGGTGCGCAGCAGCGCGGTGACGGCATCGGCATCCAAGGGCCGGCTCTTCAAATAGCCTTGGAAGAGATCGCAGCCTTGATCGCGCAGGATGCCGAGCTGGGATTGGGTCTCGACGCCCTCGGCCAAGACCTGCAACCCCAAGGCGTGACCCATGGCGATGATCGCATCGACAATGGTGCGCGCATCCTGCTGTTGGTCGATCTCGTCGATGAAACCCTTATCGATCTTGAGGACGTCCAGACGGAATCGGCGCAGATAGGCGAAGGAGGAATAGCCGGTTCCGAAGTCGTCGACCGCCATGCGGATACCCTGCGCGCGCAGACGGTCGAGGACGCCTGCCGTATCGCCCTCGCGCTCCATCAGGGCGCTCTCGGTGAGCTCGAGCTCAAGCCGATCGGCCGGGAAACCAGTCTGGCGAAGCACCCGCGCGACGGACTCGACGATGTCGCCTTGACGCAGCTGATATCCCGAGAGGTTGACCGCGACGACCAAGGGGGCAATGCCGGCCTCCATCCAGCGGACGCCCTGGCGGCAAGCCTCGTGCAGCACCCACTCGCCGAGCGCTCCGATCAGACCCGTCTCTTCGGCGAGGGGGATGAACTCGCCGGGCGGGATCAGGCCGCGCTCGGGATCTCGCCAGCGCACCAACGCCTCCACACCGATCACGCGTCCGGTGGCGATCTCGACCTGAGGTTGATAATGCGCGACCAGTTGGCCCTCGGCCAAAGCGCAGCGCAGCCTCCGCTCGGTCTCCACGCGCAGCCGCGCGCTGTGGGTCAGATCCTCGGTGTAGAAATCGAATCGACTGCGCCCCCCCTCCTTCGCCCGATAGAGGGCCGCGTCGGCTTGACGCAGCATCTCCCCGGCATCCTCGTTGTGCCCCTCGTAGACGCTGATGCCGATGCTGGCGCCGATGCGCACCTCGCTGCCGTCCGGCAGCCTGGTGGTCTCGCCCAATGCCGCAATCAAACGCTCGGCGACACGGGCGGCGTCCTGCGGATCGACGATATCTTCGAGCAAGATCGCAAACTCGTCTCCGCCGAGACGGGCCAAGGTATCGGCCGCAACCAGACAACCGCCGAGGCGCCGCGCCGTCTGTCGGAGCAGAACATCGCCCGCGGGATGACCGTAACTGTCGTTGACGTCCTTGAAGCGGTCCAAATCCAGCAGCAGCAGCGCCACGAGCTGGCCTTCGCGGGCCGCGACGTCGATCGCGTGATCCAGGCGCGAGACGAGCAGAAGACGATTGGGCAGCTCGGTCAGAGGATCGTGATAGACCAGAAAATCCAGCCGAGACTCGGACTCCTTGATGCGCGACAGATCCGCGAAGGCGCCGACATACTGGATAACCCGCCCCGCATCGTCCCTGACCGCGCTGATGTTGAGCAATACCGGATAGAGCTCGCCGTTCTTGCGCCGGTTCCACAGCTCGCCCTGCCAATGGCCGGTGTCTTCGAGGCTCCGCCACATGGCATCGAAGAAGGCGGCGTCGTGGCGATCCGACCGAAGGAATCCCGGTGTTCGTCCGAGTACATCCCCCTCGCTGTAACCCGTCAGCTCGACGAACGCCTTGTTGACCTGGAGGATGCGCGTGTCGCGATCCGTCACCACGACACCCTCGCGCGTGTTGTCGAACAGCGCTGTAGCCAATCGTCGACGTTCTTCCTGGCGCTTGCGCTCGCTGATGTCGGCGACGGTCCCGACGAAATAATCGACGGCGCCGTCCTCGTGCCGCACGACACGGACATCGATCTCGGTATGGACAATCCCCCCGTCCTTGCGCACGTAGCGCTTCTCCATCGCGTAGCCGTCCGACGTCCCGGCCAGGACGTGCTGGAACTCGGCCAGGTCCGCGTCGAGATCCGGCGGATAGGTCAACTCGACCCACGTCATCTCGGCCAGCTCCTCGCGCGAGTAACCGAAGATCTCGCAGAGCCGATCGTTGAAGCGAATCCAGCGTTTGGTCTGCGGCGAGGTGATCGCCATGCCGACGAAGGGCAGCTCGTAGAACTTCATCAACAGCCGATCCTTCGCGGCGGCCTGCGCCGCCAACTCCAGGCGATGGGTGCGCTGCTGCAGACGCCAGAAGAAGTAACCGGACGTCGCGATCACCGACAGCGCGGCCAAGGCAACCAGACTGACCCAGTAGGTCAACACCCGCAGGGGCGCCATGACCTCCGCACGATCCACTTTGGCGATCAGGCGCCAGTTGGTCCCTGCGATCTGACGAAACACGGCAAGCACCTCGATCCCGCGATAATCCTTCCCCGGGACGTGCCCCACGTCGCTGTCGTGCAGCAACGCAGCCGTGGCCGGAAGCGGATCGCCCAAGGGAACCTTTCGAACCAGCGGGATCCACTCGCGATGCCGGGCGGCACTCAGAAAGACTGCAAAATCGCCTTCACGCTCCACCAAGAGGGTCTCGGCGCTCGGACTCGCGGTCGGCCACGCGCGCAGGGACGGATACAAAAAAGCCTCGGCTCCCGCAAACAACACGATGGTGGCGACCGCACGTCGCCCCCCGCCCTCCTCGCCCGAGAACGGGATCACCCAAGAGAGCCGAACGCCGCCGTCCTGGTCGCGATGGAGCGCGCTCTGCAGGACGCGATTCTCGAGCTGTGCACGCAAGGTCAAGCTGTCGAGCGGCGGCAAAAGCTCGGAATGCGCGCCGATCCTCAGCACGACCTCGCCGTCAGGGGCGACGACGAGAACGCCCACGTAGTCGTAGACCTCCATAAGTGCGGCAAGACGGCTGGAAACGACCGCGGCGAGGGTCGGATCCGGAGACGAGTCGGCGAGCAATTGTTCGAGTCGTTGAGAGAAGCGTGCATCGAACGCGAGCAGCAACGCATCGCCGTGCCGTTCAGCCAACCATTGCTCCAGTTGATCGGCCTTGAGCGCGGCGACAGCATTCAGATTCGAATAGGCATCACGCTCGAGCTGGGGAGCATGAATCAAGACCACACCGAGACTCAAAATCGGGACCAGAGTCAACAGCGCAAAAAAGCCCAAGATCATCCGAAGTGGCTTGACGGGCTTGATCGGCTTCTCGACGGCCGAGGGCTCAGACTCCAGGGCGCCTTCGAAAGAGGTCTTGAGCAACCAGAAGAGCAGGATCGCGGTGACCGTGACGAACAGCAGTCCCTTTGTCAGGCTCATGCCCAACAGGATTCCCAACTCGCCTGTCGCAAGCGACAGCAGCACGTCCGAAACCAAGATCCAAGCGAGCCCGAAGACGAAGTAAATCAGGGCAATGCGCAGGGCTGGCGACCGCCGCAAGAAGTGTTTCATGAATTTCGGCGCTTCATCTTTCGTTCCCCGGGACCCGGCGGCGAGCCGGCGCAGCACTCTCGAAGCATTGGATCACCGAATCCTCTAACTTGACGGAATTCATTGGGCAAAGATTGCCCCGGTCGAACAAAGCATCCATCTTAAACCGCGTCCAGAGCGAGATGCTCACTTTCGAGTGAGCTCGAAGTTTGGTGGATCCACGACCCTTAGCGGGGGACGCGGTTTAAATTTTATATTTTTTAATACTTTAAACCGCGCCGGCTCCAGCGGTTCTGAAATCCGCCGGGGCCGATCCCATCCAAAAACATCGCATACCGCACTGGGCGCGGTTTAGTCTAGTTGGAAATCGGGCGCGCTTGGATCATCGCATCTTCGGTGATCAGCCCGAGACGCGTGCCGATTCGCTTTTTCGGAGGCTGAAGACAACAATCCACGGCATTCCGATACCACTGAGATGGCCCTCGCGACCCGAGGGTTGGAGATCGAGATCATGATAAAGCGTATGGATGTGGGCGGCGTGAAGGTCGCGCAGCCCTTGTTCGATCTAGTCAACGACGATGTCTTGCCCGGTACCGGCATCGCGCCCGACGCATTCTGGCAGTCCTTCGAGAACATGGTCCAGGAGCTCGCGCCACGTCATCGCGCCCTTCTGGCAAAGCGTGACGCGCTGCAGGCCCGTATCGATGCCTGGCACCTCGAGCATCGCGGTCGAGCACTGGATCAGGGCGCCTACCGTGCCTTCCTCTCGGACATCGGTTATCTCGTTCCCGAAGGCCCCGCTTTCGGCGTCACAACGGCGAACGTCGACACGGAGATCGCGGAGACCGCCGGTCCCCAGTTGGTCGTGCCGGTGAGCAACGCACGTTACGCGCTCAACGCGGCCAACGCCCGCTGGGGCAGCCTCTACGACGCGCTCTACGGGACCGATGTGATCCCGGACGCCGAGGGGATGGAACGCGGCAAGACCTATAACCCCAAACGCGGCGCCGAGGTCATCGCCCGCGCCGCCGCCTTCCTCGACGAGGCCGCACCGCTGAACCGCGGCTCGCACGGGGAGTCCTGCGGCTATCGGATCGAGGACGGCAAGCTGGTCGTCTGCCTGCCGGACAACAGCCAGACCATGCTGGCGGAGCCGGGGCAGTTCGTCGGCTATCTGGGCACCCCGGAGAAGCCGGATGCCATCCTGCTGGTCAACCACGGCCTGCACGTCGAGATCCGGATCGATCGCGAGCATCAGGTCGGTCGCGACAGCCCCGCCGGGGTGGCCGATCTGCTGTTGGAATCGGCCATGACCAGTATCCAGGACTGCGAGGACTCGGTCGCCGCCGTCGACACCGAAGACAAGGTCGAGGTTTATCGCAACTGGCTGGGCCTCATGAAGGGCGACCTCACCGCCCGTTTCCAGAAGGGCGGCAAGCCTGTCGATCGCGCCCTGGACGAGGACCGGACCTACCGCACCCCGCTCGGCGGGACACTCACCCTGCCCGGCCGCTCGCTCATGCTGGTGCGCAACGTCGGCCATCTGATGACCACGGATGCCGTGCTGGATGCCGACGGCAATGAGATCCCGGAAGGCATGCTCGATGCGCTGATCACGGTGGCCTGCGCCCTGCACGACATCCATCCCAATTATGGGGCCCGTCGCAACTCGCGCACGGGTAGCGTCTATATCGTCAAGCCGAAGATGCACGGCCCCGCGGAGGTGCAGCTCGCGGTGGACATCTTCGCCGGCGTCGAGGATGCACTCGGTCTCGCCCGCAACACCGTCAAGATCGGCATCATGGACGAGGAGCGCCGCACCACGCTGAACCTCAAGGAGTGCATCCGGGTCGCGTCCGAGCGGGTCATCTTCATCAACACCGGCTTCCTGGACCGCACGGGCGATGAGATCCACACCGACATGGAGGCCGGCGCGGTGCTGCGCAAAGGCGACATGAAGACCGCGCCTTGGCTGCTGGCCTACGAGAACTGGAACGTCGATGTCGGTCTCGCCTGCGGTCTGCGCGGTCATGCCCAGATCGGCAAAGGCATGTGGACCATGCCCGACGAGATGCGCGCCATGGTCGAGACCAAGTCCGGTCACCCCAAGGCCGGCGCCAACTGCGCCTGGGTGCCCTCCCCGACCGCCGCGACCCTGCATGCGATGCACTACCACCAGGTCGATGTGGTCGCCATCCAAGCCGAGCTGGCCGCCGGCGGACCACGGGCCAGCCTGGATACCATCCTGCAGATCCCGCTCGACCCGGCGTGCGCCTGGAGTGCGGAGGAGATTCAGCAGGAGCTCGACAACAACTGTCAGGGCATCCTGGGCTATGTGGTGCGCTGGGTCGATCAGGGCGTCGGCTGCTCGAAGGTGCCGGACATCGCCAACGTCGGCCTGATGGAGGATCGCGCGACCCTGCGGATCTCGAGCCAGCATGTCGCCAACTGGCTACATCACGGGATCGTTTCGCGCGAACAGGTCATGGAGTCGCTCAAGCGGATGGCCGCGGTGGTCGATGCGCAAAACGCCGGTGATCCTGTCTATCGCCCGATGGCGCCCGGATTCGACGGCATCGCCTTCGCGGCCGCGTCGGACTTGATCTTCAAGGGCCGCGAGGCGCCGAGCGGCTACACCGAGCCGACCCTGCACGCGATGCGCAGGCGGCTCAAGGGGTAAGGAACAACTCAAAACAACCGAAACAGTAGGATGGGTAGAGCGCAGCGAAACCCATCCAGCCCGCGCCAAGGCATCAGACCGAAACTCTGCAACATGGCGGTTTGGAGGATGGGTTTCGTTGACGCTCTACCCATCCTACGAGTGAAACACGCTCAACTCGTTTCTGAAGCGTCACTCAGGGATGTCGACAGCACTGCTGTTCAGGTACGGTTCAGCGTGGATGCTCTACTCTTGGGGTGATGACGGGTATCGGTTTCCCGTCGCTGCCCCGGAGATCGTCCATGAACATCAAGCGCCGGGCGCTGTTGATCCTATCCGCTGTCGGTTTCGCGACCCTTGCCCTCGCGCCTGCGACCTCGCAGGCGCGGGAGCCCCCCATGTGGGAAGGGCGCGACGGTCGGCAATGGCGCTGCGATCGCGGCCCTCCTTGCGACCCCTACCCCCGCCGTTATCGCCCCGAGCGCGGCACCACCACCATCACGACCCCGGAATACGGCGGCCACGCCATTCGCGGTTATGTCCCGCCCCGCTCGGTCATCCTGAATCCGCCCGAGCGCGGATACAGGAGCGACCGATACCCGAGATAATGCGATGCGGTACCCGGATGCCTTCGGCCCGACGGGCCGTCTGTGCTAGATTCACCCGCACCTGGAACGGATCCCGGAGCCAAGAAGACCATGCGCCAGACCAGAGTCGCCCTCGCCGTCTTGCTCCTCGTCGCCGTCGCCGCGACGACCGGGGCGGCGTGGGGCCGCGATAAGTCGGGCCAAGGACAAATGAGCCCTTCCCAAGCGGAACAGGAGGCGCGGCGCCAAACCGGCGGCGGTCGCGTGCTCTCCGTCAAGGCGGCCGACGGTGGTTATCAGGTCAAGGTTCTGACACCGTCCGGCGAGGTCAAATACGTCTTCGTCTCGGGCCGCTGAAGGATGAGCCTATGCATGTCTTGGTGATCGAGGACGAGGCCGAGCTGCGTCGCCAAATCATCGAGCGTCTTGCTCGTGAGGGCGCCATTGCGCAGGGCACCGGCGACGGTCGCGAAGGCTTGTATCTGGCGACCGAATACCCCTTCGACGCGGCGGTGATCGATCTCGGCCTGCCCGGGATGAGCGGGCTGGAGATCATCCGTAGCCTGCGCGCCGCCGACAGTCTCCTGCCGATCCTCATCCTGACCGCGCGCGACCGCTGGCAGGACAAGGTCGAGGGCCTCGAGGCCGGCGCCGACGACTATCTCGCCAAACCCTTTCAGGCCGAGGAGCTGTTGGCCCGACTGCGCGCCCTGATCCGCCGAGCCAACGGGGCGGCGTCTCGCGAGCTGCGCATCGGCCCGTTGCGCATGGATCTGGTCGCCCAATCGGTCTGGATCCACGAGCGCCCGACCGAGCTGACGGCGTACGAATATCGGCTCTTGGAGCAGCTGGCGAGCGCCCGCGGCGGCGTCCTCTCCAAGCAAGCCCTGGCAGACCGGCTCTACCCGCACGACGAGGATCGCGACAGCAACGTCATCGAAGTGCTCTTGGGGCGCCTGCGACGCAAGCTCGACCCGGACGGCTCGCTCGCGCCGATCGAGACCTTGCGCGGACGCGGCTATCGCCTGGCACTCGCACGCGAGGACGCGCACCCGGGTTCCGCCTGATGTCGCTGCGCGCACGCGTCGTCGCCTCCGCCGCCGCGGTGCTCGCGGTCTTCATGCTGCTCACCAGCCTCGCCTTGGAACGGGCCTTCCGCGACACCGCCGAATCCTCGCGCGAGGAGCGTCTGCTCGCGCAGATCTTCCTGCTCATGGCCGCCGCGGAGGCCGAGAACGACGGCCTGGTCTTCCCCGATGCACTCGCCGAGGCCCGCTTCAGCCTGCCCGGGTCAGGTCTGTACGCACGCGTTTTCGACATGTCCGATCGGCTGGTTTGGGAATCCGCGTCCGCGCTGGGAATCCCCGAGCCGAGCCCGATGGACCTCCTGCCGGGGCAGCGTCGGCTCGAGCTCAGACGGGGCGGCGACGGCGAGGGCTATCTGGTGGAAGGCTTCGGCGTGTCCTGGGAAACCGGGGAGCTGCCGCGCCACTATGTGTTCCTGGTCGCCGAGGACATGGCGGCCTTCAACGAGGAGGTCGGGCGCTTTCGCGGCAGTCTCGCGGTCTGGCTCGGTGCGATGGCCGCGCTCATGTTGACGGCACTGGTCTTGATCCTCGCCTGGGGGCTGGCGCCTTTAAGGCGCGTCAGCGCCGAGGTGGCCGCGATCGAGTCCGGCCAACAGGCGAAGATTCTCGGCACCTATCCAACCGAGATCCGCGCCCTGACCGACAATCTGAACGGCCTGCTGGCCCATGCGCAGGCACGCCAGATGCGTCTCGACAATGCACTCGGCGACCTCGCGCACAGCCTCAAGACACCGCTCGCGGTGATGCGGGGCGCCGTCGGCGATGCCTCCTCCGGACAGAACACACGCGCGCTCATGGAGGAGCAGCTCGGGCGGATGGACAACATCGTTGCGCACCAATTGCAACGCGCCCGCACGGGCACCGCGCCCGCATCCATACTCGCTCCGCCGGTGCCGATCCGACGCGTGGCGGAACGTCTCCTCGCCTCGCTCGCAAAGGTCTATCGCGACAAAGGGGTCGAGGTCACGCTCGCGCTCCCGCAAGAGCTGCAGATCAACGGTGTCGAAGGGGATCTGATGGAGATGCTCGGCAACCTGCTCGACAATGCCTTCAAATGGTGCCGATCGGAGGTCCGAATCGGCGCCCAAATGTCCAAAGGGCTGCTCGTCATCGCCATCGAGGACGACGGGCCCGGCATTCCACCGCGGGATGCCGAACGTCTCCTCGCCCGCGGCGTCCGCGCCGACGAGGCCGTGCCCGGTCACGGCATCGGTCTCGCAGTGGCACGCGAGATCTGCGAGGCCTACGGTGGGCGCCTCAGCGTCGCGTCATCGAGGCTCGGGGGTGCGAGGATCGGTCTGAATCTCCCGGTTTAAATCGCGTCCGGAGCGATATGTCGGCAAGGTCACCCGCCCGATGCGTCCCGCGCAGGCGCGCCTTCAGTCACCGAACCCCTGCGGGTTCTCGGACTGCCAACGCCAGCTGTCCCGGACCATCGCGTCGATCCCGAATTGCGCCTCCCAACCGAGCTCCGCCTTGGCGAGCGCCGGATCGGCATAGCAGACGGCGATGTCCCCGGCGCGGCGCGCGACGATCTCGTAGGGCACGGGACGCCCGCTCGCACGCTCGAAGGCCGCCACCATATCCAACACGCTGTAACCGTGCCCGGTGCCCAAGTTGTAGACCACAACGCCGGGCCCCGGCGCAAGCCGATGCAGCGCCGCGAGATGCCCGCGCGCCAGATCGACGACATGGATGTAGTCGCGCACGCCGGTGCCGTCCGGGGTCGGATAGTCGTTGCCGAAGACGCGCAGCCGCGGCAGCTTGCCGACCGCGACCTGTGCGACATAGGGCATCAAGTTGTTCGGAATGCCGTTGGGGTCCTCGCCGATCCGACCGCTCGGATGCGCGCCGACCGGATTGAAGTAGCGCAGCAGGGCGATGTTCCAGGTCGCGTCGGAGAGGTGAAGATCGCGCAGGATCTCCTCGATGAAGAGCTTGGAGCGGCCATAGGGATTGGTCGCCGACAGCGGAAACCCTTCCCGGATCGGCACCGTCGCCGGATCCCCGTAGACCGTGGCCGAGGAGCTGAAGACCAGATTCCTCACCCCGGCGGCGGACATCGCCCGACAGAGTGTGATGGTCCCGCCGACGTTGTTGTCGTAGTAGTCAAGCGGGAGCTCGACCGACTCACCGACGGCCTTGAGTCCGGCAAAATGGACGACGGCATCGAAGGCGCCGTCCCGAAAGATCGCATCGAGTGCCGCGCGATCACGCAGATCCGCCTGGATGAAGGTCGGCGTCCGGCCCGTGATCTCGCCGACCCGCCGCAGCGACTCCTCCTTGCTGTTGCAGAGGTTGTCCACCACCACGACGTCCATTCCCGCGGCCAGCATCTCCACGCAGGTATGGCTGCCGATGTACCCTGCGCCGCCTGTCACTAGTACGTGCATCGTTATCACTCCGTCGTGTGCTGCCGTTCGTTCGCTGTACTCGTTTATCGTCCCCGTGAGCTGGCCTCGGATCCCGGAGTACTCCGCGGCCTGCCGCACCGGAGTCGAGTCTTGCGCCTGGGTTTGACCCTCACATGGTTGCCCATCGAAGGTCAAGCGCCCCCGTGCAACCCGTCCCGCGCTCCGCCCGGCCATCTCTTGCATATCCCGATGTCTACATCGGTCGACTCCGAAAAAAACTCGGCCCGTGCGGCGAGCCGATCGCGACCGTGCGTGGGGCTGGCTACCGTTATACCGAGAGCAACCCCGGTGATTTCGGGGCGATCTCGCGGGCGTAATGCCGACGCCGGAGCGAACCGACTCGGGCGCACGCACCGCCGCGAAGACCTCGGGCGCCGCCGGCTGATCCGCACCACGAAGGTGCGAGAGCGCTCGATCCTTGTTCCGAATCAATGCGACAGGCGTTCCGTCTGTCGTCGCGACCCGGGCTTACCGCTGCGCGCCGATCGTCACTCCGCCCCTAATCCAGGCCGACAAACGTCGCCGAACGGCGAACGCCCCGGGATCGTCGACTTGCAGTCGACATCTTCCCACGCCTGAAGGCCGGCGGGTCGCGTCCAACCCGACACTCCCGGGGCTCGCGCTCGGTGCCTGTCGGCCGGGGTCATGTCGGCCGGGGTCAGACCCCAGCGCTTCGGCATCGACGGGGACAGTTTTAAAATCCGACACTTCAAGCATGGAGATACCACCGGACGTTGGGCGCGCCACGTGGCGTCGTTTGTGCTTAACTCCCCTACAGAACGCCGCCTCGCATGCCTTTCGCAACGACGAGCGCCGTGCCCGCGCGGCAGGCCCCGCCCAACACTGCAGGTCACCGACATGATCGATCCCATTCGCGAGCTTGGTCTCCACACCGGCGCGTCCGCCGCTCTCCCCGACGGACCCTATGCATCGCTGTCGGCCGAAGACCGTCAGAAGCTGCATCTCTACATCAACTTCAAGCTCATCTCCTCCGGTCAACCGTCCTGCGGCACGGCAGCGACGGCGGGGTTCATCGAGATCGCCCACGATCTGCTGCTGAGTTATCGCGAGAAGAACCGGCTCCTGTCGACCTACCACTGCCCGGTGGACCGACGCATCCAGGATTTCCTGGGGCGCTATTTCGAGGATCTGGAGCTGGATCGAATCCCGACCCTGCCCTTCCAATCCTTCATCCTGGACCGTCACGGACTGGCCCGCGAGCTTTCCGTCCCCGTCGACAGCGACGTCTTCACCTCGGACATCATCTCGAGCTATCGCGTGGCCCAAGGCGTGCTTCACAACCCGGCAAGCGACCGCCGCACCACCGAGGGATCTTTTCACGTCGCCGAGGGCGGGCTGCCCATCCCGGGCGACAAGAAGGCGGTGCCCAAGGCGGTCTTCGCAAAGCTGCTCGAGGCCGCGCTCGATCCGCCCGACGACCTGCTGACCATCCCCTTCACGGCCAACCACAGCGAGCCGGCACGCATGTTCGTCTCGCTGCTGCTGCGTCCCTTGGTCTGCCCGGAGGTGCCCGGATTTCAGCCCGAGAAGAAGATGGAGATCCGCTTCTTCGCGCCGGGCAATCTGGTCTCCAACCTGGATTTTGTCGAGAGCATCTTCGGCAACGGCGGCAATCCCTATCTTGCCGACTTCGATGCCGCCTTGGACGTCGATCACTGGACCGGCCACACCGGCTGCGTCCTGCTCGCCCCGCACCTGACGCAGCTCACCAAGCAGGCGCTGGGGCTGCCGCACCGTGACCACGCGACCGGTCGCCAGCGTGCGGAGGGCATGTGCTGGAGCGATCCGGCCGAACGCTACAACGACGGCAATGCCTTCAAGATCACCGCACGCGACGCCTCCGGGGTCATCGTCACCATCCTGGCGGACAACTACTTCGGCTATTGCAAGAAGGAGGTAAAGACTCAGGTCAGCTTCGCCGCCAACCTCTTCGGCATGGCCGAGGAGGAGCACTCTGGCGGTGCACTCGCGTTCCCGCGCTTCAACCATGGCGAGGAATTCGGCGTGGATCAGTCCACGCGCGAGCCCGGTTATTCCTTTGCCGATGTGGCCGCGCGTTACGGCGAGATCATGGATCTGCAGCCGGAGGGCTACGGGATCGACAAACGCGTCCCGCAGGTCGTCTATGTCCCGCAGAACCTGCGCATGGACCTTCTCGCCCAGCGCATCACCTGGGATCACGAGGGCACGACACGTACCATCCGGCTGCAGCCGGACAAGATCTACATCCAGCCCAACGGCTACAAGATCGAGATGCAGAAGCACCCGGGCGCGCCGTCCTGGCGTCTCATCGGCACCAAGGCGGAAGGGACCTTCTGTCACAAGCCTTGCACCGTCTCGGGCGGCGGCAAGTCCGAGATCTCCAAGTCGCTCGAGGACGCCGTGCTCTACGGCCCCATCTTCGTCGACGATCTGAATCAGGATCTGGACCGGGTACAGGAAATCTTCGACCGCGAGTACCGGGACCGCTTCCGTCCCGGCTTCGAGCACGAGGACCACGACGCCGGGCGCAAGCCCTTGTCCCCGGAGCGCAGCCTGGGCTCGTTGATCAAGCTGCTGACCCCCTCGCCGAGTCATACGCGCGAGTACAACACCTGGCTCACGATGATCCCCCCGCGGTTGCTGGCCCTGACCTTCATGATCAAGCGTCTCTACCGTCCGAGCTGGGGCGAGGCGTGGCGCGACCGCTTCTCGGTCGACGAGGTCGACGGGGCGCCCGGGCACGAGCTCAAGGCCTTCGGGCGACGCATCGTGGCGACCTATCTTCGGGTCGGGTTCGATCTCGACAGCAAGTGGCGAACCTTCAAGCTGCGCCAAGACTTCATCGCCGCCGAGAAGATCCAGATGGAAGACGACATTACCGCCTCGGTCGTGATCCCGCCCGGTGCGGTCAGCGGATGCAGAGCCGCGGCTCGCGAGGGCGAATACAGCCTCAAGCTCGCCCGAAACTGCGAGTACCGTCTGTTCCAGCGCCCGGACGATGCCATCATCCCGGGCTTCGACAAGCAGACCGAGCTCGAGATGGCGCAGAACGGCAACTTCATGGCCAACTTCGAGCCGCTGGCGGGACCGACGCTGGAAGCGGTCATCGGCGACGTTCTGACCCTCTCGACCTTCACCGCACCCATGCGCGAGCGTCTCGAGCAGGCGGCGCGCGATGGCCTCGCCGTCGTCTCTTCCGCCCACCCGCGGCTGGTCGACGGCAATCCATCCAAGAACCCGCGCTACCTTCAGGTTCGCCCGGACCTGGTCAACCCGGTGCGCAAGTACGTCGCCGAGATGGGCGCACGCCTCCATCGTAAGCTGCCTCTGGACATCCCGATCTGCCACCCGGTCGACGCGGTCCTGACCGGACGGCGCAACAACCCGCCGGAGCCCGGCATCCGTGCGCTCGCGGTCTACAACCCGATCCACTACCAAGAGCTGCCCGAGCTCTTCATGGATTTCATCTGCTCGCTCACCGGCAAGTCCCCCTCCACGACCGGTGCCGGCAGCGAAGGTGCGCTGACCAAAGCGCCGTTCAATGCCGTGCGCCCGACCGTGGATCTCAACAACGCACTGGTGTCCTATATCCTCACCGGGTATGCCGGATTCTCGAGCTCCGCCGGACACATCGGCCCGGACGTGAAGGTGTCCCACGACGTCTCCCTATTGATTCCGGAGATCTGGGCCCGTCTCACCGAGCAGGAGCGCGATCCGCAATACCTAATCGCCAACGACTATCTGGAGCCCCTTGAAGACTTCGAGCACCAGGGCCGTACCGTGCTGGCGAGTCGGCTCGGCTACCGCATCACGGAGCGCTTCGTCGCCCACTTCATGGGCAAGATCTTCGACAACCCGCGCGCGGTCTTCACCTCGGCCATCCTGCGTCCGGAATCCCAGAGTCTGGAGGTCTTCGTCGACGGCATCGAGAACATCTGCGAGGCACAAGAGCGCGTCGCCCGACGCTATCTCGAGGACGGCAGCATCGAGGATGCCTGTCCGCCGCTCGCAGCCCTGCTCCACATCATGGCGGAGGGCCACTATCAGGGGCGAAAGGTCCACGATCCCGTGATCCGCAACCTCTTTACCCGCGCGTCCCTCTTGAGCTCCGACTGGTATCGCGAACGGCTGCAGATCAAGCAACAGCGCGACATCCAGCTCGCTCGGAGGATGGTGCTGAACCTGCAGCAGTTCATGGAGCTACGCCACTACGCCGACGAGGCCGACCGTCTCGATGCCGCCGCGCGCCTGGCGCGCGCCAAGGCCGATCTGGCGCGGGTGCAGGAGCCCGCCTACCTGGATGCCTTGGTCGGCACCATCGGCGCGGATCCACTTGGACCGGCTCGGGAGATCATGGTCGAGGCCGAGCGACAGGCCGCCTAAACCGCGCCCGGTGCGATAGGCGTCATGTGGTGAAGTGGATCGGCCGCGCCAGCTCCGAAAACTGTCGGAGCCGGTGCGGTTTAAGGTGATTTCCGGGAAAGCATCGACCAACATGTAGGGGCGACTTTAGTCGCCCGGTAAGCATCGGCAACACGCACGGCCGGGATGATCATTCCCGGAAATCGCCTAAAGTCTTCAAAAAAATTAAATTCCATACCGCGTCTCACCGGGATCGAGGACATCTCCGAAGCCAAACGCACACTGAAAAAGACGCATGTCGCTCTGGACGCGGTTTAGACTCGGTGTCGTCCGCCGCACCGTTTGCGGCCGCGACGACCGACCAGCGGCCGAACCGACACCCCGGACCACCTTGTGCTAGCGTGCCGGGCATCAGACAACCATCCCGGAACCTCAAAGATGCAACACCTGACACCCCAAGGCCAACAGATCGTCGACGATATCGCTCGGCGTCACGGCTTCAGCCAAGATGCCGTCATGCACATGCTGGTCGCCGTGCTCAACGGCAACGGCGGCATGGCCCAGTTCAGTCACCCGGAATTCGGCGGCTCGGGCCAATGGATGCAGGGCGGCATGCTGATGCTCGGCGACATGTTCAACTCCGCCCTCAAAGGCCGGGTCGACGCACTCTGCTGCGAGCTCGCCAACCTGCTCGCCAACCAGCCCGGCTTGCTTCAGAGCGGGAGCTTTCAGTCCCAAAGCCAAGGCGGCGGATCCTTTCAGAACCAAACCAGCGGGGGATTCCGCGGTCAGTCCGATCTCTTCGTGCCCGACCCCGCCGATCACTGGTGGCCGCAAGCGCTCGGCGCACCGAACGCGACCGGGAGTCAGAACAACGTCAAGTACGCCTATTTCGCCGACGCACGGCGCCTGGCGGTCAACACCGGCGGAGATGTCTGGGTCTACGACACGCTCGATCACCAGATCGGCGGCTTCTCCCAGCAGCAAGGCATGGGCGGCTCGATCAGCTTCGGCAGCCAGTACGGCACCATCGATCTCGGACGCCTTCCGGTCGTCTCGCGCAACGGCCAACCCGTGGAGGCTCCGCCTGTCTATGCACAGGACCGCCCCGAACCGCACCAACCCGCACCGAGTCAGCGAGGGAGTGAGGGCGACATCTTCGCCGCCATCGAACGTCTCGGCGATCTCAGGGCAAAGGGCATCCTCACGGACGATGAATTCAACGCCAAAAAGGCCGAGCTGCTGGCGCGGCTTTAGGCGATTTCCGGGAATGATCATCCCGGCCGTGCGTGTTGCCAATGCTTACCGGGCGACTAAAGTCGCCCCTACATGTTGGTCGATGCTTTCCCGGAATCACCTTAAACCGCACCAGGTGCGGTATGCGTCATGTGTTGGAGTGAACGATTCAAAAACAACCGAAACATGTAGGATGGGTAGAGCGTCAGCGAAACCCATCCAGCTCGCGCCAAGGGCATCAGACCGGAACCCGGCAACGCGCCGGTCTGGAGGATCGGTTTCGCTGGCGCTCTACCCATCCTAAACCGCGCCCAGAGCGAGATGCTCACTTTCGAGTGGGCTCGACGTTGTTTCTGAATCGTCACCTACGCCTTGGAGGCGGGACGCCGGATGCTTGACCACCCCGACCCACACGGCCCCTCCGATCGCTCAAAGATACGGCGAAAACAACCGCGCGAATCCGTCGCGCAGCTTCACCGGAATCGCGCGGTCGGCAAGCTCGCCGAGCGTCAACGCCCGGCTCGCGGCGATCTTGGCGTCGACTAGATGATGGAGCCGGCGTGATAGATCGCGATCGTAGCACTCGAGGTTGTACTCGAAATTCAGGCGCAAGCTGCGTGCATCCCAGTTTGCCGAGCCGAGAAACGACCAGGCGTCGTCGATCAGCATCAGCTTGGTGTGATCGAAGGGCGGCGGGGAGAGCCGGATGCGGCAGTGCCCCTCCAGAAGCTGGTCGACCTGGGCCTGCGCGGCCCATTGCACGAGCTTCAGATTGTTCCGCTCCGGCATCAGGATCTCGACCTCGACACCGCGCAAGGCGGTCACGTTCAGTGCAGTTACCAAGGTCTGGTCGGGAAGGAAATAGGGCGAGACGATCCGGACCCGCTCGCGCGCGGTCGTCAAGGCACCCAGGATCATCCGCCGGATGATGTCGAAGTCCTCGTCCGGGCCGTCCGGTACGCCGCGCGCGAGGGTCTGGCCGACGGGGGACAGCACCGGATACCAGGCGTCCCCGCCAAGCCGCTCGCCGGTGGTGAAGGTCCAGTCCAAGGCGAATGCCTCGACCAGAAAACGCACGACCGGGCCTTCGACACGCAGGTGCAGGTCTTGGATCGGATGGCGCGGAGAAGACGCGATCAGACATCCGGCGCGAATGTTCAGCCCGCCGGTGTAACCGATGCATCCGTCGACCACCAGGATCTTGCGATGGTTGCGCAGATTCAGGTACTGACTTCTGACCGGCAGCACGGAGGCGAGAAAGACCGCGGTCGGAATCCCGCGACGCCGCAGCAGCATCGGCATCGGTGGGTGGCTGTAACGCTGGCCGACCCCGTCGACGAGGATGCGCACGGAGACGCCCCGGCGATGCGCCCGCTCCAGTGCATCGACGAAGAGCAGACCGACGACATCCGTGTCGAAGATATAGGTGGAAAGACCAACGGTCTCTTTGGCCCGATCGATCGCCTCGAGCATCCGCGGGTACGCCTGATCGCCGTCGATCAGTGCCTCGACCCGGTTGCCGGCCCCCAGCGGCAAGCCGGTCAAGGCGTCGCCGAGATGTCCGAGCCGCACCAGGTCCGGATACTCGGACTGAAGCAAGCGGTGGGCGCGGCGCTCCCCGGCCAGCTCCGCCCGATCGCTGGCCTCGGAGGTCTGCGGACGCAACCGATGGGCCTTGCGGGTAATACGGTTGATCCCGAAGAGCCAGTACAGCACCAGGCCGACCATCGGCGCCAGAATGACCAGACCCGCCCAACCGACGGTCGAGGACACGTCGCGACGGCTGAGCAGGAGGTGAGCCACGGTGGCGACTTGAGCGGCGAGCTCCACCGCCAGCAGCGCTCCCATCCAGATGGTTTGGTCAGTCATCGGGGAGAATCAAGCACTACCGAGGCTCCTGCAGGAGCCGCCGAAAGGGCGCTCGATGTGTGTCGGCCGTGCTTTGGGCGATGTCCTGAATGCTTGCGTTTCGTAGGTTGTGCCGACGATAGGAAGCACAACATCCGCCGAGGGTTGGTTGTGCCTCGCGCAGCTCGGCACACCCTACAGTGCCGATAGCTCTCTCCCGCCTACCTCGCCGCCAAGGTCAGCTGATTCTGCTCGTCGTCGATGGTGACGCGGAATCGCCCGAGCAGGCTCATCCCCAAGAGGGCGTTCCCGCCGAGCCGCGTGTCGTCGATAAAGGCTGTCGAGACCCCTTCGATTCGCTGCTCTCCGAGCCAAACGCCGCTCAAGGTGCCGATTCGCGCATCCACGGTCCCGTTGGCGGTCTGCACGGTCTGCACCCGCAGATCATTCGGCGAGATCCCGAGCGGGCCGATCAAGGAGGCGGGCAGGACCACATGATCCGAACCCGTGTCGATCAGCAACACCCGCTGGACGCGCTGGCCGTTCGGCCCCTCGAGGGTCAGATTCACGGCGTGCGAGGTCCCCTGTCGCTGTGTCGGCAAGACGATCGAATCGCCCGGTTGACCGTCCTCGCCCTCCGGCGATCCGTCCGACGGAAAACCAGACCCTTCGTTCTCGATGATCAGCGGCGGCGCGACCACGGCAACCTTCTCGCCGAGGATGATGATCCGATCGACCCCGCCGTTGTCGGTCTGCACGATCACATGGTCGAAGCCATCCAGCAGGACGCGCAGGCGAGGCACCAACTCGGCACCCTCCGCACGTCCGTCCATCTCGGCGGTTTGCTCGATGCCGCGCACCTCGAACCCGTGCTGAGCCATCAGCCGTTCCAACTCGTCCTCGACGTTCACCAGCGGCGCCGCAAGGGCGGTCCGAGCAAGAACGACCGAGATCCAACAGAGGTTGATCAGGCTCCGACGAACGAGGTGCTTCATGACTCCGGACTCCGGACGCGAGGCTGGGAAAGATGGAACAGAGACTAGCAGCGAGCCGGGTTTAGAGCTACAGGACTGACCCGCCGGACACCGAAATCGGGGGCACCGAGATGACTCGCCCGCGCCGGACACGGGCGCTGGACCCGGAAGAAATCCGGGAAGAACGGGATCCATTTCATTATGATGTCTGGTCTTTAGTGGCCCGTGCGCCGAGAACAGACACGAGCCGGCCGTGGCTGCAACATCTCGGACCACGACATCGATACGACATCGAAGGGCCGTCATCTCAGGATATCGCTCGGGACAACAACAGGTCCGACCGTGCCCGGCGACCCGCGCCGCGGCAAAGCCGATAAAGGGCCAAATCAAATGAAGGACACTCAAGCATGCTCACCGCCTTTCGCGCCCCGACGAGAACCGAGCTCACCGCCGTCTTATTCGCAGTCGGCGGGTTCTACCTCGGCGGAATCGTCCCGTCAGTGGAGATCGCCTGGGTCGTGGGCTTTCTTCTTCTGACCATCTTCCTGTTCGCCTTCGAGATTGTCTCCGTCGACGTCGCCGCGATCTGCATCATGGTCCTGCTCGGGTTGACCGGGCTCGTGGCGCCCTGGATGGGGCTCGAGCAGGGGCTGGTGCCGGTGGAGCAACTGTTCGACGGCTTCGCGAGCAACGCGGTGATCTCCATCATCGCGGTCATGATCATCGGTGCCGGGCTCGACAAGACCGGCATCATGTCGAAGGTTGCGGGCTTCATCATGCGCATCGGCGGCCGCACCGAGTCGCGCATCATCCCGCTGATCTCCGGGACCGTCGGCGTCATCTCGAGCTTCATGCAGAACGTCGGGGCCGCGGCACTTTTCTTGCCCGTGGTCAGCCGCATCTCCGCGCGTACCGGTCTGCCGATGTCGCGCCTGCTGATGCCGATGGGGTTCTGCGCCATCCTGGGCGGCACCATCACCATGGTCGGCTCCAGCCCGCTGATCCTTTTGAACGATCTCATCCTGACGTCGAACAAGGCACTGCCGGCCGGCACGGCGCCGATGGAGACCTTTCAGCTCTTCGACGTCACCCCGATCGGGGGCGCCTTGTTGATCGCAGGTATCCTCTATTTCGTGCTCGCCGGACGTTTCGTACTGCCCTCGCGCGGGAACGAGATGCTCACCGGCAGCGACACCAGCACCTATTTCGCCGAAACCTACGGTCTGTCCTCCTTCGAGATCCGCGAGGTCAGACTCCGCCCGGACAGCAGCCTGGTCGGCATGAGCGTAGACGAGCTCGAGCAGCTCTGGCGGGTGCGCGTCATCGCCGTGGAGAAAGGCGACGGCCTGCGCCTGGGTGCCGACGGGGTGGACCGCTCGCTCGGCATCGAGCCCGGCACCACGCTCGGCCTGCTCGGCACCGAGGAGAAGCTCGAGCGCTTTGCCGAGGACAACGCCGTGGATGTCAAACCGGACTTGGAGCTCTTTTCCGAGGCCATGTCCAACACCAAGGCGGGTGTTGCCGAGATCGTCATCCCCCCCGGCTCGACCCTGATCGGCAAGACCGCACGCGATATCTGGATGCGCAAGACCTACGGGCTCTCGCTGCTCGCCATCAATCGCGGCGGCACGCAGATCACCTTCAGCACCGGCGGTGTGCGCAACACGCACCTACTCGCGGGCGATGCACTGGTGGTCCACACGACCTGGGCGGACCTGACGCGCCTGACCAAGGACCGCAATTTCGTGGTGGTCACCACCGAGTATCCGCACGAGGAGCTGCGCCCGCACAAGGTCCGCGCTGCACTGGTCTTCTTCGTCATCACGCTGGCCTTGGTCCTCTTTACCGATCTGCGGCTCTCGGTCGCCCTGCTGACCGGTGCCATGGGCATGGTCCTCGCCGGCGTCCTCTCGATCGACGAGGCCTACCAGGCCGTCAGCTGGAAGACGGTGTTTCTCTTGGCCTCGCTCATCCCGCTCGGGCTCGCCGTAGAGGCCAGCGGCACGGCCGCCTGGATCGCGCAGCAGACGCTGACCGCGCTCGGCGACGTGCCGATCTGGGTCGTGCAGGCCGCGCTCGCGGTGCTCGCGACCTTCTTCACCTTGGTGATGTCGAACGTCGGCGCGACGGTCCTGTTGGTGCCCTTGGCGGTGAATATGGCACTCGGTGTGGGCGCCAACCCGGCCGTGTTCGCCTTGACCGTCGCCATCGCCACCTCGAACTCCTTCCTGATTCCGACCCATCAGGTGAACGCACTCATCATGGGACCCGGCAATTACCGTGTCGTCGACTTCATGCGCGCCGGCGGGATCATGACGATCCTCTTTTTGGTGGTGGCGCTGACCATGCTCAATCTGGTCTTTGGCTGAACCGCTGAACCGCGTCCGCAGCGACATGCATTGGCGGCGTCAAACGCGGCCTCGGCCCAGTCAATGAGTCCGGTGAGACGCGGTTCAGGATTTTTTATTCATTTTTCTGAAACCGCGTCTGCTGCAGCGGGCGTGGGCTCATTCAAGGGCGGAATTCAATGAATGCCGTGCATGTCGTGCGAGACGCGGTTCTCTAGGGGTCGCTGGCGATGTCACTGCTGCGTAAGACGCCGACCTGTCCGGTGCATGGCTGCGAGCTGGTGCTCTCGCACCACGGCAAGAAGAGCAATCTCGGGCATTACTTCGTCGAGGTGGTCGGGGCGCCGCTCTTGTATTGCCCGCAGTGTTTGGAGAAGGGTCAGGACACCTCGGTGGAGGTCGAGCCGGCGGCGTCCAACGCCTTCCTGAAGCGGCTGGTCCAGGTGCTCGAGACCTCGGAGTTTCCGGGGCTGCTGAACAAGCCGAAGATCCGGGTCGACTTCAATCCCTCGAAAACGACCTTGGAGCACCCCTACGCCCAAGGCGTCACGACCAATGCCGTTGCGATGCCGCAACCCGGCGCCGCCGCGCCGCCCTCCGACGAGCCGGACGAGACGCGCCTTGAAGGCATCGAGCCGGTCGAGCCGCGCCACACCCTCAATCAACTCATCCTCGATCAGGACACCTTGGAGCGCATCCGCGAGGCCACCAATGTCCTGGTCTCTCAGGACTTGATCTACGTGACCTGGGGGCTGTGCTCGGTCGCGCGTACCGGACGACGCGTCGCGCTGAACTTCTACGGTCCCCCCGGGACCGGCAAGACCCTGGCCGCGGACGCCATCGCCGACCTACTCGCCAAAAAGATCCTGCGCATCAGCTATGCCGAGCTGGAATCGAAGTATGTCGGCGAGACCCCCAAGAACATCAAGGCGGCCTTCGCCAAGGCGTCCGCGACCGGCGCCCTGCTCTTCTTCGACGAGGCCGACTCCATCCTCGGCAAACGTCTGGTCAACGTCTCCCAATCGGCAGACAACAGCATCAATGTCGCACGCAGCACGACCCTGATCGAGCTCGACAACTTCGACGGTGCGGTCATCTTCGCCTCGAATCTGGTCGGGAACTACGACATCGCCTTCCTGCGGCGCATGCTCGCCCATGTCGAGTTCAGGCTCCCCGCCACCGAGCAGCGCGAGAAGATCTGGCGCTGCCACATGCCGCCCCAATTACCGCTGGCAGAGGATGTCGATTTCGAGAGCCTGGCGCTCTATTCCGAAGGTGCGGCGGGCGGCGACATCCAGAATGCCGTGCTGCTCGCGGCCTCTTACGCATCGATGCGACAGGGCGCCGAGCAGGTGGTCATGCTCGCGGACCTGAAACGCGCCATCGCCTTCCTTCTCGACGGCAAGCGTAAGATCCTCGAAGGCGCCGCCGGATCGGACGCCGATCGGTTCGATTGGGGTTAAACAGCGTCCCTCATGCCCTGCACTCTTCTCGCAACGCCGCCGCGTACAGATGACACGCATCACAGCAGACGCGGCGTCGATTGCCGATGATGGTCAGACCAATCGATCAGAGTGCTCACGCTACCGCGAGGAAGCCGACATGACCGAGTGCGTTCCATGCCTCGAGCGTCCGCGAAATGGTCGGCCGTCGTTCGCGAAGGCAGTCTCGGCTGCACCCTGATGCGCATTCCGCGTTCACTCCTGACGGTCCTGCTGATCGCGGGGACACTCGCCGCGGCGGCACTGATCCCGGGCTCGCTTCGCACCTCGGTCACGGAGCCGATTCGGATCGGGGTTTTTCATGCTGCGTCAGGCCCGATGGCCGAGAGCGAGAAAGGGCTCGTCGATGCGGCGCGGCTCGCCGTGGAGGAGATCAATGCCGAGGGTGGATTGCTCGGGCGTCGTGTGGACCTCGTCGTCGCCGAAAACGATTCGGATTGGGCCACCGCAGCCGCCGAGGTCGAGCGCCTGATTCTCGAAGAGCGCGTCAGCGTCGTGCTTGCCTGCTGGACATCGGCCTGTCGCAAGGCCGTCACGCCGGTTGTGGAAAAACACCGTCACCTGATGCTCTACGCGCTGCAGTACGAAGGCATGGAGCAATCGTCCCACCTCGTCTACATGGGCTCCGCACCCAACCAGCAGATCATCCCCGGGGCCCGTTGGACGATGGACCGATTCGGAAGTCGGATCTATCTCGTCGGCTCCGATTATGTCTTCCCGCGCACTGCCAACCGACTGATCCGCGACCTGGTCACGGCAGCCGGCGGCGAGATTCTGGCGGAGCGCTACGTGCCCATGGATGCGACCGATCTCGACGCGATCGCCGCCGAGATCCGACGGATGGCACCGGACGCGGTGCTCAATACACTCAACGGCGATGCCAACCGGCACCTGTTCGCCTCACTCCTGGCCGCAGACCTCGATGCGATGCCGGTGGTCTCGTTCAGTGTTGCCGAGCCCGAGCTGCGTTCCATGCTCAGCGGTCGGCTCCATCGCGAGCATTACGCGGTGTGGGGTTACTTCCAAAGCCTACCGGATGCCGTCAACCGTCGCTTCGTCGCCGCGTTCCGGCAGCGCTTCGGCGCCGATCGCGTCGTCAGCGACCCGATCGTCTCGAGCTACAACGGCATCAAGCTGTGGGCCGAGGCGGTTCGCGAGGCCGGCACCGACGATCCGGCACAGGTGAATCGCTCCATCGGACGCGCAAGCCTGCACGGGCCGTCCGGGATCGTCACCCTGGATGCGGCCACGCGACACCTTTGGCGCAGGGTCTACGTGGGTCATGCCCGAGCGGACGGGCAATTCGATGCGGTCGAGATCTCCGAAGTACCGGTCCGCCCGGCGCCGTTTCCCGCCCACCGCAGCCGCGCGCAGTGGCTCGCGCTGGTCGATCTGCTGTCGGACGAATCGGATCGGCGCCCGCCGGAGGATTCACAACAGTGGGCGCAGTAAAACCACGCCGCCTCGGCCTGCGTTTGGCGGTCGGATTCCTGATCATCGCACTGCTGCCCTTGGCAGGTCTGGCCTGGTTCTATCTGCACACCTTCGAGCGCGCACTCACCGCCACCGTTCTGCAGAACATGAACTCGATCGCCGACAAGAAATCCGACCAGATCGACGACTACATCAACGAACGGCTGGCCGACGCCCGCTCCTTCGCGAGCCAGGCCCGAGTCCGCGAGGCGTTGTCGGCACTCGTCACCGCCGATCGACGCGCAAACCGCGCCGCGATTCCGCATCCGAGCCCAACCGAACGCACGGAGATCGCCAAGCTCGGCGAGCGCGCCGATTACCACGACGTCCTCTTGATCGACCAAGGAGGCGATGTCGTCTTTTCGCTCCGCGAGGAGGCCGACCTGGGCACCAACCTGCTGCATGGCCCGTTTCGCGATACCGAGTTGGCTGCGGGCTTCCGCCAGGCCATGACCTTCATGCATATCGACCTGACCCGTTTCGCGCCCTATAAGCCATCCGGAAACGCGATCGCAGCCTTTGTCGTCGCGCCGATTCTCGAGGGACAGCATACGATCGGCGCGCTGGCGCTGCAGGTCAACCTCGACACCCTGATGCCGGTGGTCAGCGACCGCACCGGGCTCGGGGCCACCGGCGAAACCGTGCTCGCCGTTCAGGACGGGCAAGCCGCACGCTACACCATCGCGCTCGAACGCATGCCGGGAGCACCCTTCACCAATCGGGTTCCGCTCGGACGCACGGCAGAGCCGATGCGTCTTGCGCTGGCCGGAAGTCAGGGCCGTGGCCTGGTGAAGGACTACAGCGGCAGCGAGGTCGCAGCGGGCTGGCGCTATCTGCCGGCGCTGGGTTGGGGCATGGTGGTGAAGATCGATGCCGCCGAGGCCATGGCACCCCTGCACGCGATGCAGCGGGCCACGGCATGGGCGTTCACGCTCTTTCTGCTCGCCTCGGCCAGCGCGGCACTCGTGCTCGGTCGCCGCTTGGTCAGGGACGAGACCACGATCGCCGCCCAACAGGCCCGCTACCGCGCCATGCTCGGCAGCATGAACGACGGCGTTGCCCTGTACCGCCCGCGACCGGACGGGAGCGAGTTCGTCCTGATCGACATCAATCCGGCCGCCCAGCGGATCGCCGGGGTCGCGACACGCAAGGATGTGCTGGGACTGCCGTCTCGGATCGCCTTTCCGGGTTTGGAGGCTGCGGGCATCTACGCCGCGTTTCGCCGCGTGCATCGCCATGGCGGGCGTGAAACGATCAGCCCCGCGGTGTACGACAAGGGCTCGACCCGTCTGTGGCTCGAGAGCGACGTGATCCGCCTCGAGGGCGGCGAGATCCTTGCGGTGCTCAAAGACATCACCGCGCGCAGGGACGCGGACGAACGCATCGAGCACCTCGCCCATCACGACGGCCTCACCGGCCTCGTGAATCGCCACAACCTCGAGATCCTGTTGCGGCAGGCGCTGCACTCGGCACATCGGGAAGGGCGATGGCTCGCGGTCCTCTTCATCGATCTTGACCGCTTCAAGGTCATCAACGATACGCTCGGCCATCATATCGGCGACCTGCTGTTGGTCGAGGTGGCACGCCGGCTGTGCCGGGACGTGCGCGAGAACGACATCGTCGCGCGTCAGGGCGGAGACGAGTTCGTTGTCGTCCTCACGGCCTTGCAGCGCGCCGAAGAGGCCGCGACGGTGGCCGCGAAGATCCTGAGCGCACTCGGCAAGCCGTACGCCATCGACGGCGAACGGCTGCACTCCAGTCCCAGTATCGGCATCAGCATCTATCCCGATGACGGCCTGGATGCCGACACCCTGATGAGGAACGCCGACACCGCGATGTATCACGCCAAGGAGCAGGGTCGAAACAACATCCAGTACTTCACCGAAGCGCTCAACGTGGCGGCCGGCGAACGCCTGACGGTCGAGCGCGAGCTGCGCGTGGCGATCGAGGAGGGCCAGCTCGCCGTGCACTATCAGCCCCAGCTCGAGGCCGATGCGGATCCGCTCGCTCGCCCCTACGCCATGGAGGCCCTGGTGCGTTGGCACCATCCACGGCGTGGCTTGCTCGCGGCAGGCCATTTCATTCCGATCGCGGAGGAATCCGGACTCATCCACGTGATCGGGGACTGGGTCTTGAACGAGGCCTGTCGCCGTTTCGGGGAATGGAAGCACGCCGGCATCGGACCGGGACGCATCGCCGTCAACCTCTCTGCCCACCAACTGCGCAATCCCGCCCTCCTCGAGACCGTCTCCGCCGTGCTGCGACGCTACGCCATGAACGACGACGAGCTCGAGCTCGAGGTCACCGAGTCGGTCGCGATGCGCGATCCGGCGCGCGCAGTCGAGACGCTGCAGGCCCTGCGCAACCTCGGCGTTGCGCTGGCGATCGACGATTTTGGAACCGGTCATTCCTCGCTCGCCTACCTCAAGCGTCTGCCGATCCAGACGCTGAAGCTCGACCGCGAGTTCGTGCGCGATATCGAAACCGACGAAAACGACGCCGCGATCAGTGCCGCAACCCTAGCACTCGCCCACGAGCTCGGCTTGCGGGTCGTAGCCGAGGGCATCGAGACGGAGGGTCAGAGCCGTTTCCTGCGAGCCCACGGCTGCGACCTCCTGCAGGGCTATTTCTACGGCAGACCCGAGCCGGCCGAGCTCTGGACGGCGCGCTGGACAGAGGGCGGGTCTGCCGAGCTCAGGCGCACCCGAAACCACAGTGCATAGAGCGCCGGCAGAAACAGCAGCGTAATCAGGGTACCGACCAAGACCCCGCCGATGAGCACGAAGGCGAGCGGCCCCCAGAAGGTGTCCGTGGTCAACGGAATGAAGGCAAAGACCGCCGCCACCGCAGTCAGCACCACCGGGCGCGCGCGCTGCACCGTGGCCTCAACGACCGCGGTGGAGCGCTCCAGGCCCTGGTGCAGGTTGTCCTCGATCTGCTTGGCCAGGATCAGGGTGTTGCGCATCAGGATGCCGGCCAGACCGAGCAGCCCGAGCAGCGCGACGAAGCCGAACGGACGATCGGCGATCAGCAAGGCCAGCGTGGCCCCGATCACGCCGAGCGGCGCCGTCGCCACCACCATGAGGGTGCCCGAGAAGCTGCGCATCTGGAACATGATCACGATCAGCATCAGGACCAGCATGATCGGCTGGACGCGTTGGATCGAGGCATCGGCCTTGCTCGATTGCTCCACCGCACCGCCGATGTCGATCCGATACTCGGGCGGCAGCTCCGCGATCAGCCCCTGCAGCTCGACCCAAATGGCCTGCGTCACGCTCGGTGGCTGCGCGCCCCGGACCTCGGATTGCACCGCGATGAAGGGCTCGCGGTTGTACCGCTTGAGCACCGGATCCTCGAAGGCGATCAGCAGCTCGCCGGCCTGCTCGAGCGGGATGGTCCGACCGTCGAGCGTCTTGAGATTGATGCCGGCGAGGCTGGTCGGCGTGATCGCCGCGCCGCTGCCGCCTGCTCCGGATCCGGATCCGGATCCGGCCACGGCGCCGTCTGCGCTCGCTGGACCATTGTCGGCAAGGCCCCGAAGGATCAGCTGCACATTGCGGATGTCCTCGCGGATCTCGGTCGCCGGCAGCCCGGAGAGCTGATACTCCAACTGTCCCGCCAGCTCGCGCGGGGTGAGCCCGATCAAACGCAGCCGCTCCGGGTCGAGTGCAAGCCGCACCACGGGGGCACGCTCACCCCAGTCCAGATGCGGATCCACCGTATTCGGATTGGCCGCGACCACATCCCGCACCTGCTCGGCGATGCGGCGCAGCACCAGCGGGTCGGGTCCCAGCACACGAAAGGTCACGGGCCAGATGACCGGCGGCCCGTAGAGCAGCGTGTGCACGCGCACCCGCGCCTCGGGAAACTCGCCGGCATCCACATGCGATTGGAGCTGCGCGATCAGCGCATCGCGCTCGGCCGCGCCTTCGGCCACCACGATGAGCTTGGCAAAGGCCGGATTCGGAAACTCGGGATTCAGGGCCAGGAAGAATCGCGGTGCCCCCGCGCCGAGATAGGCCGCACTCGAGCGCACGCCGTGCCCGTCCGCCAGGATCGCCTCGACCCGCTCGACCACCGCCGCCGTCGCGCGGATCGCGCTGCCCTCGGGGAGCCGGATGTCGATCAGGACCTCCGGACGATCCGAGGTCGGGAAGAACTGTTTCTGCACGCTCCCGGCCAGCCCGACGATCGACAGGACCAAGAGCCCGAAGGTCGCGGCCACGACCCAGATCTTGTACCGAACACAGCCGCGGATCAGCCCGCGCAGCTTGCGGTAGAGCGGCGTCGCGTAGGCACTCTCCGAGCCGTGCGCGCCCCCGGGCGGCGGCGCCTTCAGGAGCAAGGTGCCCAGATAGGGCGTAAAGGTCACCGCCACCACCCAGGAGGCGAGCAGCGCGAAGGCCAGCACCCAGAAGATGTTGCCTGCATACTCGCCCACACCCGAGCGCGCGAAGCCGATGGGCACGAAGCCGATCACGGTCACCAGTGTGCCGCTCAGCATGGGTGCGGCGGTCACGGTCCAGGCATGGGCCGCGGCCCGCAGCCGATCCCATCCCGCCTCCATCTTCACCAGCATCATCTCGATGGCGATGATGGCGTCGTCGACCAAGAGCCCCAGGGCGATGATGAGCGCACCCAGGCTGACGCGATCCAGGTTGATGCCCTTGATCAGCATCAACAGAAAGGTGAGCCCCAGGGTCAGCGGGATGGTGATGCCGACGACCAGCCCGGCACGCCAGCCGATCGCAACGAAGCTGACCAGCATCACCACCGCGACCGCGACCAGGAACTTGATCTGAAAGAGGTCGACGGCATGCGTGATGGCGTCGGCCTGATTGGTGAGCTGCGTGAAGCCGACACCCAGCGGTAGACTGGCCTCCAACCCATCCTGCAGCGTGATCAGACGCTCGCCGAGCGCCAACCCGTTCTCGCCGCGTTGCATCACCACGCCGAGCAGGACCGCATCCTCCCCGCCGGCGCGGATCAGAAACTCGGGCGGATCCTCGTAGCCTCGACGGACCTCGGCGATCTCGCCCAGCGTGATGAGATGCTCCCCAACCCGCAACGGGACATGGCGGATATCCTCGAGCTCGCGCAATTCGGCATCGGGACGCAGATAGAGCCGCGGCCCATCGGTCTCGACCAGCCCCGCCGGGGCAAGCCGATTTTGGGCATCCAGGGCCTCGCGCACTGCAGCGGGCGACACCCCGAGATTGGCGAGACGCGCCTGATCGAGCTCCACGAAGAAGCGTTGCGGCCGCTCGCCGAGGATGCGTGCCTTCTGAACCCCCGCGACGCGGGCGAGACGATCGCGGATCCGCTCGGCCTCGCGCACCAACAGGCGGTTCGGCAGATCCGGTGCCGACAGCGCATAGAGCGCGAAATAGACATCCGAGAAGTCGTCGTTGACGAAGGGCCCGAGCACCCCGGCCGGCAGACTCGTCGCCGCATCCGACATGCGTTTGCGCACCTGGTAGAAGAGATCGGGAATCTGCTCGGACGGCGCGTAGTCCTGAAACTCGACCAGCATGTCGACTCGTCCGGGGCGGGCCGTGGTCTCGAGCCTGTAGAAGAGCTCGACCTCCCCGATGCGCTTCTCCAGCGGATCGGCGACCAGATCCTGCATCTGTTGCGCGCTCGCGCCCGGCCAGAGCGCCGAGACCACCATCACGCGCACGGTAAAGGCCGGGTCTTCCGCGCGGCCGAGCTGCAGGAAGGCCGTCAGACCGGCGATCACGGTCACCAGGATCAGGAAGAGCGTAACCGAGCGCTCGCGCACGGCGAGCGCGGAGAGGTTGAGGCGCCCGCGCGGTGGCCTGTCGTCCGACGGGCTCATCGCTCGAGCACCCGCACAACCTGACCGGGCAGCAAGAGATGCGCGCCCAGTGCCACCACCGGCGTCCCCGGTGCCAGATCGGTTCGGATCTCGGCCTGCTCGCCGACGATGCCGATCAGCTCGACCGGCTCGGGCTCGACCCGCCCCTCCGCGATCCGCCAGATCAGGGGTCCTTCGCCGCGCTCCAGGATGGCACCGAGCGGCACCCGGGCGATCGGCCTGGACGTCTCGCGGACCGTCTCGAAGGTCAGGGTCACGGTCGTGCCGAGCCCGGGCGCGCCCGGCAGCTCGGGCAGACGATAGCGGGCACGCCAGGTCCGGCTGAGCGAATCCGCACTACCGGCGATCTCGCGCAAGGTCACCTGAGCGGACGTAGGGGCGGACGCCGGGCCGCTCGCAGGGCCGTTCCCGAGCCGTGCCGTCGCCTCGGCCGGCAGACCGACACGCCGTGATTCCGGCACCTGGACCTCGATCTCGCGCGGCCCGTCCTCGGCCAGCCGCGCAACCGCCTGACTCGGCGAGACCACCTGTCCGACCTGTCCCTCCACGTCCAGGATCACGCCCGTCGCGGGCGCGACCAGATCGGCATAGAGGATGGCGTTGCGCGCCTGCTCCAGGCTCGCCTCGGCGGCCAGCAGGCGTTGCTCGGCGGCGCGCGCGGCGGTCACGGCCCGGTCATGGTCCTGCTCGCTCGCGAGCCGCTTGGTCAGAAGATCACCGAGTCGCTCGCGCTCGCGCTCGGCGTTCTCGTGCTCCGCCCGGGCGCTCGCCACCGTTGCCTCCGCCGCCAGACGTTGCTGCGTCACGTCGCGCGGATCGAGCCGGAACAGGACCTCACCGGCCACCACCTGCGCCCCGGCATCGACCAGACGCGCCTGGATCTCACCGCCGATGCGGAAGGACAGCGGGATCTCATGGCGGGCGCGTACCGTGCCCGTGAGCGTCCAGACGCTGTTCGGTGCGGGCTCCACCCCGGCCGACAACACCCAAGGCACCGATTCGCGATCGGGCAGCGCATCGGGCGCGGTCGACTCGTCGTGACTCGCCCCGCATCCCGAGCCGAAGAGCGCTACGATGAACACCGCTCCGATCTTGTTTATCCTGGTCGACAAGGGTCACTCCTGCACCGCAAGCGCCGGCGTTGGTTGATGATTGACCGCACCATTATTACTGTACGATAGCGTTTAGTAAATGACCATGATGATCATGGCCCGGCAGAGATCAGGTTCTGAAATCTCTCACGGAGACATTTCGAGCTGGAATCAGGGCGCCTGCGTAAACTGATAAGGGGTCAGACGATGACGGAGGAAACAGTCATGCCGACATCCGACGCCGGGGCATCCGGGGCACCGGGGCCGCCGCGAGCCGCCGGGCGCGGCCGACCGCCGGACCCCGCCAAGCACGCGGCCATCCTCGCGGCCGCTCGGAGGCTCTTCTTCTCGGGCTCGATCCAGGCGCTCACTATGGAGGCCGTCGCCCGCGCCTCCGGGGTTTCGAAGGTCACGGTCTACAGCCATTTCGGTGATTTACAGGGTCTGATCCGCGCGGTCGTGCTGCTGCAGCGCAGCGAGATGACCGCCGCACTCGACGACCTGCCCTCGGGCCAGCGCGGGCTGAAACAGGCGCTGATCGATCTGGGATGCGCGCTGATGGGCTTCCTGAGCAGCGACGACTATGTCGCCCTGCAACGCATGCTCGCCACCCTGGCCGGACGGGAGACCTGGCTCGGGGCGCTCGTCTACCGCGACGGCGCGGAGGCGACGCGCGATCGCCTTGCCGCACGCCTGGCGGAGGCGTCGGCGCGCGGCGACCTGCGCACGCACGACAGCCGCCTGGCCGCCGAGCAGCTGCTCGGCATGTGGCAGGGCATCCAGACCACGGGGCTCTTGAGCGGCGGCTGTCCGCGACCGGACGCCGAGGAGCTGCGCCGCCGAGTCGAGAGCGGGGTCGAGGTGCTGTTGCGGGCCTATGCGCCCGAGGACATGGATCGCAAGACCGACCCGCAGGGTTGAAACGCGCTTCAGCCGCGCAGACGCGCTTGGTAGTTGGGGATCAGATGGGCGTTGATGCCATTGCGCACGAGTGTCCAGAGCTCGTCGGTCAGGCTCGCCGTAAGCATGCCCTCCACCGCCGTGCGTCCGAGCTCCCCGAACGCGTGGGTGAATGCCCGCTGCGTCGGGCCTTGAAGCCTGACCTCGTTCAGACAGTGGGCGTAAGCGTTGGCCACCAGACTGACCGTCGGCAGGAGCGGGACCGGGTCTTCGATGTCGACATAGCGGAAGATCCGGTCGGGAAATGCCCGCTCGAAGGCACGTGCCGCGACAGCGTTGCCGATCATCGGCGCCCCGAAGGTGATGACCTCGTGCACCCCGATGAAGGCTCGCTGAAAACGCCAGGCGGCAAGCAACGCAATGGCCCCGCCGAGGCTGTGTCCGGTCACCCAGAGGGGTTGGCCAGATAACCCGGAGTCGACGCGTCGAGTGTCATGGTCTGCTAAGCCGATCTCCGGACAGTCCCAAATTCGTAGGTTGTGCTGACGATAGGAAGCACAACTTGCGCCGACGGTTTCCGAAATGCGCCTAACCCCTCAGGACGAAACGAGAACGCCGCCTCAGCGCAAGGCCCGGCGCCGGGCCTTAGCTTTGCGCCATTCGGAGAGGGTCTCGGCGGAGATGGATGTGCCGCGCACGTCCAACTCGAGCAGACCCGGATGGGGCATCAGGAACGCGCGAAAGCCGGCGTCCGTGATGCCTGTGTTTGCGAGACGCAGCCGCTCCAGACGCGTCAATGCCGCAAGCTGCGCGAGCCCCACGTCCGTCACGCCTGTCTCGTTCAAGTCCAGCTCGCGAAGCTGATCCATCCCGGAGAGCACCCCCAAGGTCTTGTCCGTCACATCCGGGTTGGCCATCTGCAGCACGACCACGTCCGTGACCCCCTCCAGCACCCGATAGTTGTGCCGATCCCAGCCCGTCAGGGTGATATGGCGCTCGCCGTCGACCAGCATATCGCGCGGCCCGAGATCGACGGGGAACACACGGTTCACAACCGGCGGACCGACAGCGAGCAGCAAACCCGCCAATCCCAAGACGAGTGGACCGCGCGCGGCGTGAAAACGCACGACAGTGAAGAGCAACCCGACCGGTGCAAAGAGCGCGATCGCAACACCCCAAGGACGGCTCCACCGCCAAGCGACCACGGCGAACCAAATCCAACTGATCGCCAACAGGCCGAAGCCTGCCAAGGTCACCATAAACAGGTGGCTTTCGTTCATTCCGAGTCACCCTGCCTTGCCGAGATACGGATATCCGTCCGCGGAACATGCCGAGAGCCAGGTCATTCGGCTCTCCATGCGGTCATTCCATCCACTGCTCCGCACCCAAGGGCAGATCATTGAGCTCGGCGCGCGCTTCCCGCCACGCCGGGTAATGCTCATCGAGGATGGCGATGAAGCGCTCGTTGTGCGTGGGCTCCAGAAGATGAGCCATTTCGTGCACCAAGACGTACTCAAGCAGTCGTGAATCACCCGGGCGCGGGTGGCCTGGTCGCTGCCGGGTCGCACCCTGAGGGTGATCCGCTTGTGGTCGAGGGTCACGCAAGGCTTGCTGTGCCGCTCGGCGATGGTCAGAAGGTGACGCCGGCCCCAGAGGAAATGACTTTCACGCTCGACGAACCGGCGCGGCGTCTCCCGAGCCTGATGGCGTAGCTGCTCCCGCTGGCTGCGGATCCAGCCGAGCTTCGAGATGGCATAGGCGCGTGCGACCTCCAGGCGTGTCCCGACGGGTGCGGCCAAGGTGACCCGGCCATCCGGCGGATACACCGAGAGATGGACATGTTTGATGTCTTTGCGCGTAACCGTAATGGCGATGTCGCCGAGCTGAATCGTTTCCGTCATCAGTAGCCCGGCTGGTTCTTGATGATCTCGAAAACGGCCGGCGTCGCCTCCCGATCGCGGTCGAGCAAGGGAAAGAGCGCATTGACTTGAAGCCGTTGATACGCAGCGTGCGAATCATCGTTGGAATCTCGTCTTGCGGGAAGGCAGCGCCGGAATCATTTCCATGCGTGCCCCCCTAGGCCCTGAGGTGAGGATGAATCCCACACAGCGTCCTGCGGTACCCAGATCCAGCCCTCGGCCAGCGGCACGGTCTCCGCGGGTGACGCCAACTTCTCCGGTTGGGCCGAAAACAGCCAGGCGACTAGCGCGCAGGTAAGCGCATCGTCCAGATCGTCATGGGCCAGCTTTCCAAAAGGCTCTTGTAGCGCCGAAACCGTAAGTGAGTTCTTGCAGGCGGACGGATAAGCCTCGATGGCCGTCAGAGCGCCGCCCTGCCAGACGCCGCAGCGCACCATGGTAGGCGCGAACCGGGCGAGGACGTGCATACCCTTGGTGGCCTGGCTCCCGATCATGTCCTTGATGGCGGAAAGCGGCTTCAGCCTATGCTCGAACAACCACCGCTCGGTCTGCCGAAATAGGTAGGGGTTGGTGTCGGAGCTTCCCAGCGCCCCGGCCGCTTGCAGGATGGTGACCAATCGGACGAATTCCTGCGAAAAGCCCAGCGGCGTGTCGATGGCGAGGGTGATCGGCGTATCGCCAAGCGTCGCCTGCGCGCCGCACCGTTCAAACAAGGCCGACGCGAAAGCTACCGAATCCGCCGCGGAATTGATGGTCAATCGCAGGTTACCCCGCCAGGGTTGGCCGATGATGCGTCGGTTGGCGTCCAGAATCACCAGAGCATCGCGGCTCTTGCCGTTCTTGTCGCAGTTCCACCCGCCGACATCCCAGCCGATGAAGTAAGCCGGTGAGGTCGCGGGTAGGGTGCTCATATCAGCCGCGTCCCGCCGGTGAGCAGTTCCTGCATGGCGGCCTGTTTGAGGTCGCGCTTCTTGGCGATGAGCCGCTCCAGCCCGCCCAACAGCGCATCCACATCGCTCAACGCCGCCGCGATGGCACGTTGTTCATGGAGAGGTGGGACCTGAATCTTCAATCCGGCCAAGGTGCCTTGATTGAGATTGACCATCGTCGTGCCTACTGAAGAGTCCTCGATGGCTGAGATGGCCCGTGGACTCGAAAGTACGCACTGCAAAAATTCCGAATCGGTATGCAGCGGTCGAACGATCATTGATCCCGTTCCGCACAACCATCCCAATTGATACTCTTGAACGACGGCACACCTCCCCATGTCTCCCCGACGACCAATGACAATCTCGCCGGGCTTCAAGCGAAAGTCGGAAAGGTTCTTCGCTGCTTGCTCCGTGATGGTCATCGTTCGAGTTGGTTCAATCTTGCCATCGACGACGTGCATCGGATTGACGATCGGAATGCCATCGTTGGTATAGTCGGATTTATGGAGTGCGCTCCCGAATGGCCCTGTGCGAAACGCCGCAATCTCCCCCAACCGCTTCACGTCCCAATCCTCCGGAATCACCCCCACCTCACTCGGCTTGTACCCCGGCGGGATCGCTGCTGTGTCGCTCATGCCGAAAGTCCCTGCGGCATGATCAGCCGGAGAATCCCGCCGAGCGTCTCCTGATCGCTCTGAATCAGAGCACCCAGTCGTCGTCGGATCAGGGATTGCTCCACTGTAAAAATGAGCGGCTTGAACAAGGATGGCTTCAGTAATCCAGCTACTTTCCAGCCATCGATCAGCGCTTCGCCATAGCCCAGCGGGGCGCGGATCTGACTGGTGATTGCCAGCAAGATGCAATCGGGACGCGCCTGCTGATAGGCAGCCGAACTGACGATCACGGCGGGGCGTTGCTTGCTCTCCGTCAGGTTGCTGAACGGAAACGGCACGAGCACGATATCGCCAAACCTATAACTGGTCATAGGCGGCATCGTCTGCGTTGTTCCAGATCTTCTCTAGTGCCGACTCCGAAAGACGCGAGATGGCGCTGGTTTCGCTCTCATCGGGCAATAACAGCAATAGACGCGCTGTCTTACCGTAGAACTGGCGGTAGTGTTCCGGGACATGCACGTTGCCCAGGTGGTCAATGGTCGCTTCCATTTCGATCGCAAACATGGTTCTTACCTCTCGATTCATCGTGTGGCATAGCGCCTGGCATCCCGCAGTGCCTCGTTGAGCTCGGGCGGCTCATCAAAGATGGCGAAAAATCTCGCCATTCTTTTCGGACGTGCTTTGCTCCATACCGTGAACCTCCGACAGCATTGCTCAACGCAAGAGTCGATCTTTTCATCAGGCCGCAGCGCGCTCGGTCGTGACCGGAAACAATCCCTGCTCGTGTGCCTCCAGCAAGACGATCTCGACCACGCTGCCATCGGCCGCGTAAGCGATGTTCAGGTTCCACCCGTGCGAGACTTCGCGGGCGATCGGCTGGTCGCTGACATGAATCGCCAGGATGTCGTCGTCTTCGTAGTAGGTTGTCTTCACGATTCCTCCCAATGGGTCATCAGGCTCTTGACGATCAGCGCCTCGCGGCACAGCACAGCGGCGCAGGCCAGATTGTCATCGCGTCCGTCGACGTCGGCAACTATCCACCAATGCTCACTGTCTCGCTGTTTCAGCTGACCGGTCTCGATAAGCGCCTCCACCAGCGTTCGGCTCAAACACCGATCAGCCATGCGCTTCACGGCGTGATGGGTTAGATGCACCGGTTTGCCGAAGCGGTGGCTGTTCCGGGACGGTGGCTTGATCAAGATGCGAATCCCATCTGCGCCAGATGGACGCCAACCCTGGCGGCAAGCTGCTCGACTTCCGTTTCCAGTTCCGGCAGCGGCGTGGCGTAGCGTTCGGCCAGCTCGCGGATACGGGAGGTCAAGGTCTGCGAGACGCGATCAAGCTCGCCCTGCACAGCGGCTTCGATGCGGGGCATCCATTTGTCGTCCACCACCAGGGTCTTGATTTCGGCATCGGTGAGCTTGGAATAGTGCCCGTAGGCCCAGCCCTTGTCCTTGCGCCTGCCCTTCTTGTCGGTTTCGACGATGCAGGCCGGCTGAGCGACCCTTCCCTCTCCCCCGGCCCGTCTCCCGAAGGACGAGGGGAGAACAAGGCGGTGCGCACGCCGGGCAGCACCTGCCAGTAGTCGGCCAATGCGTCGAGGTCGCGCTCGGGGATACCGCCGCGCAGGTGGGCGTCGATGTCCTGCAGGATCATGTTCATGCGGGCCAGGCCCGCCGTCGTCACGTCCCTCTCCCGCCCTTCGAGCGTGATGTGCTTGCCCGCCTGCGCGGCCACTTTCAGGAGCAGCGAGCCGGAGCCGCAGGTCGGATCGTAGGCCGTCGTGGATGCATTGGTGTTCTCGGGCGAGATGCCGATCACCTTGGCGATGACGCGGCTGACCTCGGAGGGGGTGTAGAACTGCCCCTTGCTCTTGCCGCTCTCCGTGGCGAAGTGCCGCATGAGGTATTCATAGGCGTCGCCGAGGATATCGTCGTGCTCGGCGCGGTTCTGCGAAAAATCCAGCTCGGGCTTTTGGAAGATGCCGACCAGGTTCGACAGGCGCTCGACCATCGCCGAGCTTGTTGGGGTCGTTGAAGTCGGGGAAATCGCTGCGGGCCAGACGCGTGTTGGCCTCGATGAGCGGCTGGATGATCCGGGTGTTGATCCGATCGCCGATGTCGCTCTTGCCCTTCAGGGCGATCATGTCCCTGAAGCTTGCGCCCTCGGGGATGATGACCGGTGGCGCGAAGGCGTCGCTGTCGCCGTACTTGTCGCTGATGTACTTGATGAACAGCATGAAAAGGACATAGTCCTTGTACTGGCTTGCATCCATGCCGCCGCGCAACTGGTCGCAGGAAGCCCAGAGCGAGGAGTAGAGGTCGGATTTCTTGATGGCCATATCGGTCGGGCTGTCCTTCTGCTCATGAGGGGTTGCGTTGCTTCCCCCGAAGCACCGACAGTCGTTGCTTCGAGGGAACCTCAGCCAGTGTGAGGAGGGCTTCTCCCTATTTGCGATCAGGTTTGCCGGCTGGCAGGCGTTCGATCAGTTTGTCGAAATCGTTCCCGGCGCGATCCTGCTCGGCGATACCCCGTTGATGGAACCGCTCGTACTCGTCTTCCGCCCGTTGCTGGGCCATTTGGTGCGAGATCTTGCCGGCATAGGTCAGGATCTCCCGGTCGTTGATGTTCATAAAGGCGTCGAGCTTGGCGAGCCAATCGCCCATGTGCATGGGGATGCGGCGCATGGCCTGGCCCTCGGCGAAGATCAGGTATTGCTCGACCAGGTTGTTCAGTGCCGCCAACTCGTCTTCGGTCAGATAGCTCTTGGCGATGCCCACGTCCTGCTTGCGCACCTTGGCCCCGCGCCAGTTGGTCAGGCCCATGTTGGGCTGGTCGGCATCGGCGCGGCCGTGGACGATCTCGGCGGCGGTCTGACCGGTGATGGCCCAGTGCATCTTGTTCTGCACCGTCTGGAAGAAACGGATGCTGATGTCCAGCGTCGGGTCGTAGTCGATGCTGGTGGCGTAGATGTCCGTGATCTTCTGGTAGAAACGCCGCTCCGAGGTGCGGATGTCCTGGATACGGCGGGTCAGCTCCTCGAAATAATCGAAGGGCTGATCCGGGTTCCGCAGCCGCTCGTCATCCAGCACGAAGCCCTTGATGATGTATTCCTTCAGGCGCTGGGTGGCCCAGATCCGAAAGCGGGTCGCCACATGGCTCTTCACCCGGTAGCCGACCGAGATGATCATGTCGAGGTTGTAGTGGTCGAGGTTGCGCTGCACCTCGCGCCTCCCCTCTTGGCGAACCGACAAGAATTTCTTGTTGGTTGCCTCCGGGGACAACTCTCCCTCGTCGTAGACGTTGCGGATGTGCTGGCTGATGTTCTGCTGTGTCGTCTGAAACAAATCAGCCATCAGCGGCTGCGTCAGCCAAACGGTCTCATCCGCCAACCGCACATCGATCTTGATGCGCCCGTCCTCGGCCGCGTAGACCAGGAACTGGCCCCTGGCTGCGTCGTCAGGTGGCTGGTCCTTCTTCATCGCGCATCCCTCTGAATTACGATCAAGAGATACCGAACACAGGATTCCAGGTCACGTGGCATAGATCAGCTCCCGCGTCCGTTCGATGTCAACGCGCACGTAGGGGTTACGCACGGCCCGGTATTCCACCAGATCGACGCCACGCCCAAGCAGATGTTCCAGCTCGGTGCGGACGCTGAACCAGCCGCCCAGATCGGCCTGGGCATCGGGTGCGAACTCCACGAGGAAGTCGGCATCGCTGCGCTCGGGATCGAAATCCGTGCCACGTGCGGCGGAGCCGAAGACCTCCAGCCGTCGCACCTGGTAGCGCCGGCAGATGTTGGCGATGGCGGGGCGCTGGGCAGCGATCAGCGAATGCATCGTGACTTTCCCGGAACCTGACCGACTCGCCCCTCCCGCACGGTGTCGACCTCCGCGGCGATCTCGGCATCCGTGAGCGTCGCGGCTCCCGGCAGCGACTGAGTGTCCTTGAACAGATCCCGGAATCGGTCAGCGAGTACGGCAACTTCCTCGCCGTCGGCAATGTGTGCCACATCCCCCGATGTCGGTGTGGCGAGACCGCCTTTATGTCGCAGCATGCTTGTCGCTCGATTCATTCGTCGCTGGCCGATACTCGTACTTGATGACGCCGTCCTCGGAGTAGAGCTTCACCCGGTAGCCCGCTGCTCTGGGGGGCTGGCGGGCATAACGCCGACCGCTGAGGGTGGTTTCAACGGCGAAGCTGTCGCCGCGTCGTGCATGCCGCCCGATCTCGGCGAGCATCGAAGCGCCCACGTTTTGGATCCGGGATTGGTCTGCAATCTTACCCTCCAAGCGGCTTGAGCAGGCGGGCCGACCCGCACGCGCCCGGCCATCCTGCCCTACAACCCCAACTCCCGCCAACGCGCCTCGATGCGCTTGACCGATACCGGGCCGGCGGTGCCGAGGGTCTGGGCGAAGAGCGAGACGCGTAGTTCTTCCAGTAGCCAGCGGATCTCCTCCAGACGCGGGTCTTCGCGGCCGGCCTTGCGGGCCGCGGCGGTGCGGTCGCGCCAGCGGGTCAGGAGCTCGGCCATGACGGTCATCTGCTCGCGGTCGCGTCCGGGGGCGTGAGCGAGCTTGTCGAGACGCTGCTCGGCGGCCTTGAGATAGCGCGGGTACTGCTTGAGCCGGTCGAAGGGGATCTGTTGGAAGAAGCCCCGGAAGACCAGTGCATCGAGCTGGTCGCGCAGGTCCTGCGTCGTCGGCTGCCAGTTGACCTGGGTAATGGCGGCGAGGCGCCGGCGCAGTGATTGGTAGGCGGCGAGGATCTCGGCGGCGAGCCGGGTGACCTCGTTGGCCGTCGGCTGGAGCCGGCTGCGGGATTCGGCGAGACGGGCCTCGAAGTCGGTCTGCGTTCGGATGGGCGGACGGTCGTCGAGGAAGGTCCGATCCAGGATGAGGGCCATCAGCTCGTCGGAGAGGTCGGGGGGACGGGGCTCGGATCCGCTCGGCGGGCGTGACGGCTGTCCGCCGGAGGTCGATGCGCCGGGACGCTTGGTCTCGGGGGATTCCGGGGCGGGACGCCCCGGCTCCATTGCGGGCGCCTTGGCGTAGAGCAGACGCAGCCGGTCCAGATCCTTGAGCGATTGGCGGATCGGGCGCAGGGTCGCACCGAGCGTCAGGGTCAGAAGCCGGCGCAGGCCCGCACGGTGGGCGTGCTCGGCTCCCTCGGGCGCATCCAGCACACGCACCGCCACGTTCCGGCCTTCGTCGACCAGGGCCGGAAAGCCGCGCATCCGGATCCCGCCGCGGGTGATCTCGACCTGCTCGGGCAGGTCGCCGAAGTCCCAGCGGGTGAGGCCCTCGCGTTCCAGCTCGGCGTCCGGGATGCGGGCAAACCGCGCCTGCCCCGCTTGGCCGAAACGCTGTTTGAGACGTTGCGGATCCTCGTCGAGCGCAAGCACCCTGCCCGCCTCGTCGACGAGTCGGACCTTCATCCGCAGATGCGCCGGGATGGCGTCGTGGTCCCAGGCGTCCTCGGGGATGCGCAGGCCCGTATCGGCCGCGATCCGCTCGGCGAGGACCTGCGTCAAAGGCCGATCGACCGGCGCCTTGCCCTCGGCGAGCGCGGCCTTGAGCCCGCCGGCCAAGCGTGCGGCGGTGTCCGGCACCGGGACCAGCGCCGTGCGCAGCCCTTTGGGCAGACCGCGCAACAGGGCCGTGATACGCGCCTCCAACAGTCCCGGCACCAGCCAATCCAGCCGCTCGGCGGTGACCTGATTGATGAGCGGCAAGGGCACGATCAGGGTCAGACCGTCGGCCGACTCGCCGGGCTCGAAACGGTATTCGAGCGGGAGCGCGGTGGCGCCGACTTGGAGCCGATCGGGGAAATGCTCGGGCGTGATCCACTCGGCCTCGTGCTGCATCAGATCGGTCGGGCGTAGATGCAGGAGCTTGGGATCCGTAGGGGTCGCCTTGCGCAGCCACTGCTCGAGCTGAGGCGTGGAATAGATCCCGGCGGGGATGCGCTGATCGTAGAAGGCGTAGAGCGTCTCCTCGTCGATGAGGATATCGCGACGGCGCGACTTGGCTTCGAGGTGATGGATCGACGCGATCAGCTCCTGGTTGTGACGCCAGAAGGGTGCACGGGTGCTGAAGTCGCCTTCCACCAGGGCGAAGCGGATGAAGATCTCGCGCGACTCGGCCGGGTTGATGGGTCCGTAGTTGACGCGCCGCTTGGGCACCAGGGTGACGCCGAACAGGGTCACCTTCTCGTAGGCCGCGACCTGCCCGGACTTGGCCTGCCAGTGCGGCTCGAAATAGCTGCGTTGCAGCAGATGCTGCCCCGCGGCTTCGATCCAGGCCGGTTGAACGCGCGCGACGATGCGCCCGTAAGCGCGGGTGGTCTCGACCCGCTCGGCCGCGAGGATCCATTTGGGCGACGTCTTGAAGAGTGCCGAGCTCGGGTGGATGCGGTAGCGGCTGTTGCGCGCGCCCAGGTACTCGTGATTCGTGTCGAGCGCGCCGATGTGATTCAGGAGTCCGGTCAGGAGTGCGCTGTGGATCTGCTCCTCGGTGCCGGCGGTCTGGTTCTCCTTGAAGCCCATCTCCAGGATCTGCTCGCGCAGTTGGGTCTCGATGTCGCGCCATTCCTGCACCCGGTTGTAGGAGAGGAAGTGACGCTGACAGAGCAGGCGAAACTGGTTGCGCGAAAGCGCCTTGCGCTCCTTCTCCAGGAAGCGCCAGAGGTTGAGAAAGCTCAGGAAATCCGAGTCCGGATGGGCGAAGGTGGCGTGGATCTGATCGGCGGCGGCGCGCTGCTCGTGCGGGCGCTCGCGCGGATCCTGGACGCTGAGCGCGGCGGCGATCACCAGCACCTCGGCCAGACACTGCTGCTCGGCGGCGGCGAGCAGGATGCGCCCGATCCGCGGGTCGACCGGCAGACGCGCAAGCCGGCGGCCCAGCTCGGTCAGCTCGCCGCGGGCATCGAGCGCGGCCAGCTCCTCGAGGGTGCGCTCGCCGTCGGCGACCAGGCGCGGATCGGGCGGATCCAGGAAGGGGAAGTCGGCCACGTCGCCGAAACCAAGCAGCTTCATGCGCAGGATCACGGCGGCGAGGTTGGTGCGCTGGATCTCGGGCTCGGTGAAGGCCGCGCGTGCGGCGAGGTTGTCCTCGCTGTAGAGCCGGATACAGATGCCGGAGGCGACCCGCCCGCAGCGCCCCTTGCGCTGATCGGCCGAGGCGCGCGAGATGCGCTCCACCGGCAAGCGCTGGAGCTGGCGGCGGTGGCTGTAGCGGCTGATCCGCGCAAAGCCGGGGTCGACGACATAATGGATGCCGGGAACGGTCAGCGAGGTCTCGGCGACATTGGTCGCCAGCACCACGCGCCGGGTGCCGTGCGACTGGAAGATCCGCGCCTGCTCCTGCGGCCCTTGGCGGGCGTAGAGCGGCAGGATCTCGGTCGCGGGCGGATGATGCTTGCGCAGGGTCTCGGCGGTCTCGCGGATCTCGCGCTCGCCGGAGAGAAAGACCAGCACGTCGCCGCGTCCGACGCGCGCCAGCTCGCCGACCGCGTCCGAGATCGCCTGCTGCATCGTCTCGTCGCGCTCGCCGACCGATTCGTCCTCGGGCGGGCGATAGCGGACCTCGACCGGATAGGTCCGACCCGAGATCTCGAGGATCGGCGCCGGGCGACCCTGCAGATCGGCGAAGTGGGCGGCGAAGCGCTGCGGATCGATGGTCGCGGAGGTCACGATCAGCTTCAGGTCCGGTCGGCGCGGCAGCAGACCCTTCAGATAGCCGAGCAGGACGTCGATGTTGAGGCTGCGCTCGTGAGCCTCGTCGATGATCAGGGTGTCGTACTCGTTGAGCAGCCGATCCTGCTGGATCTCGGCGAGCAGGATGCCGTCGGTCATCAGCTTGATCGCGGTCTCCGGGCGCACCCGGTCGTGGAAGCGCACCTTGTCCCCGACCAGCGCGCCGGCGGTCCCGCCGAGCTCCTGCGCGATCCGATTCGCCAAGGTGCGCGCGGCGATGCGCCGCGGCTGGGTGTGGCCGATCCGCCCGGCCAGCCCGCGTCCGAGCTCAAGACAGAGCTTGGGCAGCTGGGTCGACTTGCCGGAGCCGGTTTCGCCGCAGAGGACGATGACCGGGTGCGCCGAGATCGCCTCGGCGATCTCGGCACGACGCTCGCTGACCGGCAGCTCGGGCGGAAAGGCGATGATCGACGGGACGCCCGCGCGACGCCGTTCACAGAGCGCTTGGGATTCGCGCAGCGTCTGCCAAACGGCAAGCAGCCCGCGCTCGACCGGCTCGCCCGCACGCGCGCGGCGGCGCAAGCCGCGCAGACGTTGGCGCAGCCGGTGACGGTCCTGGATCAGACAGGTGCCGAGGTCGGCGTCGGTGGGAAACTGTTGGTCGGTCAAGGACGATTAGGTCAAAAGGTCCGGGGCGCCCGCAACGGCGGCGAATTCCGCGGCAAAGTCGTCATGAAGCGGCAGGATGCCAAGTGCCTCGCGGGAGTAACGGAGAAAACGGGCAGCGTTTGCGTATAGCCCCGGAATCAAGGTGTGAAGCGTGTTGAAGTGCTCCGAAATCGCAGCGCAGTCGGACGATACCCAAGATCAGATGCAGTGTACAGTGCGGGAAAAAGACAGCCTCGGCGCGGAGGATCCCTACAAGGCGCTCAAGACCGCCCTCAAGACGGTCCCTGCGCCTCTTCCTGGCACAAGTCTCCGCGCGCTATTCCGTTCGCGACACCTATCTGTTTGACAGCCGGGCCAAGGGTGATTTCCGCTCGGACAGTGATGCCGACCGTGCCATCCTGCTACGCGGCCAGCCTGGCGCCTTTCTCGATATCAAGCTGGAGTTGGCCGATATCGCCTATGACGTGCTGTTGGAGACCGGCATCCGCATCCAGCCGTTGCCGATATGGGAGGATGAGTGGACGCAACCGGAAGCCTACTCGAATCCGCAACGGCTCCTGAACATTCGCCGCGAAGGTATCCGCCTGGTTGCCGACTGTAAGGGCGGATCGGTCGACCGCGATCATATAGTTTGGGTGGTCACCCAGGCCACTGAGTATGTCGAGACCGTCCAGCGAGCATTTCCCGGAGAGCAATCCTGAAACATTGGCGAATCGACACATGCCCCAAAGCCGCGACATCCGCAACCAGATCGATGCCTTCCGATCTCTCTGTGATCGGGAGACCCCGGAACGCGTGCTGGCCGCGGTCCGGGAGGCATTGGCCGATCGGCATCGCCTGATGGTCGCCAAGGCCGCGGAGCTGGCCGGTGATCGGCTGATCGATGCGCTCGAGCCGGACCTGATCGCGGCCTATCGTCGTTTCCTGGACGATCCCGCCAAGCGCGATCCGGGCTGTACGGCCAAGGGTGCGATCGCGCGCGCACTGGTCGCGCTGGACAGCCAGGACGCGGGTTTCTACATCGCCGGCATCCGCTATCGCCAACCCGAGCCGGTGTGGGGAGGCAGCGTCGATACGGCCGTGGATCTACGCGTGAGCTGCGCCATCGGGCTCGCGGCCACGAGCGATTCGCGTGCCCTGATCCGCCTGGTCGACCTGCTCCACGACCCGGAGCCGCATGCCCGCAGCGGCGCGGCGCGTGCGATCGCCTGCACGCTGCCCTTGGCGGCCGAGGCGGTGCTGCGCTCCAAGGCGCTCGGCGGCGATCCGGAGCCGGAGGTGACGGGCGACTGTCTTGCCGCACTCTTGCAGGTGGCCGGCGAGGACGCGCTCGAATTTGTGGCCGGATTTCTCGTCACGCCGAGTCTGGAGATCAACGGTCTCGCCGCACTCGCGCTCGGGGAGTCACGGCTCGACGGCGCCTTGGATCTGCTGCGCGCCCGCTGGGACGCCGAGCCCTTCAAGCGCAGCGCGGAGCATCTGCTGCTGCGGGCGGGGGCGCTGCACCGCAGCGAGGCGGCGCTCGACTGGCTCGTCTCCGTCGTGGCGGATGCGGATCGCGCGAGCGCCGAGGTCGCGATCGCAGAGCTGGGCGCCTATCGCAACAACGCTCGGCTGCGGGCACGCCTTGGCGCCGTGGTCGCCGAGCGTGATGATCCGCGACTCGGCGCAGGCTATGCGAAGGCCTTTCCGGTCACGGCGCCGGGGGCGTAGCACGCCCCGGGCGTCGGTCGCTATCGGCGGCGCGTCTCGACCGCTGCGGCCCCCTCCTCCGACCACTCCTTCGACGGGATGGGCTCCCGGCAAAACCTGCTAAAGTGATTTCCGGGAATGCATCGACCAACAAGGGGCGACTTTAGTCGCCCGGTAACCATTGGAGGCATGCACGGCCGGGATGCTCATTCCCGGAAATCGCCTAAACCGCGCCGGCTCCAGCGGTTCTGAAATCCGCCGGGGCCGATCCCATCCAAAAACATCGCATACCGCACTGGGCGCGGTTTAAGCTCATAGACTCAGACCGATGAGCAAACAGGTGACCCTGTCGGATCCCCTTCAAGCCATGACACATCCAGCCTCGCCAGACACGCCCGACGACTTCGCCCGCTCTTGGGACGCGCGCTACGAAGGCGCGACAGCGATCCCGAAACCCGCCCTGGTGTTGCGCCAATGGCCGCACTTGCTCCCCGAAGGAGGCACCGCCCTCGACTTGGCCTGCGGGCTGGGCGCCAATGCGCTCTGGCTGGCCGAACGGGGGTTCCGGGTCTCGGCATGGGACCTGTCCCACACCGCCATCGCCCGGCTCCGGGAGGCGGCGCGCCTGCGAGGACTACACCTCGATGCCCGAGTCCGCGACCTCACCGCCCTGCCGCCGAGTCCGGAGAGCTTCGACCTGATCCTGGTCGCACACTTCCTGGATCGCGACCTGGCGCCGAGCATCGCCGCCGCGCTACGTCCCGGCGGTCTGCTCTTCTATCAGACCTTTGCGCGTGAGTCGCGCGGCTGCCGCGGTCCGACCAATCCGGCCTATCGCCTTGCCCGCAACGAGCTGATCAACCTCTTTCCCGACCTGACCATCCGCGCCTACCGAGCCGAAGGTCGACTCGCCCCACCCGAGAGCGGCTGGGCGACCTCGCCTTGATGGTCGCCCAACGGGTTTGAGGGGCAGAGACGGACATGAGCGCGAGTAGGCCGCGTAGGGCGGCGCCGGCAGGCGAGCACCGCGCTCGTTTCGCCAGCGCGCGCGGAACGGGGTGACGATCCGTCGCCGATCTCTTGAGTGCGCGAGAAGGCTTGGGCGTCAGAGGCCCAGAGGCCGCGCCCTGCCCACAGGAGACAAAGGTGCCCGCCGAGCGAGCCTCTCCTGCCTGTTTGACAGCCACTCGCGTAAAGCGGCTGCCGTATTGGCAGGGCAAGAACGGCAGATCAGGACCCGCATTCATTCAGAAAGTATTTTAGCTATTTAAAACAATATATTATAAAGATTTAAAATTCTGGCACGGAGTTTGTATTAGATGTCCCAGCACACTTTCAATCTGCGAGCAGAGGATATCAACCATGCACAACCGTCACTCGATCCGTTCTTTTGCTGTCGCTGTGCTCGCGATCCTGGGGATGAGCCTCGGCGGCTACAGTGCCGGCGCGTCGGCGAGCACCGCCGAGACCGGGGCCTTCAAGTACGACACCAGCCGCACGACGGCGGTGGCGATCGCGCTGGCGGACACCGCCGGTCAGCCGGCTCTGTTGAGCTTCTACAGCCAGGGTCCGAATGGCCTGCGGTTGCTGGAGAACACCTTCACCGGTGCGGGCGGGGACTACAGCGGCGTGCTGCGTCTTCCGGCGCACCTCAACACGGTGGTGCTGGTCATGCGCACCGCCGATCGGCAGAAGACCCTCACGCTGTCTGTCTTCAACGATTCGATCGTCTACTCTGAATAACTACAGACCCGGCTTCCAGGAGATCCACGCTATGTCAACGAAACGCTACCTTCCCGGATTTGCCGCAGCCTCGCTGGCGCTCTTGATGAGCAGCGGCGTTGCCGGAGCAGCCCCACCCGCCACCGTCGGTTTGATCGCGTTCTCGCCGGTGACGATTCCCGACAGCGGCGGAGCGGCCCTCGAACAAGCCGTGCTGACCCTTGGCGAGACGTCCTACGAGGTGACGTTCAGCGGCTTGGGTGTCGGCGGTGCGAAGGGTGTGGCGGTCACCGTGACCGGCGAGGTCTACGGGCTGAGCAATCCGAATGCGCTGGAGGGCGTCTATGTGACCGAGCTGGCCTCGGCGCCGCCGACGGAGGTGAGCAGCGATGATCTCTGGCTAGACAGTGCGCGCGGGGTGAGTCTGCTGCTGCACACGGACACCTCCGCCGCCGCCATCGCGGCGGGGAGCGATACCGTGCTGGTGCAATTCGGGTGGGCGGAATGACACGACCTGCGGTCGCCGCCCGATCCCCGCTCGGGTCGCGGGGCGTCAATGTCCATCTTCAACAGCTTGCGATTATAGGGATGCATCGATGAACCAGCTTCACTCCCTGAGGATTTCCGTGCTGACCGTGGCCTTGGGCGTCGCGGCCAATGCCGGCGCGACCGTGACCTGGCAGTACCTCGACGGCTTCAACAACCTCGGAGTACCCAATAACCTGGTCGACATGAGCGCCAAGATCCCGCCCGGTCTCCTGACCGAGATCCACGCGCGTCTGCCCGAAACCAAGGATATCCGCAAGACCGATCCGACGCTGATCACGGACGATCGGGGCGCGAACATCAATCTGCTCGAGGATGCCGAGATCAGCGTGGCCTTCGTCCACGAAGGCGCCGGCTACCGGAATGCCGTCGGGTTCTTCACCTACGATCCGGGCAATGTCCCGCGCTCGGCCGGCGAGCTGTCGACCAAGATCCTGTTCCCGAACTTCTCGCTCCCGCCCGAAGGCGGCCTGAAGACCGGGGACGGCGTCAACCTGGGCAAATTCAAGGCCGGCACGGCGGTCGGTTTCACCATCGTGTCGAACGGCTGGAAGGGCCGCGGCGTGGATCCCAATCACTCGCCGAGCGCCATCTTCTATTCGCTGAAGGCGCTGAATCCGGAAAAGCCGACCACCGCCGATCCGAACCTGAACGCGCATACGGTGCTGCTCTCCAAGCCGGAGGACGAGCTGCTGGTCCTGGGTTTCGAGGATCTGAACCGGGGCGGCGGCGATCACGATTTCAACGATGTCTTGATCGCCATCAAGGTCACCCCCTTCTCCGCGATCGATCGTGGCCAGGTGAAGCTGTTGAGCGTCGTCGCCGATACCGACAACGACGGGATCAGCGACGATCTGGACGCCTTCCCGACGGATCCGGCGCGGGCCGCGCGGCGGTTTTATCCGAATGCGACCGGCTTCGGGTCGTTGGCCTTCGAGGATCTGTGGCCGAAGAAGGGCGACTTCGACATGAACGATCTGGTGATGGCCTATCGGGTGATCGAGACCATCAATGCCCGCAACGAGATCACGGACCTCAAGCTGATCTACGAGATCCGGGCCCGCGGGGCGGGCTCGGACAACGGCTTCGGCGTGCATTTTCCGGGGCTGAGCCGCGACCTGATCGATACGGCGAAAACCACCCTGAGCATTCGCGATCAGGCGCCCGTGGCGCTCCCCCTGGAGGCCGGACAGAGGGATGTGGTCTTCATCCTGTCGTCCAATGTGACGACCCTGACCAAGACCGGGGCGGCCTTCCCCTGCTCGATGTTCAACACCGTGATGCGGTGTCCGCGCTCCGCGCCGGTGCCGATGGTGGCGGAGATCCATTTCAAGACGCCGTTGCCGCGCGAGCAGGTCGGGGATGCGCCCTACAACCCCTTCATCTACCGCACCTCCAAGCGCGGTCTGGAGGTCCACCTGGTCGATCATCCGCCGACCGACAAGGCCGATCCCAAGCTGTTCGGAACGCTGGACGATCGTTCGGATCCCGCGCAGGGCCGCTACTACCGGACCGCCGACGATCAGCCCTGGGCGCTGGACGTGCCGGAGACCTGGCGTCATCCCACGGAGTGGAACAACATCGCCTGGGCCTATCCGGACTTCGTGACCTGGGCCAACAGTCGCGGGGCGAAGGCGGCGAACTGGTACATCGGGCGGATGACCGAGGCGCAGATCTTCAAGTGAGGACCGCGTCGCGGGGCTCGGCAGCGGCGGTGTGACGGGCCGACGGTGCCTCACGCGCGGGTCCAGGCCGGCGACGAGGCGCAGCCCTTCGCCCGGTCTCCCGCGTCGGCCGAGCCCATGGGCAGGCGCGCGGCAACCGCGGATCCGCGGGGTCACGGGGCGGGGTCGTCGGAATCCTCCTTCCGATCGGCCAGCATCCGATACAGGGTGCGCTCTCCGATGCCCAGGATCCGCGCCACCGCACTGCGGCGTCCCGCGTGGCGCTCGAGCAGCAGCCGCAGGTAAGCCTGCTCGATCTCGGCCAGTGTCGGCTCGTGGTCGAAGGCGAGGGAGACCGCAGCGGCAGGGGCATCGGCAGGGGCAGGCGCACCGGTGTGCGACAGGGTGAGATGCTCCAGGTCGATCTTGAGCTTGTTGCCGGATAGGATGATCGCCCTCTCGACCACGTTGCGAAGCTCCCGGACGTTTCCCGGCCAGGAATACTCCATGAGCAGGCGCATGGCCGGCTCGCTCACGCGTTTGGCGATTCTGGACGACATCCCCGAGTTGCCCAGAAAGTACCGCGTCAGCGCGGCGACATCCTCGCGGCGCTCGCGCAGCGGCGGCACAGGGACGACGAAGGCATTGAGACGAAACAGCAGGTCCTGGCGAAACTCGCCCCGTCGAGCCATGCCTTCGAGATCCCGGTTGGTGGCCGCAAGGATGCGCACGTCCGCTTCGAGGTCCGTTGCACTGCCGAGCCGGCGGAACCGCTTGGTCTCCAACACGCGCAGGAGCTTGGCCTGGATCGCGGCCGGGATCTCGCCGATCTCGTCGAGAAACAGGGTGCCGCCGCGGGCTTGCTCGATCAGCCCGGGTTTGCGTTGCGTGGCCCCGGTGAAGGCCCCCCGCTCATGCCCGAAGAGCTCGGACTCGAAGAGGGTTTCCGGCAACGAGCAGCAGTCCACCTCCACCAGCGGGCCCTGTGCACGCACACTGAGCCGGTGAATCTCCTGCGCAACCTTCTCTTTACCGACCCCGCTCTCGCCGAGGATCAGCACGGTGGCCTCGCTGGGGGCCACGGCTTTGAGGCTGTCGAGGAGGTGGCGCAGCGGCTCGCTCTCGCCGACCAAGAGACTCGGCGCCTCATGCCTGACGACGCTGGTATAGAACTCCCCGCTGCGGTAGAGCAGGGCGTTGTCGATGATCCGCCGGATCGCGCTCGTCAGCTCGCCGAGATCCAAGGGTTTGACCAGAAACTCCGCCGCACCCAAACGCAGGGCCTGCAACGCCCCTTCGACCCCGGTCTCGTCGCAGACCATCAGGATCGGGTACTCGAGCGCCCACTGCTCCAGCCGACCTTTGTCGACATCCTTCGGCCAAGGCGACTCCAGCAGGATCAGATCCGGAGGCTGGTCGATCAAAGCCGTGCGGGCCTCGCCCCCGCTCGCCGCCGTCGTCACCTGGTAACCAGAACCTTGCAGTAACACCGAGATCTCTCGGCGGGCCGTTTCGCCTGCGGCCACCAGCAGGAGGTTATCGGACATGCTGAGCGCTCCGTGCCGTTGCGTGAAAGGGCAAGTCTAGGCGATATTCGTCGGCGGGTCGCTGATGTAGAGTTCCCGAACCCAGGTCAAGATATCGCCTATCGCGCCGACGGCGAAGGACATCAGCGGCTCCGCACACCTGGAAAAGAATCTCGACTTCCCGACGGCGACGCTGTGCGAGAATCCTTGCCCTGTCGTTGTCGCGAGGTAATGCCGTCCATGCACCCGGTGGCCCTGAACAAGATGCCGTCTCCGCTCGGCCCGCCGCTGCCCGGTCGACCCGGCGAGCGCCTGCTGTGGGGGCGGCTGTATGGCGCGAGCGTCGCGCTCGCGATCGCCGAGGCCGCGCGCACGCATGACGGGCTGATCCTCGCGGTCGTCCCGGATGTCCAAGCCGCTGCCCATCTGCGCGCCGAGCTCGGATTCTTTTTGGCCGGGAGCGGCCTCCCGCTGCTGGGTTTTCCGGACTGGGAGACCCTGCCCTACGACGTCTTCTCGCCGCTTCCCGAGCTGGTCTCGGAACGGCTCTTGACGCTGCACCGCTTGCCGGGGCTCGACAAGGGCGTCTTGGTCGTCCCGGTCGCCACCCTGATGCAGCGCTTGCCGCCGCGCGAGTATGTGGACGGGCAGTCACTGGTGCTTGCGGTCGGGGATCGTCTGGACCTGGATGCGACGCGGCGGCGCCTGGAGCGTGCCGGCTATTCCTGCGTCTCCCAGGTCATCGGTCACGGCGAGTATGCGGTGCGTGGCTCACTGCTCGACGTCTTTCCGATGGGCAGCGAGGTCCCGCTGCGCATCGACCTCTTCGACCAGGAGGTCGAGACCATCCGGACCTTCGACCCGGAGACCCAGCGCTCGCAGGAGAAGCTGGAACGGGTCCGGATGCTGCCGGCGCGTGAATTCCCGCTGACCGAAGAGGCGATCTCGGGGTTTCGCCAACGCTATCGGGCGAGCTTCGAGGGCGACCCGCAAGCCAGCCTGGTCTATCGCGAGGTGTCGGAGGGGCGCACGCCGGGCGGGCTGGAATACTATTTGCCGCTCTTTTTCGAGGCGACCGCGACACTCTTCGACTATCTGCCCGCGGGCGTCCTGGCCTTGGAGTCCGACACCTGCCGCGAGACCGCGACGAGCTTCATCGCCGGCGTCGCTCAGCGCTACGAGCAGCGTCGTCACGACATCGAGCGTCCGCTCCTGCCGCCCGCTAAGCTCTATCTGCATCCCGACGAGATGGCCGGGGCGCTCAACCGGCTGTCGGGCGTGCTCTATCAGTCCCCCGAGGTGCCGGATCGGCGCAAGGGATATGCGGCGTTTCACAACTTCGCGACCACCACCCTGCCCCCGCTCGCCATCCAGGCGCGCGCGGCGCAACCTGCGCAAGCCTTGCAGGACTTCCTGAGCGCGCCGGGACGTCGGGTCCTGTTCGTCGCCGAGAGTACCGGACGGCGCGAGATGCTCGCCGAGCATCTGGCCGGGTTCAACATCCGTGCTCGTCAGATCGAGGGCTGGCAATCCTTCATCGACGGCGATCTCGAGATGGCGTTGACGGTCGCGCCGCTGGAGCGCGGTCTGCTGCTGGAAGACCGCGGCATCGCCCTGGTCACCGAGACCCAGCTCTACGGCGAGCGGGTGCGCCAGGAGCGGCGGCGCCGCGCGCGCGAGCGCGACAGCGACGCCATCGTGCGCAACCTCACCGAGCTCACCGCGGGTGCGCCGGTCGTGCACGAGGAGCACGGCGTGGGGCGCTATCTGGGGCTGCAAACCCTGCAGGTCGGCGGCATGACCACCGAGTTCCTCGCGCTCGAATACGCCAACGGCGACAAGCTCTATGTCCCGGTCAGCTCCCTGCATCTGATCTCGCGCTACACCGGGGCCTCGCCCGAGAATGCCCCGCTCCACCGGCTCGGCGGCGAGCAGTGGGACCGGATCAAGCGCAAGGCCGCGCAGAAGGCGCACGACGTGGCCGCCGAGCTGCTCGATATCTATGCACGGCGAGCCGCCCGCGAGGGTGTGGCCTGCCCGGCGCCGGGTGACGACTATGCCGCCTTCGCCGCCGCCTTCCCCTTCGAAGAGACGCCCGATCAGCTGCGCGCCATCGAGGGCGTGATCGCGGACATGGAAGACGCCAAGCCGATGGACCGAGTGGTCTGCGGCGATGTCGGCTTCGGCAAGACCGAGGTCGCCATGCGGGCGGCCTTCATGGCCGTGCAGGGCGGACGGCAGGTCGCCGTGCTGGTGCCGACCACGCTGCTCGCCCAACAGCATTTCGAGAACTTCTCCGACCGCTTCGCCGACTGGCCGATCAAGATCGAGAGTCTGTCGCGGTTCCGCACGGCGAAGGAGCAGAAGAAGGTGCTCGAGGGTCTGGCCGACGGCACGGTCGACATCCTGGTCGGCACCCACAAGCTGCTGCAGCCCAACCTGAAATTCAAGAATCTGGGACTGGCGATCATCGACGAGGAGCACCGTTTCGGGGTGCGCCACAAGGAGCAGCTCAAGAATCTGCGCAGCGAGGTGGACATCCTGACCCTCACGGCGACGCCGATCCCGCGCACGCTCAACATGGCCATGTCCGGCCTGCGCGATCTGTCCATCATCGCCACCCCGCCGGTCGAGCGTCATCCGATCAAGACCTTCGTCAGCCCCTGGAACGACGGACTGATCCAGGAGGCGGTGCTGCGCGAGCTCAAGCGCGGCGGTCAGGTCTATTTTCTCCACAACGAGGTGGAAACGATCGAGAACCAAGCGCAGAAGCTCGAGGCACTGATCCCGGAGGCGCGCGTGCAGGTCGCGCACGGACAGATGCGCGAGCGTGATCTCGAACGGGTGATGCGCGACTTCTATCACCAGCGCTTCAACCTGCTGGTTTGCACCACCATCATCGAGAGCGGCATCGACGTGCCGAGCGCCAACACCATCGTCATCAACCGGGCGGACAAGCTGGGCCTGGCGCAGTTGCATCAGCTGCGCGGACGCGTCGGGCGCTCGCACCATCGCGCCTATGCCTATCTGATCACGCCGCCGACCACAGCGATGACGGCGGATGCCAAAAAGCGACTGGAGGCGATCGAGTCGATGGAGGATCTGGGTGCCGGCTTCACGCTGGCGACCCATGATCTCGAGATCCGCGGTGCCGGCGAGCTGCTCGGCGACGAGCAATCCGGTCAGATCCACGAGGTCGGCTTCTCCCTCTACATGGATCTCTTGGAGCGGGCCGTGCAGGCGCTCAAGGCCGGTCGCACGCCCGAGCTGGACCGCCCGCTGAGCCACGGCGCCGAGATCGACCTCGGCCTACCCGCCCTCTTACCGAGCGACTATCTGCCCGACGTGCATGCGCGTCTCGTCATGTATAAGCGGATTGCGAGCGCCGCCACGGCCGGCGATCTCAGGGAGCTGCAGGTGGAAATGATCGACCGCTTCGGTCTGCTGCCCGAGCCGGCCAAGAACCTGCTCGAGATCACCGAGCTGAAGCTGAAGGTCCAACCGTACGGGATCCGCAAGATCGAAGCCGGGCCGGCGAGCGGGCGGATCCTCTTCGACGAGGCGCCGAGCATCGACCCCGGCAACCTGATCCGGCTGATTCAGCAAAAGCCAAAGGAATTCAAACTCGACGGCAGCGACAAGCTGCGCTTCTACCGAGACATGGCCGAGCCGCAACGGCGGCTGCAACAGGTCAACGCGGTGGTTGCGCAGTTGGTCGGCCCAAAATAAAAGGGGCATTCGAGTCGCAACGGTTGCGAGGGGGGAGCACCCATCCTCCACCCCGTCGTTCCGATTGTGATGCAGGGTTGCAGCGCTAAGGCGCAGTCAATTGCGGACGCGTTGATGCGATATCGACTCCCGAGCAGGCGGTCGGCGTTGCTTCGGAGGTTGGTTCGGCAAAACATTTCCGACGTGTGCTGACCTGGATCATTGCGGTTCTCCACCGATTCTCCTACCTTCAAAGCTCGGCTACGGCGTGTGACCCTGCGACTCAGATGCGTCGCTTAGTCGGTATTACCTTTACATCGAGCTTTCGATGTTTCTGGAGCACGTCATATCGGCGCTGCCGCGATGCGTCACTTCAAGGAAGAAACCTCCATGCCCCGATCGATCACCTTCCCGCACATCTCGCAGATCCGGTGCCACGTGTCGCCGGCCCTCGCCGCACTCCGCCACGCCAATCTAGCCCTTTCTTTCCGAGAATCAGCCCAAGGAGCGGACAACGGCTCAGGGCTCGTCCGTGCGAGCGCACGTCGGCGTCATGCTAATCATCGGGGTAGCCCGGTCGGCTTACACGACATCAGTAATCCCTCTCAGAGATCCCGGAGACCGAGAATGGTGTCCGGGCGTTGAATTCGACCATTTCGCTCATCGCGAGAAAGATCACCATGAACATTCGCCCAAAGGTACAAAAGGAACGGAACGTTGTTCGACGTGCAAAGAATGCCTCGATTTCAGTCACCCTCGCATTCGTTGCCGGGTTCGCTGCCATGTCGACCTCGTCGGCCAATAGCGCAATCGACGCACCTAACGCTCCAAATCGGAGCGTGGAGCTTGAGACCAAGACGGGGCAAAGCACGGATTACCGTGGCGCTCCATCGGAAAAAGGCGTGGCTCATCGCGAGTTGTTGGATCAAGCTCAATCCTTAGGTCGAGTCCCGGTCATCGTAAAACTCAAGACCTGGTTGCAGCCCGAATCAATACTCGACCATGACGGAATCTCGCAACAGCGAGAAGTGCTCTCGACGATGCAACAGCGCGTTCTGGATGATTTGTCCGCGACGAGCGGACGGGATCAAGCAGCCATGGGCATCAAGCGCTTCGCTCTAACACCCGCTTTCGCGATGCAGGCGAGTGAGTCCGACATTTTGGACCTCCTAGCGCATCCCGACGTTCTCGATGTGGTGGAGGATAGCATCATGCTCCCCTTCCTAATGGATAGTGTTCCGCTGATTGGCGGACTCGATGGCTCCTTCCGTGGATACACCGGGCAAGGCCAAGTCGTCGCCGTTCTGGATACGGGCGTGGATAAGAATCACCCCTTTTTGAGAGGTAAGGTGGTTGCGGAGGCATGCTACTCGTCGAATGTCCCTGCACTCGGTGCGACTTCGCTTTGTCCGGGAAGCGTGTCTGAATCCACGGCAAGCGGCTCCGGAATCAATTGTCCGGTCACCTTAGCCGGTTGTGATCACGGCACCCATGTCGCGGGAATCGCCGCAGGACAAAGTGACAGCTTTTCCGGTGTTGCCAGAGACGCCGACATCATCGCCGCTCAGATATTTTCTCGTTTCAATTCAGTCAGCATCTGTGGGAGCACAGCTCCTTGCATTCGCACGTTTACTTCTGATTCCCTTCGTGCGTTGGAGCGCATCTACCTTCTCAGAACCAATCACTCAATCGCGGTCATCAACATGAGTCTCGGAGGCGGTGCATTTACGGGCCCCTGTAACGATGATGCCAGGCGCCCGATTATCGACCAGCTGCGAACCGCTGGCATTGCAACCGTCGCTGCCAGTGGAAACGAGGGCTACATCAACGCGATCAGCGCGCCCGCATGCGTTTCGAGTGCGATCAGTGTTGGAAGCACATCGAAGGCGGACCAGATTTCGATCTTCTCCAATAGCGCTTACTTCCTCGATTTACTGGCGCCCGGAGAATCCATTTATTCAGCAGTCACAGGCACAGGCTACGCGTCTAAAAGCGGAACCTCGATGGCAACACCACACGTCGCCGGAGCTTGGGCCGTGATCAAATCAGCGCAACCCGCCGCAGACCCCGATACCATTCTGAGCACGCTCAAATCGACTGGAATGTCTCTTACTGATGTCAACGACATCACAACGCCTAGGGTTCAGGTTGATCGCGCTGTCGATGAGATCGCGGGCACACAAGCGGCCATCAACACCGCTGTCCTACCCTACGCCCGTGCCGTCGCGATCGCCGAAACCGCCACCGCCTTCGCGAGCGTCATCAACAGCGGCGACGCGACGGCATTAGATTGCTTGATTGCCCTGCCCACTGGCATTCCCGCAACCTTGAGCTACCAGACGACCACCGCAGCCAACGCCCTGACCGGGTCACCGAACACCCCTGTCGACATTGCCGCTGGCGCAACCCAAGGCTTCGTCTTCGGCATCACACCGAGCCAAGCGATGGCCGCGACCGAGATCCCGCTGGTGTTCGACTGCGCCAACACCGCTCCGGCGGCGAGCTATCCCGGCCTCAACACCTTCATCCTCTCCGCCGCCGCAACCGCGCCGCCGGATCTCCTCGCCATCGGCGCGACCCCGAGCGGCGACGGCGTGGTGCGCTTGCCAAGCCGCGACGGGACCGGTTTCTTCGCCACGGCGGCGGTGAACATCGGCAGTGCCGGGTCGATCACCGTCAGCGCCGACGACGGCGGGCGCGGTCTGCCGCTGAGCCTGCGGGTCTGCGAGACCACCCCGGCAGGGGAATGGATCGTTTGCGGAAACAACCTGACACGTTCCGTCGGCGCTGCCCAAACGGCCTATTACAGCGTTTTTGCCACAGGCACCGGTCAGCCGATCGCCTTCGATCCGGCCAACAATAGACTGTTCCTGCGCTTCGCCGCGAACGGGAGGACGGTGGGTGCGACGAATGTCGCGGTGACGGCGCCGTAGCAAGGCACATGGCTGAGCGGTTAGATCACCTGGTCGCGGCCCCCAAGCCATTCCCGCTTGTCTTCATTTGGACGACGCGACTCTATAGCGAGCTTGCGCCTTGATCATCAGGAAGCTTCCTTAGATGGGCCATTCAGAGTACGAAACAGATATGACTCGATGCCTACATGCCGGCCGCGATACAGCGCCGACGATATGGGGAAAACCCCGATCCGTGAACGCCAGTCAATCCACCGAGCCGACCAGACGAGAGCAGTGCGAGGAAGGATCCATGTCTACCCCGAATGGCACTAAGATAAGGGAGGATGCAGTCGCAAGATCCTGAAAAGTTAGGGGGGGAAGGGCTGCCAAGGTGATAGGCTGAACTCGCCAAAGCCAACTCACCACCTCGGACGGCAGCCCCCATGCATCCTAACCAGCACGCCGCGCAACGGCAACGCGTCCTTGCCCATGTCGCCGACACCGATGTCGGCGGATTCTTCGACCTGTTGAGCGCTCCGCAGCTGCTCGACCGGGTCGAAGCGCTCCAGCTGCCGTTTCGCAAGCGGGTGTACTCCCCGACCGAGACCCTGGCAATGTTCATGACCCAAGCGCTCTCGGAGGACGGCAGTTGCCGTGCCGTGGTCAACGCCGCGGCGGTACGGCGTGCGCTCGACGGCGAGGCGCCCCTCGCGACCAACACCAGTGCCTATTGCCAAGCGCGGGCACGCTTGCCGTTGCCGATGATCACGACGCTGGCGCGCGAGGCCGCGGGGTTGGTGGCAAAGGCTGCGCCCGGCTGGTGGCTGTGGCAGGGGCGACGGGTGCGCCTGGTCGACGGCGCGACGGTGACCTTGTCCGATACCCCGCAGAACCAGGCCAAGTATCCGCAGCCCGCCAGCCAGAAGGCCGGCCTGGGCTTTCCGATCGCACGGTTGGTGGCCTTGGTGTGTTTGGCGACCGGGGCGGTACTCGATGCCGCGCTCGGCCCCTGCGCGGGAAAGGGCAGCGACGAGCAGACGCTGCTGCGCGAGCTGCTCGACAGCCTCCAAAGCGGGGAGATCCTTCTCGGCGACGCCTTCTACGCGACCTATTTTCTGCTCTGCGAGCTGGTGCGCGGCGGCGTGGACGGGCTGTTCGAGCAGCACGGTGCGCGCAAGCGCAGCACCGATTTCCGCCTCGGTGAGCGGCTCGGCGCGCGCGATCACCTGATCGTGCCGAGCAAGCCGAAGAAGCGACCCGACTGGATGAGCCCCGAGGAATACGCGCAAGCCCCGGCGACTCTGAAGGTGCGCGAGTTTCAGGCCGGCGGCAAGATCATGGTCACCACGCTGCTCTGCCCGAAGGCGACCCCCAAGTCCATGCTCAAGGTGCTGTACCGGCAGCGCCGGCACGTCGAGCTGGATCTGAGAAACCTCGAGACCACGCTCGGCATGGAGCATCTGCGCTGCAAAACCCCGGCGATGGCCCTCAAGGAACTGTGGGTCTACCTCTTGGCCTACAATCTGATCCGGCTCTTGATGGCGCAGGCCGCTGTGGTGGCGGACCAGATCCCGCGCCAGCTCAGCTTCAAGCATGTCGTGCAGATGTGGGGCTGCGTACTGCAGTGCGGCGGCACCCACGACAGCGTCTGCATCCATGCCCTGTTGGTGCTGATGGCCCAACCCCGCGTAGGTCGACGAGCCGGTCGGATCGAACCGCGCGCCTTGAAGCGGCGCCTGAAAAGCGACCCGCTGTTGACCAAGCCGCGGAAGATCGCGCAGGAGGAGGTCCGCGAACATGGCCACCCCAAGAAACAGCGTTGAGCGCCGTTTCCGTGTCGCGGAGTCCGATCGGAATAGACCGTTTTTGAAAGAGTTTTTTCTTAAGTTAAACCGCGCCCAGTGCGGTATGCGATGTTTTTGGATGGGATCGGCCCCGGCGGATTTCAGAACCGCTGGAGCCGGCGCGGTTTAAATTATTAAAAAATATAAAATTTTAAACCGCGCCCCCCGCTAAGGGTCGTGGATTCACCAAACTTCGAACTCACTCGAAAGTGAGCATCTCGCTCTGGACGCGGTTTAGTGCCATTCTGGTCAGAGCCGAGAGTGATTTCATTCCGGTATCCATGCGATTCACTGATCGATTCGCGCGATCCAGTCCGACACCAGTGCGATCACCCGCACAGCGTCGAGCCGCGCTGTCCCAAGATCCGCGATGATGCCACACACGCCGTCTCATCGGGGCGTCGATCGTTAGGCAGGCATGCGGTCGGCCCCGCAGAGTTCGCCGGATTCCTGTCACGTGAAGATTGAACGGCAGCGCCATCGGGTCAGACCCCGCTCCCGATGTTCCGGCACCCTTCTTTGAACCCCAACCCACCTGTGCAGCCATGTTCCGCCGTCACGGCATCGAGGAGGCTGGCCCTTATGAAGTGCTGTGCGATCAGGAACAACACGTCTGGGCCAAAGAACGCCGCGCCTCGCTGGGATCCCGGCGTGTCGTGGAGGGCAACGCCGTCGGGGCGACGACCGAGACACCTACAACGTCTACGCCGACCCGAGAGCGCAGGGCAAGATCACCTTCGAGGTCTGGCGCACCCTTGCCCAAGCCCGGCAACGACCCGCGTCCGTCTGGAACCTTCTAGCTGCTCGACAGTGACCACATCAAACTGGCCGATAAGTACGCCAAGCGTGTCGAGGATGCCCTCAAGGTCTGATCCCGACGTGACGGTACGACGCATCAAAACAGCCCGAACGCATGGATTTCCGACCTTCAGGAGTGTACGGTTATGGCCCACCTTGGATGCAACGAACACTGAGTACGCGCACGTGCCGCACCTGTCACATCACGACAGAGGATGTGCCTCAGTCTTAGGGATTACCTCATGACCCGATCGACCTTCGTCTTACCCGGCCTTCTCGCCTCTACCCTCGCGCTCTATGCCTTGAGTACCCCGGTCAACGCGGCGGTCTTCTGCGTCGACGACGCGACAGACCTACAGGCGGCGCTCACTACAGCGACCTCCAACGGCGAGGACGACCAGATCCAGATCGTCCAGGGCACCTATGTCGGCGGATTCATTTACGATGGCGCGGAAGCAAAAGCGCTATCCCTGCGAGGCGGATACGTGACCGGTTGCGGCCAACGCGATCTCGATCCCGCCAACACGATCCTTACCGGCAATGGGAAGGAGCAGGTGTTGACGCTGTGGGGGGCATATCAGCCGGATTCGGAGGGCGCGGCGCTAGTGGTGGAGTGGCTGACCCTCCGAAACGGACTTCGTACCGATGGTATGGGTGCTGGATTGTTGGTTGCCTTTCCGGGTTCCGTGCACCTCAAGCACAACACGATCGAGCAGAACGTCGAAGGAGGAGGCGCAACAATATTTCTGAGCCGGCGCGACACCGCGGTGCTCACCGGGAACTTGATCAGCGGCAACACGATGTCAGGCAATGGGGGCGGTTTGTTTATCCATGCCTCTGGAACCGGGATGGATACCGATGGCCCCGTAACGATCACGCTTTCGGGCAATATCATTCGTGGCAATCACGCAGGCTATATGGGTGGGGGCGCTATCCTGAATGTAAGTGACAACACCGTTGCCTCCGTTACCCTAACCAACAACACATTCGTCGACAATTCTGCGAACTTTGGTTCGGCCCTTTCTCTCGTACTGCCAGGCGAGTCAGGCAGTTCTTCCTCACTCTACAACAACCTTTTCTGGCGTAATTCGAATTCCGATCTGTCCATCCAGAGGGCCATTCGAAGCGACGCATTGCCCTCACCAGTCACTCTACTTCACAACAACTTCGACCAGACGCCCGGCACGGGTTTCTACATTACACCCCCGATCCCCATCGACCCCAGCAACCTCGACAAGGTCGATCCGCTCTTCGTCGATCCCGAGAACGGCGATCTAAGTCTCCTGCCCGGTTCACCGATGATCGATGCAGGTGATCCAGGCACGCCGAATCTCCCGTCGATCGATTTTGCCGGCCAACCACGGGTCATCGGCGGTGTTGTCGACATCGGCGCGTATGAGTTTGACGATGGTTTCATTCCGGGCGCCCTGTTGAACTCGGCTGTACTACCCTACGCCCGTGCCGTGGCCATCGGCGACACGGCAACTGCCTTTGCAAGCGTCATCAACAGCGGCAACGCAACGGCGACCGACTGCTCGATCGCACTGCCGGGCGGACTACCGGCGTCCTTCAGCTACCAGACCACCAATGCCGCCAACGCGCTGATCGGGATTCCCAATTCACCGATTGACATCGCGCCCGGCGTCACCCAAGGCTTCGTCTTCGGCATTACCCCGAGTCAAGCAATGGCCGCGACCGAGATCCCACTGGTGTTCGACTGCGCCAACACCTCCCCGGCACCCAGCCACGCCGGCCTCAATACCTTCATCCTCTCCGCGGCGGCGAGCGCGCCCCCGGATCTGCTCGCCATCGGCGCAACCCCGAGCGGCGACGGCGTTGTGCGGCTTCCAGACCGCAACGGCACCGGCTTCTTCGCGACGGCGGCGGTGAACATCGGCAGTGCCGGGTCGATCACCGTCAGCGCCGACGACGGCGGGCGCGGTCTGCCGCTGAGCCTGCGGGTCTGCGAGACCACCCCGGCAGGGGAATGGATCGTTTGCGGAAACAACCTGACACGTTCCGTCGGCGCTGCCCAAACGGCCTATTACAGCGTTTTTGCCACAGGCAACGGTCAGCCCATCACCTTCGATCCGGCCAACAATAGACTGTTCCTGCGCTTCGCCGCGAACGGGAGGACGGTGGGTGCGACGAATGTCGCGGTGACGGCGCCGTAGCCCGGCACCTGGTTTTGGAGAGAACTCTGGGTCAATGCGAACTACCCGGCAGTGGCAGCAAGTCATCATCCGGTCTTCGCGACTCGATCGCGACTCAGTAACTTGATCACCGAGAAGTTGCTTTAAAAAATGGGACATTCACAGGACGAAGTCGTTATGAATCCATGTTTTCGGTTCGACAGCAATGCTGTGTCTTCGATAAGAGCAATGTTTCGATCAATGCCTGCAGGAGACTCCTCCGAGCGGAGCCGACGAGTGCAATGCGAGGAAGAATCCATGTCTGTCCGGCCTGTTTGGCTTCGTTTCATGCCAGAGAATCACTGTACCGCAATCATTTTCTCCTGTTTGATGCTGATGATGAGCCTGTCGATTGGCGACGCCCTGGGTCAAGATTCGCTTTCGATGAATGGGGCGTTGCAGGTCGATGAATTTGGATCAAGCAGGGCGTTGGCGACAGAAGACGCACTGCGCGAACGTGTCGCACGCGAGGGCTGGGTGCGCGTACGGGTGGACCTCATTCAATCGGCGAAACTCTCGGTGCCATCCGACGCGGTCGAGGCAGGCATCCTTGAAGACCAGTCGGAGCGAACGACGCAAGACCTATTGTTCGCGTTGCCCGCAGGCTCTTACGAAGCGGTTCATCGTGACGCCGATTCGCCAACGCTTACCCTGAGGGTCGATGCTGTCGGGCTGGACGAATTGTTGGTTTCACCCTTGGTGGTGAATGTTGGCGCAGCCGGTATTCCTGGCGAGGCCGGAATGGATTTGGCAATGGTTGTTGAGCAGGCGATTCGGTCGTATCAATTAGCATACGCAATAAGCCCCGATGTCGAGGCTGCTGCTTACGGTGACTCTCTGTCGGACAATTTTGTGGACATTTCATCGCTTGAGGATCTCAGGGCCGAGATCATTGCTACCTTGGAGCAGTTGGACACGGGTAGCGTCGAGGCGCGCGATCACCTTCGTGTCGCCCTTCAAAACTTGGATGATACGTTAGCAACCGATGCAGCAGAATCACTTTCTGCCCTTCCCTCGACGGCGGATGCGGTCGACTACCGTGTTGAGTTTATCCCCTCGTCCTACAGTTTTGGTCAAGTGCCGGTCGGCAGCAGCAGTGCGCCCCAAACGGCGACGATCAGAAATACCGGTACCGGGACGGTCACCTTCGAGAGAGGCATTCTTAACTCCCCATACGTCTCGGCCGGGTACAGTATAAGCGACAGCACCTGTGGGGCGACTTTGAGTCCGGGAGCGTCTTGTGAGTTCAAGATAAGGTTCCAACCGCAGGCGAGCGGCAGCCGCAGCGGGTATTTGTTTGTCAGCGCCGATGAATCTGTCGAGCTTTATTTTGCACAGCTTTCCGGTACCGGAACTGCGGATCGGACCTACAGCGTTGCGTTCATTCCGTCGTCCTACAGTTTTGGTCAAGTGCCGGTCGGCAGCAGCAGTGCGCCCCAAACGGCGACGATCAGAAATACCGGTACCGGGACGGTCACCTTCGAGAGAGGCATTCTTAACTCCCCATACGTCTCGGCCGGGTACAGCATAAGCGACAGCACCTGTGGGGCGACTTTGAGTCCGGGAGCGTCTTGTGAGCTCAAGATAAGGTTCCAACCGCAGGCGAGCGGCAGCCGCAACGGGTATTTGTTTGTCAGCGTCGATGAATCTGTCGAGCTTTATTTTGCACAGCTTTCCGGTACCGGAACTGCGGATCGGACCTACAGCGTTGCGTTCATTCCGTCGTCCTATAGTTTTGGTCAAGTGCCGGTCGGCAGCAGCAGTGCGCCCCAAACGGCGACGATCAGAAATACCGGTACCGGGACGGTCACCTTCGAGAGAGGCATTCTTAACTCCCCATACGTCTCGGCCGGGTACAGCATAAGCGACAGCACCTGTGGGGCGACTTTGAGTCCGGGAGCGTCTTGTGAGCTCAAGATAAGGTTCCAACCGCAGGCGAGCGGCAGCCGCAACGGGTATTTGTTTGTCAGCGTCGATGAATCTGTCGAGCTTTATTTTGCACAGCTTTCCGGTACCGGCTACATGCCTATCGAAGACGCGCAGATTAACTCAGCCGTCTTGCCGTATGCCCGAGCAATACCCGTCGGTGCAACCGCGACAGCATTCGCAAGCGTCATCAATAGCGGCAACGCAACGGCAGCCGACTGCTCGATCGCACTGCCCGGGGGCATCCCGGCGACCTTCAGCTACCAGACGACCAACGCCGCCAACACACTGATCGGGAATCCCGACGCCCCGGTCGGCATCGCACCCGGCGCAACCCAAGGCTTCGTCTTCGGCATCACACCGAGCCAAGTGATGGCCTCGACCGAGATCCCGCTGGTATTCGACTGCGCCAACACCTCCCCGGCACCCAGCCACGCCGGCCTCAATACCTTCATCCTCTCCGCCTCGGCAAGCGCACCGCCGGATCTGCTTGCCATCGGGGCGACCCCGAGCGGCGACGGCGTGGTGCGGCTTCCAAACCGCAACGGCACCGGCTTCTTCGCGACGGCAGCCGTCAATATCGGAAGCATCGGCGCGTTAACCGTCAGCGCCGACGACGGCGGGCGCGGGCTGCCACTGAACCTTCAGGTCTGCGAGACGAACGCCCGAGGCGACTGGTTGGTGTGCGGAAATCACCTGGACCGCTCTGTCGGTGCCGGCCAGACGCTCTATTACACCGTTCTGGCGTCCGGTAACGGTCAGCCCATCACCTTCGATCCGGCCAACAACCGCCTCTTCCTGCGCTTCGCCGCGAACGGAACGACGGTCGGAGCGACCAATGTCGCGGTGACCGCGCCTTAGCACGGATGGAGACGAGGCGTGGCCCCGCCTCGCCTCGGAGGATTGCAGCGCCGAAAACAGTTGCATGATGTCGCGAATGAATTGTGCGTTCGTGACATGCGGACGGGCATAGACGGAAAGACTCGAAACCATAGGACTGAATCATGAGACGGACAAATAATTGGAAGAATCGCAGCCCGGCAATGTTGGCCATGCTGGCACTGGGCTTTTTAGGGTCTGCCCCATACGAGGGCAGTGCCGGCATCAATGACACAGGTCAGACCCTCTGCGACGACGGTATGGCCATGATCAGTTGCACGGATGCCTCCATCGGAAATGACCCTCTCCTGGCAGGCCAGGATGGTCATGAGGGTCGGGACTTACTGGCTCAAGTCGGCCAAATCATCAAAATCGGCGGTGGCTCTGGCGGCTTCGATTTTTCGCCGCTTGATCAGGACGGCATGCCGATTGCGATCGTCCAGAATGTTCCAGTGGCCCTACCCACTTGCATACAAGACAATGTCACCGGATTGACCTGGGAAATAAAAACCTGGGACGGAGGCCTGCGCGATCGCGAATGGACCTATCGTCGGCCAGGTAAGCACGGCATGGCCATATCCACGCCCAACCAAGAGCGCTCAAGCTGCGGCGTAGATCTGCCCGGAGGCTCATGTGATGCCTCTGCCTATGTCGATGCGGTCAACGCAGCCGGGCTTTGCGGTGCACAGGATTGGCGTCTACCAACGGTTCGGGAGCTGCAGGGTATCGTCTCGGCCGGCAATGCCGGTCCCGCGATCGACTCCGACTATTTCCCGAACACCCAAGTCGGCTCCTGTTGGACCGCCACACCTGCTGCCGCCGATACCGCCCGCGCCTGGCGCGTCGATTTCGCTCGAGGAGACTCCGGCACCGAGCTGTCATCGAATTCTTCGGGCGTTCGGTTGGTGCGCGGAGATCAAATCCCGGATACCTTCACCGATCATGGCGATGGGACAGTAACCCATGAGCCCTCAAGTCTGACATGGGCCCAATGTAGCGAGGGGCAGCAAGACCCGAGTTGCGGTAGCGGCAGCCCGACCGCGATGACTTGGGCCGAGGCGCTGTCTGCTGCTCGTGAGTCACGGCTGGCCGGCTACGGCGACTGGCGTCTCCCGAATAAGAAAGAGCTTCAATCCCTTGTCGATCACCGTCGATACAGTCCATCCATCGACGAGACCTATTTCCCTACAACGCATGATGATCGTTACTGGACCAGCACCAGTGACGTATCCGATCCTGCCCTTGCCGATTCCGTCGACTTTATTGACGGGGCAGATGGTTCCTTCGATAAATTAAACCGTTTGCATGTGCGCTTTGTAAGGGGCGGGGATTCCCATGCGTCATCTTATTCAAAGGGACTTGGAGAGGGTTCGTCCAACGGTTCTGAAGCAGCCAATTTTGCCACTCCTGCAACAGTTTCACCTGAACAGTTAGCGGGAAACTGGACAACATCACAAGGGAAGCGATTTACGATTAACGAGAGCAATGTTATTTCAGGCTTAGCGATTGATGTGAATGCTGGTGGAGCCTCCGTTTGCGGTGTAACTGTTCCTTCGGTTTTCACGGCAACGTTCTCGGATATCCAAGTCACTGAAACGGGTTATTTTCCATCTGCTTCTTTTGCAACCAGCGACCGTTATACGAGTATCTCTACGACACTCAACTCGGGTCAGTTTGGCGGCGATGGAACCTCGGTAACGTTTAGGTTCAACTATTATCGCGAAACCCGTGTAGGAGGCTGCACTGCCATCAGTTCCGGAAGCGGGAGCGTGACGGCAACACATCCAGTACCGCGTATGAATACCGCAGTGTTACCTTATGCACGCGCCGTCGCCATCGGCGAAACCGCGACGGCCTTCGCCAGTGTGATCAACAGCGGAAACCTGACCGCCACCGGTTGCTCGATCGCCTTACCGGGCGGGCTACCGGCGACCATCAGTTACCAGACAACCAATGCCGCGAACGCTCTGATCGGGTCTCCCGACACACCGGTCGACATCGCGCCCGGCACCACCCAAGGCTTCGTCTTCGGCATCACACCGAGCCAAGCGATGGCCGCGATGGAGATCCCGCTGGTGTTCGACTGCGCCAACACCGCCCCGGCGCCCAGCTATCCAGGCCTCAACACCTTCATCCTCTCCGCCGCGGCAACCGCGCCGCCGGATCTCCTCGCCATCGGCGCAACCCCGAGCGGCGACGGCGTCGTGCGTCTGCCGAGCAGCACCGGCATCGGCTTCTTCGCCACGGCCGCGGTGAACATCGGTAGTAGCGGCGAAGTCACGGTCAGCGCCGACGACGGCGGGCGCGGTCTGCCGCTGACACTGCAGGTCTGCGAGACCACCCCGGCCGGAGAATGGATCGTCTGCGGAAACAGCCTGACACGTACGATCAGTGCCGCTCAAACGGCGTATTACACTGTTTTCGCAACAGGCACCGGTCAGCCGATTGCCTTCGATCCGGCCAACAATCGCCTGTTCCTGCGTTTCGCATCGAACGGGACGACGGTGGGTGCGACCAATGTCGCGGTGACGGCGCCTTAAACCGCGTCCAGAGCGACATGCGTCGTTTTTATGTTGTAGTCGGCCTTGGGTATTTCACCGACCTTGGCGGAGACGCGGTTTAAAAGTTTTTATTTTTTAAAACCTTAAACCGCGCCAGCTCCGACAATCGTCGAGTCTGCCGAGGCCGATCCCATCCAAAAACATCACATGCCGCGCTGGGCGCGGTTTAACTGCACGCACTGCGGCGAATCGCGAACGCCGGTGTCCACCGGTGCGTCGCATCGGCTATCCTGCCGTGGCTTCTCGGGCTACGGCGCCGAGAATGATGAGGGCACACCGACACGTTGAGGAGGGTTGCGCATGAAGATCGACTGGACACCCGCGCCGGTGATGGCGTTCGCCTGTCCGGTCTGCCTTTCGGCCGGCGCCAAACGGTCCGTCCTTGCGGTCGAGTCGCCGTTCAATGCCGGAGATCTCTTGCGACTCCGCGCCTGCGACGTGTGCGGAACCCTAAGCTTCCCGGGTCTGACGCCGCCGGCCTACGAGGAGGACGGGCTCTCGGCGGATGCCGACGCCGGTGCGTCCCTCTCCCGCGGCGCCACCAAGTTCTATGTCGAGCAAGGCGCAGCGCCCGACACCATGGTCGAGCCCCTGTTTTGGTTCGATCACGCCGGCATCAAGCGTTATGCGGAGGTCGGCTGCGGCTTCGGGCTCGGTTTGGACTTCGCCCGCGAGGCTCTCGGCTGGGATGTCCGAGGCTTCGATCCCTCGCCGCTTGCGCGCGCCGGGCGACGTCTCCTGGATCTTCCGGTGACCTTGGACTATCTCGGTCCCGAGACCTTGCGCGGCGAGGCACCGGTCGACGTGCTGTTGGCCTCCGAGGTCATCGAGCATGTCGTGGACCCCCACCGCTTCCTGGACGACATCACCCCCACCTTGGCCCCGGACGGCTGGTTGGTGATCAGTACCCCGAATGCCGCGGGTGTCCATCGGGATGCGTCTCCCGGCGCGCTGCTGCCGATTCTGACCCCCGGCTATCATCTGGTGCTCTTCAGCGAGACGGCGCTGCGCCGGCTACTCGAGGCACACGGCTTTTCGCAGGTCGAGATCCGAGCGTCGGAGACGAATCTCACGGCGCTCGCCTGCCGTCATCCCCGATCGTGCGACCTCTCTCGGACCCTCGACCGAGCGCTCTACCGGGACTATCTGAAGCGCCGACTCGGCGCCTTGGATCCGGACGAACCGCTCGCACACGGGTATTCCGGGCGATTGATCAAGGAGTATGTCAACGCGGGCGACATCGAGCCCGCGCGGGCGGAGCTCCGCCGTTTGGCCGACAGCTACCGGCGTCTTTACGGCATCGATCTCGAGCGTCCCGAGACGGTCCTGGCCGAGCCGATCGCAAGCGAGAGTTTCGCGCACTTTGCCGCCACGATCCCGGCTAATCTCTGTGGTCTGGCCTATCGCAGCGCCTTCATCGCCTTGCGTCATGCGAACGATCCCGGACGCGCCTTGGCGGGTTTCGAGCTCGGCGAGCGCGCTGGCGTGGCCCTGCGTGAGGCACTGCAGTCGATCGGCGCGGACGACGGCGAGACCGAGCATCTCGTCGAGCTGTGCCGTTTGGGTGCGCTCGAGTCTTCGATCCGCGTGGCCCCGTCCGAGGCTCCGAGGCGTATGAAGACCGCCCACGAGGCGTTCCTCGGCACCGACGGCGGCGGGGCGAGCGCACGACGTCGCTTCGAGGTCGATCTGGAACGCTGTTTCGTCGATTTGGCATTCAGCGGTGACTATGAGGCGGCGAACGCCTTGGCCGACGCACGCTGCACGGAGAGGCCGGATGCACCGGGTGTACTCGACGCGCTCGGCCTCGCTGCGCAAGACCATGCGCGTTCCTGTCATGCCCGTGGTTTGCTGGCCCTGAACGACCGACACGATGCGGCGGCGGCGCTTGCTTGGTTCAGCACTGCCGACAAGCATCTCAACGCCGCGAGCGCTTCCGACGGCGCCGACCGTAATGAACTTGCGCGAGCGATCGAGATCGCCCTCCTGTCGGCCCAAGCCGTGGCTACGCCGGAGGATGCGGCCCGTGCATGTCGAGAGCGCCTGGCGATCACGCACTCGCCGGACCCGCATGTCCTCGGCCTCTGCCGCGAGGTCTTCCAGCGTCTGGTCCACGGCGGAGCCTACGCTGCAGCGGCAACGCTCGAGCCAACTATCACACGTCAACTGAGCCTCGCGCCCGAGATGTTGTCGGCGGAGCTGGCGTACGTGCTCGGCATCCTCGCCTTGAATCATGCCGCCGCACCTGCCGACGCCTTCGGGTGGTTTTCGCGAGCGGTGCAGTTGGCTCCTACCGGGAGCCCGCTGAACGACCTCGCCCTCTCCCATGCGCGACGCGCCGAGGCGGCAGCCGGCATCAAGGGAAACGGCATCGGCGCAGACCCGCGCACATCCAAGTAACCCGAGCCACGCAGTAAGAAAGGATCCCTCATGGGTTTGCGCGAATTCCGTCAGACGCTCGACAGGCGCCGACTCGGCAACTTCATCGAGCACCGAACCTGTTGGATGCGAGTGCGCTTCGCGCGCAACCCGAGCTGGGTTGTACAGCGCTGGGACGGCGATGTCGGATTGGCCGAGACAAAGCGGATCGCCGTCTTCGTTCACTATGACGACAAGGGTCTTGTCCATCAGTACGTGCTCTTTTATCTGCAGCAATTGCGAGAGGCCGGCTACAGCATCCTGTTCGTGACCAACAGCCGTCGCCTCTTGCCGTCGGCGGTCGAGGTGCTGCGGACGCTCTGTGCTTTGATCTTGCGGCGGCGTAACCGCGGTTACGATTTCGGCGCCTACAAGGATGCCTTGCGAGAGATCCCGGACCTTGCCGCTCTCGACAGCTTGATCCTGGCCAACGATAGCGTCTACGGCCCCTTTCATGCTTTGGGCGAGTTCCTGCGTCGTGCCGACCCGGCCGAAGCCGACATCTGGGGTGTTACCGATAGCTTTGAGCATCTCTATCATCTCCAAAGCTATTTCCTTCTTTTTCATCGCCGAGCCTTGGCAGCAACCGAGTTTCATCGATTCTGGAAAGATGTCTGCTACACCCATACGAAAGAACTCGTTGTCCATCATCACGAGATCGGCTTCTCGCAACGTATGCTGGCTGCCGGGCTGCAATTGGAAGCACTGTATCCCTACCGCGCGGTGGCGATGGAGCTGATCGAAGATCTACAACACCGGTCGCTGGAAAATCCCGACTGGGCCGCCCGGCTCCCACAGCGCGATTATCTCAAGTGGTTGTTCGAGAACTTGATGGCCGGTGTGCCCGTCAATCCAAGCCACTTCTTCTGGGAGCCCTTGTTGCGTCGGCACGGTTACCCCTTTCTGAAACGCGAGCTGCTGACGCGCAATCCCTGCGGCGTGCCGCTGACCCAATATTGGGAGAGTGTCGTTCGCCAAGTCAGCGGATACGATACCCGCTTGATCTCTCGACACCTCCAGCATGTCCTGCGTAATCGGAGCATATGACTGGAAACCGATTCCCTCGAGCCGAGTCAAAGGCAATGATCACAGCTGCACCTCTCCATCGAACAGGGTTGTCGTCTAGGAGACGTTCGCCATGAAAGCACCGCAGACACCGATCCTCCTGGCCTTCGCCGCCCTGCTGATCGGGGCAATGAGCAGTACCGCCGTCTCGGGCGCTTTCAATTCCGGAGCAGATCATGAAGACCTGCACCGGCGCGCAGCCGATCACGACACCTGGATGCGTGAGTATCTGATGCCCGCCGGCGGCATCATGTCGGCGCAGTTCACGGACGACAGCTATACGCAGGTGAAGAGCTACGGCGGCGAGCGGGATCCCGCTATTTGGACCGGCGCCTATCTGGCCGCGCAGGCGCTGCGGCTGCAGGTGACGGGTGCGGCCGATGCGGCCGATCAGCTCGCCGAGACGGTCAGGGTACTGCATCGATGGTGGCGGATCTCGGGCGATGCGGGCTATCTTGCCCGGTTCGCGGCGCCCGCCGACAGCTCGGAAGTCATCTTGGCCACCTTGCCGGCCGATGATCCGGAGGTCATTCGAGACGTTCTATACGAGGACGCGCTTTGGCACTGGCGCGGGAGGGTCAGTCGCGATCAATATCAAGGCGTTCTGCTCGGCATGTCGCTCGCCTACGAGGCGACATCCGATCCCGACATCCGCCAGCTCATCCGGGAAGACGTCGTGCGCTTCGCCGAGCAGCTCATGCGCCGCGAGCGCAAGCGCGTGAAGGTCATCATCAACGGGTCGAGCAACTTCTCGACCATGCTCGAACTGCAGCATGCGGTCTACACCGACGACGAGACCCCGGACGGAATACCCATCCTCAACATTCGCACCAGCCCGTTCGAGGCAGAAGGCTCCGGAGTGCTGGGATTCTGGCCGAACCCGGCCGAAATCGTGCGCCAGATCCCCGGCCTCGGATGGCTACCCGACGTTCTCCTTCCGAGTCAGGCGATCCAGCTTGCCGCAACCTTCCGGGTTGCCCTGCAGGTGACCGCCGGGGTTCCGGGATACGAGGTGCGTCATGCTGCCCTTCTGGCGCATTACGACGCGCAGATCGACGAATGGATCGAGATCGCAACCACTTGGAAGAATACAAATCGATGCGGTGACACCTACCATGGTCTCAATGTTGCGTTCATGCCCATGTACAACTGGGTCAGACTGGAGGATGACCCCGTGCGTCGGGCTCGACTACAACGCGATGTCCTGCGCGACGCACTCTGGTCCGCGGTCAAGGATCATAAGAACGTGTTCTTCAGCTTTCTCTATTCTGCACAGGCGGCGCCCGAGGACGCCGTGGAGGCCATAATGGAGTCGCATCTGGCCCAGCTCGCCTTGTTCCCGAGTCCCCCGCAAACAGCGGAGCCGATCGACGTGCGCTCCAAGTACCCCGCGGACCCCGAATGTCCCGGACTCTCGGCCCTCGCCACCGATGTCGACGATCGCCCGGGCGCCACCTTCTTATGGGAGCGCCAGCCATGGAAGCTCGTTGATCCGGGTGCACCCGAGGTTGCGTTCGCGGGTGTCGACTATCTTCTGGCTTACTGGCTCGGGCGTGAAGCTGGCTTCATTGACGGGAACGCACGCGTTGCGGTCGCGAAGACGGGTACTGGTGACGGGACCGTCACATCGAGCCCGCCGGGTATCGACTGCGGCGGCACCTGCGCGGCCGACTTTGATCTTGGGTCGAACATCGTTCTTCAAGCTGTCGCCGCTCCAGGCTCGGTTTGGACCGGTTGGTCCGGCGATCCGTCCTGCCCCTATCTCTATCCTTTGGAGGGAGATAACGACTGCGTCGCGGCCTTCGAGTCATCCCCGGGCGGCGAGACACGGATCGAGGCGGCGGTTCTCCCTTATGCCCGCGCCGTTGGTATCGGCGAGACCGCAACCGCTTTCGCCAGTCTCATCAACAGCGGTGACGCGACGGCCACCGGCTGCTCAATCGCCCTGCCGGGCGGGCTCCCCGCGACCTTCACCTATCAGACGACCGATTCGGGGAATGCCTTGATCGGGACACCGGATACGCCCGTCGAGATCCCCCCGGGCGCGACGCAGGGATTCGTCTTCGGCATCACACCGAGCCGTGCCCTGGCTGCGACCGAGATTCCGCTGGTGTTCGACTGCACAAACACCGCGCCGGCGTTCAGCCGCGCCGGACTCAACACCTTCATCCTCTCGGCGGCGGCAACAGCACCGCCGGACCTGCTTGCGGTCGGGGTGACCCCGAGCGGTGACGGCGTAGTGCGGCTGCCGAGTCGCAACGGCACCGGCTTCTTCGCCACGGCGGCGGTCAATATCGGCAGCGCCGGAACGGTGACCGCCAGTGCCGACGACGGCGGACACGGCCTGCCGTTGGGCCTTCGAATCTGCGAGACCAATGCTGCCGGAGACTGGCAGGTCTGCGGCAGCAGTCTCACCCGCACCCTCGCGGCAGACCAGACGGTCTATTACACCGTTCTGGTCACCGGCACCGGCCAACCGGTCACCTTCGATCCGGCCATGAACCGGCTTTTCCTGCGCTTGCAGGCGGCCGGAGTAAACGTCGGCGCGACCAACGTTGCGGTGACTGCCCCATAGGGAACCCAGGGCTCTTCGCCGATTACCGCTTCTTCGTCTTCTCGCACTCCGCACAGATCCCGTAGAGCACGAGCGAGTGATCCTCGATGCGGAAGTTGTGCTCCGCGGCGATCTTGGACTGGCGCTCTTCGATGATCGGGTCGCAAAACTCCACGACCTTGCCGCACTTGATGCAGACCAGATGGTCGTGGTGGTCGCCGCTGTTGAGCTCGAAGACGGACTGCCCGGTCTCGAAGTGGCGCCGGCACACGAGGCCCGCGCCCTCGAACTGGGTCAAGACGCGGTAGACGGTCGCAAGCCCGATCTCCTCACCGTTGTTGAGGAGCTCCTTGTAGACATCCTCGGCGCTGAGGTGGCGCTTGCCGCAGTTCTCGAGAATGGCGAGAATCGCAACCCGCGGTGCCGTGACCTTGAGACCTGCCTGTTTGATCTGCTCGATTTCCAAATCCCATCTCCCCGTCTAAAGCGAGTCCTGCGCCGTGCGCGGGCCTGCCCGATTCGTCTTCTGATTCGTCGCCCCGATGATCGGATCCGGGCGCTGCTGTATCATGCCTGGGTTCATTGCAAACGCGCTGTTTTAAAGACATGCGAAAGTTGGTTTATATCTCGATTCTCGGCGGCCTGGTCGCGCTCGCGACGGCCGGATGCTCCCGTGACAAAAAGCCCGATGAGTACCGGGGATCTGTCCTGGAAGATCTCCCGTTCGTCTACAGGATGACGGTGCAACAGGGCAATATCATCACCGAGGAGATGGTCGATCGCCTGGAGCTCGGGATGAACAAGCGCCAGGTCCAGTTTCTGTTGGGTACGCCCTTGCTCACGGACTTTTTCCAGACCGATCGCTGGGACTACACCTATACCATCCGGCGCGGGCACGATCCTATGGAGATCCGCTACCTGACTCTGCATTTTCAGGACGATGATAGCCTTGCGCGTATCGAGGGGGATATGCGCCCGAATCCGGCGCGCGCCGAGGCGAGAGAACCGCAGGAAATGCTCGTCTCCGTTCCCGATTATCAGGAACGTCAGGGATTGATCAGACGCGGCCTGGAAACGATCGGCTTGGAGCCGAAGGAGTAACGTCAGCCCGATCGAGGAGGCCGGTGCGATCTCGATACACCCCGAGGATGCTTGGCGCTCCCTGATACGCCGGCTCAGGCCCCGGCGCTCGTATCGGCATCCGCACCGCCCTTGCGCATGACCTTACCCTCCGCTGCACGGCGTTTACGCGCCTCCTTCGGATCGGCAATCAAGGGGAGATAGATCTCGACACGATCGCCATCCTCCAAGATCTGATCCAATTTAGCCAGCTTTCCGAAAATGCCGACCTGGTTGACCGCCAGATCGATCTCGGGGCACCTCGAGAGCACGGCGGATTGCTCGATCGCCTCGCGCACCGTCGTCCCCATGCGCACCTCGAGGGAACGGAGCATTTGGTCGTTCGCTCCGACATAGGCCACGGACACCTTCAGAAAGTCAGTCACCGTAAACCTCTTCGGCACGCCGACAAAAGGCATCCACCAGCGTATTGGCGATCTGGTGAAAGACGGCTCCGAAGGCCTTGTCGATCAGATGTCCCGAGAACTCGAACTCCAGCTCCAGCTCGACCTTGGAGGCATCCTCGCGCAACGGCACGAAACGCCAGCCTCCGACGAGTTTTCGGAAGGGTCCATCGAGCAGATCGATGTCCATCCGCCGGTCGCGCTCGAACCGATTGCAGGTGCTGAAGGACTGGCGAATCCCCATGCGGGCGACCTCGATCTGGCCGCAGATCTTCTCGTCGGTCTCCGAGATGACGCGCGACTTGTCGCACCAAGGCAGGAATTTCGGGTAAGAGCCGACATCGTAGACGAGGTCGAACATCTGCGATGCCGAGTAGGGCACCAGAGCACTTTTTCTGACGATAGCCACAGCTAAACCGCGTCCCGAGTGAAAAACCGACGTTTAGACAGAGCCTGCCCCCTCGAGGACATCCAAAGCCGTGTGCGTGACGCGGTTTAGAGAATGAAAAGATCTGGATTCCGTCGCTGGACGAGCATTGACCCAGGCCCCGCGTGCAGCACGGCAGATGTGTCGAGACTGTTCGTTGTCGTTGTCGTTGTCGTCATCGACCATCGATACCTCGCAGCTTGTCAGCGTCCGATTCACCCCAGGCCGAACCATTTGAGCACGCCGATGGCATTCAGCAGCACGATGCTGACGGCAATGGGGGCAACGTACCTGATCAGCAACCACCAAAGCCGGTAGGCCAGGCCCTCGCCCATCTGAAGCTCGTCAGCGGAGGAGGCCCGCGACAGCATCCAGCCGGCAAAGATCGCAATCAGGACACCGCCCAAGGGCAGCATGATGTTCGCGGTCAGGAAATCGAAGAGATCGAGGAAGCCCTTGCCGAAGATCTTGACCTCCGACCAGGCGTTCAGCGAGAGCAGACAGGCGATGCCGAGCAGCCAGACCGTGAGCCCGCCCAGTACGGATGCACGCACCCGGCTGAAGCTCAGATTCTCGACCAGCCAGGCCACCAGCGGCTCCAGCAGGGAAATGGCCGAGGTCCAGGCCGCGAACAGGAGCAGCACGAAGAACAGTGTTCCGAAGAAAGGCCCGCCCGGCATGTCTCCGAAGGCGATCGGAAGGGTCTGGAAGATCAGCCCGGGGCCGCTGTCCGGTGCCAGGCCGTGGGCGAAGACGATGGGAAAGATCGCAAGCCCTGCCAACAGGGCCACCAGGGTATCCAGACCCGCGATGATCATGGTGTTCTGTGCGATCGATGAGTCCCGTTTCAGGTAGGACCCATAGATCATGATGGCCCCCATCCCGAGGCTCAGACTGAAGAACGCCTGGCCCATGGCGCTGAGGATCGCCTCGCCCGCCTTGCCCTGAAACTCGGCAAAGTCAGGCTCGAAGAGATAGGTCACCGCCGTGTCGAAATCTCCGGCCTGCATGCCGTATCCGACCATGACCACGAGGAGCACGAACAGCGCCGGCATCAGGATGCGCACGGCCTTCTCGAGCCCGCCGGCGACACCGCGCGCGACCACGAGCACCACCATGACCATGAAGACGGTGTGCCAGGCGAGCAGGCGCTCGGCATCGCCGATCAGGCCGGAGAACATCTCGCCGGCACCCGCACCGTCAATGCCGGTGAACATACCGGTCGCGGCGCGGAAGATGTACCCCATGGTCCAACCCGCGATCACGCTGTAGAAGGAGAGGATGAGGAAACCCGCGAGGACCCCCATCCATCCCAACAACTGCCACGCGGGCGACCGGCCCTCGGCGCTCGCCAAGGCGCGCATGGTGTTGATGGGACTGCGCCGGCCACGCCGCCCGAGCATGATCTCCGCCATCATGATCGGAACGCCGATCAGGACGACACAGAGCACGTAGACCAATACGAAGGCACCGCCGCCGTATTCGCCGGCGGTATAGGGAAAGCGCCAGATGTTGCCGAGACCCACGGCCGATCCGCTCGCCGCCAGGATAAAGGCGAGCCGAGTCGACCACATCCCATGGATCGAGTCGGCCGCGCTCAAGAGGGCAGCCCGTCCGCGGAAGGCGCGATCTGGGCGCGCACGACATCGGCCAGCCACTCGGCAAGACGGCGGACCTCGCTCGCATCGACACCCTCGACCATGACCCGAACCAGCGGCTCGGTCCCGGAGGGACGCAGCAGGATGCGCCCTCGGCCCGCCAGTGCCTGCTCCGCGGTCTGCACCGCATCCTGCACGGCGGGCAGCCCGACGATATCGCGTTGGGCGTCCAGCCTGACATTGATCAGGATCTGTGGGTAGGGCGTGACCTCCGCACAGACGTCATGCAGACCTCGGTCAAGACGTTTGAGTCCGGCCAGGACCTGCAGTGCCGCGACGATGCCGTCACCCGTGCTGGTGCGGTCGCGACAGATGATGTGTCCGGAGGGCTCGCCGCCGAGGATGCCGTCCGAGCGCTTCAGATGCTCCATGATGTAGCGGTCGCCGACCTTGGCCCGCACGAATCCGACGCCGAGACGCTCCAATGCATGCTCGAAGCCCAGGTTGCTCATGAGGGTGCCGACGACCTCGCCGCGCATCGCCCCGTCGGCAAGGCGGTCCTTCGTGATGACGTACAGGAGTTGATCGCCGTCGATCAGCCGACCTTTGCCATCGACCATCAGCACCCGGTCACCGTCGCCGTCGAAGGCGATGCCCAGATCGGCCCCCTCCTCCACGACCGCTCGGCACAAGGCGTCCGGATGGGTGGAGCCGACATCGCGGTTGATGTTGAACCCGTCAGGCTCGGCGCCGAGGCGGATGACCTCGGCACCGAGCTCTTCGAAGACATAGGGCGCCGTGTTGTAGGTCGCACCGTTGGCACAGTCGACGACGACCCGCAGACCGCGGAAATTCATACTCGTCGGAACGGTGCTCTTGCAGAACTCGATATAGCGCCCGACGGCGTCGTCGATCCGCTTCACCTTGCCGAGCGCGGCCGAATCCACCGTACGCAGGGGCCGCTCGAGCTCGGCCTCGATCGCTTCTTCGACGTCGTCCGGGAGCTTATCGCCGTCGGCCGAGAAGAACTTGATGCCGTTGTCTTGATAGGGGTTGTGCGAGGCGGTGATGACGATGCCGGCCGAGGCGCGAAAGGTCCGCGTGAGATAGGCGACACCGGGCGTGGTCATCGGCCCGAGCAGACGGATGTTCACCCCGGCCGCCACCAGGCCCGCCTCCAAGGCCGACTCGAACATGTAGCCCGAGATCCGCGTGTCCTTTCCGATCAGAACCTTCCCGCCATTGCCCTGGCCGAAGACCCGTCCGGCCGCCCAACCGAGCTTGAGGACGAAGTCCGGGGTGATCATCCCCTCCCCGACCCGTCCACGGATCCCGTCCGTCCCGAAATAACGACGTCCCGACATACCGGCCTCCGTGCCTAATGTTCGCTTGCAGGTCTTCCGATCGTCCCGTCGTCGGGCCCCGACTCCGGGTCCGCCTGCCGAGCGCGATCGGAGCGACGACCGGCCGGGCGGCCGTCCGTCTCCTCGTCCTCCCAGTCGCTCGGCGGACGCGGCGGGCGCCCGGACATGATGTCGTTGATCTGCTCGGCGTCGATGGTCTCGTACTTCATCAACGCGGCCGACATGGCGTGCAGTTTGTCCATGTTGGCTAGGAGCAGACCGCGGGAACGCTCGTAGTTGCGCTCGATGACGCATCTGATTTCCTCATCGATCAGATGCGTCGTCTCGTCCGAGACGCTCTTGTGCTGCGTGACCGAGTGCCCGAGAAAGATCTCTTGCTCCTCCTCGCTGTAGGTCAGAGGACCCAGCTTGTCGGACAGGCCCCACTTGGTGACCATGTTGCGCGCGATCTCGGTCGCACGATGGATATCGTTTTGCGCGCCGGTGGTCACGCTTTCCGGGCCGAAGATCAGCTCCTCGGCCAGACGTCCGCCGAAGAGGCTCGAGATGCGGCTCTCGAGGCGCTGCTTGCTGTAGCTGAAGCGGTCGTCCTCCGGAAGGAAGAGGGTCACGCCCAGCGCCCGACCGCGCGGGATGATGCTGACCTTGTGGACCGGGTCATGGTCGGGGACGAGGCGGCCGACGATGGCATGTCCGGACTCGTGATAGGCGGTCAGACGCTTTTCGTCGTCGGACATCACCATGGAGCGACGCTCGGCCCCCATCATGATCTTGTCCTTCGCCTTTTCCATGTCGTCCATGTCGACCATCTTCTTGTTCGACCGAGCGGCGAAGAGTGCCGCCTCGTTGACCAGGTTGGCGAGATCCGCACCCGAAAACCCGGGCGTGCCGCGCGCCAGAACCGACGCCTTCACGTCCTCGGCCGCCGGGATCTTGCGCATGTGCACCTTCAGGATCTGCTCGCGACCGCGCACGTCCGGGAGCGGGACGACCACCTGGCGGTCGAACCGACCGGGACGCAGCAAAGCCGGATCCAGCACGTCGGGACGGTTGGTCGCCGCGATGACGATGACGCCCTCGTTGCCCTCGAATCCGTCCATTTCGACCAGGAGCTGGTTCAAGGTCTGCTCGCGCTCGTCGTGACCGCCGCCCAGACCGGCACCGCGATGCCGACCGACCGCGTCGATCTCGTCGATGAAGATGATGCAGGGCGCGTGCTTCTTGGCCTGCTCGAACATATCGCGCACCCGCGAGGCACCGACACCGACGAACATCTCCACGAAGTCCGAGCCCGAGATGGTGAAGAAGGGGACCTTCGCCTCGCCGGCGATCGCGCGGGCGAGCAGGGTCTTGCCGGTTCCGGGCGGGCCGACCATGAGGACGCCTTTCGGGATCTTGCCGCCGAGCTTGGTAAACTTGCTCGGATCGCGCAGGAAATCGACCATCTCCGAGACTTCGTCCTTGGCCTCCTCGGCGCCCGCGACATCCTGGAAGGTGACCTTGACCTGATCCTCGGAGAGCATCCGGGCGCGGCTCTTGCCGAAGGACATGGCACCGCGACCGCCGGCACCGCCCTGCATCTGCCGCATGAAAAAGATCCAGATTCCGATGAGGATCAGGAGCGGGAACCAGTTGATCAGGACCTGCATCAGAACGGATTGCTTCTCGGGAGGCGCGGCCTTGATCACGACACCGTGATTCAGGAGGTCGCCCACGAGTCCGTCGTCACCGGGGCTGAAGGTCGTAAACCGCTGCCCCGACCCGCTGATGCCCTCGATCGTGCGACCCTGGATCGTGACCTCCTTGACCTCGCCGCCCCGGACCTGCTCGATGAACTCGGAATAGGTCAGGGTCCGCGGAGTCGTCGGCGCGGTGGTGAAATTGTTGAAGACGGACATCAGCACGACGGCGATGACCACCCAAAGAAGTATATTTTTCGCCATGTCATTCACGGCTGCTTGCCCCTGCTGATGGTGGACCGACGCGATGATGTCGAGGTCGGACAATCGAAACTAGCACCGACGCCTCAAGGATGAAAGCCTTTGCCGACCAGGTAAAGCTCCCGGCTCTGGGATCGCGACGATTTGGGCTTACGACTGACCACTTTGGAGAAGCTCCGTCGCAGCTCGGTCAGGATGTCGTCGAAGCCCGTGCCTTGGAACACTTTGACGACCAGAGACCCGCCGGGTTGCAGACGCAACCGCGCAAGATCCAAGGCCAATTCCACAAGATACATCGCGCGCGGCTGATCCACGACTGTCATGCCGGTTATATTGGGGGCCATATCCGAGAGCACCAGATCGAGCGACTCGCCGCCCAAGGTTTCACAGAGCTGCTCGAGCATCTCGGGCTCGCGAAAGTCGCCCTGCATGACGACGACGCCGACCAGCGGATCCATCGGCAACAGATCGAGCGCAACGACACTGCCGCGCGCCCCGACGAGGCGTGCGGCGATCTGTGACCAACTGCCCGGAGCGGCCCCAAGATCCAAGACTCTCATCCCGGGGCGAAAGATCCGATCCTTCTCCTGGATCTCGAGCAGTTTATAGGCGGCGCGTGAACGATACCCCTCGCGCTGCGCGCGCTTGACATAGGGATCGCTGTGCTGCCGTTCGAGCCATTTCCGGCTTGAGGCTGTTTTCGCCATGTCTTAAAGATCGTGCACCCAGGAGAATCGGAAGAGCTCGAGCAGCATGCCCGCGATCGCACCTCCGAACAGCCCCCCGAGGATGGCCATCGGGATGCGATCGTGCATGGCCGCGCTCGCGGATTGCCACAAGCCGCTCTCGAAGTCGATGAGAGGACCGATCATCATCCAGACGCTGCCGGCGGCCACACCTGCCAGCGTCGCCATCACCAAGGACTCGATGATGTAGCAGGGCCGCGACTCGCAATGCAGCCGATGCGACATCGACAACCACCAACGCACGGTCGAGACATAGAGCACGCCGTTGACGCTGACGAGAAAGGCCAGGACCGCGAACGAGGAGAATGAATTCGGGTGGAATGCCTCGACCAGCGCCAGAAAAGCGCCGCCGATCGCACCCGTCGCCAAGCCCGCCATGGTTTTCCCCGGGACATGTCTCGAGCAACGTGCCGGAAAGCTCACGGTCAGGCCGACCAGACCCGCAACGGCGGCCGCCACCAAAACGACATGGAAAACCGCGATTTGCTCGGAAAAGAGCGTCAGGACGAGGACGCCGACCAAGACACCGATGCCCGTCGCGATCAGGGCCACCTCACGCGCTCCATAGAGCGCGGCCCCTACCGCACCGGCCAGGGCTGCGGCAGCGATGTAGGTCCCGTGGCCGAAACCGAGACCCTGGAACAACTCGGCGAGACCGGTAAACAAGGGCGCATAGATCATCCCGATCAGGCCCCAGACGATGCCGCGCAAAAGCGCCATGCGCCAGCTCGGGGCCGAGGTATTGGGGGAACAGATCGAGCCGCCGAAGGGTTGGGCAATTTCGGAGCTCGAGGACGAGGGGTGTTGCGAGAAGGTCATGAGGATCACCGGAGAACGTCAGGGAAGGATCGCGTTCTCGAAATCAAAGCAAAAACCGGACCTGGAAACAGCTGAATCGGACGATCAGGGGAGCATGGCTGCCGGGGTGACGGAATCTCGGGTGCATTGGGCATCCCGAGGTTCGGCGATGCAACGAGAAACGGGGCCAAACGGCCCCGTTATCGGACGATCCGAGGCGACTGATCGACGCGATCAGCCGGCCTTCAGGGTCCAGGACGCGCACCAGCCGTTGACGTTGATCAACTTGCCGGGGAACAGGCTGCAGCCGTGCCACACCTCGGTCGCACCAGCGACCTCGGGGAGGTGGAACTGACAGTTTTCGCAGATCTGCTCGTCGGCCGGCAGACCCGGACGGGCCGCAGCGGCACGGTCGGACTGGGTCGCATCGTGGTTGTACTTGAGCGCGACCGCGGTCGGGTCGTTCGCGGCGACTGCGTTCGCAGGCACCTCCGCGCGCGCGGTGCCGAAGCCGACCAGATTGATGACCGGGATCGCGGCAGCGGTACCCAGCATCACCTTGACAGCGTCTCGACGGCTCTTGCTCATTGGCTTATCGGACATGGTTGTCAACTCCTTCGAGTTATTCAGTGTGGTGACATCGACGACCCCCGGCTCGACCGGAAGCTGTCGCGCATTGTGCTACATTGAGCCGAAAAACGCGAGCGGAAGGCGGCGCCCGATCAGGCAGATCAGTCGCGAATCAGTCGAGATAGGTTCCGGCACCGAGGTAACGGGCCTGCCAGTAAGGCGTCTCGAGGCGATCGAGCCGGACCTCTCGGCGGGACGTCGAGGCATGCACGAAACGTTCGTTGTCCACCATCAGCCCGACATGGTGCTGCCCCGGTCCGGTGCGGAAGAAGACCATGTCGCCGGCCCGCGGCTGACGACCCGGAACCGGCGTGGCGGCGCGCAGCTGCTCGATCGAGACACGCGGGATCTGCACGCCGGCGACATGGTGCGCGTAATAGGTCAGCCCGGAGCAATCCAGACCCTGGCCGGGCGAGTTTCCTCCGTAGACATACGGCGTTCCGACTTGAGACAAGCCGGCCAGCACCACGTCGGCGCGCGGGCCGGCGAGATCCTTACGCGGAGTGGCGCAACCGGACAGGAACCCGGCGATGAGAAGGGCGCAGAGAATGCAACCGCCTTGCCGACACGTCATGATCTACACTCGATATATTCCGCAATCTCCTGTAAACGAGACTTCTAGACTGCCAAATGCCAGCTGTCAAGTGAGCATCGACGCGCCGGCCGGCAACGCGCCGCCATCCGCAAGACGCCGCAGTCGGCGACGATGCGCACGCGCCGATGCGTCAGCGCGCGCCGAACCGACGAAGACACGGCATAATCGCGCTGCGGCTGCGCACCGAAGGCCGGCATCGGAGCGGACGCGAGGCCGACCTCGCCTTGCCTTCCGGTCGATGTGCAGGCGATCACTCCCGGATGTGTGCGGGGAACAAACCGCGGACCGCTTCAGGCTCGCCGATTCGAAAACGCCTCGGCCCAGCGAACAAGGACTCCAAAACGATGCGACTCTTTGATGTTCTCGCCGTCCTGATCGGATTCTCGGCGCTTTTCAGTTGGCTGAACGATCGCTTTCTCAAGCTGCCGAACGCCATCGGGCTGATGCTGATCGCCCTGGCGTTTTCACTCGTGCTCTTGCTGCCGTTCCCGTTCGCGAGGGCGTTGGAGCACGAGGTTCAACGCATGCTGGCCAGCATCGATTTCAGCGAGGCCCTGCTGCAGGGGATGCTGGGGTTTTTGCTCTTCGCGGGCGCGCTCCACGTCGACCTGCGGGAGCTCGCCAGGCACAAGTGGGCGATCGCGATCCTCGCCTCGGCAAGCGTCGTCGGCGCGACCATCCTCATCGGCTGCGGAAGCTGGCTCCTATTCTTTGCACTCGGCATCGAGATCCCGCTCATCTACTGCATGCTCCTGGGTGCACTCATCTCGCCCACCGACCCGGTCGCGGTGCTCGGCATCCTGAAGAGCGCAAAGGCCCCGAAGTCGCTGGAGATGAAGATCACCGGGGAGTCGCTCTTCAACGACGGCGTCGCGGTCGTGGTCTTCATGCTGCTGGCAGGTCTCGCTGCCGGCGAGACGACCCCGGGGTTCGGCGACACTCTGATGATCTTCGCCACCGAGATCGTCGGAGGGCTGGCGTTCGGCTTCGTCATCGGCTGGATCGCGCTGTACATGATCAGCAAGACCGCCAACTATCAGGTCGAGATCATGGTGACCCTGGCGCTGGCCATGAGCGGCTATGCCATCGCCGAGCATGCACACGTCTCGGCACCGATCGCCATCGTGGTCGCCGGCCTCATCATCGGCAGTCGGGGCCGCGCCATCGCCGTGACGGAGGCCACCCGGTATCGATTGGACGACTTTTGGGAGCTGGTCGACGAGATCCTCAACGCCGTCTTGTTCGTGATCATCGGATTGGAGGTTTTGGCAATCAGCATCACGGGGCAATTCATGCTGGCCGGTCTCCTCGCGATCCCGTTGGTGCTGCTCGCGCGACTGGCCAGTGTCGGTCTGCCCTTCCACCTGCTGCGCCGCCATCGCCACTTCGAGCCGGGCTTTCTCTCGATCCTGACCTGGGGCGGTCTGCGCGGCGGGATCTCGGTGGCCTTGGCCCTGTCGCTGCCGGAAGGCGAGCCTCGCGATCTGATCTTGAGCGTGACCTACATCATCGTGGTCTTTTCCGTCCTGGTGCAGGGCCTGACACTGGGACCGTTGGTTCGCCGCGTGACCGCGAGTGCCGAGGGGACAAAACACCCGTGAACACCGCGCCGGCTCCGACAGTCGTCGGAGCCGGCGCGGCCAGCCACTCCAACACATGACGCATACCGCACCGGGCGCGGTTTAACTGGAGAATCGAGATATGAGCGAAACCAAGCACTGCCGGCTCTTGATCCTGGGATCCGGCCCCGCCGGCTACACCGCGGCCGTCTACGCCGCTCGCGCCAACCTGAGCCCGGTCCTGGTGACGGGCCTGGAACAAGGCGGCCAGTTGATGACGACGACGGACGTGGACAACTGGGCCGGCGACCCGGACGGTGTCCAGGGGCCCGAGCTGATGGAGCGGATGCGGCGCCACGCCGAGCGCTTCGAGACCGAGATCATCTTCGATCACATCAACGCGGTCGATCTCGGGACGCGTCCCTTCAAGCTGACCGGCGACTCGGCCGTCTACAGCTGCGATGCGCTCATCATCGCCACGGGCGCCAGCGCCATGTATCTCGGTCTGCCCTCGGAGGAAACCTTCCGCGGCCGCGGGGTCTCGGCCTGCGCCACCTGCGACGGCTTTTTTTATCGCAACCAGAAGGTCGCCGTGATCGGCGGCGGCAACACCGCGGTCGAGGAAGCCCTCTATCTGTCGAACATCGCCTCCGAGGTCATCCTGGTACATCGACGCGACGCCCTTCGCGCGGAGAAAATCCTGCAGAAGCATCTCTTTGAAAAGGCCGAGCACGGCAACGTCAAGATCGCCTGGAACCACACGCTCGAGGAGATCCTCGGCGACGCGACCGGCGTCACCGGGATGCGTATCAAGAGCACCTTGGACGGCCCCACGCAGGATATCGATCTCCAAGGCGTCTTCATCGCCATCGGTCACAAGCCCAACACGCAGATCTTCGACGGGCAGCTCAAGATGGCCGGCGGCTACATCAAGGTCAACAGCGGCATCGACGGCAATGCGACGGCCACCTCGGTGCCGGGCGTCTTTGCCGCGGGCGATGTGATGGACCACGTTTATCGTCAGGCGATCACCTCCGCAGGCACCGGTTGCATGGCCGCGTTGGATGCCGAAAAATATCTGGATGCCTTGGCGGCCGGGGAGAAATAGCGCAACCGAGCCCCCGATGCCTTGGGCACCGATCGGGCGCCCTCATGTGCCTGATACCGGCCCGGCCTTCCGATCGATGTCCATGTACAGACTGACGACCCACTCGGCGATTGCCGACATCCCCGCGGATCAATGGAACCGGCTCGCCGGGGACGACAGCCCCTTCCTGCGTCACGAGTTCCTCGATGCCATGGAGCGTCACGGCTGCGTCGGCGAGTCGCTCGGCTGGCTGCCGCGGCACCTTGCGCTGCACGATGCGGATGGACATCTGGTCGCGGCTGCGCCCTGCTATCTGAAGTTCAACTCCTACGGAGAATTCGTCTTCGACTGGAGCTGGGCCGACGCCTATCGGCGCAAGGGGTTGCGGTACTATCCGAAGCTCGTCATCGCATCGCCTTACACGCCGGCGACGGGGCCGCGGCTCCTGACCGGGGATTCGCCTGCCCGCCGAGAGCATGCACGCGCGCTGATTCAGGGCGCGATCCGGGTGGCCGAGGAGGCAGGAGTCTCCTCGCTGCATTGGCTCTTCACGGCGGACGACGAGCAGGCACTGCTCGAGGATCAGGGTCTGCTCCGACGCGTCGGCTGTCAGTTTCACTGGCACAACCGGGGCTACAGCACGTTCGAGGACTATCTCGGGACCTTTACGGCCGAAAAGCGCAAAAAGGTCAAACGCGAGCGGCGCCGTGTCGTCGAATCCGGTGTACGGATTCGACGCATCCCGGGCAACGCGGTCACGGAGGCGGAATGGGCCACCTTCCATCGCCTCTATTGCGACACCTTCGACAAGCGCGGCGGGATCCCGACCTTCTCGCTGCCCTTCTTCCAAGCCATCGGCGAGACGATGGGCGAGAGTCTGCTGCTGGTGCTGGCCGAGTACGGCAACGACATCGTCGCCGCCGCCTTTGACCTGGTCGGCGCACGCTCGCTCTACGGACGCCATTGGGGATGTTTTCAGGACTTCCACAGCCTGCATTTCGAGGCCTGCTACTATCAGGGCCTGGACTATTGCATCGAGCAGGGTCTAACCCGCTTCGAGCCGGGTGCGCAAGGCGAGCACAAGGTCAGCCGCGGCTTCCTGCCGACCCCGACCTGGTCGGCCCATTGGATCGCCGACCCGGCCTTCCGCGACGCCATCGCACGCTTCGTGACCCTCGAGGCAGAGGGCATGGACGACTACATCGCCGAGATGCAGGCCCACAGTCCCTACCGCCGAGACAGCAGCGCATCGGCGGTCTCGGCACCGGCGGCCGGACGCGATTCGGAATGATCCCACGCCTTGATCCGCACGACCGGTCCGCATTCCCGGATGTTCGCCACGCCCTGCGCGAGCCGAACGGCCTGCTCGCGTTCGGCGGCGATCTGTCCCCGGAGCGCCTCGAAAGCGCCTACAGATGCGGCATCTTTCCCTGGTTCAGCGAAGGCGACCCCATCCTCTGGTGGTCCCCGGACCCGCGCACCGTGCTCTTTCCGCAATCCTTGCAGGTGCCGCGCAGCCTGCGCAAACGACTGCGCAGGCAGACCTTCAGGGTCACCATGGATCGCGACTTCGGCGCAGTCATTCGCGGCTGCGCCGCACCGCGAGACGCACACGGCGGCACCTGGATCCTTCCGGAGATGGTGATGGCATACGAAACCCTGCATCGACGCGGGATCGCGCATTCGGTCGAGGTTTGGCAGGACGGAGAGCTCGTCGGCGGCCTTTACGGGGTTGCCGTCGGAGGCGCATTTTTCGGGGAGTCGATGTTCAGCCGGGCGACCGACGCCTCGAAGGTTGCACTCGCGCATCTGTGCGAACGCCTGACGCGCTGGGGATTCGGCCTGATCGACTGTCAGATGCGCACCGAGCATCTGATCCGTTTGGGCGCCGTCGAGATCCCGCGCGACGAGCTGGTGCGTCGCTTGGATCGACTCTGCCGGCTGCCCGCTCCGGATACGCCCGGTCGACACTGGGACGACGGACGCGAGCACATCCCCCTTCTCGACGGCAACGCGGAGACACCATGAATGCCGCGGACGGCCCCCTTGCAGGGCGCCATCTCGCCCTCTATCTGACCGGCGAGCACAGCTGCTCCTACCTGTCCGAGCACCGGGCGCGGACCCTGTTCGTGGACCCCACGGCCCACATCGACGGCGCGACCTACCAGGCCCTGGTCGATCAGGGGTTCCGCCGCAGCGGCGCACATGTTTACCGGCCGGCCTGTCGCGGCTGCGCGGCCTGCGTGCCGGTACGCGTGCCGGTTGCGGATTTCGTCCCGGACCGCTCGCAACGTCGCAACTGGCGCCGCAACTCGGCCGAGCTGACACTCCTCGACACCCCGGCCGCCTTCAAGCCGAGCCATTTCGAGCTTTACAGACGTTACCTGATGGAGCGCCATCCGCAAGGCGGTATGGCGGACGAGGCATCCGAAGGCAGCTACCGCCGTTTTCTTGTCGAACGCTGGGGCGGCTCGACCCGCTTCATCGAGATGAGGCTCGACGAGCGACTGGTCGGCGTGGCCGTGACGGACGTCCTCGAGCAGGGGCTCTCCGCTGTTTACACCTTCTTCGACCCGACGCTCTCGGAACGCTCGCCGGGGACCTTCGCCATCCTGGCGCAGATCGAAGTGGCTCGACGCATCGCAGCGCCCTACCTCTATCTGGGCTATTGGCTTCGAGACTCGCCGAAGATGCGGTATAAAGAGCGATTCCGCCCGATCGAGGCGTGGGACGGCCACAAGTGGCTCAGGTTCGATCGTACGCGGCCCTTGAACCTCGGTTAAGGCCCATCGGGCAATCGACTCGGTACGAAGCGATTCAACGATCCCTGCGGCCCCGCCGGGACGCTCAACCTATGGTACACTTCCGGAGCTTCATGGCCCGGATCCGATCACGCAGTACAACACACGAAAACTATGTCAAAAGACGACGTTATCCAAATGGAAGGCACGGTCACCGAGACCCTGCCGAACACTGTATTCAGGGTCGAGCTGGAGAACGGTCACACCGTGACGGCTCATATCTCCGGCAAGATGCGCAAGCACTATATCCGCATCCTGACGGGCGACAAGGTCACTGTCGAGCTGACGCCATACGACCTCACGAAAGGCCGCATCGTGTATCGAGCGCGATAAGCCCGTCCGCAACGAAAAGAAACCGCAGACGCCGGGAGATGGCTTCCCGGAGATGCAGGACGTGGGCAGGCATGGCGGCGCCATCGGCGGGTTGCCGTCGGATTCGCCGGAAAAATGCTGTCTCAGGGGTTTGCGCGTCGACCGACAGTCCTTCGCCGGAGACGCGATGATCGATGCGAGCGCCGGGCGACGTCTGTCGCCGGGCTGTATCTCATAGCGAGCGGAGTTCGCCGTTGATCTCGAACGCAAGCGTATCTCCCTGAACATGGATGCGCACGTTTCCGCCGGCGACCAAATCGCCGAAGAGAAGCTCGTTGGCTAAGGGCTTCTTGATGTGGTTTTGGATCACTCGGGCCATCGGCCGGGCGCCCATCTTCGGATCGTAGCCCTTCTCCGCCAGCCAGGCACGGGCATCGGCGTCGATCGTCAAGCTCACCTTCTTCTCTTCGAGCTGCTGCTCGAGCTCGAACACGAACTTATCCACCACGCTGCGGATCGTCTCCTCGTTCAGGGAGCCGAACTGCACCACCGCGTCGAGCCGATTGCGGAACTCGGGCGTGAAGTAGCGCTTGAGCGCCTCGAGACCGTCCGTGGAGTGATCTTGCTCCGTGAAGCCGATCGAGCGGCGCGCGGTCTCTTCCGCCCCCGCGTTGGTCGTCATCACCAAGACCACGTTGCGGAAGTCCGCCTTCCGACCGTTGTTGTCGGTCAGGGTCCCGTGGTCCATCACCTGCAGGAGCAGGTTGAAGACATCGGGATGCGCCTTTTCGATCTCGTCGAGCAGCAACACCGCATGCGGATGCTTGTTGACCTCTTCGGTCAGCAGACCGCCCTGATCGAAACCCACATATCCGGGCGGCGCGCCGATCAGACGCGAGACCGTGTGCCGTTCCATGTATTCGGACATGTCGAAGCGCAGAAGCTCCATCCCGAGAATACGCGCCAACTGACGGGTCACCTCCGTCTTGCCGACACCGGTCGGTCCGGTGAAGAGGAAGGAGCCGATCGGCTTCTCCTCGGTCCCCAAGCCCGAGCGGTTCATGCGGATGGAGGCGGTCAGGGCATCGATCGCCGCGTCTTGACCGTAGACGACCATCTTGAGATCGCGATCGAGGTTCTTGAGCGACTCGGTATCGGAGGCCGAGACCTTCTTCGAGGGAATCCGGGCCATCTTCGCGACGATCGCCTCGACATCCCCGACATCGATGCGCTTCTTGCGCTTCGCCGGACTCTTGAGCTGGACATGGGCACCGGCCTCGTCGATGACGTCGATCGCCTTGTCCGGGAGATGACGGTCGTTGATGTAGCGGTTCGAGAGCTCCGCGGCGGCGCGCAAGGCCGGGTTGGTGTAGGTGACCTGATGATGTTCCTCGAACCGGCTCTTAAGGCCCTTGAGGATCTCGAAGGTCTCTTCGACCGAGGGCTCCTCGACGTCGATCTTCTGAAAGCGACGCGCCAAGGCCCGATCCTTCTCGAAGATCCCGCGATACTCCTGGTAGGTCGTGGAGCCGATGCACCGCAGGTCGCCGGACGCCAGCACGGGCTTGATCAGATTCGAGGCATCCATGACCCCGCCCGAGGCGGATCCGGCTCCGATGATGGTGTGGATCTCGTCGATGAAGAGGATCGCGTGACGCTGGCGCTTGAGCTGCGCGAGCACCGCCTTGAGGCGCTTCTCGAAATCACCCCGATATTTGGTTCCGGCGACCAAGGCGCCGAGATCCAGCGAGTAGATGACCGCATCGCTCAAAATCTCCGGGACCTCGCCGTCGACGATCTTTTTCGCCAGACCTTCGGCGATCGCGGTCTTGCCCACGCCGGCCTCGCCGACGAACAGCGGATTGTTCTTGCGCCGCCGGCAGAGGATCTGAACGGTGCGCTCCACCTCGGCGGCACGACCGATCAGAGGATCGATACGCCCGATGCGCGCCATCTCGTTCAAATTCGTTGCAAATGTCTCGAGCGGACTGCTGCCCTCCTTCTCCTCGCCGCGCGGCTCGTCGACATCGCCGGGAATTTCGTCGTCCTGACTCTCGCCGGGAACCTTCGAGATCCCGTGGGAGATATAGTTGACGACGTCCAAACGAGTCACATCCTGCTGATTGAGCAAATAAACGGCTTGTGAGTCCTGCTCGCTGAAGAGCGCTACGAGCACGTTCGCCCCGGTGACCTCCTTTTTGCCGGCGGACTGCACATGGAAGACCGCTCTCTGCAGAACACGCTGGAATCCCAGCGTCGGCTGCGTGTCTCGATCCTCGCTGTCGGGGATGAGCGGCGTGGTCTCGTCGATGAAGGCGGTGATCTCGCGACGCAGCTTCTCGGCATCCGTGCCGCACGCCTTGAGAACCTTCGCTGCGGTCGGATTATCGAGAAGCGACAACAGCATGTGCTCGACCGTCATGTATTCATGATGCTTCGCGCGCGCCTCCTTGAAGGCCCGGTTCAGCGTAAATTCGAGTTCTTTGCTCAGCATTGGCCTAATCCAAGCAGGGGTTGACGAAACGGTGTAAGCCGCTGCAGCGACCAGGTGTGTCGGGCTCTAAGCCTCTTCCATCGTGCACATCAAGGGGTGTTGGTGACTGCGCGCAAAGTCATTCACCTCCGACACCTTGGTCTCGGCGATGTCTTTCGTGTAGACGCCGCACACGCCGCGACCGCGCGTGTGCACATGCAGCATGATCTGGGTCGCCTTCTCGCGATTCATGGCGAAGAAGGTCTCCAGCACCTGCACCACGAACTCCATCGGCGTGTAATCATCATTCAGCAACAGGACCTTGAATAGGGGCGGCCGACGCAGTTTAGGCTTCGCCTCCTGTACGGTCAGCCCTGATTCGCGCTCCTCGCTTGGAAGATCGTCACTCATGATTCGGGATTCTAGGCAAAATTTCGAGGGTTGCGATGTCGGTCGCACGATTCGGAGCGACATGCGGCCCGGCTCCAGGTTTATCCGGGCCGAGAGATGTCGCCTGCGTTCGGATTCCGGCCGGGCCGACCCGTGACGCGAATCGGTTGGGAATGCCCCGGACGATGTCGGTTTGACCCCCGAAATCACCTTACTATACTACGCAGTTATGGCGCGGTTCCGAGGTTTCAAGGCACCCGTCAGACAACAACAACGATGACCACCAACGAGAAACCTGCAACTCCCGGAGGAGCCCTTAAATGATTACCGGTGTTGTCAAGTGGTTCAATAACGCCAAGGGTTACGGGTTCGTGCAACCCGATGGCCGCGACGAGGACGTCTTCGTCCACTTCTCGGCCATCGACATGGATGGCTACAAGACCTTACGCGAGGGGCAAAAAGTCCAATTCGAGATCAGTCAGGGCCCGAAAGGCCTGCATGCGGCCAACGTGCACCGCGTGAGTTGATCGCCATGGGATGACCGCTCGCGATTGTCGGCCCGGTCGGGGTCGTTGCGCCGACATCCGACCACAGCCGGGGGCGGAATCCTGATTCCGCGCCCCGTTTTCCCGAAGACTCGGCGGCCTTTTCCGTCAATCCATCCGCGTGATCACCGCATCCCCGAAGCCCGAGCAGCTCAGCTTCGTCGCGCCGTCCATGAGTCTGTCGAGATCGTAGGTCACGGTCTTGGCCGCAATCGCACCTTCCACGCCTTTGATGATGAGGTCGGCCGCTTCCGTCCAACCCATATGCCGCAACATCATCTCGGCGGACAGGATCAAGGAGCTGGGATTCACCTGATCCTTGCCGGCATATTTGGGCGCGGTCCCGTGCGTGGCCTCGAACATGGCGACGGTGTCGGACAAATTCGCCCCCGGAGCCATCCCGATACCGCCGACCTGCGCGGCCAAGGCATCCGAGATGTAATCGCCGTTGAGGTTGAGCGTCGCGATCACGTCGTAATCCTTCGGGCGCAGCAGGATCTGCTGCAGGAAGGCATCGGCGATCACGTCCTTCACCACGATCTCTTTGCCGGTCTTCGGGTTCTTGAAGCTGCACCAGGGTCCGGCGCCGATCTCCTCGGCACCGAACTCGGACTTGGCCAGATCGTACCCCCACTGCTTGAAGGCACCCTCGGTGAACTTCATGATGTTGCCCTTGTGCACCAGGGTCAACGAGGTTCGGTCGTTGTCGATCACGTATTGGATGGCCTTGCGCACCAGACGCTCGGTCCCCTCGCGCGAGACCGGCTTGACCCCGATCCCGGAGGTCTCGGGGAAACGGATCTTGGTCACGCCCATCTCGTTGCGCAGAAAATCGATGACCTTCTTGACCGCGGGCGAGCCTTCCTGCCATTCGATGCCCGCATAGATGTCTTCGGAGTTCTCGCGAAAGATCACCATGTCGGTATGTTGGGGTTCCTTGAGCGGGCTCGGCGTCCCGGTGAAATAGCGCACCGGGCGCAGACAGACATAGAGATCGAGCTCCTGGCGCAGGGTCACGTTCAGCGAGCGGATACCGCCGCCGACCGGCGTGGTCAGCGGCCCCTTGATCGAGACCACGTAGTCCTTCACGGCTGCAAGCGTCTCCTCCGGCAGCCAAACATCCTCGCCGTAGGCCCGGGTCGACTTCTCGCCGGCATAGATCTCCATCCAGTGGATCTTGCGCGACCCGCCGTACGCCTTGGCCACCGCCGCATCGACGACCGAACACATCACCGGCGTGATATCGATACCGATGCCGTCACCCTCGATATAGGGGATGATGGGGTTGTTCGGCACATCCAGAGAGAGATCCTCGTTGACTTGAATCTTTTCACCGCCCGAAGGGATCTTGATCTTGTCGTTGGCCATGTGCAGTGCTCTCGTTGCTCAAAAGCCGTCATGCTAACACCGGCTTCGTGGCTTGCGCAGACCTTCGATGACCGAGCGGCCCCACCTATTCGCGACGCGGACCGCCGCGCGCTCGTTATACAATCACGGGATGACCGCCAGACTGCAAAAGCCCCGCTCGACCCGCGTGATCGTCGGCCTCTCCGGCGGTGTCGATTCGGCCGTCGCAGCCCATCGACTGCTTGCGCAGGGCTACATGGTCGAAGCCCTCTTCATGAAGAACTGGGAAGAGGACGACGATCCCGGCTACTGCGCCGCCGCCGCGGATCTGGCCGACGCGCGTGCGGTCGCCGAACGGCTCGGGATCCGGCTGCATACCGTCAACTTTGCGACCGAATACTGGGATCGCGTCTTCGAGTCCTTCCTGAGCGAATATCGGGCCTTGCGCACCCCCAACCCGGATGTGCTGTGCAACCGGGAGATCAAGTTCGCCGCCTTCCTCGAGCACGCCCTGGACCTAGGGGCCGACCTCATCGCCACCGGCCACTACGCACGGGTCACATGCGATGCGCAGGGCGCGCGTTTGGATCTGTGCGCCGACCCCGACAAGGATCAAACCTATTTCCTGCATCTGCTCGATCAATCTCAGTTGGAGCGCGCGCTCTTCCCTCTGCATGACCTGACCAAGCGCGAGGTTCGGGAGATCGCGAGGGGTCTGGGACTCGCCAATGCCGAGAAAAAGGACAGCACCGGGATCTGCTTCATCGGCGAGCGGCGCTTCCGGGACTTCCTCGCCCGCTACCTCCCGCGCGAGCCCGGCCCCATCGAGACCACCGAAGGGGTTGCGATCGGCGAGCATCGGGGCCTCGCCTACTACACCGTCGGGCAACGCCAGGGACTCGGCATCGGCGGCATTCACGGCGGTCGCGAGGCACCCTGGTTCGTCGCCGCGAAGGACGCCGAGCGCAACACCTTGGTGCTGGTTCAAGACACGCACCATCCGCTGCTCATGTCTTCCGGGTTGCGTGCGGCGGCGCCGCATTGGATCGCCGGAGTACCGCCGCAAGCCCCGCCGTTTCGGTGCCTGGCCCGTCTACGCCATCGCCAGCCCCTGCAGCACTGCGAGGTCGTGGAGGCCGGGGAGTCGGGTTGCCGGATTTGGTTCGACCAACCGCAGCGCGCCGTCACGCCGGGGCAATCGGTCGTGCTCTACCGCGACGACGTCTGTCTCGGCGGCGCGATCATCGACGCCGGATGGCGCTGAGCCGCATCGAGAACCGGCACTTGGCGCAACCGCACGGTTCGGGTTCAAATGACCGTCACATCCCTCAGGAGATCACCAGCCGAATGCCCCACGACAATCTCGACCGCCTCATCGCCCTCGCCGGTATCTATCAGGCCGTCAACTGTGTCATGCGCGTCGCCCGCTCCGGCTCGGCCGACACCGACGCGATGGAGCCCTGTATCTACAGCCTCCTGCAGGTCAATGCCGACGACGTGGGTACGGTCTTCGGCGAGCCGGGACGGGTCGCGAACGGCGCACGACAGATCATTGCCCAGCTCACCGGCAAGCCGGAGCGCAACCTGGAGTTGACCCGCTACGTGGTCCTCTTGATGAAGTTGGAGCGGGCCCTTGCGGGACGCCCCGACCTCCTCGCGCGCGTCGGCGAAGGCATCGAGGCGGCACAGGCAAAGCAGGAGCACTTTGCACTCCTGCATCCGAACATGTTGGCCCATCTCGCGGCGATCTACACCGACACCCTCAGCACCCTGGAGCCACGCATCATCGTCCGCGGCGACCCGCTGCATCTGCAGAATCCCGACAACCAGAACCGGGTGCGCGCTCTGCTGCTCGCCGGCATCCGCTCGGCCATGCTGTGGCGGCAGGTCGGCGGTACCCGCTGGCAACTGCTCATGAAGAACAAGCAGATCCTCGCCGACGCCCGCCGCTACCTCAACAGCCTGGCCGACCGCACCGCCAACCCGAATGCCTGAACGTACTGCACCGCAGCATATAGCGCCGCACCGGCTTGGCCGCTAGAATCGGGCCCAACCTGTTCGCCGAACCCGGAGCACCGCATGACCAACAGCTTCAACGCCAAAGCCACACTCGACGTCGCCGGCACGGACTACGAGATCTTCAAGCTCGACGCCGTCCCCGGCAGCGCCCGCCTGCCCTTCTCGCTGAAGATCCTGTTGGAAAATCTGCTCCGCAACGAGGACGAGGTCACCGTCACCCGTTCCGACATCGAGGACCTGGCCAACTGGGACCCGAAGGCCGAGCCCTCCAAAGAGATTCAGTACCGCCCGGCCCGCGTGCTGATGCAGGATTTCACCGGTGTGCCGGCGGTCGTCGACCTTGCGGCGATGCGCGATGCAATGAAGGCGCTCGGGGGCGATCCGCGCAAGATCAACCCGCTCCAGCCGGCCGAGCTGGTCATCGACCATTCGGTCCAGGTCGATCATTTCGGCTCGAACGATGCCTTCGCACTCAATGCGGAGCTTGAGTTCCAGCGTAATCAGGAGCGCTATAAGTTTCTGAAGTGGGGTCAGAAGGCGCTCGACGGCTTCAAGGTGGTTCCGCCCGACACCGGCATCGTCCATCAGGTCAACATCGAATATCTGTCGCGCGTCATCTTCCCCAATCCGCTCGACGGCCGCACCCAAGCCTATTTCGACACCTGTGTCGGCACCGACTCCCACACCACCATGGTCAACGGGATCGGCGTCCTGGGCTGGGGCGTGGGCGGGATCGAGGCCGAGGCGTCCATGCTGGGCCAGCCGGTGTCGATGCTGGTCCCCAAGGTCGTCGGCTTCAAGCTGACCGGCACCCTGCGTGAAGGCGTCACCGCGACCGACCTGGTCCTGACCATCGTCGACATGCTGCGCAAGCACGGCGTGGTCGGCAAATTCGTCGAGTTCTACGGCCCGGCGATCGCGACCTTGCCGATGGGCGAGCGCACCACCATCGCAAACATGGGGCCCGAGTACGGCGCGACCTGCGGTCTCTTCCCGGTCGATCAGGTCACGCTCGACTATCTGCGCCTGACCGGTCGCGACGAGGCGCAGATCGCCTTGGTCGAGGCCTACTGCAAGGCGCAGGGCGTCTGGCACACGGCCGACGCCGCCGAGGCCGATTATTCCGAGACCCTGGAGCTGGATCTGGGCGATGTCGTGCCCTCGCTCGCCGGCCCGAAGCGCCCGCAGGATCGTGTGCCGCTCACCGAGATGGCAAGCCACTTCCCGGCGGCGCTGGCCGCGCTTAAGAAGGAACGCAACATCCCGAGCAAGGGTCCTGCGAAGGCGGTCATGGACGGGCACGAGGTCGAGATCTCCGACGGCTCCATCGTGGTCGCGGCCATCACCTCCTGTACGAATACCTCGAACCCGAGCGTCATGCTCGCCGCCGGCCTGGTTGCGAAGAAGGCCGCGGCACTGGGCCTGAAGGCCGCACCGTGGGTGAAGACCTCGCTCGGCCCGGGCTCGATGGCGGTGACGCGCTATCTGGATCGCGCCGGCCTCACCGAGCCGCTCAAGGCACTGGGCTTCCACAACGTCGGCTATGGCTGTACGGTCTGTATCGGCAACACCGGCCCGCTGCCCGCGCCGGTCTCCAAGGCCATCGCGGACCATGACCTCTGCGCCGTGTCCATCCTCTCGGGCAACCGCAACTTCGAGGGCCGGGTCCATGCCGAGGTGCGCATGAACTATCTGGCAAGCCCGCCGCTGGTCGTCGCCTACGCCATCGCCGGACGGATCGATCTGGACCCCTACAAGGATCCGCTGACGACCGCACCGAACGGCCAACCGGTTTATCTCAAAGACATCTGGCCGACCCGGGACGAGGTGAACGCGGCCATCACCGAGAACGTCACCGTCGATGAGTTCACTTCCGCTTACGCGGACGTCTACGCCGGGGATGCGCGCTGGCAGTCGATCGAGGTGGTCGCCAGCCAGACCTACGCCTGGCCGATCGACTCGACCTACATCCGCAACCCGCCCTATTTCGACGGGATGACGCTGGACGTGGCCCCGGCCGAGGACATCGCGGGCGCACGCTGCCTGGCCGTGCTCGGCGACTCCATCACCACCGATCACATCTCCCCGCCGGCTCCATCAAGCCCAACTCACCGGCAGGCAAGTATCTGATCGAGAAGGGCGTGGATCCCAAGGACTTCAACAGCCTGGGCTCGCGACGCGGCAATCACGAGGTGATGATGCGCGGCACCTTCGCCAACATCCGACTGCGCAACCTGATGGCCCCGGGCACCGAGGGCGGCGTGACCCTGCATCAGCCGGGCGGCGAGGAGATGTCGATCTACGACGCGGCAATGAAGTACCAATCCGAGGGGACGCCGGTCATCGTCATCGCCGGGAAGGAATACGGATCGGGCTCCTCGCGCGACTGGGCCGCGAAGGGACCACGTCTCTTGGGCGTGCGCGCCGTCATCGCCGAGAGCTACGAGCGCATCCATCGCTCGAACCTGGTCGGCATGGGCATCCTGCCGCTCGAGTTCCTGCCGGGCGACAACGCCCAAGCGCTGGGCCTGACCGGGACCGAGCAGTTCGACATCACCGGACTCGAGAACGCCGAGGCCAAATCGGTCACCGTCAGTGCGACGGCGCCCGACGGCTCGGTGAAGACCTTCAAGGCCAAGGTGCGGATCGATACCCCGAACGAGATCGACTACTACAGGCACGGCGGGATCCTGCCCTACGTCCTGCGTCGGCTCGCGGCCTGATCCGATGGCGATGGATCTCACCGGCCTGACCGCCATCTCGCCCGTCGACGGGCGTTACGGCGCCAAGACGACCGATCTGCGGCCGATCTTCAGCGAATTCGGGCTGATTCGCTACCGGGTGCTGGTGGAGATCCGCTGGCTGCAAACCTTGTCGCGGCACCCCGGAATCCCGGAGGTGCCGGTCTTCTCGACCGATGCCGACCGGCTGCTCGACGACATCGCCGAGCAGTTCGGCGTCGCGGATGCGCAACGCATCAAGGAGATCGAGCGGACGACGAATCACGATGTGAAGGCGGTCGAATATTTCCTGAAGGAGCGGGTCGCAGCACATCCCCAACTCCACGCGGCCAGCGAATTCATTCACTTCGCCTGTACCTCGGAGGACATCAACAATCTCGCCCACGGGCTCATGCTGAGCGCCGGGCGGGAGCAGGTCCTGCTGCCCGAGATGAACGCCGTCATCGCGGCCGTCCGGGGATTGGCGCATCGCTATGCCGATCAGCCGATGCTCTCGCGCACCCACGGCCAGCCGGCCACGCCGACGACGCTCGGCAAGGAAATGGCGAACCTCGTCCACCGACTGCGCATCCAGCGCGATCGCGTCGCCGAGGTCACGCTGCTGGGCAAGATGAACGGCGCGGTCGGCCACTACAACGCCCATCGCGTCGCCTATCCGGAGGTCGACTGGCCCGGTTTGACCCGCGACTTCGTCGCGTCTCTCGGGCTCGCCTGGAACCCCTACACGACCCAGATCGAGCCCCATGATTACATGGCGGAGCTGTTCGACGCCGTGGCGCGTTTCAACACCATCCTGATCGACCTCTCGCGCGACCTCTGGGGCTACATCTCGCTCGGTTATTTCAAGCAGCGTACCGTCGCGGGCGAGGTCGGCTCCTCGACCATGCCGCACAAGGTCAATCCGATCGACTTCGAGAACGCGGAAGGCAACCTCGGGATCGCGAACGCCATCCTGCGGCATCTCGCGGAAAAGCTGCCCATCTCGCGTTGGCAGCGCGATCTCACCGACTCGACGGTCCTGCGCAACCTCGGCGTCGGCGTCGCCCACACCAGCATCGCAATACAGTCGGCGCTGCGCGGGATCGGGAAGCTCGAGGCCGATCCGGGACGGATGGCGGCCGATCTGGATGCGAACTGGGAGGTCTTGGCCGAGCCGATCCAGACCTTGATGCGGCGCTACGGGGTCGATCGCCCTTACGAGCGGCTCAAGGAGCTGACGCGCGGGCAGCGCATCGGACCGGAAGCGCTGAAGGTCTTCATCGACGGATTGGAGATCCCGCAAGAGGCGAAGGCCGAGCTCGCGGCACTGACACCCGCAACCTATCTCGGGGATGCCGCGCGGCTTGCGCGCGAAATCTGAGTGATGGGACAATAAAAAAGGCCGCTCACGTCGAGACGTGAACGGCCCTCCCATAAGCCCCGGTCGGGGGGATGAGGCTTATTGGACCCTAACGCACCGGTCACGCAAGTGATCGGTGCGGTTCTAAACAGGGGGCACGTGCGGGACTTCGAACGGCGTCGGGGATGATCAACCCCCCGGCATGTGACCGGGAGATCGACACAACCCCGCGGGGACGGCGGAGCGTCAGCTGCCTTCGTACTCGGCGAGGATCCTCACACGGCGCTGCTGAACCGAGAAGATGTCGTATTCAGGCAGCATGTTGCGCTTGCCTTCGCTTGTGACCGACACGATGTCGCTCGCAGGAATACCCTTGCTGATCATATAGTTCCGGACAGACTCCGCACGACGCATGCCGAGCGCCATGTTGTACTCGTCCGAGCCCTTCGCATCGGTATGACCGACAAGCGCGATCTCTTCACGGACCGGCGTCGCCTTCACTTGGGTGATGTAGTCGTCCAAGCGTTGCAGCTCGGCATCGTTGACGACGTTGGCCATCTCATACTTGTCGAACTCGAAGTTCAAGCGGACCGTGAACTCTTTCGGAACCACGGCAGCCTTGACGCAGGGCTCCAAGTCATTGGCGCCGTGCAGACTCTGCCAGCATTCACCGTAGCTGGTCACCCAAGCCGTGCCGACGGGCTGAGCGGACCAGAAGTGCTCGTAGTTGTAGTCGGCCTGAACCGACAGCGGAGCGGCCAACGTGACAGCCATCGCGAGCGGGGCTGCGAGCGCGGCCAGCCTTGAGGTCTTTTTCTGTTTGCGCATCTTTTGGTTTCCTGTTCAGGTGGATGGATGATGATTCTAGCGTCGGCTTTGGCTTTGGCTTTGGCTTTGGCTTTGGCCTTAGGCGGAAGACATGTCAGGAAAAAGCAACATCATCGTCTTTGGATCGCTCGTTCGCCGCGGGTCTGCCGTCTTACTTCAGCTCATCGATTAAGATTAGGCGCGGACAGCATAGACAGACCGCACTTGGGACAACGACATTTTAGCCTACAACAGGCACAAAAGTGCAACTTTTTTCGCCGCGCGAAACATATTTGCAACGACCGCTTCCCGAATACCACAACAACGGACGGAAAAGCGATCCTCGAACCCAGCAGCGACCTGGCCTGCGCACGATCGACGAACCCTGTTGCTATTTAGCAACTTCCACCTCCGGACACGGAGCGACGTGTTTTCCCGACCGGACCCGGAAGGCATCGATGCACGGGACGTCGGGCAGGAGCGCAATGACATGAATGGGTCCCGCCACCAGCCCGGCCTCGGAATGCTCGCAACGCGAGGCGCGATTCGTGACGCGGGGATTGCGATCGCTCAAGCGTCGCGAAGCGAGCTGCTTGTGTTCGAACGTACGCTCGACCTCGATCTGTACAACACCCAAGAGTTCATCGATGCCGTGAAGAGGCTTGCGCTCGCACGACCGGACTCTCCCGTACGAATCCTCTTGAGCCATGCCGACAGACGCAACCAAACCGGAAACCGCATCGTCAGGCTGGCTCAGCGTCTGACGTCGAGGATCGCGATCCGGCGCCTTGCCGACGACGCCACGGATCGTCCCGATGCCTTTCTGATCGGCGACCGCCACGCCTACCTCAAACGTCCATTCGCCGAAGGCAGCGAAGGCGTCGCCGATATGCACGGGAGACGGGAGGCCCATCGGCTGCGTGCCGACTTCGAGCAGATGTGGGAGCACGCCGAGGACGACATGGAGGCTCGGCACCTCCATCTTTGAGGTGATTTCCGCACGATTCCATACTTGTAGGTTGTGCTGACGATAGGAAGCACAACGTGCGCCGACGGTTGGTTGTGCCCCGCACGGCTCGGCACGACCTACGCCCTTGGGATGAAGGTTTCCGGAATTCGCCTGAGTCCGCGCCGCGCGGTCCGGTGCGCGCACTCCGCCCGACTCGCGTCGCGGATCAGCGTCGCTCGCTCAACAGCACGCGATCGGTCTCTTGCGGCCCCACATAGATTTGACGCGGCCGGGCGATCTTGTTGCCGGGCGTCTGCTCCTGCTCCCACCAGTGGGCGATCCAACCGGGCAGTCTCCCGATCGCGAACATGACCGTAAACATGTTCACCGGAATTCCGATCGCGCGCAGGATGATGCCGCTGTAAAAGTCCACGTTGGGATAGAGCTGCCGGTCGATGAAGTAAGGATCTTCGAGCGCGATCTCCTCGAGCCGACGCGCGATGTCGAGCAGCGGATCCTTGACCCCGAGCTGCGGCAGGAGTCGCTCCGCGACGTTTGCCAGCATGCGCGCACGCGGGTCGAAATTCCGGTAGACCCGGTGCCCGAACCCCATCAATCGGACCTTGCTGTCCTTGTCTTTCGCCAGCCGAACATAGTCGTCCGGGGTCATCTGTCCCTGATGGATCTGCTCGAGCATCTCGAGCACCGCGACGTTCGCTCCGCCGTGCAGCGGCCCCCACAGCGCGCAGACGCCCGCCGCACAGGAGGCGAAGAGATTGGCCTGGCTCGAGCCGACCATACGCACCGTCGAGGTCGAGCAGTTCTGCTCATGATCGGCGTGGAGCAACAGGATCAGGTTGAGCGCGTCTCGAACGACCGGATCGCAGACATGCTGCTCGAAGGGCTGGGAGAACATCATGTGCAGAAAGTTCGGCACGTATCTCAGCTTGGGATCCGGATAGATATAAGGCAACCCTCTGGAGTGGCGATAGGCGTAAGCGGCAATGGTGCGGATCTTACTGATGAGTCCGGCCGCAGCGATCCGCACCGACGCCTTGTCCTGAAGCTCGAAGATCTCCGGATGAAAACAGGATAGGGCATTGATCATGGCCGAGAGGATGGCCATCGGCGGCGCGGCACGCGGAAAACCCTCGAAGTGGTGCTTCATCCCCTCGTCGAGGTTCGCGCACCCGGTCAGATCGGCGGCGAAGGCGTCGTATTCCTCCGGGCTCGGCAGATGGCCGAAGATCAGCAGCCAGGCAACCTCGACGAAGTTCGGCGCCGCCTCGAACTGCTCGATCGGGATGCCTCGGTAGCGCAGGATCCCCTGCTCGCCATCGATGAAGGTAATGGCGCTTTGGCAGCTCCCGGTATTGCCGAATCCGGGATCAAGGGTGATCAGGCCCGTTTCCGAACGCAGGTTTCGGATATCGATTGCGCGCTCCCCCTCCGTTCCCTCGATGATCGGGAAACGATAGGTCGCGTCGCCCACGCTCAAGGTCGCTTCGTCGGACATGGCGGTCTCCGGGGGTCGGGGGTCGGGGTTCGGGGGTCGGGGTTCGGGGGTCGGGTTCGGGGGTCGGGGGTCGGGGGTCGGGGGTCGGGGTCGGGGTCGGGGTCGGGGTCGGGTTCGGGTTCGGGTTCGGGGGTCGGATTTGGAGTTTGGTGCCCCGGGGTTCAGTGGCCTAAAGGATCATCAGGTGACAAAGTTCATTCGAGAGGGTCGACGCCCTCTCCCGTCCTGCCCCTGAACCCTGAACCCTGAACCCTACCCCCTGAACCCCGAACCCTTCCCCCCAAACCCTCAAATCTCCGAAACAACCTTATCGTAAAACGTCAAATAGTCATCCGGCGTCGCCCCCTCGCGCCACTCGATCGCGGAGCGCGGGTGTTGATTGAGCTGCCCGGTGATGTTGTAGGGGACCGACGGACCCCAATCCAGCTCCTTGCGCAGCGGCAGCATGCGGTTCTGGATGACCTCGATGATGGGGCGGACGTTGAATTTGGGGTTGCGCAAGAAACCGAGCAGCAGCTCGGTGTGGCAGTTTCCGGCACCGCGCCCGAAGCCGAAGATGGTCGAGTCGACCCGGTTGCAGCCCAGGATGATGGCCTCGATGGTGTTGGCGAAGGCCAGTTGGAGATTGTTGTGGGCGTGGATGCCGATCTCCTTGCCGGTCCCTTCGAGTGCCGCGGTGTATTTGCGGTAGAGCCGGTCGATCTGCTCGCGGTAGAGATATCCGAAGCTGTCGACGATCACCATGGTGCTGGCCGGCGTCTCGGCGATGGCCTCGAGCACGGTATCGATCTCGGTCTCGGAGATGTTGGAGACCGCCATCAGGTTCGCGGTTGTCTCGTAGCCGAGCTCGGTGGCATGGCGGATCATTTCGACCGCCTCGGACACCTGATGGGCGTAAAAGGCGACGCGGATCATCGAGAGGACGCTCTCGCTCGCCGGCTGGATCTGGGTTTGCCAATCGCTCTTGCCGGCATCGGCCATCACTGCCAGCTTCAGTCCGGATGCCTCGGGATCGTGGTCACCGACCACGCGACGCAGATCGGCCTCGTCGCAGTGGCGCCAAGGACCGAACGTGTCCTTCGGGAAGACGCGCGGCGAGTTCTTGTAGCCGATCTCCATGTAGTCGATGCCGGCGTCGATACAGGCGCGATAAAGCGCCGCGACAAAGTCATCGCCGAACTGGTGGGCGTTGACCAGCCCCCCGTCGCGAACGGTGCAATCGAGCACCTTCAGCTCGGGTCGGAAGGTAATCCAGGGGGCCTTTTCGGACATCAAACATACTCCGGCGAATCATTGAAGATCGGCTATTTTGAGGCTCGGACGACTTCCGAGCAAACCTCTCCGATCTCAGCGTACGGCGGGCCCGTCCGCCGAAGCGATCAAGGCCATCCGCACCAGCTCGGCAAGCGAGTCGGCCCGCATCTTCTCCATGACGCGGGCGCGATGCGCCTCGACCGTCTTGGCGCTCACGCCGAGCGCGGCGGCAATATCCTTGTTCGACTTGCCGTCCGTAACCATCGCCATGACCTCATGCTCGCGCGGCGTCAGCTCGGCGAGCCGCGTCGCGATATCGGCCCGTGCCGCCTGGTCGGCACGGTGTCTCTCGTCGTAGTCGAGTGCGCGCCGAATGCTGCGCAGCAGGTCTTCGTCGTGAAACGGTTTCTCGATGAAGTCGACCGCCCCCGCCTTCATCGCCTTGACCGCCATCGAAACATCGCCGTGTCCGGTGATCATGATGACGGGCAGTCGATAGCCTTCGCGCGCGAGGTGGCTCTGAAGCTCCAAGCCACTCATCCCGGGCATCCGAACATCGAGCAGAAGACAGCCCGCGCGCCCCGGATAATAGCTCGCGAGAAAGACGTCGGCCGACTCGTAGGTCTGGACCGACATGCCGGTGGATTCAATCAGCCACTGCAGAGAGGTCCGCATGGCTTGGTCGTCGTCGACCACGAAGACGGTTGCGTCGTTGGTCATGTCAGGCTCTCCAAGAGCTCGGATTTACCCGCGACCGTCGCGTCGGGCGTGTCGGCCTGCGCGAGCGGCAGCGAGACGTAAAAGGTCGAGCCCGTTCCGGGCTCGGATTCGGCCCAGATGCGGCCGTCGTGATTCTCCACGATGGTCTGGCTGATCGCCAAGCCCATGCCCATTCCGCCCTCCTTGGTCGTAAAGAAGGGATGAAAGAGGTGCAGGATGCGATCCGCGGTGATTCCGGGGCCGGTATCCTCGACCTCGACGATGGCCTGCCCCCCCTCCACCCGGGTGCGGATAGTCAGACGGCGACGCTCCTCGGGCGACTCATGCAGGGCATCGATCGCGTTGCGAACCAGGTTCAGCAACACTTGCTCGATCTGGACCAGGTCGACATTGACGGGGATCGGATGGGCGCCCGGATCCAGCTCGATCTGCAGTGCCAGCCGCGCGGTCTCGAACTCGACGAAGGAGCACACCTCGCGCACCAGATGATTGAGATCGGAGTCGGTGCGGATCGGCGGTTGCTTGCCGACCAAGGCGCGCAGGCGACGGATGATCTCGCTTGCGCGTTGCGCCTGCACCGTGATCTGGCCCATGGCGCCGACCAGATCCTCGGTCTTCGACGAGGCGTTCTGCAGACGCCGACTGCAGCCGTTGGCATAGTTGACGATCGCCGAGAGCGGCTGATTGAGCTCATGCGCCATGCCGGTGGCCATCTCGCCCATGGTGCTGAGTCGGCACACATGCACCAGCTCGGCCTGATGCTGGCGGGCCTCCTGCTCGGCACGGCGCACCGCGGTGATGTCGCGGGCATAGATGTTGAGATAGCCGAGATCCCGGATAGGCGCGAACAGCAGTGAATAGACTTGGCCCGCGATCTCCTGCTCCCGCTCTTGGGGCTCGCCGCTGTCGAGCGCGACGGCGATCTCATCGCGCCAATCCTCCGGCAGACACTCGCCCGGGTCCGCACCCCAGGCCTGCAGCAAGGGGCGACTGGCTCGATTGGCATACACGATCAGGCCGTCGCCCGTCACCCTCAGGATCGGGTTCGGGCTTTCACTGGCGAACCGCGCGAGGCTCTTGATCTCGCGCTCGGCCTGCTTGCGCGCCGTAATATCGTGGATGTAGAGCGTATAGAAGCGCTCGGACTCCAGGTCGATCGGGACGATCGAGATCTCCACCGGGATCTCCGAGCCATCCGAGCGCAGCGCCACCAGCTCGCCGCGGCCCTGCGGCTCGCGGTGCAGGTGGCGCGAGCGGTCGAGGAGTCGCTGAAAGGCGGGGCGTGCGATCTCGGGCAGAAAACGTTCGGCAAAGACGGTTCCCGCGGCCTCGCCGCGATCGAGCCCCAGCATCCGCTCGGCAGCCGGGTTCAACTCGATGATCCGACCGCCGTGGTCGAGCGTCACGATCGCATCCAGCGACGCCTCCATGACGGCCGCCTTGAGCGCCTCGCTCTCGCGCATCTCCGCCTGATGCTTGATGCTCATCTCTTCGCGCGCCTTGAGCACCAGCTGCGTGAAATGCTGGATCCATTCCTCGAGCAAGAGCAATTGGTTACCGTCGCGGTGAAACCCGGGCTCCGGAATACCGAGCGCACGCTGCGAGAACCGCGTCATGCGTTTGAGCACCGCGTTCAGTCGCGACGACACCAGATAGATGACCGCGGTAAAGACCAGGATGTAGACCGCTGCGGCGATCCCGCGCTGCCGGCGCTCGAAGATACGGACATGCCGCGACATCTTCTCCACCGCGGCATGCGGAACAAAGGTCGCAAACAGGACACTGGAGTCGGCGCCTTCGTACTCCGCCATGGACTGGGAGGTCACCAGATAGCTTTCGGTCCAGTCCGAGAGCAGACTTCCGGGCACCAGCATCTCGGAGTCCACGCTCGCGACGATCCGCTGATCGGCCCCGTCCACCAAAGCCACTGCGGCGCGCCCGACATAGACGCCGCGTTGGGACGAGGCCAGAAAAGCGTCGTCCACGGGCACCAGAACCACCAGATGCCCCATCGCATAACCGCCGGCATCCTCGACAGCATCGCTGCCGAGCAAGTAAAGTCCGTCGCCGAACCGCTCGATGACCGAGCGTACCTCGCGCACGTTGAGCAAGCGCGTCGGGATCCGAGCCGCGATCTCCTCGGGCAACGGATCGTTGCCGGATTGAAAGACCTCTCGAACACGACCCTGCGGATCGGTGAGCAGCACATGACTCGGCGGGCTCAGCGCCTCGCGATCGAAGAAATCCGGGAGCCAATGCGGGCGAAACTCCTTGTAGACGACGGGAGCGGCGGTGTCGTCTTCGAACCAGAACAGCGGCTCGAGATATTCGGAAAGGCGGCGGTGGTTGGCGAGCAGGCGCGTGGTTGCCGCGTAGTTGGAGAGATAACGGTCGAATCGAATCAGGCTCTCGCGTGCACGCTGGTCGAGCTGCGCTTGGAGCTCCTGCTCGAAGATCTTGTCGACCTGACGGCTCTGCACCTGATCGAGAAGCACCCATACCGCAAGCCCCACGACAAGGCCGACGAGGATCGCGATCACGGGCATGGGAACCCGCCGCAACAGGACGAACAGGATAGATTTGACGGAGAGCCGCATGAAACCGCGTCCGCAGTGAAAAAAACAACGTTGAGTCAGGGCCGGCCTCGCGCCCGTAGGAGGCCTTTTCCTCGACGCGGTTTCAGTGAAAAATCCAAAAACCTAAACCGCGTCCGGAGCGAAATGCCGGTCTTCGAGTGAGCTCGACGGTTGACGCATCCACAGCCCTTAGCGGAGACGCGGTTTAAAATAATATATTTCTTAATATCTTAAACCGCGCCGACTCCAACGCTCGTCACGTCTGCCGGGGCCGATCCCATCCAAAAACATCGCATACCGCGCCGGGCGCGGTTTAAGGACACCATGGACCTCGATATCAGCCTTGCCAAGACCCCATCCCTGCTGCGCCGCATCGGGGCCCTGCTCTATGACAGCGTGCTGTTGCTCGGCGTTCTGATGTTCGCCGTCCTGCTGATCGTGATCCCCTACACGAGCCTCACGGGTGCCTCGCCGAACGAGCATCCGCTTCATCTGGCCCTGATGCAGGTCTATTTGGCGATCGTCATCTGCGCCTTCTACGTCTATTTCTGGACGCACGGCGGTCAAACCCTCGGCATGCGCGCCTGGCGGTTTCGCGTCATCCGCGACGACGGCGAGGACCTGAACAGGGGCGATGCACTCAAGCGCTTCGGCTGGGCCCTGTTGAGCCTCTTGCCGGCCGGACTCGGCCTCTGGTGGAGCCTGATCGACCGAGACGGTCTGGCCTGGCACGACCGCCACTCGCACACTCGGCTGGTGATGCTCCTGCCATCCGGGAAAACCAAGAAACCCTGAGGCGCTGTCCCTAACCCACCCGACGCAGCAAGAACAAGGACCCGGTGATGAACAACAGCGGCGGCATGATCGCCGCGACCAGCGGGTTCAACCCGAACAGCAGCGCGACGAATGCAAAGGTGCGGCTGACCAGATAATAGAGGATGCCGACCAAGACACCGACGAAGATGCGCGGACCGAGCCCCGTGGTGCGCGCCGATCCGAGAATGATCGGAATCGCCACGAAGATCATCGAAAGCGTCAGGATCGGGTGCAGGACCTTGCCCCAGAAGACCACCTCGTAGGCTCCGGCATCCTGCTTGTTGAGCGTCATGAAGCGGATGTATTTGTAGAGCCCCCAAACCGGGAGCACCTGCGGATCCACGACCACGACCTTGAGCAGCCCCGGATCCAGCATCGAGCTCCATTCCGCCCGCTCCATGCGCTCCACCTCGACCCCCGCCGCACTCACCCGGCTGCGCGCGATGTCTTCCAGCACCCAACCCGCCTTGCTGTAGCGCGCACCCGCCGCGTGGGTCGCGACCAGGGAGCCTGCATCCGCGTCCAACTGGTAGATGAAGATGTCGCGCAGACGCGTCGGCGAGGCGATCTCGCGGATGTTGACATAGGCACGACCGTCGATGGCCCAAAAACCGTCAGCGGTCTGCTGAGCGACATCGCCGGAGAGCGCTTGGCGGCGCAGCTCGAGGCCGCGCTGCTCGGCAACCGGCGCAATGACCTCCCCGACCACCACCGCGAGCGCCGCCAGCAGCACTCCGCCGAGCAGGCCGGCCCGAATGATCCGCGCCACCGAGAAGCCGGCAGCCCGCATCGCCACCAGCTCCGAGCGGCTCGCCAAGGCCCCGAGGCCGATCAAGGCGCCGATCAGGGTCGCGATGGGAAAGACCTGATAGGCATAGCGCGGCAGGCTCAAGGCCATGAAGACCAGCGCATCCGCAAGGCCATAACCATCGACCCCGACCGCGTCGATCTCGTCGGCGAGGATGAAGAAACCGAGCAGCGGCAGCAGGATCCCGAGCGTGAGCAGGGTCCCGCCGATGACGGCACGCGCCAGATAGCGTTCGAGGATGATCACGGCGTCGGGCCTTGCGCCGCTGCCGGGGCGCGGCCGCAGGCCGCCCCGGCGGCGGACCCGGCTCGTCGCGACGGACCCGCGACGCCGCCCCGCCGACGGGCTTCGACCGCGCGGTCTCTTCCGGTAGACTCGTTATTCGACATCAAAAGCACCAGATCCGTAGGCGGTCGACCATCGGCAGCGCGCCGCGTCGCGACCGACCGGCCTAAACCGCGTCCAGAGCGACATGCGTCGTTTTAGAACCCGCTCTCACCCAGGCCCTTCAACAGGAGTCCGATGATGGAATTCAGAATCAAGACCGGCGAGATCGCGCAACTCAAGACGCCCTGTATCCTGATCGGGATCTTCGAGGGGCGCAAGCTCGCCGGACCCTCCGCCACGCTCGATCTCGCCACCGGCGGTCGCCTGTCCGAGCTGTTGAAGAAGGGCGACATGGACGGTCGACTCGGCGGAACCCTTATGCTCTACGACCTGCCCGGTCTGGCCAGCGAGCGGGTCCTCGTGGTCGGATGCGGAAAACACAAGGAATTCGGGCGAGACAACTATCGCAAGGCACTGGTCGGGGCCGTGGCCGCACTCCAGCAGACCCATGCGGGCGCCGCACTCTGCACCTTGCCCGAGCTCGGTCCCGACGGGCTCGACCTCTATGCGGCCGTGCGCGACCTCGTCACCACCGCCGAGGACAAGACCTATCGCTACACCCTGACCAAGAAAGACGACAAGCAGGCACCCAAGACACCGCTGAAGCGTCTCGAGATCTGGCTCTCCGAGAAGGCCGACGCGCCGAGCGCCGAGCAGGCGATCCGACACGGCAGCGCCATCGCAGCCGGCATGACACTCTCCAAGGAGCTAGGCAACCTGCCCGGCAACATCTGCACCCCGACCTATCTGGCCGAGAAGGCGGTGGAGCTCGGCGAGCGCTACGAGCGTCTGGAGACCGAGATCCTCGAAGAGGCCGACATGGAGGAGCTCAAGATGGGCGCCCTCCTCTCGGTCTCGCGGGGGAGCCGCCAACCGGCGAAGCTGATCGTCATGCACTACCGCGGCGGCGAGCCCGACGCCAAGCCGGTCGTGCTGGTCGGCAAGGGCCTGACCTTCGACACCGGCGGCATCTCGATCAAGCCGGCCCCCGACATGGACGAGATGAAATACGACATGTGCGGCGGCGCCGGCGTCTTCGGGACCATGCTCGCGGCCTGCGAGCTAAACCTGCCGATCAACCTGGTCGGCGTCGTCCCCTCGTCCGAGAACATGCCCGACGGGGACGCCAACAAACCCGGCGACATCGTGACCAGCATGTCCGGCCAGACCATCGAGATCCTCAATACCGATGCCGAAGGTCGACTCATCCTCTGCGATGCCCTCACCTACAGCGAGCGTTTCGACCCGGAGCTGGTGATCGATCTGGCCACCCTGACCGGCGCCTGCGTGATCGCCCTGGGCAAGCATGCCTCCGGCCTCTTCACCAAGGATGATCATCTCGCCGAGGAGATCCTCGCGGCCGGCCAAGCCGCCGCCGATCGCGCCTGGCGGATGCCCTTGTGGGACGACTACCAGCAGCAGATCGACACCAACTTCGCCGACATGGCCAACGTGGGCGGACGCGAGGCCGGCGCCGTCACTGCCGCCTGCTTCCTCGCCCGCTATACCAAAGCCTACCGCTGGGCACACCTGGACATCGCCGGTACCGCCTGGCTGAGCGGCAAGGAAAAGGGCTCGACCGGACGACCGGTCGCCTTGCTGACCCAGTTCCTGCTCCGGCACGTTAGTGGTTAGTGGTTAGGTGATTTCCGGGAAAGCATCGACCAACATGTAGGGGCGACTTTAGTCGCCCGGTAAGCATTGGCAACACGCACGGCCGGGATGATCATTCCCGGAAATCGCCTTAGTGGATCGACCACAGACACGGGAGACGCCGTTCAGAATTTTCATTTTTTATTCTGAACCGCGTCAGGGACGACGTCGTTGGTGACCTCGACGCCCAACCCCGCTCGAACCGCATCATGGGCTGCGGACGCGGTTCAGTTCAGAGACGTTTTATCAGCTCGCGCAGTCGACTCGGGTTCGGCAGGCCGCGGACGATGAGCTCAGGATCGTCGCCGGAGGTGTAGATCTTGATGTCGCCGGCATTCAGAATGCGTTGCAGGAGGCTTTGATGGAGTCGCACCGTGCGGACCGAGGAGAGCTTGATCTCGGTGTAGCTCTTGCTCAGGAGACCGTGGGTCCAGACCAGCTCGTCGTCGCGGATGACGAGATGGTCGGAGCGGGTGGCCAACCACCAGATGCACAGCTGCAGCAAGGCGAGCCCGGCGACGACCAGGCCGGCGATCTTGACGCTCCGCTCGTCGAGCGGCTCGGGCAGTGGAACCGGGATCAATGCCGGACCCATCACGGCGAACAGGATCCCCGCCAGCAACAGGATGATCATCAATGGGGTCGAAAAAGGTCGAATTCGCAACATCGAGGGATGAGCGTCGTAATGAATCTCGGACATCGGCATCTCCTGTCTCTTTGCCTGGAGGATCGGTCGACATGCCTCGTCGCCGTGTTCCGCACGACCTGAGCACGAGATCACCCCGTGCGGGCGGGGTTACTATACTCACAGGACCGGGATATTTCGCGCGATTGCGTGTCGCCGGATTCCAAACGCCATACCGCCTCTCGGGAAAAGACGTCACGTGTCGGAAATAAGTCGAGCACCGAATCGAGTCGTTGTCGTTGTCGATTACGATTACGACAACGACAACGATAGCCATGGCAAAGGTCTTCTCTCGTCGCGTTGTTTGACTTATTTTTGAGCCGTTTCAAAGCCTCCCCATGACGCCCTTCTCGTTGTTGCGGACCTCCTCGGGTCCAGTCCGCTCGCGGCTCCTGCGCGACCTCATGCTGCTGGTGCTCCTGACCGTCGGCCTATTGGTGGCCATCAATATCCTGCTGATCAACCTCATCAAGGAAGATTTGGCCGAAAGCCGCATCGAGGCCGCAACCGCACTGGTTCGCGACGAGGTCCGCGGTCTCTTGGTGCCGGTCGAGCAGCAGCTCCTGATCATTCGCGACGGTCTCGCCGCCGCCGGTCTGACCCCGGCCGACGAGGGGGCCTTGAATCAACGCTTGACCCCGATCCTCGCGCATATGGGCCAGATCGCAGGCGCGATCGATGCCTCGGCCGACGGCGCCGAGTATTTTCTGCGCCGCGACGGCGACGGCTGGCTCAGTCGCATGCGCGACTCCGGAACGGGACAGCCGGTGCGCATCACGCGGTGGGACGCCGAGCTGCGTGAGCAGGAGACGCGCGACGAGGCAACCGAGCACGACCCGCGCACACGCCCCTGGTTCAGCTCGGCGGCCGAGCGACCCGGCACACTGCTCTGGACCCGACCCTATGTCTTCGAGTCGAGCCAGGTCCCCGGACTCACGGCATCCTTGGGTTGGATGCAATCCGGACAACTGCGGGTGACCGCCCTGGACGTCACCATCCAGACGATCGTGGAGAGCATCGAGCGACACGCCGTCGCGGCCGAAGGACGCGGTTTTCTATTCAGCGGGGCGGGCGGCGTCTATCTTCCCGAGGAGAACGCACGCGCGCCTGATCCGGAACGGGCCAGCGGCTTCTTCTCGGCCCACCTCACGCCCGGAGGCCCGCTGGCATTCGATGCCGTGTCGGCCTGGAACCTTGCGGGCCGCCCGTCACAGGGTCTGATCCGCTTCACCAGCTCGGGCGTTCAGTGGTGGGGCGGCTTCAGACCGCTGACCGAGGACATCTCGGGCGGTTGGTCCGGCGTGGTCCTTCCTGTTTCCGAGACCCTCGCAATCCTCCGGAGCCGGTGGCATATCGTTGCCCTCACCGTACTCGGCATCCTGGTCGCGAGCCTGGTCATGACGACGCTGGTGGTGCGCAAGTACCACCGCCAACTGCGCGACATGCCCAAGCTCGGCATCGACCGGCATCGCGCCGAGGATGATCTGCGCGAGCTGATCACCTCGGGCGAAAGTACGCATCTGGAGTTTAAATCCACCATGCGCATGAACCTGCACAGCAAGGTGACGGGTCGGGAGATCGAGATGGCTTGGCTGAAGGCCGTCGCGGCCTTTCTGAATTCGGAAGGCGGAATCCTGTTGCTCGGCGTGTCGGACGACGGAACCGTGCTGGGCTTGGCGGCCGACAAGTTCGAGAACGAGGACAAGTGCAGGCTGCACTTCAAAAACCTGCTGAACCACCATATCGGGGCCGAGTATGCGCGGTTCGTGCGCTTCGATCTCTACGATCTGCAGGATCGTCGCGTGGGAGCGGTCGAGTGCGAGCGTGCGGACACGCCGGCATTTCTGCACGATGACAAGAACCGCGAGTTGTTCATTATCCGCAACGGTCCGTCGAATATCGAGCTTCCGATCAGCCGTGCGCTCAAATATATTCGCGGTCGGTTCTGACTTGAACTGCGCTTCGGCAGGGTATGCGCGGAGCCTGGCCTGACTGGTTGTCGGGACAAGTTCAGGAGATCGGAGTGACGCGGTTCAAGAAGTTGAATCAAAAAAATCCTGAACCGCGTCTCGCCGACGCTACCGATCGAGACGAGGTTGCCCCGCCTCGAACGATTCACAGACGCAAGAATGCGGTTCAGAGCTGCCGGATCTGGGTCGGGTAGGCGGCGGAGGTTCCGCTGTCCTTGTTCTTATCCTTGGTGCAACCTTCACCGGCTTGGGCCGTCATGAGGGAGCCGGCGACCAGCATGGCACCGAGGAGAGCAGCAGTGGCAAGGGTGGAGAGGCGCATGGACATGGGCTTGTATCCTCGATCGAGTTGGGTTGCTGATACGGGGCTCACCGAATGGTTGTTCCGGTTCGCCCGACGAGACGAATCTAGGGGCATCCGAGTCAACCACAAGGCTCGACCACATTCCCTGCAATGCGAAATGACAATTGAGATTGAGGGGAAATCGGTCCGCCTCCGGGAGGTCGCCCCGCACATGCATGCCCGGACCAAGCCTCGAGAGCGGGTGACCGCAAAGCACATTGCGTCCGCGAGGAACCGGTTTCGAGCGATTTAGAATAGCCTCCTTCGAACCATCGCGAACCAAACGAGCCGTCGGCGGGACGATCAGATATGAACAAGCGGGATGTCGCAGCGCCGGATCCGATCGAGCTGACCGGCTTCAATCGAACCCTCGCCGAGATCGAATGGCTGTTGCTGGTCCTGGTGCTGGTCTACCTGGTGTTGCCGGATGAGCCGGTCGAGCAGACCCTGGGCATCGCCGCCGCGATCGCCGTGTTCGCCGTGTTCATCTTGGGTTTCCGCTACCTGAACCTCTTCACCCTGCCGGCGCGCTGGAAGCTCACGATCGAGACCTGGGCCATGCTGGCCTTCACCGCCTTCGTGGTCTGGCACACGGGCAAGGTCGACAGCCCGCTGATCAGCCTCTTCCTGCTCGTCATCGTCTTCAGCGCCTTGACGCTCGGCAAACTCATCACGCTCCTCGAGGTCGGCCTCATCGCCAGCTTCTATCTGTTCGCCGCCTATACGATCGACGGAACCGAGCTCTTCGCATACTCGACCTTCAGTCGCCTGATGCTGCTGTTCGCGCCCGTTGCCTTGGTCGCCTATGTCACCTCGCTGATCGCCTCGGATATGCGTTTTTCGCGCAACTTCGCGCAGCGCCTCTCGGAGACCGACGACCTCACCGGCCTGCCCAATATGCGCGCCTTCTCGGCCGCCCTCGCCCGCTACAAACAGGCCGCCGTGCTGCATGAACGCCCTTTCGGTCTGATGATGGTGGACGCGGACAACCTCAAGGAGGTCAACGATCGCTACGGCCACAGCGTCGGCAATCAGGTCATCCGCGCGGTCGCCGAGGGGATCCGCCGGAGCATCCGCAGCGCGGACCTGGTCGCCCGCTACGGTGGCGACGAGTTCATCCTGCTCCTACCCGATACGACGGAGCAAGCGGCGCGGGAGGCCGGCGAGCGCATCCGAGGGATGATCGCCAACACCCTGATCGACGCGCGGGAGGGCGCGCTCACCACCACGGTCAGCATCGGCTATGCCACTTACCCGAGCATGGCGACCGATGTGGACGACCTGATGTTGCGCGCTGACGAGGCCCTTTACGCGAGTAAGCACTCCGGACGCAACCGTGTTGTCGCCTACAGCGAGACCTTTGGTCTTTGACTCGACCCGAGACACCAATGCCAGAGCGGAGCCGGCAACCGGAGCTGATCCGTTTGCGCGGGGTGCGCCAGAACAACCTCAAGGACATCGATCTCGACCTGCCGCTCAACGCGCTGATCGTCGTGACCGGCGTCTCGGGCTCCGGCAAGTCCTCGCTCGCCTTCGACACACTCTATGCCGAGGGACAGCGGCGCTATGTCGAGACCTTCTCGCCCTACGCGCGCCAGTTCCTCGATCGGATGGACCGCCCGGTGGCCGACCGCATCGAGGGCATCCCGCCCGCGATCGCCATCGACCAGACCAATCCGGTGCGGACCTCGCGCTCCACCGTCGGCACCATGACGGAGCTGAACGACCATCTAAAGCTCCTCTTTGCACGCACCGCCCGGCTCTTCTGCCGCGGGTGCGGTCGAGAGGTCCAGCGCGACACGCCCGAGGGCATTTGGGAAGACCTGGTCGCCTTGCCGGAGGCCGCCGACCGGAGCGTTTCGATCGCCTTCGGCGTGCCGGTGCCGGCCTCGCTGGATGTCGAGGCGGTCAAGATATTGCTCGCCCAGCAGGGCTATGTCCGGATCCTCTCGGAGGACGCGACCGCCGTCGAGGTGATCCAGGACCGGCTGCGTCCGACCGCCGAGCACCGCGGCCGCGCGATCGAGGCGCTGGAGACCGCGCTGGCCCGCGGTCACGGGCGCATCCGGGTCTATCCGCTCGATGCCGATCGGCAGCCCGGCCCACCCTGGCGCTTCTCGGCCGATCTGCATTGTGCCGACTGCGACATCGCCTACGCGGATCCGACGCCGAGCCGCTTCTCCTTCAACTCGCCCGTCGGCGCCTGTCCGACCTGTCGGGGTTTCGGGCGCACCATCGGGATCGACTGGTCGCTGGTCGTCCCGGATCCGTCCAAATCACTGCTTGAGGGCGCGATCAAGCCCATCCAGTCCGACAGCTACTCGGAGATCCAGGAAGACCTGATGGGCTTCGCGCACCGTCGCGGCATCCCGACCGATCTGCCCTGGCGCGACCTCACGGATGCCGATCGCGCCTGGATCATCGAGGGGGACGGCGAGTGGGAGGCCGGCGTCTGGTACGGCTTGCGCCGCTTCTTCGCCTGGCTCGAAGGGCGCAGCTACAAGATGCATGTGCGTGTGCTGCTCTCGCGCTACCGCGCCTACGACGTCTGCACCGCCTGCGACGGGGCCAGACTGACGGACGAGGCACTGGATTGGCGGGTCGGGGACAAGGCGCTCGCGGATCGGGCGCTGGCACCAGAGCGCCGCTTCCGGCACGGGCGCATCGGGATGGACGAGGCGAGCTGGCAGGCCCTCCCCGGCCTCTGCATCCATGACCTGATGCGCCTGCCCTTGAGCGCCTGCCGCGACTTCTGCGACGCGCTGCCGCTGGATCCGGCGCTGGATCTGCTGATCGAGGGCATCCGCTCGCGCTTGCGCTATCTCTGCGAGGTCGGGCTCGGCTATCTCACCCTGGACCGCCAGTCGCGCACCCTCTCGGGCGGCGAGGTGCAGCGCATCAACCTGACCACCGCGCTCGGCAGCACGCTGGTCAACGCGCTCTTCGTGCTGGACGAGCCCAGCATCGGCCTGCATCCGCGCGACATGGATCGCATCGTGGCCATCCTGCGACGCCTGCGCGACCAGGGCAACTCGCTGGTGGTCGTGGAGCACGACCCGCAGGTCATGTGGGCCGCCGATCGGATCATCGACATCGGCCCCGGACCGGGCGAGCAAGGCGGACGCATCCTCTTCGAGGGGCCACCGGCGGAGCTGATCCGCACCCCCGGATCGCTCACCGGCGACTATCTGGCCGGCCGGCGACAGGTCGCCGCCGGCCACCCGGCCAATCCCCCGACGCCCGACGGCCCGCGAATCTACATCCGCGGCGCCCGCGCCCACAACCTCAAGGGGATCGATGTCGAGATCCCGCTGCACCGCCTCGTGGTGATCACGGGCGTCTCGGGATCCGGCAAGTCGACCCTGGTGCAGGAAGTCATCTACAACGCACTCTGCCAGCTCAAGGGCCATCCCGACGAGCCGCCGGGCGAGCACGCCGGGATCGAGGGGGACAGCCTGATCGCCGATGTCGTGCTGCTCGATCAATCGAGCATCGGCCGGACCTCGCGCTCGAACCCGGCGAGCTATGTCGGCGCGCTCGATGTGCTACGTAAACGCTTTGCCGCCCAGCCGCTCGCCAAGGAGCGCGGCTACACCGCCGGCACCTTCAGCTTCAACAGCGGCACCGGACGCTGCCCGACCTGCGGCGGCAACGGCTACGAGCATCTGGAGATGCAGTTCCTCGCCGATGTCTATCTGCGCTGTCCGGACTGCAACGGCCGGCGTTATCGCGCGCCGGTGCTGGAGGTCGAGATCGTCGCCCGGCCCGGCGAGCCCGGACGCTCGATCGCCGACGTGCTGGAGATGACGGCGACCGAGGCACTCGCCTGCTTCGCCGATGACGCCGATCTCAAGCGCGCACTCGAGCCCTTGCTCGCGGTCGGGCTCGGCTATCTGCGACTCGGCCAGCCGGTGCCGACACTCTCGGGCGGCGAGGCCCAGCGGCTCAAGCTTGCCGGCCAGCTCGCCAAATCGGGCCGGGGCAAGGCCCGCGACGGCGGCATGCTCTTTCTGCTCGACGAGCCGACCACCGGGCTGCATTTCGCCGATGTTGCGGTCCTGCTGAACGCCTTCCGACGGCTGCTCGACAAGGGGCATTCGCTCCTCGTCATCGAGCACAATCTCGACCTGATCGGCGCCGCGGATTGGCTCATCGACCTGGGACCCGAGGGTGGCGAGGCCGGTGGCGATCTGGTCTGCTGCGGCACGCCCGAGCAGGTTGCGGCGCATCCGACGAGCCATACGGGGCGGGCCTTGGCCGAGCATCTGCGCGGTCTGAATGCCCGAATCGCGTTTGCCACGGAAGGACACGGAACGACACGGAACGAAGAAGCGTTTTCGGGAGAGTCGTCGATTCTGGTCGGGTCGGTGGAAGACAGCCCTTTTCCGTGTCTTCCGTGTCCTTCCGTGGCAACAGATTCCACGCCGGCCGCCCCGATCCCGGCGGGGATCCAGATCATCCATGCCCGCGAGCACAACCTCAAGGATCTGTCCCTCACGATCGCGCGCGATCGCTTTACCGTCATCACCGGCGTCTCGGGCAGCGGCAAGAGCACCCTCGCCTTCGACATCCTCTTTGCCGAGGGCCAGCGTCGCTTCTTGGAGTCGCTGAACGCCTACGCCCGCCAATTCGTCCAGCCTGCCGCGCGGCCGGATGTCGATGCCGTGCTCGGCATCCCGCCCACCGTCGCCATCGAGCAGCGCACCAGTCGCGGCGGGGCCAAGAGCACGGTCGGCACCCTGACCGAGATCCACCACTATCTGCGTCTGCTCTACGTCCGGCTCGGGATCCAGACCTGCCCGACCTGCGCCGTACCCATCGAGCCGATGAGCCGGGACGCCATTCTGGAGCGGATTCAACGTGATCACGGGGACAAAGCCGTCGCACTCATGGCCCCCTTGGTGATCGCCCGCAAAGGCATCTACAAGGAGCTGGCCGACTGGGCCGTGCGCCACGGCTGGTTCGTCCTGCGCGTCGACGGCGAGCCGATCGAGACACGCGACTGGCCGCGGCTCGACCGCTATCGCGAGCACAGCATCGACCTGCCGGTCGGGGAGATCGCGATCCGGCCCGAGCAGGAGACGGCGTTGCGCGCACTCCTGGATCAGGCCCTTGATCTCGGCAAGGGCGCGCTCCGCGTGGTGGAGGTCGTCGACGGGACCTGGGGCGCCGAGACGCCCTACTCGACCCGACGCGCCTGCCCGAGCTGCGGGATGGCCCTGCCCGAGCCCGACCCGCGGCTCTTCAGCTTCAACTCGAAGCAGGGCTGGTGCGGGGACTGTTTCGGCACCGGACTGGAGCTTCGCGGCTTCGACGGAGAGCAGTCGGGCGAAGAGGATCAATGGCAGGAGACCGACGCGGTCGCGTCACATCCCTGTCCGAGCTGTCACGGCGCACGCCTCAACCCGCAGGCACTCGCGGTGCGTTTTCGCGATCGCTCGATCGCGGATCTCTCGGCCCTGACCGTGGAGCAGGCCAGAGCCTTCGTTGCCGGTCTGCACCTGGATACGCGCGAGACCGCCATCGCCCACGACCTGCTCGCCGAGGTGCGCGAGCGACTCGCCTTTCTCGCCGAGGTCGGACTCGGCTATCTGACCCTGGATCGGGCCGCGCCCACCCTTTCGGGCGGCGAGGCGCAGCGCATCCGCCTGGCCGCCCAGCTCGGCTCCAACCTGCGCGGTGTCTGCTACATCCTGGACGAGCCCACCATCGGCCTGCATCCGCGCGACAACCGCTTGCTCCTGAACGGGCTCGATCGGCTCCAGGCCAAAGGCAACACCATCCTGGTGGTCGAGCACGACGAGGAGACCATCCGCCGCGCCGACGAGGTCATCGACCTGGGGCCGGGCGCCGGCACGCGCGGCGGCGAGATCATTGCCCGCGGCACCGCACTGGAGCTGATGCAGAACCCGGCCTCCGTCACCGGGCGCGCTCTCGCCCGTACGCGGGGGCGCTCGCGGCCGGTCCGCGCGACCGGCAAGGGCGACGACGGGATCCTGATCTCGGGTGCTCGACGCCACAACCTGCAGGATATCGAGGTCCGCATCCCGCTCGCCCGGCTGGTCTGCATCACCGGCGTCTCGGGCTCGGGCAAGTCGACACTGGTGCGCGAGGTCCTGGTCAAGAGCCTGCGCAACCTGCTCGCGCAGGAGGGCAAGACAGCGGCGCGCCCCGGCAAAGGCACCCTGATCGGCTGCAAACGCCTGACCGGGTGGCAGGGCATCGCGCGCGCCTTGGAGGTCGACCAGACCCCGATCGGCAAGACGCCACGTTCCTGTCCCGCCACCTATGTCGGTTTCTGGGATCCGATCCGCCGCCTCTTCGCCGCCACCTCGGAGGCTCGCATCCTCGGCTGGGGACCGGCACGCTTCTCCTTCAACACCAGCGGCGGGCGTTGCAGCGCCTGCGAGGGCCAGGGGGTTCAGAAGCTGGAGATGAGTTTCCTGCCGGATGTCCGCATGACCTGCGAGGTCTGCGGCGGCAGCCGTTTCGACCGCGAGACCCGCGAGGTGCGCTATCAAGGACACGATATCGGCCAGGTGCTGCGCCTGAGCGTCGACGAGGCGGTGGATGTCTTTCACGCACACCGCGCCATTCACCACCCGCTCGCCCTGCTGCGGGATGTCGGACTCGGCTACCTGCAGCTCGGTCAGCCAAGCCCCACGCTCTCGGGCGGCGAGGCCCAGCGCATCAAGCTGGTCACCGAGCTGACCAAGGCCAGATCGACATCAGGGGCGACGCCGGGGCAGAGACAGGGGCCCGAATCGATCAAGACCCAACGCCACGCCCGCCCGACGCTCTACGTCCTCGACGAGCCGACCGTCGGCCTGCACATGGCCGACGTCGAACGCCTGCTCGGCGTCCTGCACCGTCTGGTCGATGCCGGTCACTCGGTCCTGGTGATCGAGCACAACCTCGACCTCATGGCCGAGGCCGACTGGATCATCGATTTGGGGCCGGAGGCGGGCGATGGCGGCGGTCGGGTCGTCGCCGCAGGCACGCCGGAGACGGTCGCGCAGGCCGGCGACCTTCCGACCGCGCGCGCGTTGCGGAAGCATCTTCAGTCCACCGGTCACGCAGGCTCGGCGCAATAGCAGACCCGATAACGATCGTCAGGGACACATTGCCACCGAACAACGAAGCCCCATTCGGAACGCGGAGGTCTCTGAACTTCCGCCTTACTCCGATCCGGATCACCCCCGGTCTGCCGCTCAACCGATCCTCGCCATGCATCCCGGCGGTCCGTAAACTCCGAATTGAGCCCCTGCAAACCGGCCGCCCAGCCCCAGAACCGTGACCTCGCTCATATAATTTCCGGCGGACCCACTCTATCCTTGTCGTCGTCTTGAGGTGGATCCCTTCGATCAGCGACTCCACGACCACCGGTCGCATCGGATGTCGATATCGAGGTGCGGCCACTTAAAAAACGATAAAAAATTGCCTGTTCAGGGAGATAGAACGCATGAAACGCGTCACGTTCTGCACACTGGCCCTACTCGCTTGGGCAGCACCGACAGTAGATTCCGGTCGACTCGCACTCTATATCCCGGGCAACGGCTCGGAAGCCGCAGCTTCCGAGGCTCCGACCCCGTCACCTCGATCGTCCGCCGAAGTACGGCCTTCCGCGCCCCAAGATCAAAGCCCTTTCCATCCCAACCTCCAGATCGACGGCGAGCGGTTTTCCGTCACGGTCGAAGGGGTTGGTGAATCACGAACCGCCGCGTTGAACCAGGCTTGGTTGGAGGCGGTGCGCCTTGCCGTGGGCGTGATGATCGAGGCTCGGACCGAGATCGACCAGAACGAGGTCGCGGAACGCATCATTGCCCACAGTCGTGGTGTCGTGGATGGCTACGAGATCCTCTCTGCGGACGATCGTCAGGCTGCAGCGGGCGTCTACCGAGTTCGGATGAAGGTCTCCGTGCGCCCCGACATCTTGAGAGATGGTCTTCAATACGTCGCATCCGATGGACAGGTCATCGCCTTCTCGCCGAGTGATCTCAAGCCACGCGACGATGTATCGCTTGACGGGCTTGAAGGCCAAGACGCCCTCGCACACAGCGAGGAGAGCAAGGTACGGGACGGCGCTGCTTTGCTCGCCGAGACCATGCACAAGTTCGAACCCGAAGATTTCCTTGTTCTCCAAGCCGTCAGTACACTGCGGGCAGTTCCGGACGAGCCCGACACTTTCGTGATGGACTTCGAGGTCGCCTTCAACGAAGACCACTATTACAAAGACTATGTCCCCGAGATGACTCGGGTGCTGGATCAGATCTCGTTGGGAAAGGAAAAGGCGTTCTACCGCGAGCTTGAGGCTATCAATGCGATTCGCGCACTCAAGGAGGACGGCGTCGCTGTGCGCAGTTCGCTTGCCAACGTTTATATCGACTACATCGTAAGCGACCAGTCCTCCTTTATTCTTCTCGACCCGTCAAATCCGTTCGCTCGCGTCGTCTATGATCTTGACCCGCGCCTTATCGATGCGCTGCTCGAAGGAACCGAACCGCCGTCGCAGGACAAGGGTTATACGTTTTCCACTGAACTCTTCGATCAAGAGCAGAACGAGCTTTTCAGTATTGACAAATCCATCCCAATCACCGTGCCGGGATCGATGCCATCCAGTAGCGCCAGTAGCGCAACGGTGACTGGCCGAATAGAAGCGTGCAGAATGGAGCCAAGCGCAGCCGAAAACTCCATCTGCAGTATATTTATTTTAACCGCAGGAAAGATCGTAGGATTTACCGGATACTCAGTAAGCCCGCAGAAATCCGGAAATACAACGACGTGGCACATGGTCGATTATGAAGATAAGACGCTCTGGATTCGAAATGACGACTTGGCGCAAACCACCGCGGCAAGCACTACCGCAGCAAGCACTACCCTAGGCTTCGGGCTACTCCCATCGATTAATTTTTCATACGGCGGCGAACAAAAATCTGCTTTAAAACATCGCTTTACAATCAGCTTCACCATCCCTCATGAAATCATCGAAAAGGTGAAGACAATCAAAATCACTCCATTGCGGAAATCTCCGGAAACATGACTCGATAATCGCGTAGATTTCGTCATCGAGTACACCTAAAATTCAGCAAGAGCGATTAGAGCCATGTCGAGACACCCTATTCAAAGAAGAGTCTTCGGCGCATTGATTATGGCGTCATTCTTATCACCTCGCCTCGGGCTGGCGATGAGCGATGCCCATGTCCAACAGGCAGCCGGCATCCTCAACGAGATGATGGTCACGGCTCAATGGCCGAGCACCGATGGCCAGGCCGATCAGATCGACACACTCAAGGATCAACTCTCGACGATTCCGAAACCACCACGCGGCGATCGCGCGAAGGCGCGCAACCTCAACGACGTGGGATTGGAACGATTCCGGGAGAACGACTATTCGCAGGCCGTGAGCTACTTCCGGCAGGCACACGCCGCCGACGCCGGAGACATCGAGGTCGCTGCAAATCTCGGCATGGCATGCGTCCGTGCCGGCGACACGCAGTGCGCACTCAAGTCGCTCGGCCATGCCCTAACCCTCGCGCCGAATCGCACCGCCACCTGGGTCCCCCTCGCCGAAACCTTTGCACAAGCCGACCGTGGCGACCTTGCCGCCGCATCCTATGCGCTGGCCTACCGATTCTCGGTCAATCGAGAGAAGACACTGCAATTCCTGAACGGCATCATTGAAGGCGATGACATCAACCTGGCGGTCGCCGCGCGGACCGCACTCGATCTACCCCTGGTCGCATCCACCAAGAATCAGATCGCAGGAGACACGGTGGGCGCAGCATCAAGCGCGTCCGAAAGCGGATTCGGATTGCTCCTGGCGCCGCCGCCCGCATCGCCGCAACCACTTGTCCAGGTCAACCCATCGGCAACAACCCCGGCGCTCATTACCAGTGCGCCGCCGGCCGAGGAGCAACCCGGAATTCGGCTGCTTCAGACCTCCACACCTGCTCCGACGCCGAACCCGGCTCAAACCACGGCGAAATCCGCAAACATGGACGATCAGGTCGAGGTCATCGCGCAGGGCATCGGGATCGATGCCGACGCGGCGCTACGCAACGCCTACAGCAACGCGATCCAACAGGCGCTCGGTCTCTATGTCGACGCCGAAACCCTGATCGAAAACGACCAGATCATCAAGGACCAGGTCCTCACGCATTCGCGCGGACTGATCAAGGAAGTCACCACGGTCAGCGAAGGAGCGAGCGACGGACTGTTCAACGTCACGATCCGCGCCCGGGTTCTGCGCCAACCGCTTATGGAAAAAGTGAGCCCGATGCTTAAGGCGACCGCGAAAATCGACGGCACCAGCATGCATGCGGCGATCGTCACGGAACAACAGCAGACACAGGACGCAGCCGCCTTGTTTGCCGAAGCCATCAAACCGATGATTGGTCCGGGGTTGTTTGATTTTGACTTCGCGGGGCAACCGAAACTGGATGAGACCGATCAATCCAAACTCTTGGTGCCTGTGAAGCTTTCAATCAATCGTGATCGCTACAAGGTCGCCGAGAAAACGCTGCTTGATGTGCTCAATCAGATTGCAGTCGAAAAAGTTGATGTTTCGCATGTTGGCGCTTTGAGCAGGCCAGAAAATGCACTCGGGCATGACGGATTCAGAACTCTCAATGAGAAGCTCAACAACCAAGAATATGGGACTTTTTCAATTTCCTACGTGCAAACATTTGCAAGCACAAATCGTCAGTCCTGGAAATTTACGGGCTTTTTGGCTCCAGTTTTTTTAGATGATACAAAAGTATCGGGCGTCCTTGAAGTTAATTTGTTTGATTCCGGAGGAGAGCTCTTAGCGTTGGGGTCAAAGGGTTTAAGGGATCTAGATGATCAGGAAACCGGCAGGCGAATTCTCACTACATCAGTTCACGAAGGCCATGGTGATCTCAGGCATCTATTTATTTCTCCTGAAGTCCATGTCTTTAATGAAGGTTTTTTCTCCGAGGCCATTACCCTTGTTCCGATTAGCGTAGATCCGAATATATTAAGTGCAATGAAGAGCGCTTCTATCGAGGTCAAGTGGGAGCAATGATGTTAAGGGGCAGCGAACCTTAACAGAGATCGCATAGAGAGGAACGGTGTCTGCGCCGATATTGCGTGAGAACGTATTCGGCGCACAATTGAACGGAAATCATCATCGGAGGATCAAACATGTCAAGGCTTGCGCATTATCTCACCATCTCAACCGCCTTATGCCTACTGGCATCACCCCTGCCGGCTCAGCCGCTTACTGCGGACGATTTCCTGCCCCCCGTGCAGGCCGAGACGGTCGAGCAAAAGCAGGCGCTGACCCAGGTGCAGGGGCCGGTTCAAGAGGTGCAGGACGCCGCGACTGGCAGCACCGTTGTACAGGCCGAGACGGCACAGGATGCCATCAACACCGTCGCCAATCGGCGTGCGCCCGGCGCCGAGATGGTGCGCTTCGGTTCCGGTATCGGTTGGGTCGCTACCGGCATGGGCGGGTACGAGTTGATGGAGAATCCGACCGCAACGCGGATCGCCAAGCGCGACGCCTATGTCCGGGCCTTCATGGACGCCAAACGGCACCTCGCCGAGAGTTTGACTGGATTGTCGTCAACCGGCCGTATGCAGGTGCTGGAGCAGATGGAGAGCGTGACCAGTGCCAAGGCGGATCTAACCAACTATGCGAGCACACAGGAAGAACAGCTCGAGCAGTCCGTGCAGATGTTGCTGCGCGGGTTCGTGGTCTATTCAGTCGAAGACAACACCGATGCACGGACTGTCTATGTGACCCTTGTCACCACGCCAAAGACGCGAGGGCAGCTCAATCGGCCAACTCCGACCGGGCTGGAAGCCGCGACGATGCAGGATGGTCTGAATAAGGTGCTGGTGGAGATTCAGAATGGACTGGTGCCGCCCGTGGGTGGTCGTCTCATTCAGGTGCCCGCGACCGGCGAGATCGCCTTCGTCGGTTTCGGCTCGGATGTGGTTCGGACCAGCGACAACGCAATGCTCCAGGCCAAGCAGAGGCTGAACGCCGAGAAGATTGCCCAGATGCGGGCCGCAGATGCCTTGATCGGGATGCTGATCGGGGACGAGACATCCTGGAAGGGGAAGCTGGATAACTCGACCCAGAAGCTGATCGCTCAGTTCGAGCGCGACGACAGCGCCGGAGCCGATCCCTCGGCGCAACGCTTCGACCAGAAGCGCGAGTCCTTTCTGAATGTCCAGCGCTCGACCGAGCAATATCAGTCGATTCGCAGCGGCATTCTGCCCCCGGGCGTGGTGCGTAAGAGTTTCGCGAGTGCGGATAACGGCGAGGTGTATGCGGTTGCCGTGTATGTCCCTTCCGCGAGCGATGCGGCGGCTCAGGCAGCCAAGGAGATGTCCGAGGCACGCTTGATCAAGACCCCGACAGCTGGCGGCAATGGCGGAGCGCCCGCGTCCGGGTTTGGATCAACCGCCCCGACGCTGGAGGATGTCCCGCGGCCGAGCGCCGAGGTTGGCCCCGGTCCGACCGGACAGATCAGCGATGATCGTAACCTTTAGTCACCCGATGGGGCGCGAGGCCACCACCTCGGGCAGGCGTCGGGCGCGCGTGCACCCGCGCCTGACGGCGCTGTTCTCGGCGGGCCTGATACTCCTGTTGGGGTCGGTTGGCCCAATGCCCGTGCAGTCCGCGCCGTTCGGCGCGGTGCTCGACACCTGGCTGGGCGCCTCCGGTATTCCAAGCGAGGTCGTTCGAGCCCTCCAAGCCCGTCGGCAAACCGACCCCGCCGCACAACACTGGATCGTCGTCCGCGACGGGCAGGTGTATAGCCTGGCCGCGCTGAGCGTCGATCCAGTCCGGCAGGGGGTGATCAAACAGGCCCAGCGTGGTCTTGCTGAGATGCGTGCGCGCCAGGGGCTGCTGCTCTATGCCGCGGGCGAGCATTTAGAGCGGCAGGGTTTCGCCAACCGTGAGGCAATCGCCAAGGCGCTCTCCGCGCTCGACAACCAAGCGAATGGACGCCTGTTGCCGGGTCTACAAAGCCGGGCAGGCGTGCTTGACGGGGGTGTCGTCGCCTTGGCATGGATTCCGGAGGATCGGATCATCGCCTCGCGCGAGCGTCCACCCTCGTCGATGCAGTTCCTGCCTGCCTATTGCGACGCGATCTACCCCACGGCCCAAGCCCTGTATCTGGAGAAACGCTTTGCCGATGCCCTGAGCCTTTACAAGGAGATGCATGAACGCCAGTGCGCACAGCCACTCGCCTTCTTCCTCGACGCGGCCGAGTGCTTCCTTGCGCTCGATAAACCGCTCGACGCGCAGCGCATGGCCGACCATCTCCTGTCGAGCTTCACGTCATCGCTCGATTCCGGACAAGCCGAGCGCGCCGGCGATGTGCTTGATCGCGCGGGCGACGAGGATGGCGCACGCCATGCCTACGAGTTGGCCTTTGATCTTATCAACGGAACCGGCTCCGGCGACTGGCTACAACCGAGGACAGCGACGCAGCCACCTCGTTGATGGATCGGCTGAACGTCGGAGGATAAGCGATGGAAACGTTTATAGTGTCGTTGCTTGCGCTGTGCATGGTTGGCTGTAGCTCAATACAAACCAGCCGCTACGAGAACTATTCGCGGGATGGCGAAAACCGCGTAACAGCCACCGGCGAGGCTGCGAACAACGCCGCGTGGGTGCACTCATCCACCGCAACGCTGGGAAGCCGGCCCTTCGACTCGGGCTCCGGATACGGAGCAAGATCCAACGCAAATCAACGCAACGTACTGAGCGTGGGCACGAGGAATCTCTACGAGAGTGCCGTCCAGACGACAAGCAGCGCACTGAGCACGGCAATCAACCAGTCGATTCGCGATGCCTTTCAATGATGAAAAGACTGTCTCGGCCAACATTGGCCGAGGCCCGAAGCGTTCGACAATGGGATGGGATCAGTTGAACCGCATTGAGATTGACTCGCAGACATGACATCCACGCCTGCGGCGGCAGCCGTTTCGACCGCGAGACCCGCGAAGTGCGCTATCAGGGACTCGATATCGGTGAAGTCCTGCGCCTGAGCGTCGACGAGGCGGTGGAGGTCTTTCACGCGCACCGAGCCATTCACCACCCGCTCGCCCTGCTCCGGGACGTCGGACTCGGCTATCTGCAGCTCGGTCAGCCCAGCCCCACGCTCTCCGGCGGCGAGGCCCAGCGCATCAAGCTGGTCACCGAGCTGACCAAGGCGCGATCGACATCGGGGGCGACGCCGGGGCAGAGACAGGGGCCCGAATCGATCAAGACCCAACGCCACGCCCGCCCGACCCTCTATGTCCTCGACGAACCGACCGTCGGCCTGCACATGGCCGACGTCGAACGCCTGCTCGGCGTCCTGCATCGGCTTGTCGATGCCGGTCACTCGGTCCTGGTCATCGAGCACAACCTCGATCTGATGGCCGAGGCCGACTGGATCATCGATCTGGGGCCGGAAGCCGGCGACGCGGGTGGTCGGATCGTCGCCGAAGGCACGCCCGAGAAGGTCGCGCAGGCCGGCGACTTCCCGACCGCTCAAGCACTGCGGAGCTGATCGGCCGGCAGGAGCTTCGGCAGACCGGTTGCGCAGCCGCCAAGGAATGCCATCCGGCGCAGCAAATCGTCGCCGAGCGCCCGGGCGACCAGTTCAACCATCGCGCGATGCGTATCCGCAGCGCCGCTCACGTGGTTTCCAGCATGGTGGCGAGCCTGTCGCGGGCGATGGCGCGCTCTCGCGGTTGTCCAAGCCGCAGCGCATCGAGCAGTGCGAACATTGCGTAGAGAGCCGGGTCGCCACGGACGGCCAGCGGGACGCTCTTGTACAGTGGGGAGACGCTCTGCCCGGTGACCTTGCCATGGGCATCGACCCAAACATAGGGTTTTTCGCCTGCACTGAAGACCTGATCGGCCAGCACGGGGGCGGCAAACCCGGTGGGGATGCCGCGCGCGAGCGGACCTGGACGCACCGGAAACACCCAGCGCAGACAGTGCTCGCCGATCTCGAGCAACGCGCTCCGATTGACCCGTGGAAGACCGGAATGCCGGTCGCGCCGCGCCAAGCCGGCATCAAAGCTGCGACGCAGAGAGGCAGAGACCTCGGTCTTGCTGATGCCGATGGCGCCGGCCAATGCCCTGGCGGTGTAATGCTCGGCCAAGGCCACCGCTTCCAAGTCTGTTCCGGTGGCGTACTTCACCTCCAGCTCGGTTTCCCATCCCTCCCAATCGAAGGGCAGCTTGGTCGGCACCTGATCCGCATCCCACGCAAACAAGATGAAAATTTTGTCATTGCCCTGTCAGCGTCCTGTCGGGTGACATCGGCGATCCTGCCCTAAACCGCGCCCGGTGCGGTAGGCGTCGTTTGTTGGATTGGCTTGGCCGCCAGCTCCGACAACTGTCGGAGCTGGCGGTTTAATTGACTTTCTGCTCCACTTCATTCGAGCAAAGAACAGCAGGCCGAGCCGGTGCGACAAGATTCCGACACGAGGCGGTGTCTTCGTTGGGGACGACGACCGGATGCGCTCGTCAGAATCGATTCGGCATCCCATCGAGACAAGGTTATGCGAAGAACCCTGGCCTACTTCCCGATCCTGCTCGCGACCGTGCTGGCCGGCCTTGGCACGACCAATCTCTCGGCCCACGAAGGCCATGACCACGGTCCGCCGTTGCCGGCCCCGGTGACCGCGACCCTGGCGCCGCGGGTCACCGCCGAGTCGGCGGATCTGGAGCTGGTTGCCGTACTCGAAGACGGGACACTGACGGTCTATCTGGATGAGTTTGCGACCAACCGCCCGATCGAGGACGCCGTCCTGCAGGTCGAGAGCGGGGCCTGGCAGGGCAACGCGGCCCACGAGGGCGACGGCGTCTACAGGCTCGATCCGGGTCCACTGGCGGAGCCGGGCCAACACGATCTGATCTTTGCGATCGAGTCGCCGACGCTGGCCGATCTGCTGTTGGGAACCCTGGTGGTATCGGACGCGCCAGACATCGATGCCCAGCCGGCCGCTGGATCGCCGGCCTGGTACGCATCCGTTCCGCTGCTGCAAGGGGCGGTCGTGCTGCTGGCGTTATGCAGTCTGGCCCTGCTGCTGTGGCGCGATCACCGGGACCGCCGCATTCCAGGCAAGCAATCAGATCCGAAGTCCCCGTCGAAGGGTTCAGCCTCCCCGAACACGGCAGCGATGATGCCGCTGGCGCTCCTCGCAACGACGCTGCTGGCGCTGGACGCCGTCGGACCCGTCCGCGCCCACGAGGGACATGACCATGGCGCTCCGGACCCGGCCAGCGATCCGACCCCTGCGGCGGCATCCGCCGCCGGGCAAGCCGCCGCGCGCTTGCCGGACGGGACCCTGTTCGTACCGAAACCGACCCAACGGCTGCTCGGTATCCGCACCGCCCGCGCCGAGCCCGGTGACTGGCCGGACACCTTCACTCTGTCCGGGCACGTGATCCCGGATCCGAACGCCAGTGCGCTGGTGCAGGCGCCGCTGCGGGGCCGCATCGAGCTGCCGGAGGAGGGTCTGCCGCTGCTCGGAGCGCCGATTCGCGAGGGCCAGGTGCTGGCCTATCTTGTCCCGATCCTGGACGCAGTGGACCGCACCGATCTACAGGCGGAAGTGGCCGAGCTCGACGGGCGCATCGAGAACCTCGCCCGCAACCTGATCCGCCTACGCCAGCTCGGCGACAACGCCCCGCGCCAGGAGCTCGAGGAGACCGAGACCGAGCACACGAGCCTGACCGCCCGTCGCCGCGCCATCGCCGACAGCTTCAGCGTGCGGATGCCGCTGACCGCCGCGGTCGGCGGCGTGCTGGCCTTGCGCAACGCCTCGCCGGGCCAGATCGTGGCCGGCGGCGAGACCCTGTTCACGGTCGTGGACCCCAAGCGTCTGCTGGTGGAGGCCCTGCTTTACGACACCGATCATGCGACCCATTTCACCTCGGCCAGCGCCACGACCGCCGAGGGCCGCAACCTGCGCCTGACACCGCTCGGCAGCGGCTACGAGCTGCGCGGCCATGCCCTGCCGATTCAGTTCCGGATCGAGCCCGACCCGCCACTCGTGACGCCGGGAAGCCCGCGGCCATCCGACCAGCTCGTCGTGCGCCAACCCCTGACGGTGGTCGCCACCATGTTCCACGGCAGCACGGGCCTGCGCATCCCGAGCGCCGCGGTCCAGCGCGGCCCGGACGGCGCCGAGCTGGTCTGGTTGCATGTCCAGCCCGAGCACTTCCGCCCGCAGCGCGTGCAGGTCCGGGCGTTGGGCGCCGGAGACAGCGTGGTGAGCGCCGGGCTCGCGGCCGGGGACCGGGTGGTCTCCGACGGCGCCGCGCTGCTCGGTCAGGTGCGCTGAGGTCCGCCCATGTTCAGTCGGATCATCGCAACGAGTCTGCGGCAACGGCTGCTGGTCCTGGCCGCCGCCCTGGTGCTGATCGGTTACGGCAGCTATCAGGCGCTCGGCCTGCCGATCGACGTCTTCCCGGCGCTGGACAAGCCGACGGTCACCCTGATGACCGAGGCCGAGGGCATGGCGCCGGAAGAGGTCGAGCAACTGGTGACCTTTCCGATCGAGGCCGCGGTCAAGGGCCTGCCCGGTGTGACCCGGGTGCGCTCGGTATCGGGCATCGGGCTGTCGATCGTCTATATCGAGTTCGACTGGGGCAGCGACCTCTACCGCAACCGCCAGCAGATCGCCGAGCGGCTCACCACGCTCGGCGGTGAGCTACCGCCGGGGGTGACCCCGCACATGGGCCCGGTCACCTCGATCATGGGCGAGATCATGCTGGTGGCGGTCTTTGCGCCGGAGGCCGAAGGCAACGACAGCAAAGACAGCAACGACAGTGGGGCCGACGCGACGTCGCCGATGGCGGTGCGGGATTTCGCCGACTGGGTGCTCCGCCCGCGCCTGTTGACGCTGCCGGGGGTGTCGCAGGTCATTCCGATCGGCGGGGAAGTACGCCAGGCGCAGGTGGTCCCGGACGTGCGGATGCTCGGGGATCTGGACATCACGCTCGCCGAGCTCGAAACCGCGGTGCAGGGCTTCGCGCGCAACACCAGCGGCGGCTTTCTGGAACGCCAGGCGCAGGAGTACCTGATCCGCAACATCGCCCGCACCACGCGGCTCGATGATCTGCGCAACCTCGTCGTTGCCCATCGCGAGGGCGCGCCTGTGCTGCTTCGCCAGGTGGCGGAGGTCCGCTGGGGGGCGCGGGTCAAGCGCGGGGATGCGAGCTTTGAGGGTCGTCCGGCGGTGATCCTGTCGGTGCAGAAGCAGCCGCAGGCCGACACCCTGACCCTGACGCGCGAGGTGGAGCGCGCCCTGGAGACGCTCTGGGAGACCTTGCCCGCCGGGACACTGGATCACGCGGTCTTGTTCCGTCAGGCCGACTTCATTGCAGCATCCGTCGGCAACGTGCAGGAGGCGCTGCGGGATGCCGCGATCATCGTCGCGGTGGTGTTGCTGCTGTTCCTGCTCAACCTGCGCACCACCTTCATCTCGCTGACCGCGCTGCCGGTGTCGCTGCTGGTCACCGCGCTGGTCTTCCATTGGATGGGGCTCTCGGTCAACACCATGACCCTGGGCGGGCTGGCCATCGCCATCGGCGAGCTGGTCGACGACGCCGTGGTCGGGGTCGAGAACGTGCTGCGGCGCCTGCGCGAATGGCGGGCGAAGACGGCGAACGACGGCCCGCGCGCCCGCACGGGCGCCGATACACTCGCCATGCTCAAGGTCGTCGCCGATGCCACCATCGAGGTCCGCTCGGCGATCCTCTACTCGACCCTGATTATCGTCCTGGTCTTCGTCCCGCTGTTCGCCCTGCCCGGCATCGAGGGCCGTCTGTTCGTGCCTTTGGGCATCGCCTACATCGTCGCGATCCTCGCCAGTACCCTGGTCTCCATCACCCTGACCCCGGTGCTCTGCTCCTGGCTGCTGCCGCGTGCGCGGCTGATGGATCGCGGCGACGGGGCGCTGGTGCGCGGGCTGAAGGCAGCGGATCGGCGTCTGCTCGGGTGGTCGTTCCGGCATTCCCGGCTGTTGCTTGGAGCCGCCGTACTGGCGGTCGCCGTCGCCGCCGCCTCGGTGCCCTTTTTTCCGCGGACCTTCCTCCCGGCCTTCAACGAGGGCACCCTGACGATCAATGTCCTGCTCAACCCGGGCAGCTCGCTCGCCGAGTCCAATCGGGTCGGCACCTTGGCCGAGAGGCTGATCCGAGAGGTTCCGGAGGTGGTCAAGACCGGACGGCGCACCGGTCGCGCCGAGCTGGACGAGCACGCCGAGGGCGTGCATTACTCCGAGATCGACGTGGACCTCGTCCCCGCCACAGGGGCAGCCGGCGAGCGCGGACGCGAAGAGATCCTCGCCGATATCCGCGCCCGACTCGCTCCGCTGCCCGCGTCGGTCAGCCTGGGCCAGCCGATCGCGCACCGGCTCGACCATCTGCTGTCGGGCATCCGTGCCCAGATCGCGATCAAGGTCTTCGGCGATGATCTGGACACCCTGCGCGCGCTCGCCCAGGCCCTGCGCCAGGGGCTTGCCGACACCCCTGGATTGGTGGACCTGCAGATCGAACGGCAGGTGCGCATCCCCCAGGCCCAGGTGCGGGTGGACTATGCCCGCGCCGCGGCCTACGGCATCACCCCGGCCGCGGTCAACGATGCGCTCGCCACCCTGGTCGGCGGCAAGGAGGTCGCCCAGATCATCGAGGACAACCGCCGCATCGGCGTGGTGCTGCGTGTCGACGACGCCGACCGCACGCACGAAGGACTGCGCGCACTCTTGATCGAGACCCCCGGCGGTCATGTGCCGCTGCGTCTCGTCGCCGATGTGGAGGAGACCGACGGGCCGAATCAGGTCAGCCGCGACAACGGCCGGCGCCGCATTGTCGTGTCCGCCAACAGCGACGGCACCAACCTCGCCAACCTCATCCCCGAGGTGCGCCGGGTGATGGCCGAGCTGCCGCTGCCCGAGGGCTATTTCCTGAGCCTGGAGGGCCAGTTCCAGGCCCAGGAGCAGGCCACCCGGCTGATCGGTCTGCTGTCGCTGGTCTCGCTCACGCTGATCTTTCTGGTCCTCTACAGCCGCTATCGCTCGACCGCCCTGTCCCTGATGATCCTGGCCAACGTGCCGCTCGCGCTGGTCGGCAGCGTCATCGCGCTGCAGCTCGCGGGTCAGACACTCTCGGTCGCCAGCCTGGTCGGCTTCGTCACACTCGCCGGCATCGCCACCCGCAACGGTATCCTCAAGATCGACCGTTACCTGGATCTGCTGACGCTGGAGGGCCGGCCCTTCGGCCCCGCCACCGTCATCGAGGGCAGCCTGGACCGACTGACCCCGGTGCTGATGACGGCACTCACCACCATCCTCGCGCTGCTACCCCTGCTGCTCAGCCCCGAGGCGCCCGGCAAGGAGATCCTCTACCCGGTGGCCATCGTCATCTTCGGCGGACTCATCTCCTCGACCCTGCTCGACACCCTGCTGACCCCGGTCATGTTCCTGCGTTGGGGGCAGGCGCCGGCGCGGCGGTTTGTCGATGCGCGGTAGGCAGGGTCACCGGAAAGCGGGGCCAGTCTGAAACCGCGGCAGCCTGTTGTCGCTCGCGCCCCGTCATCGGTCACTGGCGTCCGGGAACCGCAGCGCATGGAGTCGGCCACGGAGCGGCCACCCGCTGCTGATCCCAAAGGGGCCGTCGTCGTGCCCGAAGCGGCCGCACGCAGACCGCTGCGTCACGAGCGGTTGCGGGATAGGCATCTCGGGGTTACGGCGAAAGAAGCCGTCACCCGCCGTCGTTGACTTCGCGTAGGTTGAGATCTTCTCCCGGGCCGATATCGCGCTGAGGAACCCCAAGCAGGGCTACTGGGGGCAGACCCTGTACCAGGCGGCTCGCTCGCCGCCCACGACACGGTAGCGCAGCTCGAACAGGCGCGACTCATGTAGAGCCTGTCGCCAGCTGGTGCATCTGTACTTGTTGGGCTGCTGTTCAGGACTCCGTTCCATGATCCATCGCTCAGCCGCTGCAACGGGCGTCCAGCCGTCCACGGCGAGCTCGTTCGCCGCCTCGCGCAAAGCGCGGACGATGCCTGCGGCTGGCCAGTTCACTGTGCCGTCCGGGAAGATGCCATTGAACATGATGTCGTAGAAGGCATCGGACTGTGCGAACTCCGCGGCCAGGCGCCTGGCCTGATCCATGTGCTCAGCCCAGCCCCGAAGCTGTTCATAGTTCTTGCCGATGTGTTCGAACGCGGCAACCAGCGCGTTGCGTGCCGAAATGCATCCGTCTATCCGATGACCTTCATCAGGCGCTCGTACTGCTGAAGGCGCAGCAGGCAGTGGCCCAACAAACGTTGGACATCGTGCTGCTGTGCCTGAAGTTCCCCGTCGTTCATTGCGGACTGGAAACCAGCATATGCGGGGTCAGCAGCATATGGGGTCAGAGTCCCCAACTGGACTGGTCTCGGGGGAGCCGCCCGTCGGGATCGTTGACGGTGACCGAGTTGCCATCCACGAGCCGCTCTGAATACACCACGACGTTGGTTCCGCCCTCGTGCGCCTGGCTCGGAAAGAGGATGCCGGTATAGCCATGGGCCAGCACCAGATCGGCGAGAACCCATGTCGGGGGTTCGATGTGCCGCTCGAACTTCAGGTGGCGCCAGTCCTCGCGCCAGTCGTGCCAGAGCGCGTCCCAGGGCGCCCCCCCCTGCGCCACATGGTGGAGCAGGCGCAGGTCGACCAGGTCGCGCAGCGCCGCGGTGTACGAGCACATCGTGCAGGGTGGAAGGAAGGGGGAGGTCTGCTGGTACTCGCGCAAGGCGGTCACCTCATCCAACGACAGGTACAGCGCCTCGACGCCTTCTCGGTTGAAGCGCCCCCCTCGGGCTGCGGCGCCTGCGCCGCTGGTGGGGCGGCTGGCCCACTGCGGGGTAAGCGCCCGGAACAACGTGGTGCCGGGGGGCAGATCGCAGAGGATCAACCGACGAACCCGGTGCTGATGGACTCCAGGTAGCCGATCGCATCCTCGGTCCGGCCTTCCTGTACCAGTTGCAACAGGGTCTTGTGACGGAACGCGGGAATGGGTTCGTTCTTGACCAGGAAGATGGCGCGTTGCGGGTCCGGCTGCACCGCCGCAGCGGCCGACAACACCCGCATCAGGTCACGCAGTGCGGATTGCAGTCTTGGCGATTCCGGGTGGGTGCGCAAGGTGTTGCGATGGACCCCCGCCAGCTCGGCCAGATCCTGCTGTTGCATGCCGAGGATGTCGGCGACGCCCGATGCAGAGAACCGCGACGTCCCGGGTTCCCGCGTCGATTCGAGCACGTCTGCGAAGATGGCGGCCATGGCGTTGCACCTGAGGGGGCATTTTTGCAATGCACATTGTACGCACAGCTTAAGCACAGCTCCAGTCCCAGCCCGTCCCGCGGCCCGTCGCGACGGGTAAGTCGCCTGCTTCAGCGACCCCCTGGGGATAGCTCCAAACAGAGTGAGCGGGTCATGAGCTACCCAAGATCGATCGTTGCCGCACCAGATGCGCCTGCACGGTTTCCCGACTCGCCGCATGACGAGGCGGGAATGGTGGCGGTTACAGTTTTTGCGATGCCGTCGCTCGGACCAACGCACCCTGCCACAGCCCCCCGACCCCTCTCACCGGCGAGCTGCACGATATGCACCCACAGCCGTTCCGGCACGTTCAGGCGGCCCCTTCGAGTGTCAGCTGCACGCCGAGCTGAGCCATCCAGAGGGCCTTCTGCGGGCGACCGCTCTGCGTCCTGAACGGTCGCCCGGGACGAGGCGCCGAGCGGCAGGTCCGGGTCGTGACCGAACCTTTCCGCAGCCTCTCAGCGGATGTCATTTTTTATTCAATACAAGATCACCAAGAGCGTTCCGAAGGTTGAAACGCCGGGATGGCGCTTCGACGACTCATCGGAATGTCCCTGATGATCTCAACCGCGCCCGGCGCGGTATACGATGTTTTTGGATGGGATCGGCCCCGGCAGACTTGACGACCGTTAGAGCTGACGCGGTTTAAGATATTAAAAAATATAAATTTTAAACCGCGCCCCCCGCTAAGGGTCGTGGATGCATAAAACGTCGAGCTCACTTGAAAGTTGGCATCTCGCTCTGGACGCGGTTTAGGTCAAGGTGCCGCATCGGCGGACTCATCTCCTCGAAACTGGCCGACACCTTGCTGACCCCGGTCATGTTCCTGCGCTGGGGGCAGGTGCCTGCGCGGCGCTACGGGGATGCGCACTGGGCAAGGTCACCGTAAATCGTGTCCAGCCAGCACGGGAACTCGCCTCGACGGCCCCGCCGTGGGCCTCGATGATGGACTTGACGATGGCCAAGCCGAGCCCGGTGCCGGACCCCGCCGTTTCGCCGCGGCGACCGCGGGCCGGATCGGCACGGTAGAAGCGCTCGAAGAGACGCGCAGCCTGCTCCGGCGGGATGGGTAGCCCGGGGTTCTCGACGAGGATTCGCGCGTAACGCCCATCGTCCTGCAGCTGCACGCGCACCTGCTGCCCCAGGTCCGTATGGCGAATGGAGTTGCTCAACAGATTGCTCAGGGCCCGACGCAACATCAAGGGGTCTGCCTGAGCGCAGGCGCTACCGGTCAACACGAGCGAGACGCCGCGCTCCTCGGCCCAGGCATCGAAATAGTCGAACAGATCTCGCACCTGGGCCGCGAGGTCCAGGACATCGGCGGTGGGGTGCAGCAGGCCGTGGTCCGCACGGGCGAGAAAGAGCATGTCGCCGATCATCTGGCCCATGCGCTCGTACTCTTCGAGGCTCGAATACAGCACCTCGCGATACTGATCGGCGTCGCGTGCGGCATTGAGCGCGACCTGGGTCTGGAGCGTGAGATTGGAGATCGGGGTGCGCAGCTCGTGGGCGATGTCCGCGGAGACATCCGACAGGCGTTGGAAGCTGTCCTGCAGGCGCGCGAGCATGGCGTTGAAGGCGACCACCAACGACTTGATCTCGGGCGGCACCCGCGTCTCGGGCAGGCGTGCACCGAGCCGGCTCGCATCCAGGTCCGCGGCCAAGGCCGTGATGCGTCGCAGCGGGCGCAGGCCGGCGTGCGTGACGGCCCAACCCAAGGCGGCGGCGGCAGCCGCGGCCAGCAGCATGGCCAGCACCAAGATGCGCCGAAACTCGGCCATAAAGGCTTGGTGATGGCTGATGTCGAGGCCGATGGCGACGGTATCGGACGGGGGCTCGGCCATGCCCGCCGTCGTCGCGTCCCGCGTCTGCCGAGACGCCCCGACGGAGACGCGGGCGATCAGCCCGCGAAAGGCGCGCGGACCATCGTCCCAGCGCGCCCAGAGGATGTCGTCCGGCTGCCCCGAGCCGCTGCGCGCCGACGCGGTCTCGGGAGGAAGCTGCCCGCGCGCACTGACGAAGCGAACCCTGCCGTCGGGCGCCTGAACACGCAGCGCCAATCCCGGATGGCCGACCAGCGCGGCCTCCAAGTCCGCCGGCAGGCTCGCCAGTGCCCCGGGGGTCGTGGCCTTGCCGAGCAGGTTGCGCACCAAGGCGAGCTTGCCGGCGATCTCGTGGTGATCGAGCTCGCGGAAATGCAGCGCGACCGCGCGCTCCAACGTCCATCCCAGGCCGAGCAGCAAAGCGACGGTCGAGACCGCGAACAAGAGGCTCAGCCGGACGGTGAGGGACGGCGCCTTCACTCCGGCGTATCCAGCACGTAGCCCATGCCGCGCACGGTCTGGATCAAACGGGGCTCGAAGCCCTCGTCGACCTTCAGACGCAGCCGGCGTACGGCGACATCCACCACGTTGGTATCGCTGTCGAAGTTCATGTCCCACACCGAGGAGGCGATGAGCGAGCGCGGCAAGACCTCCCCGCGACGGCGCATGAACAATTCCAGCAGTGCGTATTCCTTGGCCGTCAGCTCGATGCGTCGACCGCCGCGCAGCACGCGACGGCGCAGCAGGTCCAGCTCCAGATCGGCCACGCGCAGGACGGTCGGCTCGCTCGTCGCCCGGCCTCGCCGCAAGAGGGTCCGCACCCGCGCCAGCAGCTCGGCGAAGGCAAAGGGCTTGATCAGGTAGTCGTCGGCACCGAGCTCCAGTCCCTTCACACGGTCGTCCACCTGGTCGCGCGCCGTGAGGAACAGCACCGGCAGATCCGGATCCTTGCGCCGCACGCCGCAGAGGACTTGCCAGCCGTCCAGACCCGGCAGCATGACGTCCAGGATCACCAGGTCATAGTCCCCGCCGGTGGCCAGATGCAGACCGTCGAAGCCGTCGCGCGCCAGATCGACGACAAAGCCCGCCTCGGTCAAGCCCTGGCGCAGATAATCACCCGTCTTGGGCTCGTCCTCGACGATCAAAATCCTCATCGCTGTCCTCGACGTGGTTGCGCTGGCTCGGGCCGTGGATCCCGATCCGTATTCGGCCGCTCGTCAGGCGATGAAAATGACGCATTTGTCATGGTCCGGTCAGGATGGGGTCAGTGCCGCGACGGAGAATCAAAGGGCCGAGCGGATCCTCGCATCCGGCTCGGGCACCGACAAACCATGGCGGACGTGGCTCGGTTGCGCGGTATCGCGACACCCGGCGCCTCGCCCGCCGCACGACCCGATCGCAAACGGAGAGAGTCCCATGAAAACCATGACCGGCGTCCTGCTTGCACTCGCCCTCGCAACCCCCGCATTCGCGCATGACGATGCCACGCTGGACGCGATGCCGTCCCCGAACGGCGGTCAGGTCCGCATGTCCGGACCCTATCATTTCGAGCTGGTGCTCGGCGACAACGCAGTCAGCGTCTATCTCACCGACCACGCCGATACACCCGTGCCGAGCGAGGGCGTCGGCGGCAATGTGATCATCATGAGCGGCGAGCGCGTGACGATCCCCGTCGTCCCGACAGGCGACAACAGACTCACCGGCCAAGGCACCTTCGAGAAGCGCCCGGACATGAAGGCGATCGCCTCGCTGAACTTCCCGGACGGCAACAGCTGGCAGGCCCGATTCACGCCGGGCACAGTGAGCGTGCAGGGGGAATCCGCAGCCGTCGATCCAGCGACCGACGGCGACGACCACGCCCATCATCACTAATCGCGGAGCCGACCGATCAGCGCCCGTTCCGAGCGCCTGCCGCGGTTCCATCCGATGGCATCATGGCCCCGAGCAATCCCTTCAAAAGGTCGATCGGCGCAGGCGGACAGCCGGGGATCTTGATGTCGACCGGGATGACGTTCTCGATCGCACCGCAGGAGGCATAGGAGACCCCGATCTCGCCGCCGTCGCAGGCGCAGGTGCCGGCGGCGATCACGAATTTGGGCGAGGGGGTGGCGCGCCAGGTGCGGCGCAGTGCGGTCTCCATGTGGCGCGACACCGGACCGGTCACGAGCAGCACATCGGCATGGCGCGGCGAGGCAACGAAGTGGATACCGAAGCGCTCCACATCGTAGAAAGGGTTGTCGAGCGCATGGATCTCCAGCTCGCAGCCGTTGCAGGAGCCCGCGTCGACCTGGCGGATGGCGAGACTGCGGCCGAAGCGCGCATCGATGTGTCGACGCACCTCGATCCCGAGCCGCTCCAGCTCGTCGTCGTCGTGCGCAGGCGGGGCCTCGGTGACGACACCGGTGCGGAAGGATTGCTTAAGGATTCGGAACATGCTGAACCGCGTCTCGTAGTAATGCGGAAGAGTGATCGCCAACCGCGATGGCGAGGATACCCATGAACTCTCTGCCTGACGCGATTCAGAAAAAAGCATTCAATATCCTGAACCGCGCCCGCTCCGGCGTCCGTTGATGGCCGCGAGGTCGAACCGAGCAACCAATCGCGCCTGTCGTAGGGTGGCGCGGTTCAGCTAGGCAAATCCGAGAAAGAGCGCGAGCCCCCGGTTGACGGCAACCATGGTGTCGTCGTCGAGTCTGCCGAACGGCGCTCCCAGCTTGTCCCGACGCACCGTCATGGCCTTATCGATCATGATCTGAGAGCGCTTGCGCAGGCCATTCTCCGGGGTTGGATCGACGCTCAGGCGGATCAACGGAGCCTCGACCAGGGTCGACGAGACCAGCAAGAGTGTCGCGGTTGCCGTCGCACCGAAGTGATCCGATTGAATCATCAACGCGGGCCTTGGCTTGCCGAAATCTCCCGGCATGGCAACCGTGACCAGGTCGCCGCGCTTCATACCGACCACTCATCGGCATCCGCAAGGGCGGCGTCGATGAAGCCCATCAGGCCCTGGTCCGCCGCATCCGCCTGCGCAACCGCGAGCGACTGGCGTCGGCACTCCTCTGCGAACCCCGGCCGCTTTGTATCGGGCACCCAGATCTGCAAGGGCCTCAATCCGGCCGCGCGAAGCGCATCGCGCCGCTTCCGGACACGTTCGTTGACAGGTATCGACATGAGGGTCTCCATGGAATCGTTACATGTAGCTTATGCCGAACGCCAAGCGTGTCAACGGCCAATCGAAAGCCGCGATGACAAGGATATCCACGGCCCCTCCGCCTGAAGCGGTTCAAAAAAAGCATTCAATATCCTGAACCGCGCCTGCTACAACATTCGTTGATGAGCGCGAGTCCGAGCCGAGCGGCCAACCCCGCATGTGCTAAAGGGGCGCGGTTCAGAGGTCCACCCCCGCATACGACCCATTAACCGACTTATTGCACACCGGAAAGTCGGGAACGATGTTGCCGTGGATCAGGCGCTCCAGGGCCGGCCAGGTGAACCAGCTCGGGTCGCGCGGGAAGTAGCGGGCGATCCGACCCTCCGCCGCGAAGCGCACGAAGCACAAGATCTCGCCGCGCCAGCCCTCGATCAGGCCCAGGCCCATGGCGCCCTCCTCCGGAAGCGGGAAGGGTGCGGCGATCTCGCCCTCCGGCAGGGCATCGAGCAGGCGGTCGAGCATCCAGAGACTCGCGCGGACCTCCTTCATGCGCACCCGCACACGGGCGGCGACGTCTCCGGAGGTCTCCTCCGGGATGTCGACCGTCACCTGATCGTAGGGCGCATAGGGGCTGTCGCGACGGACATCGAACGTCAGCCCGCTGGCCTTGCCCACATAGCCGGTGCAGCCGAGCGCGCGCGCGTCGGCTTGCGCGAGGATGCCGGTACCGATCAGCCGGTCGTCGAGCGACGGATGGTCGTCGACGATCTCGAACAGGGGCTCGACGGCCTTGTGCAGGGCGGCATGATCCAGACGCAGCTCGCGGAAGGCCGTCGCCGAAAGATCGCAGGCGACGCCGCCGGGGACCAGCGTGTCCATCATCAGGCGGTGGCCGAAGCGTGCGGCGCTGCGGCGCTGCCACTGCTCGCGCAGCCGGGCGCACTGAACGTGGGCGAAGGCGAAGCCGACGTCGTTGCAGACGGCGCCGATGTCGCCGAGATGGTTGGCGATGCGCTCGCGCTCGGCCAGGAGTGCGCGCAGGCTCATCGCGCGCGGCGGCGGCACACAGCCGGCGGCGCGCTCCATCGCCTGAGCGGCGGCCCAGGCATGGGCGACGGTCGAGTCGCCCGAGACGCGCCCGGCAAGTCGCATGAGCCCCTGCGGATCGCGCCCGACGGCCAGCTTCTCGATCCCGCGATGGACGTAGCCGAGGCGCGCCTCCAGACGCAGGACGTCCTCGCCCGCGGCCTGGAAACGGAAGTGACCGGGCTCGATGATGCCGGCATGGACGGGGCCGACCGGGATCTCGTAGACGCCGCTGCCCTGGATGCGGGTGAAGGGATAGTCGACATCGGCCGGGGTGCGCCGCTCGCTGCGCCCTTCGATCGGGAAATCCGGCCGCAGCGGATAGTCGTCGGCCGACCAGGCTTGGTGGCGGGTCCAACGCCGATCGTCCGGATGCCCGAGAAAGCGTACGCCGGTCAGGTCCTGGGCGTGGCGCTCCAGGCGATCGACGCCGGGGTAGACCGGCGTGTGCGAGCCCAGAACCGGCCGCGTCTGCGGGACCAGTGTCTGTAGGATCAGATAGTCGCCGCCCAGCTCCAGGCACGCCTGCACGCGGATCGCCGGGCCCTCGATGTCGGTCTCGCTTTCCATCGGTCCAGCCCCGAGCGGATCGGCCCAGACACCCGCGTGCCTCAGCCCCATCGCCGCGGCGATCTTGCCAGCCGGCCCCCAGTCCTCGGCATCGAGCTCCAGACGATGGGCCGGGGCCAAGGCGCGGTCATCGCCGTGTCGGGCGATCAGACGATCGTCGTCGAGCCGGGCCAGAAACTCGGACAACCAGTCGAAACGGCTCATAGCAGGCTGCTCCCCGTGATGAGTTGCGTCGCCCGGTTCAGCCATTGCGCAAGGAAACCGGGGATCGCGAGCCCCAGCCAGAGCACCAGACCCAGATGGACGACGACCGGGATCATGTTGGCCTGAACCGGCTGTTGGCCTTCGGGCGGGGTGCCGTAAACCATCGGGTGCAGATGCCGGAAGAGCCCGGCGAAGGCGATGGCCAGACCGGTCACCAGCGGCAGCGTCAGCCAGGGTTGCGCCTGCATGGTGGCGGTGAGCAGCAGGAACTCGCTGGTGAAGACCCCGAACGGCGGGAAGCCGGCGATGGCGGCCACGCCCATCAGCAGCGACCAGCCGACCGCCGGCTGGGTGCGGATCAGCCCGCGGATCTTCTCGATCCCCTGACTCCCGGCGATGTGCGCGGCATGCCCGACGGTGACGAAGATGGCCGACTTGGTCAGCGAATGCACCAGCATGTGCAGCAGGGCGCCGAAGGTGGCGAGCGGGCCGCCGAGTCCGAACGCGAAGGTCATCAGCCCCATGTGCTCGATGGAGGAGTAGCTGAAGAGACGCTTGATGTCGCGCTGGCGGTGCAGAAAAAGCGCGGCGACCGTAAAGGAGACCAGCCCGAAGCCCATCAGCAAGGCGCCCGCCAGGTGCGGCGAGGCGGTCGCCGCCAGCGAGCCATCGACCAGCATCTTGAAACGCACCAGGGCATAGAGGGCGACGTTCAGCAGCAACCCGGAGAGCACGGCGGACATGGGTGTCGGCCCCTCCGAGTGGGCATCGGGCAGCCACTGATGCATGGGCACCAGGCCGATCTTGGTGCCGTAGCCCACCAGCAGGAAGACGAAGGCGATGCGCATGACGGTGGGGTCGAGTGCGGCGGCATGGGTGTGGAGGCTGCTCCAGACCAGACCGGCGCCGGGCTCGGCCAGCATCCCGAAATCGACATGCTGGGCGGCGAAATAGGTCAGCACGGTGCCGAACAAGGCGAGCGCAATGCCGACACCGCAGAGGATGAAATACTTCCAGGCCGCCTCGATCGCCTCGGGTGTGCGGTAGAGCGAAACGAGCAGGACGGTGGCCAGGGTCGCGCCCTCGACGGCGACCCAGAGGACACCCAGGTTGTCGGTGGTGAGCGCCGTCAGCATCGTCAGCATGAAGGTCTGATACATGCTGTGATAGACGCGCATGCCGCCGAGGTAGACCCGACCCTCGGCTCGAACATGGCGCATATAGGGCCGCGAGAAGATCGACGTGGTTAGACCGACGAAGGCGGTCAAGGCGACCAGATAGACATTGAAGGCATCGACCCGAAAACCGATGCCGATCAGTCGGCCGAAGACCTCGCCCTCCAGCGCCACCGTCCAGGCCAACCAGACGGCCGCGGCCAGCGTGAGCGCCGAGACGGCGAGGTTCAGCCAGCCGCCCACGGCGGGCGGGCGGACCAGGGGGAGCAGGAGCGCACCCAGCAAAGGCGCAAGCAGGGTGAGCAGGAGTGCGGTCATGGCCGCTCCTCGCCCGCCATCTCCGCCGTCTCGCTCAGCCGATTGAGCCGGTCCACGTCCAGCGAGTCGATGCTCTCGCGGATCTGAAAGAAGAAGACCCCGAACAGGACCATGGCGACCAAGACGTCGAAGGCGACGCCCAGCTCGACGATCAAGGGCATGCCGCCGGTCGCCGAGACGGCGGCGAGGAAGAGCCCGTTCTCGATCGACATGAACCCCAGCACCTGGGCGACCGCCTGGTGGCGCACCACCATCATGAGGAAGCCGATCAGGACCACCGCAAGGCTGATGGCGAGGATGCTGCGGGTGAAGGCCAGCTCCTCGGCCACCATCGGCAGCACCAGCCAGGAGCTGAAGATCACCAGGCCGACCGCCGCCATGATGGCCAGGGTCGGACGCTGCAGGGCCTCGGTGTGCCGCTCCAGCTCGAGCCGGCGGACCTGTCGGTGGAGCATCGCCGGGATCACCAGCGCCTTGAGGAGCAGCGTCAACCCGGCCGAGAAATACAGATGATGGACCTCGCCGCTCAGGGCCACGACCGCGGTGACCGCGGCGACCAGGGCGCCCTGCCAGGCGAAGGCATGGATTGCGGACACCAACCGACTCTGCGCCAGCAGGACGAAGGAGAGAAAAAGCACCAGGGCGGCCAGCAGGACCACCAACTGTTGCAGCAGCGGCAACGCCGGGAGGTTCATGCCCCGACCTCCAGGATGACGTGGCTCAAGAGCCCGAGCAGGGCCAGCAGCAAGGCGAGATTCAGAAAGGCCGGGACACGGAATAGGCGCATCTTCGCCAAGACGGTCTCGGCCACCGCCAGGGCGGCCCCGAGCACCGCCAGCTTGAGCAGGATGGCACCCAAGCCGATCGCCAGCGACAGGGGGGCCGGATCCGTCGCGATCCCCCAGGGAAAGAAGATGTTGGCGACCAGCACACCGTAGAGCAGGAGCTTGATCTGCGCCGCCCACTCCATCAGCGCCAGGTGCCGACCCGAGTATTCCAGCACCATGGCCTCGTGGACCATGGTCAGCTCCAGGTGGGTCGTCGGATTGTCGACCGGGATACGGCCGGTCTCGGCGAGCGCCACCAGCGTCAGCCCGGCAAAGGCGAAGAGATACGAGGGGCGCAGGACGAAGGCATCCCCGAGATGATGCGCGATGACGCTGCCCAGATTGGTGCTGTGGGCGGTCATGGCCAGGGTGAAGACCGCCATCAGCATCGCCGGCTCGGCCAGGGCGGAGATCATCATCTCGCGCGAGGCGCCCATGCCGCCGAAGGCCGTACCCACGTCCATGCCGGCCAGGGCCAGAAAGACGCGCGCCAGCGCCAGCAGCCCGGCCAGGACGATGATGTCGGCGACCACCGCGGTCGGCAGATCGATGGTCAGGAGCGGCACCGTCGCCGCCGCCAGCCAGGTGGCGACGAAGACCACGGAGGGTGCGGCACGAAACAGAGGCGAGGCGGTATGGGCGACCCGGGCCTCCTTGAAGAGCAGCTTGCGCAACTCGCGATAGGGCTGCAAAACCGAGGCCCCGCGCCGGTTCTGCAGGCGCGCCTTGACCTTGCGGACCCAGCCCACGAGGAGCGGGGCGAGCGCGGGAAACAGGAGCGCCTGCACGACGGCGAGCAGCCAGGCGGATGGTGTGAGGATGTCGGCCATCGGATTCAGCGCTTCACCATTAAACCGCGTCCAGAGCGAGATGCTCACTTTCGATTGAGTTCGACGTTTGGTGCATCCACGGCCCTTAGCGGGGACGCGGTTTAAGTCCGCTTACGCGGAGACGATCCACAGCAGGACCAAAAGGGTCACCAGGGTCCAACCGAGATAGACGCGCACATTGCCCGACTGCAGACGGACCACGCGGCGTGCCGCAGCCTCGACCAGACGTGCCAGGGGGAGATAGAGCGCGTCCCAACTGCGGTCGACGATCTTGATCTGATGGCGCATGCCGCCGTCTTCGCGCGGAACCTGGGTCTCCTCGACCCGGAACAGCAGCGCGAAGACCCGCCGCACCGGTTGGGCGAAGGCGGTCGCGGTGTATTGCATCCGCGCCGTCGGCGGTGCGAAACCGCAGTCCCAGGCATCGCAGCGGCGCACCCGGCGCACACCGACGTGGTGCAGGCCCCAGACCACGAGAACGGCGATCGCGATGAGCAGCACCGTCACCAGAGGCGCGCTGTAGCTGGCCGTTTCGAAGGCATCGGGCACCAGCCAGAGCCAGCCTTGGCTGCCTGCGTCGGGCAGCCCGCCGCCGAGGAGCTGGCGCGGGACGGCGTCGATCAGACCGATGACCAGGGTCGGAAAGAGACCGAGCAGCACACAGAGAACGGCGAGCAGCCCCTGTCCGGCGCGGATCCCCCAAGGCCCGGGCCGGGCGCGGCGCACATGCCGGCTGCGCGCCTGACCGAGGAAGGCGATGCCGTAAACCTTCACGAAGGTCGCCGCCACCAAGGCGCCGGTGAGCGCCAGCACGGCGGTCGCGATCGGGATGAGGCTGCGCATGACACCGCTGTCGAGCTGCCAGGCCTGCAGGGCGGCCTGGAAGGTCAGCCATTCGGAGACGAAGCCGTTGAAGGGCGGCAGCGCCGCGATCGACAGACAACCGATCAGGAAGAAGAACCCCGTCCAAGGCATGCGCCGCAGCAGACCGCCCATCTGCTCCAGGTCCCGCTCGTGGGTGCTGTGCAGGATGGAACCGGCGCCCAGGAAGAGCAGCCCCTTGAAGAGGGCATGATTGAGCGCGTGATAGAGCGCGGCGACGAAGGCGAGCGCGCCCGGCAGCGGATGGCCGGTGTCGATGAAGATCAGCGCCAATCCCAGTGCGATAAAGACGATGCCCAGATTCTCGACGGATGAATAGGCGAGCAGGCGTTTCAGATCGGTCTGCATCAGCGCAAAGAGCGCGCCCGTGAGCGCCGAGAGACTGCCGATCGCCAGCACCGCCATCCCCCACGTCCACTGGACATCGCCGATCAGATCGAAGACCAGTCGAATGAAGCCGTAGACCGCCACCTTGAGCATGACGCCGGACATCAGGGCCGAGATGTAAGACGGCGCGGCCGGATGGGCCTCGGGCAGCCAGGCATGCAGCGGCACCAGACCGGCCTTCATGCCGAAGCCGATGAAGACCAACCCGAACGCCACGCTGGCCCAAACCGGCGACAGCTCGGCAGCCCGCATGGACGCGAAGGCAAAGCCGTCGCCAAAGGAGGCGAGCACCCCGAACCCGAGCAGGATGCTCAGCCCCCCGATATGCGCCATCAGCAGATAAAGAAACGCCGCGCGGCGGTTGGCCGCCTGCTCATGCTGAAAGGCGACCAGGAAATAGGACGCCAGCGACATGACCTCCCAGGCGATCATGAAGAGAAAGGCGTCGTCGGCCAGGACGACCAGGAGCATCCCGGCCAGGAAGAGCCCGGTGAAACCGCCGAGCGCGACCAGCGAATCCCGGCCCTGCTCGAGCCCGCGCACGTAGGCCGGCCCGTAGAGCCCGACCGCGCTGGTTACCAGACCGATCAGGAGCAGGAAGAACCCGGCGAGTGCATCGAGACGCACATGCCAGGGCAGCCAAGGCAGGCCCAGGGGCAAGGTCGCCGTCGCCACGCCGCCCGACAGCAAGGCGCCCAGTCCCGCGACGATCGCCGCCACACCGCAGAGACCGGTCAGCGGCATCGCCGCGAAGCGCACCACCTTGGGGAATCGCGCCGCCAGCAGCGAGACGGCGGCCGATCCGAGGGCGAGCGCCACCGCGAGTCCGGCGATGGACAAGGCGGTCTCGACCCTCATGGCGTGGCGTCGGCGCCGCGCGCCTCCGAGGCCGTCTGCTTGAGGCGGACCCCGCGCCCGCCGCCCGCGCTGACCTGACCCTCGCCGATCAGCTCGATCCCGGCCCGATCCAGCGCCTCGATCAGCTTCATGACCGAATCCAGGTTGCCGCGAACTTGACCGTCGCTGGCCTCCATCCGTTGAATGGTCGGCAGGGACAGACCCGCAGCCTCGGCCAAACGTCTTTGGTCGATCCCCAGCAGGGCGCGCGCGGCGCGAATCTGAGCAGCAACAATCATGTTTTAGACATCACTAATTATGTTCAAGTCATGATTTTATGTCGCAGAGAAATCATTTTGCAAGGTATCATCCGATCTGTCGAGCCGGTCGGTGCCCGGCATCGCGCCCACGGTCTCGCGTGCATGCCTGTCTTTTTCAACAGTATACTGTGCGCTCGAGCCCTCACGCGGGGCATCACCACAGCAGACCCCGGAGCCCAAGACCGTGATCGAGATCGAATACGTCGTCAGAGACCAGAAGGGAGCCGAACGCTTGCGTACAACCGACAAAAAGGCCGCCGATGCCTACGACAAAGCACTCGAAAGCGCGGAGCGTCTCGCCGATCTGCTTCGCCACGACAAGATCCTGCCCGATTTGCCCGAGCGCGACCTCGAGGAGCTGACCATCTATCTCGCGCGCAACGCCAAGACGGTCGAGCGCATCCTCAAGGGCAAGTCGGCCGAGATCGAGCCGATGGATCTCGAGAAAGGCGACATCGAGACGGTCGCGGAACATCCCGAACCGACGTCCAAGGTCGCAACCCTGCGGGCCGCAGGCTGATCGGGCCGGCAGGCTGGACAAGCTCCGAGGACAAGCGCCGTAGGGCGGACAAGACCCGGCATCAGCGATACATCGAAAAATCAATGCGTGCCGGGGCCAACCCGTCTAGAGTTCCTTACGATGACCGAGCGCGCGGAACTCTCGACGGTTGATCCGTCAAACACAGCGAGCCTCGCGCCGGGATCGCGGATGCGAGATCAATCCATGCTGAGCCGATCGAATCCACCGCCCGATCAGCCATGAGTCACTAACCACTAAACCACTATCCCCGGAGACCTTGCGCATGAAGCTCATCGCCCGCCTGACCGCTGCAACCGCCATCCTCGCCACGACGACGCTCAGCGCCGAGACAGCTCCGAACCCGAACGCGGCCGAAGCCAAGGCCATCGTCCAGGAGTTCGCCACCACCCTGCAGGGCGAGCTGCAGGCCGCCATGAAGGACGGCGGGCCGACCAACGCCATCGCGGTTTGCTACGACCGCGCACCCGCCATCGCAGCCGACCTGTCCGAGCGCTCCGGCTGGGAGGTCGGTCGAACCAGCCTCAAGACCCGCAACACCGCCGACAATGCGCCGGATGCCTGGGAGCAGAAGGTCCTCGCGGACTTCGACACCCGTCGCGCCGCCGGGGAAGACGTGCAACCCATGGCCTATGCCGAGGTCGTGGAGACCGCCGACGGCAAGTCCTTCCGCTTCATGAAGGCGATCCCGACCGCAGAGGTCTGCCTTGCCTGCCACGGCAGCGACATCACGCCGGAGGTCGCGGCGGCGATCGATGAGCGCTATCCTGAGGACATGGCACACGGCTACGGCCTCGGCGACGTCCGAGGTGCCTTCAGCCTGTCCAAGCCGCTCTGACCCCACCCCGCCCGGGCGAGCGCCCGGGCGGTTGCTTCAACATCGGTCCGGGCTCTCGCCCGAGCCGCCAACGTGACATCAGCCATGGCCGAGGAACGGTTCGATCTCAGCTATAGGGGCGATCTGGCTCCCGGAGCCGACCCGGCGCGGGTGCGCGAGCGCCTGACGGCGCTCTTCAAGCTCAGCGAGTCCGGTGCCGAGCGCCTCTTCACCGGACGGCCGGTGATCGTCAAACGCAACGCCGATGCCGCGACCACGGCACGCTTCACCGAGGTCTTCGAACAAGCCGGCGCCATCCTGACGGTGACGCCCCTGGACACAGAGGCGCAATCGCGCAGATCCGGCAACGCGACCGATGCCGTGTCGGCTTCGCACCGCTCCCCACCCTCGCAGCCGGACTCATCCGACGACAGCGCCACCCCGCCCCTCGCGCTGGCCACCACCCAAGACGGCTTTCTCGAACCCGCACGCACGGTTAACATAGCGGCCTTCGACACTGGCGAGCTGAGCCTCGTCTCGGGGCAGGACTGGAGCCTGGCGGACTGCGAGCCGCCGCCCACGCCGATCCCGATTCCCGACATCGACTATCTCTCGCTCGCCGAGATGGAGCCCCCGGCCGAGAGCCCTCGGGGCGAGAACTCTTGAAGCGAGCCCCCCCGGAGCGCGACCCCTTGAAGCGAGACCCAAGAACCGCCCGACCGACGCATCAGCCTACGAGCAGAGTATGAGCACGGATTTGGACCATATCGTTATCGGCGCCGGCATCAGCGGCTGGGTGCCGCCCATTTCTCGGCCCGCCGCAGCCGCCGGACCCTCGTGCTGGAGTCCTCCGAGCGTGTCGGAGGCTGCATCAACAGCCGGACCTTCCCGGAGCTCGGCGGCTTCTGGACCGAGGCCGGTGGCCATACCTGCTTCAACAGTTACGGCAATCTCCTGTCGATCCTGGACGATCTCGGATTGACCCGACACGTTCAGCCCAAGGGAAAGGTCGGCTATCTTCTCTGGAAGGGCGGGCAACGCGGCTCGATCCTCTCTGCGCTGCACGTTTGGGAGGCGATGCGCTCGATCCCGAAGATCTTCTCCGCCCCCAAAGAAGGGCGCAGCGTCTCCGACTATTACGGCGATGTCCTCGGACGACACAACTACCGCGACCTGCTGCGTCATGCCTTTCAGGCCGTGATCTGCCAGCCGGCCGACGACTACCCCGCCGAGGCGCTGTTTCGCCGCAAACCGCGCCGCAAAGACGTGATCAAGGCATTCACCTTCTCGACCGGGCTCTCCGCCATCCCGGCGGCCATCGCCGCGCAGAAGGGGCTCGAGGTCCGCACCGGACAGCAGATCTCCGCGATCGAGCGCAACGGCGAGGGCTTTCGCGTCACGACCGGCGAGGAGACGTTGAGCTGCGGCTCGCTCACCCTCGCCGTTCCGCCCGATGCCGCCACCGCGCTGATGCCGGCCGGCTTCGACGCCGCGCGGGCCGCGATCACCGATATCGGCGTGGTCGAGATCGAGACCCTGGTCCTGGCGTTCCGCACCGCGGACCTGGGACTCAAACCCATCGCGGGTCTCATTGCGGTGGACGAGGCATTCTACTCGGCCGTCTCACGCGATTTTCTCGCCGACCCGAGCTACCGCGGATTCGCCTTCCACTTCCGACCGGGCGTGCTGAGCGAGCAGGCCCAGATCGAGCGGGCCTGTCTCGCGCTGGGCACCACGCCGAGCCACATCGCGGCACAGGCGCGGGTCCGCAATCGTTTGCCGGCCCTGCGCACGGGCCATGCCGCGCGGATACGACGGCTCGACGAGACCCTCGCCGGGACACGGCTCGCGGTCACCGGAAACTGGTTCCTCGGCGTCTCCATCGAGGACGCCCTGACACGCAGTCGCAGCGAGTCGGACCGACTCTTCGCGGGATAAGGTGATTTCCGGGAAAGCATCGACCAACATGTAGGGGCGACTTTAGTCGCCCGGTAAGCATCGGCAACACGCACGGCCGGGATGATCATTCCCGGAAACCGCCTTAGTCGCCCGGTAAGCATCGGCAACACGCCCGGCCGGGGTGATCATTCCCGGAAATCGCCTAAGGCTCAACATCGCCACCGATCGAGATCAACCCCATGAGAACACGTATCGCGCTCGGGCTGGCCCTATTCTTACTGATCGGCACGGCCGCCGCCGAGATCATCGGCAGCGTCGCCACCAAGTTCAAGTGGATGGGCCCGAACGACAAGATCCTCATCGAGGTCTTCGAAGACGACGAGGTCCCTGGCGTAGCCTGCTATTTGAGCCGAGCCAAGACGGGCGGTGTCTCGGGTGCGGTCGGGGTGGCGGAAGACACCTCCGATGCGGCGATTCACTGCGCTCAGGTCGGTCACATCAGCCTGCCCGACGACATTCGCGACGGCAAGCAGGACGGCAGCGAGGTCTTCAAGAAGCGCACCTCGCTGTTGTTCAAGAGCCTCCAGGTCGTGCGCTTCTACGATGCACCCCGACATACGCTGGTCTACTTGAGCTACAGCGACAGGGTCATCGAAGGTTCGCCCAAGAACAGTATTACCGCTGTACCGATTCTGCCGTGGGGTAGCCCCGCGCCGTAAGGCAATCTCCGGAACGTCGAATTTCCGTTGTCTGACGATAGGAAGCACAACATCCGCCGACGGTTGGTTGTGCCTCGCACGGCTCGGCACAAACTGCGGCCCTGACTCGTGCAACACGGCAGATGTGCCAAGACCGTTCGTTGTCGTTGTCGTTGTCGTATTGATGGTCGATTACGACAACGAAAATGATCTCGGACGGTCTCGGAATCTCTGCACCGCTCCACTAAGGCGATTTCCGGGAATGATCATCCCGGCCGGGCGTGTTGCCGATGCTTACCGGGCGACTAAAGTCGCCCCTACATGTTGGTCGATGCTTTCCCGGAAATCACCTAAACCGCGTCCAGAGCGAGATGCTAACTTTCGAGTGAGTTCGAAGTTTGGTGAATCCACGACCCTTAGCGGGGGACGCGGTTTAAAATTTTATATTTTTTAATACTTTAAACCGCGCCAGCTCCAGCGGAGCTGAAATCCGCCGGGGCCGATCCCATCCAAAAACATCGCATACCGCACTGGGCGCGGTTTAAAGAGAAAAGAGAGAAGGATGCTCCGATTGAGACCAAGCGTTTGCCTGGTGCAGAAAGAATCGGCGGCAGGGCGCGCACTCGACCCGTTCTCGACGGCACGAAGGGGGACAACAGCTCGATGAAACAGCCCATCGCAGAAGCGCACAAGACCACGAAACGGATCGCACTCGGCGGGAGCGAAGCCGCTCCTGCAGTGCCGAGCCGAGTCGGCTGGTCCAATGGCGAGATTCACCGATGCGGACTCCCCGACGCCGAGCGGATCAATACGGCCATCACGGTCGCGGTGAACGGGATGCGAGACGATGATTTCGAGCGTCGCACCCATTTCATCGGTGGCCGGTTCGAGAATCTGTACCTCGATCGCACACGCATCCCGGCCATTCTGCCGGTCCTGGATCAGGCACTCGCCTGCGCGGCCTTGATCCTCGGGCGCCCGCCCGGGACCCTGCGCTGCGGGTTTTGGCTGAACCTCGCGGGGCCGGGACAAAGCACCTCGGAGCACACCCACGACGAGCACGACGAGCTGCTCTCAGGGGCCTACTATGTCGCCGTCCCGCCGGATTCGGGCGATTTGATCCTCTACGACGGGCCATCGAGGATTCACATCGAGCCCTGTGCCGGAACCTTCCTCTTTTTTCCGCCGTACCTCCCCCATGCCGTCGAGACCAATCGCAGCGCGTTGCCGCGTCTGTCGATCGGCATCAATATCGGCCCGCGCTGAAAACCGACCGGCCTGCACCGCCCTCGCCCGAGGGCGGGACCGGCCTCACATGGCACCGCTCAACTGCTGGCGCTCCTTGATCTCGCGCCGTTCCTGCGCCTCGACCGAAAGGGTCGCGACCGGACGCGCTTCCAGGCGTGCCAGACCGATCGGCTCGCCGGTCTCCTCGCAGTAGCCGTAGCTTCCGTCCTCGATCCGCACCAGTGCCTGGTCGATCTTGTGGACCAGCTTGCGACACCGGTCGCGGGTCCTCAGCTCGAGCGCCTGATCCGCCTCGCGGGTGGCACGATCCACATCGTCGCCGACCTCTTGATGGGCGCTGTCGCGCAGCCCGTCGAGCGTTCCCTGGGCCTCTTCCAGAAGCTCGACCCGCCAAGCGAGCAGCTTGGCGCGAAAATAGGCCAGCTGGCGCTCGTTCATGTACTCCTCATCGGGACCGGGAGAATAGTCGGATCCTGGATCCTCAGCCATCGGACACCCCCTCACTTTGACGCAGATCGAATATGCAATAACATAACACGACTTCAGTACCTTCTTGAGCAGGCTCACCCGAACATGCTGTCGGCACCCGGACCACGCAACGCCTCGGCCCCGATGCAACGCCGTGCTCGCGACCGGACCGCCGCAGGTCTTGCGGCATGCCGCCCGATGCATGCACCGCGAACCGTCCTTGGCCTCAGCCGTTCAGACCACCGGCAATCCAGGTGACGTCGGCGGAGCATCGCGTATTCGGGTAGCCTTCGGCAAGTCTATCGGAGACGAAAGGGTCCGGCATCCACGGCCCTTAGCGGGAACGCGGTTTAAATCATATATTTTTTAATATCTTAAACCGCGCCGGGTCCAGCGACCGTCAAGTCTTCCGGGCCCGATCCCATCCAGAACCATCGCATACCGCGTTGGGCGCGGTTTAACCTTCGAGCACAACGAGCGCCTATCACTGATGAAACGTTATAACATTTGTTCACGAAACCCGTCGGCAGCTGAAATTCCGGTCCCGCGCCGGCTCAAGTCGCGTGTTCCGGTCCGGCTCGCTTGCGCTGTCGCCTTGCTGACGCCGATGGCCGCGTTCCCCGCGACGGAAACCGAGATCGCTGAGCTCCGGGCGATGGTCGATCAGATGAAATCCCAGTACGAGCGCCGGATTCAGGATCTCGAGTCCCGCCTCGCGAAGGCCGAGCGTGACGCATCCCGGGCCGCAACGCGCTCGGAGGCGGCTGCGGTGCGCGCGGAGCAGGCTGCCGCTGTCGCCTCGACCGAGTCCCGACCGATGACCGCGCCGCGCGTCACGCCCCCCGCGAGCCCGGAGCCGGGCAAGACGGGCCTCGGCGCACTGACCTCGGGCACGGCATTCAACCCGCAGATCTCGGTCTTCCTCGACGGCAACTATTACCACGACGGGATCGACGGGGAGGGTGCGACAGTGGTCGGAGAGGCATTCCAACCCTCGCGCGGAGCGCCGCACAGCCACGACCACGACAACCACGACGACAGCCATGGCGGCCATGTGCACGGCCTCACCGAGAACGGCTTCAACTTCCGCGAGGCCGAGATCGCCTTCTCGGCCACCGTCGACCCCTATTTCGATGCCTCGCTGTTCATCGCGATCGACGGGGACGGCACGGTGGAGCTGGAAGAGGGCTATTTTCAGACCCGCAGCCTCCCGGCCGGACTGCGCGTGAAAGGCGGCAAGTTCCTCAGCGACTTCGGCTACATCAATCGGCAGCATCCCCATCAGTGGGACTTCGTCGATCAGAACCTGCCCTACCTCAATCTGCTTGGCCCGCACGGGCTTCAGGACACCGGACTACAGCTCACCTGGCTCCCGAAGCTGCCGGTCTATACCCTGCTCGGCGTCGAGGGCCTGCAAGGCAACCAAGAGATCTTCGGCGCGACCTTGGGCGACGACGACCGCGCGGCGCTGGAGCTCGGCGACACCAACGACGGCCCGCGACTCTGGACCGCATTCGCCAAGGTCGCACCCGAGATCGGGGTCAATCATGCGCTTCAGCTCGGGTTGTCCTACGCGAACAACAACCAGCATCAAGCCGTCCATGAGCACACCCATGCGCACCAAGGTAACCATGACGAGGAGCATGACGAGGGGCATGACGACCATCACGAGATCGAGATCCACCGCAACGGCCTCGCCGGCGACGCACAGCTGTGGGGTGTCGACCTGGTCTACAAATACGACGGCGACGGCGCCTACGGACACAAGAACTTCAAATTTCAGAGCGAGTATCTTCGCTCGATCAAGGACATGAGGATCACCTCGAGTGCCCATCCGGAGGTCGTCGGCTCACGCCGCACCTTTACCACGGACGGCCTCTATGCGCAGGCGATCTACGGATTCGCCCCGAAATGGACGACCGGCCTGCGCTACGACGTGCTCGGGATGACCAACGAGGTCAGCGGCGGCAAGGACGCGAGCTTCGGCTCGTCGGATCGCTGGACCTTCGACGTCACCTGGAACCTCACGGAGTTCTCGCGACTGCGCGCCCAGTATGCGCACAACGACATCCTGCAGGCGCCGGGCGAGCGCGAGCGGTTCGATGCCTTCTACCTTCAGTTCCTGGTCAGCATGGGCTCGCACGGGGCGCACGCCTTCTGAAATCGCGCCCTTCTGAAATCGCGTCTCGCGGGGACAGGCAACGGGTGCACTCGGGATCGGGCGCCTCATCGATCCGCGATCCCGGAGCCGACGCGATTTCAGGATGTATCGGTGACCGTAGGATGGATGGAGCGACAGCGAAACCCATCCAGCCCGCACCAAGCGCATCGGACCGAAACCCGGCAACGCGGCGGTTTGGTTGTTTTTAATCGTTCCAAAGGTGTTTTCCGGCGTGTCACTGTAGGGGAAATTATTTCGCCCTACAGCGCCTATCGTCAGTGCCGAGCCGTGCGAGGCACGTGTTTGATGCAGGAGTCATCATGATCAAAGGTGTTGTTGTTTCGGTGATCGGGGCGCTGCTCGGGGGTCTGCTCGCCTTCGGGTCGGCGCAGGCCGCCGAGCTGGATGTCGTGGCGACCAGCTCGGGTATGGGTGCATTGGCTCGCACGGTCGGTGCCGGGCGCGCGCAGATCAGGGTGCTGGCCTCCCCCGATCGCGATCTGCACATGCTCCAAGCCAAGCCGACCATGATTCGCGCGCTGCGCGATGCGGATCTGGTCGTCGCCGTGGGCGCGGAGCTCGAGGTCGGCTGGCTGCCGGTGGCGATCGCCAGCGCCGCGAATCCGCGGATCTTGCCCGGCCAGCCCGGCTATTTCGAGGCCGCGGCCCAGGTCGATCTATTGGAAGTCGGCTCGCCGGCGGACCGCGCGCTCGGCGATGTCCATCCGGTCGGCAACCCGCACGTCAACATGGATCCGGTGCGGATGGCGATCGTCGCCGCCGCGCTGGGCGAGCGCATGGCCTTGCTCGATCCTGCAGGCGCCGAGATCTATCGGGCCAATGCGCGGTCCTTCGCCGCCGCGACGCAGCAACGCCTGGACGCGTGGCAGGCCCGGCTGGCGGGCGTACCCGGCGTGGTCCTCTATCATCGGGATGCGCTCTATCTGCTCGATCGCTTCGGGGTGCCTTTGCTCGGCACCATCGAGGAGATCCCGGGCGTACCGCCGACGGCCCACCAGATCAAGGCCCTGTCCGAGCGTCTGCAGGGTCGATCGGGGGTGATCGTCTATGCCCCTTACATGTCGGCGCAGGCACCGGAACGCCTGGCCAAGGGCTTGGGATGGGAAGCCCGCCGTCTCGCGCTCGACCCGCCGATCGGCGCCGACGGGAGCGGTTATCTCGACCACATCGACCTCTGGGTAGACACCCTGTCCCAAGCGCGGTGAGCGGGCCGCTGCTGCGCGTGGAGGGTCTCGTGGCCGGCTATGGTCGGCCCGTGGTCGGGCCTGTCTCGTTCGACGTCGCCCCCGGCGAGGTCGTGGGTCTATGGGGTGCGAACGGATGCGGCAAATCCACGCTGCTCAACGCCATTGCCGACCGCGCCGACCGGCTGGCCGGACGCATCCTTCGGATGCCAGGCCTGCTCATCGCCTATCAGGCGCAGCAGCCCGTCCGCCTGCCGAGCATGCCGGTGACCGGGCACGAGCTGTTGCGCTTTGCCGGCGCATCCCTGCATGACATGCCCACGGCCATCCAGTCGGTCTTGCGACGGCGCATCGACCGCCTGAGCGGCGGTCAGTATCAGCTCCTGTGCGTCTGGGCCGCCATCGCCGGTCGGGCCGACCTGATCCTGCTCGACGAGCCCACCAACAACCTCGACCCCGCGCGGGAGGCCCTGCTGATCGAGATGCTGACACCGAGCCGACTCGCCCGGCGCGACGCGAGCGGAGCGCAACCCCGAGCGGACCGGGGCGTGCTGGTCGTCAGCCACGAGCGGCGTTTTCTCGAGGATGCCTGCTCGCGGATGATCGAGATCCCATGAGCGCGCTCGATCTCTTTCTGGATCCCTTGTTTCGACTGCCGCTGCTCACCGGGATGGCCATTGCGCTGGTCTTGCCCCTGATCGGGGCCTTGCTCCTGCTGCGCGATGAATGGCTGGCCGCACTCGGACTGGCGCACCTGGCCGCCGCGAGCGCACTGCTGGGACTCGCCGTCGGTCTGCCCGCGGTGCTCGGCGCACCGCTCGGCGCGCTGGCCGGCGGCGCGGTCAAATCATTGACCGAGGCGCGCGGCAATCTCGCCTACGGATTCATGATCCTGTTCGGATGGTCGGCGCTCTTTTTGATCGCGGCCAACACCAGTCTCGGCGCGACACTCGGACATGCGCTCGTCGACGGTCAGCTCTATTTTGCCGGGGCACTGGAGTTGATCGCCGCACTCGCGCTCGCCGGGCTCGCCGCAGGCGCCCTGCCCCGACTCGTGCCCCGACTGATGCGCGCGCGTTTCTTTCCGCACGACGAAACCGCGAACCGCCTGCCGGCACGCCGCTGGCACCTGAGCTTCGACCTTTTAACCGCGCTGGCGATGGCGATCGGCACCGCGACCGTCGGTCTCATGGGCGCCTTCGCACTCGTCTTGGCGCCGGCCTGGATCGCCTTTCGCATTGCCCCCGGCTGGAACTGGACGCTGGCGATCTGCGGTTTGATCGGCGCTTGCGGCTATCTCCTGGCCTACCTCGCGGCACTGGCGCTGGATCAGCCCTTCGGTCCGGTGCTGGTGGCAGTTCTGATCAGTCTGGCCGCGACGGTCGAGGCGGGGCAAGGTCTGATCGGCCGAATAGGTCTAGTGCGCCCGCGGCAAGGGCGTTGAAACGCGTCCAGCGCGAGATGCTCAAGCTCGAATGAGCTCGACGTTTGGTGCATCCACAACCCTTAGCGGGGACACGATTTAAGGCGATTTCCGGGAATGATCATCCCGGCCGTGCGTGTTGCCAATGCTTACCGGGCGACTAAAGTCGCCCCTACAGTCCTCACGGGTCGTCCCGGCATGCGCAGACGCGATGCCAACTCTCGAAAATCGCCTAAAATTATATGTTTTTTAATATCCTAAACCGCGCCAGGTCCAACGGTCGTCAAGTCTGCCGGGGCCGATCCCACCCAAGAACATCGCATACCGCGCTGGGCGCGGTTTAGCAGCCCGCGTCCTCGGAGAGCATTTCGAGTGCGCTCTTGATCATGCCGTGCGCACGATAGAGACCGACCAGCGTCTTGGCGTCCGTGATCTCGCCGTCGTTGCACCAATCCAGGGCCTGCGCCAAAGGCAGCCAATGGACCTCGATCAGCTCGTCCTGCTCATGCGCGAGCGGCTGGCGGGTCAGTCCGCGGGCCATCCAGAGGTGAATCACCTCGGTGAAGACCCCCGGCGAGCTGTGCATCGGCCCGAGATCGGTCCAGTCCTCCGCGCTCAGGCCGGCTTCTTCGGCCAACTCGCGGGTCGCCGTGTCGCGCGGCGTCTCGCCCGGATCGATCTTTCCGGCCGGAAGCTCCCACAGCCAGCCGTCCGCCGCGTGTCGAAACTGGCGCAGCAGACAGACGCGGTCCTGCTCGTCCAAGGCGACCGTTGCAGCCCCGCCGGGATGGCGGATGATCTCGAGCTGCACCTCATGCCCTGAGGGCATAGCGACAGTCTCGAGGGCGACGTCGATCACCCGTCCTTGGAAAATCGGCTCGCGTTTCAGGATCCGTGCTTCGGTCATGGGAGATTCCTCGAATCTGGTCAATTTGGAAACGACCGCCGCCAAACCCTAAACTAACGCTCCGAGACCGATCCGACAAGGCGAATCGGCCAACCGCAGGGACCCCGCATGTCGACCCAGAATCCGCTCATCCTCGCGTTCACCTTCGCCGTCTACTTCGCCGTGGTCTGGATGATCGGGTGGTATGCCTATCGGCGCACCCGGGATCTGTCGGACTTCATCCTCGGCGGTCGGCGGCTCGGCAGCGGGGTGGCGGCATTGAGCGCCGGCGCCTCGGACATGAGCGGCTGGCTGCTGCTCGGTCTGCCCGGATTCGCCTACGCCGCCGGCTTGGAGTCGATCTGGCTCGCCGGCGGCCTCTTGCTCGGCACTTGGGCGAACTGGCGCCTGGTCGCGGCCCGCCTGCGGGTCTTCAGCATGTCGTACGGCAACGCCCTGACCCTTCCGGAATATTTCGCCAACCGATTCGATGACCGGGCCGGCTGGCTGCGCGGCATCGCCGCCCTGTTCATCCTGCTGTTCTTTCTGCTCTATACCAGCGCCGGCTTGGTGGCCGGGGGCAAGCTCTTCCAATCGGTCTTCGGGTTGCCTTACGTGTGGGCCGTGGCGATCGGTGTCCTGTCCATCATGGTTTACACCGCGGTCGGTGGGTTTCTGGCCGTCTCCTGGACCGATGTCCTGCAAGGCATCCTGATGGCGGTGGCCTTGGTCGCCGTGCCCTTGGTGGCCTTGTCGCAGATCGGAGATACCAGGTTGGCGCTGGAGGTGATCGAGGCCGCCAACCCGAACCTGCTGGATCCCTTCACCAGAGCGGACGGCAGCGCGCTGGGCCTCATCGGCATCCTCTCACTGGCGGCCTGGGGCCTGGGATATTTCGGTCAGCCGCACATCCTCGCGCGATTCCAGGCCATCGCCTCGCCCCGAAAGGTCCCGATGGCCCGCTGGATTGCGGTCACCTGGGTCGCGGTCACGCTTGCGGGCGCGACCTTGACCGGTCTTGCGGGCATCCTGATCATCGAGCAGCCGCTCGCGCCCGAGGCGCGCGAGACCGTCTTTATCCTGCTCGTCGATCTGCTGTTTCATCCCTTGATCGCGGGCCTGCTCCTCGCCGCCATCCTGGCCGCGATCATGAGCACCGCCGACTCGCAGTTGTTGGTCTCCTCGTCCACCTTCACCGAGGACCTCTATCGCACCCTGCTGCGGCGCAAGGCCGGGGCGCGCGAGCTGGTCGCGGTCGGGCGGATCACGGTCGTCGTGATCTCGGTCGCCGCCTTCTGGCTGGCGCTCGACCCGGATGCCATGGTGCTCGATCTGGTCGCCTACGCTTGGGCCGGATTCGGTGCGGCCTTCGGCCCGGCACTGGTCCTCTCGCTGTATTGGCCGCGCATGACCGGGCTCGGCGCGCTCGCCGGGATCCTGGTCGGCGGCTTGACGGTCTTGGGATGGCGACAGCTCCAAGGCGGACTGTTCGACCTCTACGAGATCGTGCCGGGCATCCTCTTCGCGACACTGGCGATCGTCTTGGCCAGTCGCGCGGACACGAAGAAACACGAGGGGCTCGCCGCGCGCTTCACCAAGGTCGAAGCCGAGCTGAAGGCGACGTCGTCATAGAGCCGTCATCAATCGTCAATAGAATGCGCGTCAACCCCACTCGCCGGGTCACAACCCGACCCGCCGCTGGTGGACTGAGCTGCGCTTGTCCACCCGACCGGTCCGATCAGCGACGTGACCGGGTTTAAGAGCGAAGCCGAAACCCACTTGAAACATCACAGATCACTGCGGACGCGGCTCACAACACCATGACCACCATTCTTGTCGTCGACGATGAACCGGATATTCGCGAGGTCATGCGGTTCGCACTCGAAAACGCCGAATATCGCGTGATCGAGGCATCCCATGCGGACGAAGCGCGCAAACTCCTGACCAACGAGAGCCCCGACCTCATCCTGCTCGACTGGATGCTGCCGGGACGCTCCGGTCTCGAGCTGGCCCAACAGCTCAAGCAGAATCCGAAAAGCCGCGCCGTACCCATCATCATGGTCAGCGCCCGCGGCGAGGAGGAAGACCGGATCAAGGGTCTCGATACCGGGGCGGACGACTACATCGCCAAGCCCTTCTCGCCGCGCGAGATGGTCGCTCGCGTGAAGGCGGTCCTGCGTCGCGCCAAAACCGACGAGCCGGCGGACGAGATCGACGTCGGCGGTCTGCGGATCGACAACATCAGCCATCGCGTGACCGCCGAGGGGCGCCCCGTCGACATCGCCCCGACCGAATACCGCCTCCTGCATTTCTTCATGACCCACGCCGATCGCGCCTTCAGCCGCTCGCAGCTGCTCGATCAGGTCTGGGGCGACCAGGTCTATGTGGAGGAACGCACGGTCGACGTGCATGTCCGCCGCCTGCGCAAGGCGCTCGAGACGTCCGGCCATGACCGACTGCTCCAGACCGTGCGCGGTGTGGGCTATCGCTTCTCGGACAAGACCTGACCCGATTGGCCGGCAAGCCACACCCGCGGGGAGAGTCCTGGCGTCACGCCCTGTCGTTCGAGGTGTGGCTGTTCGCGGCCACGGTCGTTCTGTGCATCGCGCCCTGGCTGATCGCACCCCAATGGGCTTGGGTCGGAACACCGCTCCTCGCCGCCTATCTGCTGCGCCAGCTCTACCTGCTCGTGCGTCTCGCGCTGCTGATCCGGCGTCACCACCGGCTGATCCCGCCCTTTCCGCGCGGACTCTGGGGCGAGATCTATCGCAGCATTGCGCAGTATCAGCAACGCGGGCGCAAGGGCCGCAAGCGCCAGATCCGCTTTACCCGTCGGTTTCGCGAGGCGGCCAACGCGGTCCCGGACGGTCTGGTCATCCTCGACAAACTGCATCGGGTGGATTGGGCGAACCCCGCCGCGGCCGCCTTGATGAACGTGCACTGGCCCGAGGACGACGGGCGGCCGCTGTTCGAGATCCTGACCCATCCGGATCTCAAGGAGTTCGTGGAGACCGGCGAATCCTTGCGGCCGATGGATCTCGCCCCGGAGCACAACCGCGCCCTGATGCTGTCGTTGCGCATCACCCCGTTCGGCGAGCGCAAGCGCCAGCGGCTCGTGGTCGCACGCGACATCACCAAGATCTATCACCTGAACATGATTCGGCGCGACTTCGTCGCCAACGCCTCGCATGAGCTGCGCACGCCCTTGACCGTCATCGCCGGCTTCCTCGAGAGCCTGATCGACGCCCCGGCGACGCCGCCGAATCATCGTCGCCCCTTGACCCTGATGCACAATCAGGCCGAGCGCATGCGCCTCATCATCGAAGACCTGCTGACACTCTCGCGCCTGGAGATGCACGAGCACCCGGAGATACAGGAGTGTGTCGATGTCCCGGACGAGCTGCATCTGATCCTGCAAGAGGCGCATGCACTGAGCAACGGCCGGCACGCCTTCTCGACCGATATCGACGAGAATCTGCTCTTGCTCGGCAGTGCGCCCGAGCTGCGCAGCGCCTTCTCCAATCTCGTCTTCAACGCGGTCAAACACACGCCCGACGGCACCGAGATCCGTGTCTGCTGGTCGGCATGGAGCGACAGCCTGGAGCTGCGCGTCGAAGACGACGGACCCGGCATCGAGCCCGAGCATCTGCCGAGGTTGACGGAACGCTTTTATCGGATCGACAAGGCGCGATCGCGCGAATCCGGAGGCACCGGGCTGGGTCTCGCCATCGCCAAGCACATCATGAACCGGCACGATGCGCGCCTGCTGATCGCAAGCCAGATCGATCGGGGCTCGACCTTTTCGTGCGTCTTCCCGCGCGCTCGGGGGATCCTTCGAGAGGAGGCCGAGCACGACACCGCGTCTCGCGCATTGCCCCATCCGACGGCCGAGGCCCGAGCCACCTCGGTGTCGGATACGGCATGCCCGCACCTGGACAGAGGTGAACGCTCGGCCGCTTGTTGATGCTCGCGCGCGAGCGTAGGATCTAAACCGCGCCGGCTCCAGCGGTTCTGAAATCCGCCGGGGCCGACCCCATCCAAAAACATCGCATACCGCACTGGGCGCGGTTTAAACCGCGCCGGGCGCGGTTTAAGGTGATTTCCGGGAAAGCATCGACCAACATGTAGGGGCGACTTTAGTCGCCCGGTAAGCATTGGCAACACGCACGGCCGGGATGATCATTCCCGGAAATCGCCTAAAGCCGCTCGAAACAGCCCCCGGAGGCTTCGCTGATGAACGACTCGAGCAAAGGTCTCGCCCTCGGCTTTGCCTTGGTCCTCGCCGGACTGTCCTCGGCGGCGTGGTGCGCCGATCTGGACGAGATCCGGGAGCGCGGCGAATTGCGTCATCTCGGCATCAAATATGCCAACTTCGTCACCGGCTCAGGTGACGGTTTCGACGTTGAATTGGTGAAGGGCTTTGCGCAGGATCTCGGGGTCGACTACGTCCTCGTCGACACGAATTTCTACAACGTCATCCGCGATCTGTTGGGCAAGGAGGTCGTGCGCAACGGCTCTGAGGTCACCCTCGAAGGCGACTACCCGGTCCGCGGGGACATGATCGCGGCCGGGTTTACCGTGCTCCCCTGGCGCGAGCAGGTGCTGCTGTATTCACAGCCCACCTTTCCGTCTCAAGTGCTCCTGGTGGCCCGCTCGGAATCCGAGCTCTCCCCGATTCCGGGTAGCAACGACCTCTCCCGTGATATTCTTCAAACCAAGGACATGATCGGATCCAGAAGCCTCCTGGTGATGGAGCAAACCTGTCTCGACCCGGCCAACTATGGCCTGACCGGTGCCGGGCTCGATCTCAAGTCCTATACCAAGAGCTCGAACCTCAACGAGATGGTCCCGGCGCTGCTCAACGAAGAGGCCGAGCTGACCCTATTGGACGTCCCGGATGCCATTCTCGATCTGAAGAAATGGGCCGGGGCCATCAAGATCATCGGGCCGATCTCGGAACATCAGGATCTTGCCGCCGCTTTTCCGAAGAGTGCACCCGCTCTGCGTGATGCCTTCGACGATTACCTCGCGAGAATCAAGGCCGATGGCACCTACGATCGCTTGGTCGACACCTACTATCCGGGGATCCGCCGCTACTTTCCGGCATTCTTCGAGCGCGACTCCTGACCAGGGCGTCCTCGGAGCGCCCCACGCCCGATCGCGTCGAGAACCGCAAGCCCCATCCGAGCGGGGTGAATCTGCAATGCTGCGCGACGGCGGCTTCAGCGCTCGACAGACCCCCTCGCGCAACCGCGCAGACCTCGAGCGATCCTCGCCAAGATGGCGTTGCTAGGTCGACTCACCCCGCGCTGGCCGCTCCTTCTAGCGGTCATCTTCTGCGTCTACACCCTTGTCCTGCTTTGGAATGTCTTCACTGCGCAAGACCTGCTGCGCTCCGCCGCGGACGCCCGGTTGGTTGCGGACAACCAACGCCGTGCAATCGCTGTCGCCGACTTCACCGCCGAGCGCCGCTACAGCGCCATCGACCTCGCCGAAAGCCATGAGATCGAGGCCTACCTGATCAATCTCGCCTTGGGCATGTCGCTGCAGTACGGATTGAACACCACGCTCGATGCCATCGAGCAGCGTTTTCGCCGACATCACGAGCAGAAGACCCTGCGCGGATCACCCCTCTACCAACGGATCCTCTACCGAGACGAGCAGGGGACGGCGCTCGTCGACCTGCAACCCGAGGCGCCACCCGTCGATCTCCCGGACGGATTCGAGCATGAACCCACGATCTCGATCGACGAAGACACCCATCGCTTCGTCGCAAGCGCCCCGGTCGTCCACAAAGGGATGTACAAAGGCGTCGTCGTCACCGTCGGCAGTCTCGATCAATTCGCCTGGCTGCTGATCGCGAGCGGGGACGAAGAGACCTCCTCGGCACGCTACCAGGAGCTTCTCGTCGGACCGAACGGCTTGGTGATCGCGCCGCCCGGATCAGAGATCGGGATCGATGCCGATATGGCGCAGGCGCTTGCGCTCCTGCCCGAAGACACCCTGCTGCCGATCGGTGCTGGTCCGGATCGCCGATCGGATCGCCGGGGTGGCCGTCGAGGGGACCGTCGGGGGGACCGTCGGGGGGATCTCGAGGGGTGGCTGGCGGTGCGCAGCCCGGTCGCGGGTACGCCCTTATCGCTGCTCACCTTGATGACGGAAACCTCCGTCTACGGCCACCTCACCTCAAGGCTCTTTCTCTACAGCTTGGGTGCCTTTCCCTTCGTGCTGCTGTTTGCTGCGGTCGCCTTCGATCGCATGCGGTTGCGGGCGCTTCTATTCGAGGAGAAGTATGCCCGATCGGATCGTCTGCGCGACCGCCTCGAGCACCAGAACGAACGACTCTCCGAGGAGATCGCGCGCCGCGAAGCATTGGAGCAGGATCTGCTCGACAAAACCCGCCGGCTCGAAGAGATGGCGGAATCTCTGAAGACCAGCGTCGCGCGCGCCGAGGACGCCAGCCGCGCGAAATCCGAGTTTCTGGCGGCCATGAGCCACGAGATCCGAACCCCGATGAACGGCATCATCGGGATGACCGACTTGGCCCTGGAGACATCCCTGACCGACGAGCAACGCGACTGTCTCGTCGTCGTCAAGTCATCGGCCGACGGCCTCCTGACCATCATCAACGATATCCTCGATTTCTCCAAGATCGAGGCCGGTAAGCTGGCGGTCGAGTCGATCGACCTCGACCTCCATGCCCTCGTCACCGAGATCATGCGCTCCTTGCGGGTGAAGGCACGGGAGAAACCGCTGGAGCTCCTCAGCGAGCTCGCGCCGGGCGTCCCGCGCCGTTTGATCGGCGACCCGGGCCGCCTGCGCCAGATCCTCGTCAATCTGCTGAACAACGCGATCAAATTTACCGCGCAGGGCGAGGTCGCTCTGCACGTGGATGCGCGACCGATCGCGGACGACCTGGTGGAGGTCCATTTCGCCGTTCGCGATACCGGGATCGGCATCTCCGCGGAGAACCAGGCGCGCATCTTCGATGCATTCTCGCAGGAGGACGGCTCGATCACGCGTCGTTTCGGCGGCACCGGTCTGGGTCTGACGATCTCCAATCGGCTGGCCGCCTTGATGGGTGGGCGCATCTGGGTCGAGAGCACACTCGGCAAGGGCAGCACCTTCCATGTCACCCTGCCGCTCGGCGTCGGTGTCGGTGACTTCGGGGCGCAGCAAGCGCACGAGCTGAGCGGAAAGCGCGTCTTGCTGGTCGACGACAACGCCGTGAATCGCCGGATTCTCTGCCGCATGCTCGTGCAGTGGGGCATGGAGGTGACCGAGGCACGCAGCGGCACCGTGTGTCTCGCCATCATCGGCGACCCGGACACCAGGGCGTTCGATCTGCTCTTGGTCGACTACGAGATGCCCGATCTCGACGGTTTTGCGGTCGTCTCTGCGCTCAAGCGGATCCCGCGCACGCAATATCCGAAAACGATCATGCTCTCCTCGGGCGTCATACCCGGCCATACCGAGCGCTGCAGAGACTTGGGTATAGAGGCCCTCCTCGCCAAGCCCGTCGCCGACGACGAGCTGCTGAAAGCCGTGCAAAACGCCTTGGGCGAGCGCACGCGGGATAGGACGCCCGAGGCCCCGCCGCAAGCGCCTTCACCGCGGCCGGCCACAAAGCCTCTGAAGATCCTGCTGGCCGAGGACAATCTGGTCAATCAGAAGCTCATGATCCGACTTCTCGGCAAGTGGGGCCATGAGGTGACCCTGGCCAACAACGGCCGAGAGGCGCTGGAGCAGGTCGAGCGCGACACCTTCGATCTCGTTCTGATGGACATGCAGATGCCGGTGATGGGTGGTTTGGAGGCGACCCGGCTGATCCGCGAGCGCGAGTGCGCGGACCCGACGGCGGCACGCATCCCGATCCACGCCCTGACGGCCGCCGCGCTCTCGGAGGAACGCGCGGCCGCATTGGCTTGCGGTGTCGACGGTTATCTCACCAAGCCGATCGACCGGCTCGAATTGCTCGACCTGCTCGAGCGTCTCGCCGCTGCGGCTGAGGAGAGAAGTGAGGAGTGAGGAGTGAGGAGAGAGAAGTGAGGAGGGCCGTAGGTTGGGCAAAGCGCAGCGTGCCCAACAGATCCCGGTGATGCCGGCGCGGGTTGGGCACGCTGCGCTTTGCCCAACCTACCTATTATGCCGCTCCGGATGCGATTGAGTCCCTTACGCCGCAAGTCTTGAGCAAACCGTCGCAAAATTTGTCGTTGTCGTTGTCGTTGTCGTTGTCGTTGTCGTTGTATCGATGGTCGATGACGACAACGAATAGGGCCTTCGGCCACTTCTCCCGGTAACGGCGATGCCGGTAGGACCGTAGGTTGTGCCGAGCCGTGCGAGGCACAACCAACCGTCGGCGCTGAGGAGAGAGGGGTGAGGAGAGAGGGGTGAGGGGTGAGGGGTGAGACGATTCAAAAACAACCGAAACATGTAGGATGGGTAGAGCGAAGCGAAACCCATCCAGCCCGCTCCGAGGGCATCGGACCGAAACCCGGCAACGCGGCGGTTTGGAGGATGGGTTTCGCTGAGGCTCTACCCATCCTACCGGTTCATCAAGGTGCTCACCTTGCCTCTGAATCGTCGCTTAGGCTCCCCAGGCGAATTAGTTCGCCCCTACAGTCACGCGCGTCGAGCATGGCGTTCATAGGGCGGGAGGTGCGGAACCGAGAGGGCACCGCGGAACGCGATGCCCGATGTGAACAGGATCAGCGAGAGGCGGCGACGAGCGGGATATGCTCTTCTTCTTCCTGCCTGTCCTGCTCGTCTTGAAACGCTTGGTTGACGCGGTCCCGGAGCTCCTTGCCGGGCTTGAAATGGGGGACATGCTTCCCGGCCAAGGCGACCGAGTCGCCGGTCTTCGGGTTACGCCCGATCCGGGGCGGCCGGTAGTGCAACGAAAAGCTTCCGAAACCTCGGATTTCGATCCGCTCGCCGGTGGCAAGCGCGGTGCTCATACGATCGAGGGTCTTGCGTACCGCCTCCTCCACGTCTTTGTAGGGAAGGTGGTCTTGCGCCGCCGCCAGAACGTCGATCAGCTCGGATTTGGTCATGGTGTCGACTCCTGGAAAAGGAGAAGGGGCCCGCAATACGGGCCCCGCCTAAAGAGACATCACACGAGAGACATCGCGAAGGGGTGTATCAGCCCCCGCGCTGCGCCTCTTCCATCTGCTCTTTGAGGAGATCGCCGAGGGTCGTCGCCGTGGATGGATCGCGCGAGTAGCCCTTGATGGCCGCCTGCTCTTCCTCGACATCCTTCGCCTTCATGGAGAGCGAAAGGGTGCGGTTCTTGCGATCGACGCCCAGGAACTTGGCCTCGATCGCCTCGCCCGCCTTCAGAACGGCACGTGCATCCTCGATGCGGTCGCGCGAGATCTCGGAGGCACGCAGATAGCCTTCCACACCGTCCGCCAGCGCGATGGTCGCACCCTTGGGGTCGACATCCAGGATGACGCCGGTGACGACGCTGCCCTTCTCGTGCAGTGCGACGAAGCTGGAGAAGGGATCCTTATCCAACTGCTTCACACCCAGCGAGATGCGCTCGCGCTCCGGATCGACCGAGAGCACGACGGTTTCCAGCTCGTCGCCCTTCTTGTAGCGACGCAGGGCCTGCTCGCCGGCCTCGTCCCAGGAGATGTCGGACAGATGCACCAGACCGTCGATGCCGCCGTCCAGACCGATGAAGATACCGAAGTCCGTGATGGACTTGATCTTGCCGGAGACGTGATCGCCCTTCTTGTGGGTGACCGCGAACTCGTCCCAGGGGTTCATGGCGCACTGCTTGATGCCGAGCGAGATGCGGCGACGCTCCTCGTCGATATCCAGCACCATGACCTCGACCTCGTCGCCGAGTGCCACGACCTTGCTCGGGTGGATGTTCTTGTTGGTCCAATCCATCTCGGAGACGTGGACCAGGCCCTCGACACCCTCTTCGATCTCGACGAAGCAACCGTAGTCGGCGATGTTGGTGACCTTGCCGAAAACGCGGGTGCTCTCGGGGTAGCGGCGCGAGATGTTGACCCAGGGATCCTCGCCCATCTGCTTGAGGCCCAACGAGACACGCTGACGCTCGCGGTCGAACTTGAGCACCTTCACGGTGACCTCGTCGCCGATCTCGACCACCTCGGAGGGATGCTTGACGCGACGCCAAGCCATATCCGTGATGTGCAGCAGGCCGTCGATGCCGCCCAGATCCAGGAAGGCACCGTAGTCGGTCAGGTTCTTGACGATACCCTTGACCTCCATGCCCTCTTCGAGGTTCTTCAGCAGGGTATCGCGCTCGGCGCTGTATTCCTCTTCCACCACGGCGCGGCGGGAGACGACGACATTATTGCGCTTGCGGTCGAGCTTGATGACCTTGAATTCCTGCTCCTTGCCTTCGAGGTAGGTGGTGTCGCGCACGGGGCGCACATCCACCAAGGAACCCGGCAGGAAGGCGCGAACGGTGCCCAGGTCGACGGTGAAGCCGCCCTTGACCTTGCCGTTGATCATGCCCTTGACGGTATCGGCAGCCTCGAACGCCTTCTCCAGATGATCCCATGCGGCGAACCGCTTTGCCTTCTCGCGCGAGAGACGGGTCACGCCGAAGCCGTCCTCGACCGCCTCCAGGGCAACCTCGACCTCGTCGCCGATCGCGACCTCGAGCTGGCCATCCGGGCCGATGAATTGGATTCTGGGGATCACGCCCTCGGACTTGAGCCCGGCATTGATCACAACGTTGTCGGAGGTGATCTCGATCACGGTTCCGATGACGATGGTGCCCGGCTGCAGCTGGGTAGTGCTCAGACTTTGTTCAAAGAGTTCGGCAAAGCTTTCGGTCATAAGATGAAAGTATCCTGAGAACGGCGCGCTGACCCGTCCCATCCGGGACGAGGGGTATGAATGAGATGAAAAGGTCGGCGCATTCGGCACCGACCCGACCGGATCGACAGGGGTCCCGCTGGACGGACTGACGATTTCCTAGAGGACCAGTTCCGGAAAGACGCGCCTCACCTCTTTCAGGACCCGATCGAGCACTTCTTCGATGGACATCGCGGTGGAATCCACGATCACCGCATCCTCCGCGGCGCACAATGGCGCCACGCTGCGACCGCGATCACGCGCGTCGCGCGCCCGGATGTCGTCTACAAGGTCGGGGAGGTTAGCATCCAATCCCTTTCCTTTCAACTGTTTATACCGGCGATCCGCACGCACCTCGGCGCCGGCGTCGAGAAAGATCTTCACCGAGGCCAGCGGGAAGACGACCGTGCCCATGTCGCGCCCGTCGGCGACCAGGCCCGGCGGGCATGCCATGGCGCGTTGGCGCTGCAGCAAGGCATCGCGCACCGGCGGATGCACGGCGACCCGCGAGGCGGCCATCCCCGCCTGCTCGGTGCGGATCGCCTCGCTCACGTCCTCGTCCTCCAGGAGCACCCGGCCCGAGACGAAGGCGACCGGCAGGTCGGCCGCGACCTCGGCGACGGCCTCGGCATCGTCGAGCGCAACCCCGCGGCGCTCCGCAGCGAGACCGAGCACGCGATAAAGCGCGCCGCTGTCCAGACAACGCCAGCCAAGTCGGTCCGACAACAGCTCGGCGATCGTCCCCTTGCCCGTTCCGGACGGACCGTCGATGGTGATGACCGGGACCGGCATCGCGTCAGCCCCGCGTCGCTTGGATGCTCAAGCCGGCGGCTCCAGCCAACTCGACGAATCCCGGGAAAGAGGTCTCGACGTTGGCGCAGTCCCGGATCGCGACCGGACCGCTTGCGCGCAAGGCCGCGATGGCAAAGGACATGGCGATTCGGTGGTCGCCGTGGGCGTCGATCGCGGGCGCACCCGTCGCGCCGAGCGCCCCGCCGTGGATGCGCATCCCGTCCGGCAGCGGCTCGGCGCACACCCCGAGCTTGGCCAGACCGTCGGCCATCACCTGGATGCGATCGCTCTCCTTCACCCGCAGCTCCTCGGCGCCGGTGAGGATGGTCTCGCCCTCGGCGCAGGCCGCGGCGATGAAGAGGACCGGCAGCTCGTCGATCGCCAGCGGCACCTGATCGACCGGGATGCGGATCCCGCGCAGACGCGCATGACGCACCCGAATGTCCGCCACCGGCTCGCCGCCGGCCGTGCGCCGGTCGATCAGCTCGATGTCCCCGCCCATGGCGCGCAGGATGTTGATGACGCCGACCCGTGTCGGATTGATCCCCACGCCTTCCAGGATGAGATCGGAGCCCGGCGCGATACTGGCGCCGACGAGAAAGAAGGCCGCCGAAGAGATGTCGGCGGGTACCGTCAACCGACAGCCGGTCAGCCGTCCGCCGCCGGTCAGACAGACCTTCGCCGCTTGACGCCGAACCGAGTAGCCGAAGGCCGTGAGCATGCGCTCGGTGTGATCGCGCGTCGGTGCAGGCTCGGTCACGCAGGTCTCGCCCTCGGCATAGAGGCCCGCCAGCAAGAGGCTCGACTTCACCTGCGCACTGGCCACGGGCATCACATAATCGAGCCCCGTCAGATGCGCAACCGGCGTCAGATCCAGCGGCGCCGTACCGCCCTCGGTCGTGCCGATCCGTGCACCCATCCGTGCCAAAGGCTCGGTCACGCGCCGCATCGGGCGCTTGGACAGAGAGGTATCCCCCACCAGGGTCACCGGAAACGCCTGCCCGGCCAAGAGACCCGAGAGCAAGCGCATCGAGGTGCCCGAATTGCCCATGTCGAGCGGACCGTCGGGGGCCTGAAGGCCCCGCATCCCGACGCCATGCACGCGCACCTCGCCGCCGTCGGGCCCGTCGATCCGCACGCCCATCCGCCGGAAGGCGTTCAAGGTCGCCAAGGCATCCGCGCCCTCGAGGAACCCGCTGATGCGGGTCTCACCCTCAGCGATCGCGGCCAGCATGATCGAGCGATGCGAGATCGACTTGTCGCCGGGGACGCGCAGGCGCCCACGCAAAGTGCCGCCCGACGAGACCAGGTAGCGGGTATCCGAAGGCTGTGCCAAGTGCTCTCCCGCGCGACTGCGCCCGGACGCTGAAAAGCCCACTATGTTAGTCCTGCAGGCGGAGTCGGTAAACTGCAGAATCCGTGAACCGAGTGCAACGGTTCAGAGAGTCCGAGACCATCCGAGATCCTTCTCGACACATGACTGCCGTGCTGCACTAAGGAGACCTCGGCAACAAGGACAACATCTTGTTTCAGCGTAGGATGGGTAGAGCGTCAGCGAAACCCATCCAGCCCGCGCCAAGGGCATCGGACCGTAACCCGGCAACACGGCGGTTTGGAGGATGGGTTTCGCTGCGCTCTACCCATCCTACGTGTTTCGGTTGTTTTTGAATCGCTCACTACAGGGTTTCGACCCGGGTTGCAGCAAGCCGCTTCAGACATGAAATCGCCTCAGGCATGCCCACGGTGTAGCATTCCGCCGGCGAGCCGGGAGGCCGGCCGCCGCCGTCGAAAGGCATTCATTTCCGTCATCAGGACCATCATGTCGATTACCGAAAAACAAAAACGCTGGCTGAAGAAGCAATCACACCACCTGAAACCCGTCGTCACGCTCGGGCAGCACGGGCTCACGGAGGCCGTGCTCGCCGAGATCGCGCTGGCCTTGAGCCACCACGAGCTGCTGAAGGTCAAGGTCAATGCCGGCGATCGCGAAGAGCGCGACGCCGCAATCGCGCTGATCGGCGAGCGCACCGACGCCGTCCTGGTCGGACGCATCGGTCACGTGGCGTCCTTCTACCGCGCCAACCCCGAAAAGCGCGATCCGATCCTGCTTCCGAACCTCTGAGGCATCCCCTCGCGGGGCTCGGTGGCGTTCGCGCTCGCTCGCCCGGACACGCACCCAAACGCCCCTACGGCCCCCACTGAACGTGTAGGATGGGTAGAGCGTCAGCGAAACCCATCCTCCAAACCACCGCGTTGCCGGGTTTCGGTCCGATGCCCTTGGCGCGGGCTGGTGTGTCTGGAGTCGGACAGGCTCCTAGCGGTGTTCTTCGACATAGTCCTGCAACGCACGGTCGATACGGCGTTCCCATCCCTGCTCGCCGGCGTGAAAGTACTCAAGCACCTCGCGCGACAGGCGCAAGGTAACCGGCTGGCTTTGCTCTCGCACATCCATCGTCTGGGGCTGGCGCCTCCTTGGAGGTTGAACGACGGCGCCGCGCCAAAAAGACTCGACCGCCGCCGGGTCGCTCGGGTCGTAGGCGCTCTCGGGATCGGACGCCGAATCCGGCGCCGCATCGATCAAAGCGCGACGCTCCTCATCGCTTTCCGGAAACCGCATCGAGATAGATTCTGGTTTCATGTTTCGTTGCCCTCCGTAAGGAGATGACGCGCAGCTCTCCATTGCGTTCGGTATAGGTCATATGGACGACGCAACCGTCGAGCCAGCCCAGCAGGTTCATGCGCGGCTCGCCATAGTCGGCTCGGGTATCCTCGGCGGCCAGGGTCGGATGATCGAAGACGCGCTCGCAATCGGCGAGATCCAGACGGTGCCGCTGCAGATCGGAAATGCGCTTGGACTCGTCCCAGGTGGCCATGGCCTGAGATTGAACCCCAGCAACCGCTGACAACGATGCGCCGACGGTGGCGCCGGATGTCGGGTGGCCCGGCTCCAAAGCCAAACGCAAAGTGAAAATGACGCATGTCGCTCTGGACGCGACTTACCCCTTCACCTTCAAAGGCGCGAGCATCCGCATGGTGCGGATCTTCAGCTCGACCCTGAATTCGAGTGTTTGATCGGCGCTGGGTTCGGCCTCCAGCGTGTAGCCGGTCTCCTCGATCGTGGCGTTCTCGGGCAGCTTGGCGGGGTCGATGGTCACGGTCCAGGTACCCGGTTGCAGGCCGGCGAAGCGGAACTCGCCGTTGCCGTTGGTGAGACGACGATAGACCTGATCGCCGCTGCGCACCTCGACCAGGATGCCGCCCAAGCCGCGGGAGGGTTTCAGCTCTTCGGACGTCGGCGGCGGCGGGGCTTTGGCCCCCTGCCCGACGCGCACAAAGGTCTGCGACGGCAGCAGGCTGGCGTCCGGCTCGTAGAGCTGGACCTTGCCGGCGATGGTCGCGCCGCGGATGAAGGGCACATCGATCGACGCACCCGCATCGAAATAGAGATCCACCGGACGCGGCATCTCCAGCGTCGGGATCATCCCGACCGGAAGGCTGCCGCCCGCGAGCGTCAGGTCGTAGACGCCCAGCTTGACCGACGGGAACATGAAATAGCCGTTCTCGTCCGTGATCGCCACCAAGCGATCCAGTTTCAGCACCACGTTGGACAACCCGGCACCCGTCTCTTGATCGAATGCACGCCCGCGCACGGTCGCCACATCCCGCCGGGGCACGGTCGGCACCGCGATCGGCACCATGTAGGACAGCATGATGCTGTTCTCCATGTTCATGCCGTTGTCGTACAGCTCGGCATAGCGCGAGCCGTGGCGCGCCTGCACCGTGAGCAGATCCCCGTTCTCGCGCTGATAGCGATAGGAGACGCCGGCGATCACGCTGTTCTGATCATTGTATTGCTGACCCTGCACATTCAGGCTCAGGGTCGACTTGGGGCTGACGGCATAGTTCACACTCGCCCCGCCCGTGAACCGCGGTGCTTGATCGAAGGTGGCCGCGGCCTCGTTCTCCAAAGAGAGATAGCCGCCCAGATTCAGGCGCCTCGTCGGGCGCCAGGAGAGCGACCCGCGAAACGCCTGCGTCGCGGAACGCTCGCCGGTAACCCGATCGTATTCCTCGCCCAGCTCGATGCTGGTGTTCAGGCTCAGATTGAGATCCTTGAAGCTCTTGCCGTAGCCGAATCGAATGCTGTTCTCCACCTCGTCGAAGGTCGGCGCCGGGTTCAGATCGCTGCGCTGGCGACGCCGCAGCTCCACCGAATAACGCGTCTCGTCGGCCGTGCGCCAGTTGAGCCGGATGCCGGCCTCGTGCTCGATGCTGTCCGGACCGTACCAATCCCAATCGTCCGGATCCAAGGACCACCAATCCGCTTGGTCGTACTCGGCCAACTCACGTGCCGTCTGGTGATCTCGATCATAGTGATACCAGGCCCGCAGGCTCCAGGGCTTCTCAAGCGGCACATAGTCGATATCCAGATAGGCACGATCCTGATTCTGGACATAGCCGGCATAGTCCGGCGAGGCATACAACAGGGTGAGACGATAGCGCCAGGGCGTGCCCAGATTGATCAGATTGCCCGAGAAGGCCATGCCGTTTCCGACATCCCCGGCGCTGCCGGCGACCTCGACATCCAGGGCCGTCTCGGCGCCCAGAGCGACCTGCTGCCGCACGCCCAGGATCTGGCTGTGTCCGTTCTCGTTATCGGTTTGGTCGAGATAGCTCAGACCCAGGATCCAGGTCGGGCGCAACGTGTAAAGCAGCCCGAGTCCGGTTTGATGCCCCTGGTAAAAGCTGTCGTCGTCGCCGAAGTCGAACGAGCCGACATGATAGGCGGAGAGCTCGATCCCTTCGCCGCGCCACGCAAAACGCATCCCGCGTCCGCTGATCCCGGGATCGGTCAGCGGCGAGAGACCATAGGTGGCATCGCCGAGGGTCAGATCGAAATTGCGCCCGCGATAATCGACATAGAACCAATTCTCCTGACCGAAGATGGTGTCGTCCTCCAACCCGGGCCAGCGCAGCAGAAAGCTCAGGATGCGCTCTTGCGTGCCGTCGATGGACCCGCTGCCGGACCATTCGAGCTGCACACCCGAGCCGTTCTCGCCGTCGTCCCGGCCGCTCCAGCTTCCGCCGACGCGGCGCGTAAACAAGGTCTTGATGCTGTGCGGCGCCGCCTCCTTGCCGGTCACGCGCGGCAGGGTCTCCACACTGCGCTTGGCGGTATCCGTAAGGGTCTCGCCCTGATCCCCCACAGCCGCGGTCGCGGTCAGGCTGATTTCGTCCCGCGTCGGCTCGGTGATGGCAGGCGGGCGAACGCTCATCTCGATCGGCTGCGACTCGCCCGGCGCCAGCGTCAAGGTGCCGACCGCAGGCTCGATCTTGGACTCGCGGCTGCTCTGCGCGCCGTAGCCCACCGTCAGCGCGGTATTGCTCGAGTTGACGATCTGGAAGACCGCGGTGTAAGGCTCGTTGGCGATGGCGATGGTCGGCAGCTCAAGGATGTCGACCTGGAGCTTGAAGACGGGCCGCACCCGCACGTTCAAGGTCGAGCCGCCCAAGGCGCCGGGGCGACCGCGGATGCCGACCTGATAGCTCACGCGGTACTCGCCCGCCGCCGTGCTCTCGGGCACGAAGAAGCTGACCAGGCGCATGACGGTGCCGCCGGGCGGTAGCGTAAAGGGGAATTCGGGGGTGATGGCGCGCCAGCCTGCCGGCATCGACAGACGACCCTCCAGGTCGGCCGCGGCACCGGTGCGGTTGGTGACCTGAAAGACGACGGTGACGACCTCGCGCGGGTCGACGGTAAAGACACGCGCGTCCATCGCACGGACATCGACGCCGCGGGCTTGGGCGAAGACCGGCGAGGGCGTCAGGAGAAGTGCGAGAAGGATCCAGGAGAGGAGTGCGAGACCCGGAAGCAGCCGCTCGATCCACCACGCACCGCGCCCGCCGCGCCATGCCGCGCGATGCGATGCTGTGTCTGTGCGATTGCGGCCGTCGGGCCGGGACATCCGGAAAACCTCCGGGTCGCGGGCGTCGACAGTCTCGACCGCTGAGCACTCGAAGGCTCACCGGCATATCGGCCTTGCGCACGAACCCTGTCACCGCAGCCGCCCCGAGGGCGAGCGGCGTACCGATCCGTGCAGTGGCCGGACCGGTGGCGAGAGGATCCAGTGTCGTGCGTCACCCTTGACCGAGCTGTGCGACCCTTGAGGTTTGGTCAAGTGATCGCGGGTTGTTGTGATGATCCGTTGCGAGTCGGCGCCGCTTCATGGCTCCGCGATGAAACGCGTCGCTCGCCCCGTGTAGTTCCTCCCGCACGGAGGGCGCCGGGAAGGGGTCGACCCGCGCCTGTCCATGGCGGCGTCCCTGGTCTGATCCCGACCGCCGGGAGAGGGTGACGCGTGCTTGGGCCGGGTTGAGCGCCCGCTCAGCGGGCGCTCAACCCGGCCCAAGGAGGTTATTCGATATCCAATTCGACGTTGGCGCCGAAGAGGTTGTCGCCGGTGCCGTCGGCGACGACGAGGCCGAGGTATTTGCCGTTGGGAACCTGACCGAGATCCATCTCGAAACGCGCCGATGTTCCTGGGTACAAGCGTGTCGCTGGTCCTTGAAATTTGCCCATTGCGCTGCCTTCTTGACTGTAAAGCTCAAGCGACAAACTCGGAATCAACCATCGCTGTCCAGAATTCTCGACATCAATAGCGAAGAGCCGGTTCTCCTCTTTCTTGATGATCTGTGGATTGGCGAAGCTCAGCCCGACAGACCCAGCTCTCCCGATGTGAGTGACGACCTGAACGCCGTAGCGTGTAATCTGATTGATCTGCGCCGCTCCTTCCGGGCGTTCCTGCGCTGACTCTCGAGACGCTTTATCGATTAGCTCTACCATGATGAGGCTCCAGTAGGTCCCGGAGAAACCGGCGCCCTGGCCCGTGGGCACGGTCACCTCATAGTCGATTCGCTCGATACCATTCGCCGGAATGCTCACTAACTCGCGACTCAGGCTAACCCAATTTGCATTAGAACGCTGCGATTTCCCTCGCTCTCCGAATTCGTTATTGCCATCAGCTGAAAAGGTATAATCCGTCTGAAAAAGTTTAGCTTCCGCCGGCGACGATTCGGTATTTCGGAGGACAAACGTTCCGCGATATCGTTCTCCCGGCTGCGCGGTCTTCTCTTGTGTCATCGAGCCTTCGAAGATAATCCCGGCATGAAGCAAACCTGCCGACGACACCCCAAGCAGGATAAGGGCAATCGCGAATAAATCTTTGTGATCGAACATAGCTGCGGACCTATTTATTCCACCCGATAGAGGAGCGTGCTACCGTGCCGACCTTGGCCTTGGAGAATAGTGACGCCCTCCAGCTTGTATTGAAGCCCGATTTCAGACCGATCACCGATGCCCTCGAACAAGATCTGCTCTGTCTCACCGATGACAAGATAGTTTTGGCCACCAAGGATACTTCCTTGACCAACCCCGTCTGTAGTGCGCTTCACGGCAAGCAAGACATCGGTTGGCATATCAGCCGAAACCTGCCGGACTTTCACACACCATGCTGCTTGATCCGTATCGCTAATACTGATCGTTGCCTGAACCGGATCACTTTCGATCGGCGAGCGGATACCAGTTCCCGGCCCGCCGGTCAGCAGGCTCGATCCAATCGGTTGCGACCAAGAGCCTACAAGACTAATTCGGCTGCCATGTGCAACAAAAGTCGCGAGAACCAGTACCGCGACGCAAAGGTAAACGGCGAGGCTACGCAAAATCCGGTGCGAGTTCGGCATGAGATTCTTCCAACCCAGCATCGTGGGGCGGTGGCTAATCCGCCACACGATATCTTTTACGATCCGAAATCAAAACAAGACTGACTTCGTTCGACTAACCAGCTGTATCAAGAATCGTGTAAATAACCGTGTTGTCAGACACTATGCCGACCTCACCTGCGGCAAGCGTGGCCTGGAGTTGGTACGTAATGAGCATGCCAGATTGCCCGACTGAATCGATTAAGGTCACGACGTTAGCTTGCGTGTTGATCGCAGACAGCACCGCCTCTACAGCCGTACCTCCTTCCGGTGCAGCAACATTTACGATTAAGCTAACGCCAGAGGTCATAGCAGCGCTAAGCTCGGCGACGAGCTTCTTAGCATCCGCCCCAGCATTCGACGTGACGGCCCAACTATTGCCCGATGAAACGGCAGAAAACAAAACTGTGTCACCTGCAGCTACGTCTGCATTGGCAATAGACAGGCTTGGCGCAGTACCGGTCAGCGCGATAACCGCAACTTCATCGACCTGATAATCGAACGTCTGCGTTGCATCATCATCACCGGCAAACGCCCCCGAGCTCACCACCAATCCCATCGCCGCCGCCAATGCCGTCAGTTTCATCGTCATGTTGCTTCTCATCTCATTCACCCTGTTCTGTGCGTGCTGTTGATACTCGTAACGGCGGATCGGCGAGGCCTGTCCGGTCGGACTCGCGACCGTCCCTGGGCGAACTCGATAGTCCGGAGACCCTCCCGGGCTTGACGCCCGGTGGACCCGAACCCTCGTTGCGGTCTCGGGGCCTTTGGCCCGTTGCTCGATCCGCATGGCCGGAGTATGGTCGGGGGTGACTCGCTGGTGAAATACCTTTAGGATATGCTTATATACCCGGAAGCTATAGGGCCGGATGCCCAACGCAACAGGCATCTAAAGCATTGAAACTAAGGCAATTAGAATATTTCCACGAGGTCATCGAGCAGGATTTCAACATCTCGGCCGCGGCCAAGACGCTCTACACCTCTCAGCCGGGCGTGAGCCGCCAGCTCATCGACCTGGCCGACGAGCTGGGTGTGGAGCTGTTTCTGCACGAAGGAAAGCGCTTGATCGGTCTGACCCGTGCCGGGATGGAAATCGCCGACATCGTCGCGCGCGTGCTCATCGACGTGCGTCGGATCCGGGAGATCGGCGGCACACTCGCGACCGAGCGGCACGGCAGTCTGAAGGTCGTCGCCAATCGGCACGCCGCAAACAACCTGCTGCATCATGCGGTGGTGGACTTTTGCGAGATGATGCCCGAGGTCGATGTGACCGTCTCGGAGGAGAACACGATCGAGGCGACCGCCATGCTGCGCATCGGCCAAGCCGACTTGGGGCTGCTGGCGCAGGCGCAGGCGCCGGACCAGGATCCGGACCTGCTGTACTTTCCGATCGAGGAGTGGCGGCTGCTGTTGGTCGTGCCGCAGGGCCATCCTCTGCTGGGGATGCCGACCATCGAGCTCCGGGATCTCGCGCACTATACGGTCGGCTCGTACGACCATTCGGCGCAATCGCGTCTTGTGATCGACGCGGCGTTCGCTCAAGCCGGGCTCGACTCTCCGGTCAACATCTCCTTCGCCAGCAGCCAGAGGATCCTGCAGTTCGTGAACAGAAAGATCGGCATCGCCATCGTGGCGGAAGCCGCCTTCTCGCCCGCCGAATTCCCCGAGCTGCGCGGGCTGGACGTCACCCATCTATTCCGCTCCTTGTTCACCGACCTGGTGCTGCCGCGCCGGAACTCGCCCCCGCGCCACGTCTTCAACTTCCTGAGCATCCTGGCACCCCACATCACCCCGACGACATTCGGCGACGCCATCGCCGCGTAGGATGGGTAGAGCGAAGCGAAACCCATCCAACTCGCTCCAATGGCATCGGACCGAAACGCGGCAAGACGGCAACGCTGCAGTTTGGAGGATGGGTTTCGCTGTACTCTACCCATCCTACGATTTTTAAGGTGTTCACCTTGTTTCGGGATCGTCGCGAGCCGCGCCGAGACCGCCTCAGTCCGTCCGCGGCCCGAAGCGATCAAAGGCGTAGACAAGCAGAAAGCCCAGCGTGCAGGTCAAGACCGCGCCGAGGACCAGGGGGTCGCCCTCGTAGCCGGAGGGCAGGACGTTGACCTCGGAGAGGATCTTCTCGGGCATGAGTCCGTCGGCGGCCATCACGACCTGACCCGCGCTGTCCCTCAGCCAGTCCTCGGCGTTGCGCCAGGGGTAGACCTTGTTGAGCGAGCCGACCAGGAAGCCGGTCAGGGTGGCGAGGGTGAGGCTTCTGTAACGCTTGAAGGTCCAGGAGAGCAGGCGCGACATGGTCATGACCCCGGCCAGACAGCCCAGGGCGAAGACGCTCAGGATCAGGAGCTTATCCAACGAGAAGTCGACCAGCAGCCCCTTGAGGGTGTCCTGGATGATGAACTGATACATCCCCAGCACCAGCAGCATGAAGCTCCCGGAGACGCCCGGCAGCATGAGTGCCGAGATGGCGATGGCGCCGCAGAGAAAGACGAACCAGAGCGCCTCGTTGCCGCTCGCGGGCGTGAGCATGGTGATCCCGTAGGCCAGGATCGCCCCGAGGACGAAGAGCCCCGCCTCGCCGGCGCGCCATTGCGCGATGCGCCGGACCATAAAGAGGATCGAGGCGAGGATCAGCCCGAAGAAGAAGGCCCAGATCAGCGGCGGGTAATGCTCGAGCATCCAGGAGACGCCGAAGACGCCGACCAGGATGCCCATCGCCATGCCGGCGAGCAGGAGCGCCAGGAAGCCCCCGTCGAGCGCCCGCCAGACGCCGGCGAGCCCGTCGCGGCGATGCACGCCGAACAGCCCCGGACCGAAGGCCTTCACGGCATCGAGCAGACGCTCGTAGATACCGCTGATAAAGGCGATGGTGCCGCCGGACACCCCGGGGATCACCTCCGCGACACCCATGGCACCACCCTTCAAGATCAGGCTCAAGCGCGACATCGTTTATCCTTGAATGCTCAGTTGAAGTGAATCGGATCAGCCGCTTACGGGGCGCTCGGGGAGCACCTCGGCGGACGCCGTCGACGCGGTATGCGGCAACCAGCGCGCAAGCGCCTCGGCCAGTGCCTCGGACTTGACCGGCTTGGCGACATAGTCGTCCATGCCCGCCTGCAGACATGCCTCGCGGTCGCCCTGCATCGCATTCGCCGTCATCGCGATCACGGGGATGCGCCGGTCGAGCACCGGCGATGCCGCCTCGCGGATCCTGCGCGTGGCCTCGAGACCGTCCATGAGGGGCATCTGCACATCCATCAGGACCAGGTCGTAGGGGATGGTGCTCAGCGCCTCGATCGCCTCCAGGCCGTTGCCGACGGCATCGGCCCGCAGTCCGAGCCGTTTGAGCATGCCCAGCGCCACGGTCTGGTTCACCGCGCTGTCTTCGGCGACCAGGACGAGACCCTGCACGCGGGCGGACCCGGCCGAGTCCTCGATCACCGAGGCACGGACCCCGGCAAGCTCCGCCGGCACGCACGGCGGGGTCTGCTCCGCGACCGGGACACCCAGACGGACCGTAAACCAGAACTCCGAGCCCCGCCCGGGCTCGCTGCGGACACCGACCTGGCCTCCCATAAGCTCGACCAATTGCTTGCTGATCGCAAGCCCGAGCCCGGTTCCGCCGAACTCGCGCGTCGTGGAGGCATCGATCTGGCTGAACTTGCGAAACAGCAAATCCTGTTTCTCGGGTGCAATGCCCACACCCGTATCCCGAACGGTGAACAGCACGACCAGCTCCGGGGCGGCGGAGGTGTCCGGCTCGGGCTCGGGCGGCACCGCGTCGCGTCGCCGAACCTCGATCACGACCTCGCCGTGCCGCGTGAATTTGATCGCGTTGCCGGCGAGATTGTTGAGGATTTGGCGCAGCCGTCCCGGATCCCCGCGCAGCATAGACGGGACCGCGGGATCGATCGCGCACACGAGCTGTAAACCCTTGGCCCGCGCCTGCATCGCCAGGCTTGCGGCGAAGTCGTCGAGCAGGCGATAGAGGTCGAAATCCAGGATTTCGAGATCGAGCTTGTTGGCCTCGATCTTCGAGAAATCCAGGATATCGTTGATGATCGACAGGAGTGATTCGGCACTGCCGCGCACGATCTCGGCGAAATGCCGTTGGGTCGCGTCGAGCTCGGTATCGAGCAGCAGCCCGGTCATGCCGATGACGCCGTTCATGGGCGTGCGGATCTCGTGACTCATGTTCGCGAGGAACTCGCTCTTGGCCACATTCGCGAGCTCGGCCTTCACCGCCATCTCGTTGGCGCGGACGTTGGCGGCCTGCAGCTCGGCATTGGCCGCCCGCAGCCCTTCCTCGGCCTCTTTGCGCATTTCGGCGTTCTGCATCAACTCCGCGAAGACCGACAAGAGCGACCGCTCCATATGGGTCCATTCGCGCGCCTCGCGCACGGCATCGAATCCGACAAAGCCGAAACAGGCATCGCCCTTCATCAGCGGCAAGGTCATGAGTGTCTTGATCCCCTGAGGCTCGAGCACCTGCCTGAGATGCCCCTCCACCGGCAGATCCGAGACGAGCGGGACATGCAGGGGCTTGCCCGCGCGGTGGGTGTCGACCCACTCCGGGAAGAGCTCGCACGGCAGATCCCGCAGGTTCTCGATCTCGGGCGTCACGCCGGGTGCGCACCACTCGTGCGTATTCGACATGAGGTCGGTGGCGACGTCATAGCGGAACAGATAGGCGCGATCGATCTGCGCGAAGCCCCCGATGCGAGCCAGCGCGTGGTTGATCTGCTCGTCCAACCGGGCCAAGGGCACATTCACGAACTCCAGGGCGAGGTTCATGATGATCATCTGAAGCCGCGAGCTTCGCGCGAGATCCTCGCGGATGAGCGACTCCTCGGTGACATCCCGAAACACCAGCACGGCACCCAGGACGGCACCGTCCGCAAGCCTGATGGGGGCGCAGCTGTCGGCGATCTGTCGGTCCATACCCTCGTGGTCGACCAGGACGGATTGATCGGCCAAGCCGACCACCACACCCTGCTCCAGCGCCCGAAATACCGGATTTTCCGCATCGCAGCGCGTCCGAGCATGGACGATACGAAAGACCTCGGTGATCGGGCGCCCCAGGGCAGCGCCCATCCGCCAGCCGGTCAGGGTCTCCGCGACATGGTTGAGGCTCGTCACCCGGCCCGCGGCATCCGTGCTGATCACGGCATCGCCGATCGAGCGCAGCGTGGCCTCCAAGCGGCCCTTGCCCTCCTCGAGCTCCCGGGTGCGTTCCAGCACGGTGCGCTCGAGCACACGGCGCCGATTGGAGTAGGTGCCGATGAGCCCGCTCAGCGCGAGGGTCAGGAGCAGACCGGAGACACCCACCACGCCGGTCGCGTGCCGCGCGTACACGACAGAAAAATCGGGGCCCTCGGTCGCGAGGATCGCATAGGTTTGACCGGAGACGAGCAGCGGACGAAAGAGCGACGCCGCACGAGGGCGGTCCGTTGCGAGGTGCGACCCGAGACCTTCGCGCTCCGCTGCCGCAGTCGATGCCAGGCGTTCCGGTACTTCACCCGCGCGCAGTTGGTAGAGGTCCGGGATCAAGACGGATGCATCCGCACGCCGAGACGCGTCGCTGCTGCGCAGCAGGATCCGATCGAAATCGATGACGGCGGCCGCGAATCCGCTCTCTCGACCCGAGCGCCCGACATGCTCGAAGGGTCGAAAGAGGAGCATTTCACGACCCCGCCCGCCGGGTCGATTCAGATCGACCGGGTCGCTCCCGGTCATCAGGCCGGAACGTGCACCCTCGGCCAGCGCCGCGCGCAGCGCGGGATTCCCCCCCAAGTCCAGCCCGACCAATCGGTCGCGTGCCGACTCCGGCACGACGGCCGCCACGGGGAAATAGGTGTCGCGCTCGCCGACCGGAATGCGTCGGCCCTCGGCATCCAGCTCGCGGATGCCGGTGCCGTCCGGATCGAAGGCGGCACGCCCCGCCGCCGCCACGACCGGCACCCAAACCCAGGCGTCGATCGCGTGATCGAGCGTCAGAAACCCCGCGTACTCGAGGAAGGTCTCGTGATCGATCCGCTGTGCACCTTCGAGAAACCGCGCGAGTCCCTCCAACGCGAAATCGCGGACCCCGCCCAGCTCGTCGGCAACCCTGGCGGTTTGCGACGCGGCGAGCTGCTCGAAGGCATCTTCACGGTTGCGTGCCTCGATCCGAAACGCCGACCAGGTCGCGACCGCGGTCAGCGTAAGCCCGATCAACGCAGCGAGCGCTGCCTCCAGGTGGCGCCGACGGATCTGCTGCTCGGTCGAGAGACGTCGACGTCGGGCCAACGCGGCCGAGCCGCCGAGCAGGATCAGGGCGAGCGTCAGGACGAAGAGCGCCGGAACCACGCCGGCATGGACCAGACGACGCCGCCAATCGCCCGCGTCGAGATCCACGCCCAGGACCGCAATCACGGCGTCGGTCCCCGGATCCAGGATCGGGACAAGCGCGGACACCCAGGTGCCCCAGGCATCGGCGAAAGGACCGTGGACGACCGACTCGGCGCTGTCGAAGGCCCGATGATCGGGCTCGGCGGCATCCTCGTAGACCTGCCCGGCCGGGGACTCGTCCGGCGAGCCTGCGGGCTCGGAATCGAGCAAGAAGAAGATGGCTCCGTCCGCCCGACGCCCCATCAGATACAGGAAACGCCAGGCCGGCTTGGCCGTCATCACGGCTGCGAACTGCTGCTTGAGTCGACGATAGGCATCCGCCGTCAGATCATCGGGGGTTCCGGACAAGGCGGCGACGCTCCCGACCGGGACGGCCTGCGCCATGATGCGCGCCTCGACCAAGAGGTCCTCGCGCATCTCGCGATCCGTCCGCGAGACCTGCCAACCGACGAAAAGGGTGCCGGCGACCAGAAGGAGGGCGAAGAGTACGGCGGTCAAGACCACCACGGATGCGGATTTCGGCGAAACGACGGGGGTTGTCATCGGGTATCCATGCCTCGCGGTGTTTCGTCGATCGGCGCAAGCCCTCGGGCGGTCGTGTCAGATCCGGCGCGGATACAACTCCGGCAGGGCCGTCGCACGATCGGACACGGTATCCGCCTCGTCGCCGGACAGATAAGGCGCGAGTGCCTGCCAGGCACCGACACCGTCCCAGGCCGTCCCCGCCCCGGCGCCAGCGCACGCGGCACCCGCATAGAGGGCTCGGTCGAGTTGCGCCAGCGTCTCGGCCACTGCGACATCGTCCAGCCGCCGGGCCAAGGCGCCGAGCCCCGCCGGAGCCTGCCCGGCCCAGCGGACCCGGCCCCAATCGAGCAAGGCCAGGCGCGCGCCGCGGGCGTCGTCGGCGAGGCAGGCCCGCTCGACGCGCCGACGTGCCTCGCGCAGCGCCTGCGGCGAGGCGCGGGTCTCGACGCGATCCGGGGCCTCGCGACCACGCGCTCCCCGTTTGATCCAGACGAGGGCCGCGAGCCAACCGAGACCGATGAGGCCGAGCGCGGAAACCCCGAGGCCGATCGGACCGGCGATCGCCCGACGCACCCAGTCCTCCGCCTTGGACGCCAGTGTGCCGGAATGTCGAGGCTCGGCGTCCGTGTCGACGGGATCCTGCGCCGCGGCCGCGTCGTCCGACGCCGACTCGCCCGCGTCCGCGAACGCCCCGGTCGACCCGCCGCTCGCGGTCCCCGCCGGCGCAGCGGCCACCTCCAGCGTCCGGGCGGGCACGATCGCCACCCGCTCGCGATCCTCGCCCGTATCCCACCAGGGAACACGCACCTCGGGAAGGGTCACGGGCCCGGGGCGGGTCGGCACGAAGGCCACCTCGAGACTCCTGAGTCCGACCGGCGCACCGACGCCGGGAAGGTCCTCGGCGCGCGTCTGACCGGGGTAGATCTGCGCGCCGTCCGGCGGATCGAGCACGAGCGGCGGCAGCTGGGCCGCGGTGGCGCCGCGCGCGGTGACCGTCAGGACACGTGTCACCGGCTCGCCGACCTGGAATCGCGGCGACGCGGGGATCCACTCGTCGGAGATCTCGACGGACTCCGCCGGCAACCAGGGCGAGCTGGAACCGGGCGGCTGCGCACGGACCTCAATCTCCAGGTCGGGCGCCCGCTCCACGATCCGTCGTCCGCTGGTCGTCATCCCCGATAGCCCGGGAAAGGGTCCGGCGCCGAACAGCGCATCGAAATCGTCGGCCGCGCGGCGTTCTGCCGGCCGCGGCGCCGGCATCACCGCCTCGAGCCGCGGACCGCGAATGACGAGGGGCCCGCTCTGCAGCGGCGCCACGAGGTAGCGTCGTTCGATGACTTGATAACGCTGGCCGTCGATGACCTCGACCGAGCTGCGATCCTCGCCGTCGCGCTCGAGCGTCGCACCCTCCACCTGCGGCTCGGAGAGGACCGCACGCTGCGGTGCTTCGCGCTCGCGGTAGAGCACCTGGACCCGATAGTGAAACGCCTGCTGCACGTAGGGTGTGGAGGTGTCCGTCTCGGTCCGCACGAAGATCGGCTTCGGGCCGGCGGAGGGGTCGTCGGCCGCGGCGTCCGCGACCACCTCGACCGTCAGTGGCGCGCTGCGCGCATCGCCCCACGCCAGCGCGGGGATCTCCAGTCGCCCCGATCGCTTGGGGGCAAGCTCGATGCGCCATTCGCGCGTGTGCGACACGGCGCCGTTCAGAACGCTCATGCGCTCGCTCTGGCTGCGGCTGAGGATGTCGAAATCCGTCTCCAGGACCTGGAGATCGGGCTCTCCGGAGAGTCGACCGTCGCCGAGAAGTTGCAGGATCAGGGTCTCGTTCGCGGCGATGCGCTCGCGATCGATCTCGGCGCGCACCCCGTCGGAGACCGTGCCTTGGGCAAGCACCGGCGCGACGACCATCAGAGTGGTCAACACCGGGGCCGCCAACAGCGTGACGGCATAGAGCATCGTGAGCAGGACGGCGAGCAGCGGGCGTTGTGGCCGTTTGCCGGTCGTGTTGCGCGCGCGGCGAGGAGATGGCCGGTCGAGTCGAATCAAGTTAAACATCCAAGATCGAGGTGATTTCCGGAAAAGGATCTACCGGCAGAGCCGCAACCAGGAAACGTGGTCGAAGGCTCTACTCGTTGTCGTTGTCGTTGTCGCGCATGAGGCAGCTCAGGGCAAGCGCCCCTCGCGGCGCAGATGCTGCAGCAGAAACCGCTGTCGCAGCAAGCCACCGGGGTCATCCGGGACGCGGCGCAACTGCGCCTCCATCGCCTGCTCGCGTTCCTGTGCCTCGGGGCCGAGCGCGTCCGACAGGGCGCTGTCCGAGGAAGGGGGCTCCTCGTCAGTCGGATCCGATGCCCCGTCCGCGTGCTGCGCCGCTCCGCCGGGCGCATCCTCCGGCAGCGCAACATCCTCGGTCTCGGCGATGTCGTCCGGACCGATGTCGCCGGGGTCGCCGGCCGGCCCGCCCTTTCCGCTCGATGCGGGTCCGGTCTCGGTTCGGTCCGGCGATGCCTGATCGGATGACGCGTCTGTCCCGGGCTCGGCTGCGGATGCCCGCTCGGATCCGGGCTCGGATGTCTGATCGGCCCCGTCCGAGTCGCCGCCCGCCTGCTCGTCCGAGTCCTCGGGGCTCTCGCTCGCGTCCGCTTGCACGTCGTCGCTGCCGGGCGCGTCTGACGCATCTCCTCCGCCGCCCGAGGGTTCGTTGCCCGAGGAGCCTTGCGACCCGTCCGCGGGGTCGCCGTCGGCGCCCTCGCCACCCTCGCCCGCTTCGCCGTCCTCGGACGACTCGGGCGGCGCATCCCGCAGCGCCTCGAGCAGCTCCAGGTTGTGACGCGCATCGGCATGCTCCGCATCGCGTTCCAGCACGCGCGCGTAGGCGGCGATGGCCTCGTCGAGCCGCCCGAGGCGTGCGAGTGCATTACCGCGGTTGTAGTCCACATCCGGATCCGGCACGTCCGACAAGGCCGCGAGTGCACGCTCGTAATCGCCGGCCCGATAGCTGGCGGCGGCACGCCACGCCGGATCCCGAAACAGCTCGGCCGCCTCGGCGTTCGCGCCGGCGTCGAATTCTCGGGCGGCCTGCTGATCGGCCCGGAACCAGAAGTCGGACCACTCCAAGGCCCACCCGGGGGACGGCGGCAGGATCATGACACAGGCGAGGATCGACAGCAGCCATCCGCGCCGGAAGGCCAATGCAGCGAAGGGCAAGAGCACGAGCAACAACCAAGGACCCTCCTCGCGCCATTGATCGGACAGCAACGACGGCTCTTCGGTCAACTCCGCATCCATCGAGCCGAGGCCCATGAGGACGCGGGTGTCCGCGTCGCCGGCCTGCGATTCCACATAACGGCCGTTGCCGAGCCGGGCCAGCTCGCGCAGCTCGGACTCGGGCAGGCGCGCGATGCGGACCCCGCCGTCGCTGCTGGGCTCGAAACCGCGTGTTCCGTCCGGGGCCAGGGGGACGGGCGCACCCTCGGAGGTGCCGACCGCGAGCACCGAGACGCGATGCCCGCCGGCCGCCAACGCCTGCACGGAAAACCGGGCTGCAGCCATGTCGCCGACACCGTCGGTCACCAGGACGATGTCGCCGCGATGGGCGGAGGCACGCTCCAGCAGCTCGCCGGCCGCACTCAAGGCCCGTGCGGTATCGCGCGCACCCGGCACCGGGATGAGGTCGGTCGTGAGCTGGGGCACCTGGACCGAGATGGTCGCGGCATCCCGCGTCAGCGGCGAGACCACGAAGGGCTCCGGGCCGAAGGCGAGCAGTGCGACCTGCCCTTCCTCCGTTGCCTTGAGCAGATCCATGACCTCGAACCGGGCGCGCGCCAGTCGGGATGGGCGCAGATCGGCCGCGTTCATGCTTGGGGAGAGGTCGAGCAGGATGACCCGCGCCGCACTCGTCCCGTAGACGGGCTGCGCGACACGCTCCCAGGCCGGTCCTGCCAGCGCCAGCGTCGCCAGGAGCCAACCGAGACCCAACAGCCAGAGCGGCAGACGCCGCGGTGCATGGTCGGCGCCCACCAGGAGATGCGGCAGCAGATGGGCATCGACCAGGCGGCACCACAGCAGCGCTCCGGCCGGCCGTCGCCACAACAACACGAGGAGGATCACCGCCGGGATCAGGGCCAGCAGCCAGAGCGGACGCAGAAGCTGCAGCTCAGGCCACACGACGACGTGCCCCCGCGGACAGCAGCGGCGCGGCCGCCAAGCTTAGGCTCAGGAGCAGCGCGCCGGCCGCCGGCCACATGTAGAGCGAGCGTCTCGGCGTGAGCGAGCGCTCGTCGCGCTCGCTCGGCTCGAGTCGATCGAGCTCGGCGTAGATCTCTTCGAGCTGCTCGCGGGCATGGGCCGAGAAGAAGCGCCCGCCGGTCATCTCGGCGATGCGCTGGAGCGTCGCCGGATCGAAATCGCTGCCCGCCCGCGCCGGAATACCGCCGAAGGGCGAGCGCGACTGCGCCATCCCGCCGCCGATCCCGATGGTGTAGACGCGCACGCCGGCCTGAGCCGCCAGCTCCGCGGCGGCGAGCGGCTCGATGTGCCCGGCGTTGTTGGCGCCGTCGGTCATGAGGATAACGACGCGATTGTCCTCCGGCTGGTCGCGCAGATGCTTGACCGCCAGGGCAAGGGCATCGCCCACCGCGGTCTCGCGACCGGCCAGCCCGACCACCGCCTCGCTCAGCATGGTCCCGACCGTGGTGCGATCGAAGGTGAGCGGCGTCATCAGATAGGCCCGGGAGCCGAAGAGGATGAGTCCGAGACGATCCTGCTCGCGCCGTGCGATGAATCGCTCCGCGACCGCCTTTACGAGTGCGATGCGCGAGACCATGCGGTTGTTCAGCTCGTAGTCGGCCACCTCCATGCTCCCGGAGATGTCGAGCGCGATCATCAGATCTCGACCCGAGACCGGGAGTCTGACGGGCTCCCCGACCCATTCCGGACGCGCCGCGGCGAGCACCAGCAAGACCCAGGCGACCAAGGCGAGGATCAGGCGCGGATTCAGCGAGCCGGTGCTTCGGGTGCCACGCGCAACCTCCGCCGCGAGGTCCGGATCCAAGTGGAAGCGCAGGGCCGCGCCCTGCTCGTCGGGGGCGCGCGGAAGCCAGATCGCCAAGAGCGGGAGAGGGAGGGCGAGGAGGGCGAGGGGCCAGGCCAGCGTGATCATGCTGAAACGCGCTCGGCGGGTTTTTGAATCCTCATCGCATGGCCTCGAGGTCGCAGCGACATCTCGGCCTTGGAGCGGCGCGTTTCAGAAGGTTTTAGGCACGATTCAAAACCAACCGAAAAACGTAGGATGGGTAGAGCGCAGCGAAACCCATCCTCGCAGCTCAAACGCCCGATCCGGCTAGCGGTGCGGAAAAGATGGGTTTCGCTGCGCGCTGCCGGTACCGAAGCCGAGGCGTCGGAGCGGGGAGGATGGGTTTCGCTGCGCTCTCCGTGAGCGGGAATCGGGGCGTCGGAGCGGGGAGGATGGGTTTCGCCGCGCTCTACCCATCCTACGTCGGGTGTTTTTGAGGTGATTTTTGGGGTCATCTCGTTGCGACCTCTGGGTCGGCAGGCGTTCCCCCGGCTGCGCGAACTGCGGGGCCGCGGTGGCGACGGTTGGCGCAGATCCAGCTTTCCGCCAAAGCGGCCAAGGCATCCGGATTCGGCGGTGGATCGTCGGCGCGGGTCGCGCCGTAGACCAGGTCGGCGAGTGCCCGACCCGGCCCTTGACGAAAGCCCTCCCCGCCGCCGGTCGCATCCAGGAAGGCCAGCCAGGCATCCCCGGTGAGTCCGGCGACCTGCTCGCGCGGGAAGCGTGCGAGGGCGAGCCGGCGCAGCAGACGCGAGAGTGCGGCGACGAAGGCACGGGTGTCGCCGTCGGCCCGGACCGCGGCCCGCAGCTCGGCGAGCTCGCGCAGGGCCGAACGGGCGGCGGCACCCCGACGCCGATGCCGGCGCCAGCGCACGCCGGCCACCCACAGCAGAAGCGCCAGGAACAGGGCGGCGGAGATCCACCAACCGGGGCCGGCGGCCACCATTGGATGGGATCCGGCAGATGCCAGTCGCGCAGTTGCGCCAGCGGATCGGCGTTCATACGAAGCCCCCGGCGGCGGGCAAGCGCCCTCGCCCGCCGAGACCGAGCGCCAGGGCGGGACCGACCGGGGCATCGGCGGTCAGGCGCAGCAGGTGGGCGCGGTTGCGCCGCGCCAGCCGCTCGAGGGCCTCCATCCGACTGCGAAACAGGTCTTCGTACGCCTCGCGGCTCCCGGAGCGGGTCAGATCCAGCAGGCCGCGCCGGCGCCCGTCGGTCACGGGGTAGCGTCCGGATGGCGGCGCCTGGATCTCGATGCTGTCGTGCACCGGCAAGAGGATGACCTCGCAGCCGGCGGCCAGCTCGGTCATCCAGCGTGTCTGCGCGCGCAGGATGTCGGCGAAATCGCTGATCACGGCGACCAAGCTGCCGGGGCGGACCAGCCTGACGAGGTGTCCCGCGGCGTCCCCGAGCGAGGTGTAGCCGCCGGACTGGCCGGAGGACTCGGCGTCTGCGGAGAAGGCGGGCGACGGACTTGCCAGACGGTCGAGGAGCGGCAGGAGTCCCGCGGCACGCGAGGCCGGGCGGCGCTCCAGATGGCGGGTCTCGTCGAAGACCAGACCGCCGACCCGATCGCCGCGATCCACCGCGGCCCAGCCGAGCAGCGCGGCCGCACGCGCCGCGACGACGGACTTGAAGGCGATGCGGGTGCCGAAGCGCATGGACGGCCCCTGGTCGACCAGCAGCCAGACCGGACGCTCGCGCTCCTCGCGGAAGAGTTTGACGTGCGGACGACCGGCCCGGGCCGTGACACGCCAGTCCATGTTGCGCGGGTCGTCGCCGGGCTGATAGACGCGCGATTCGTCGAACTCCATGCCGCGCCCGCGAAAGCGCGCCACATGGCCGCCGGTGCGGGTCGCCAGGACCCGGCCGCGCGGCGCGAGATCGAGCCGCCGCGCCTGCTCGCGCAGCGCGATCAGCTCGGTCAGCTCGGGGAGGACGCCCTCGGCCCGCGCATGCGGCGTCTTCGCGTCCTTCGCCTTCGGGGGGTTCGATCGCATGGCGAGGACCGCCTAAGGCGCCGGGACGCGTGCGAGCAAGGCCTCGATGAAGTCGTCCGGCCGACGGCCTTCCGCCTCCATCTCGTAGGACAGGAGCACGCGATGACGCAGGACATCCGGGGCGAGCGACTGGATATCCTCGGGCGAGACGAAGCTGCGCCCGTTCAGCCAGGCCAGGGCGCGCGAGCAGCGGTCCAGGGCGATGGTCGCGCGCGGGCTCGCGCCGAAACGCAGCCACCCGGTCAGGTCCGGGGAGTAGGCCTCGGGCTTGCGGGTCGCCATCACCAGGTGGACCAGATAATCCTCGACCTCGGGGGCCATGTAGAGATCGAGAATCGCGTGCCGTGCGGCAAAGACGCTGGCCTGACTCAGGACGACGCCGGGGGCCGCCGCGCGATCCCGCCGGGCCTCCTCGCGATTGAGCCGCAGGATGGCACGCTCGGTCTGGATATCCGGATAGTCGACCCGGACATGCATCAGGAAGCGGTCGAGCTGGGCCTCGGGCAACGGATAGGTGCCTTCCTGCTCGATCGGGTTCTGGGTGGCCATCACCAGAAAAAGCCGCGGCAGCGGGTAGGTCTCGCGGCCGACCGTCACCTGACGCTCGCCCATCGCCTCCAGAAGGGCCGACTGCACCTTGGCCGGCGCACGGTTGACCTCGTCGGCGAGCAGCAGGTTGTGGAAGATCGGGCCGCGATCGAACCGAAAGGTCCCGTCTTGGGGGCGATAGACCTCGGTCCCGGTCAGGTCGGCCGGCAAGAGATCCGGGGTGAACTGGATGCGATGGAAATCGCCCTCGAGCCCGGCGGCAAGCTCCTTCACGGCCGTGGTCTTGGCCAGCCCGGGGGCGCCCTCGACCAACAGATGGCCGTCGGCGAGCAGCGCGATCAGCAGCCGATCGATCAGGCCGTGCTGACCGAGGATGGTCTCGCCGACCTGGCGCCGCAGTGCGGCGAATTCCGTCGCGAGTGAATCGGGCGAGGTGTCGGCAGCAGTGAAACCAGTGTTGGACGCGGCCGTCGTTGCGGCATCGCGTTGCGAGGCGGTGATCTGATCCAAGGTCGTCGCTTCCTTCATCGTGGTGTCGTCTCGGACGCCATCGGCCGATGCCGTCGTGCGTCTCTTATGTTGCGTGCGCTCCGGTAAGTGAACGCCATCAGCCGTAGGATGGGTAGAGCGACAGCGAAACCCATCCAGCCCGCGCCGAGGGCATCGGACCGAAACCCGGCAACTCGGCGGTTTGGAGGATGGGTTTCGCTGCGCTCTACCCATCCTACATTGATCAGTGTGTTCAGCTTGTCTCTGAATCGTGCCTCAGGGCATCCCGGCGTCGATCGAGAGCAGATCGCGCGGATGACGGCACTGAAAGTCGGGGCCTGCGGCGGCCAGACTCTCCAAGGGCGTGTAGCCCCACGCCACGGCGGCGAAGCGGACCCGCGCATCGCGCGCCGCCTCGAGATCGCGCAGCTCGTCGCCCACATAGATCAGGCGCCCGGGGGCGATGCCCTGGATGCGGGCCTGTCGGCGCAATGCCCCGGCCTTGCCGAAGAGGCCGGTTCCGCCGACCACGCTGGTCAGACCGGGCAGACGATGCCGTCGGACGTACTCGTGCACGCTTGCCCGCGCGTTCGACGACAGGATACCCAACCGATGCCCGCGTTGCAGCAGCGTCTCCAACACCTCGCCGATACCCTCGATCGGGGCCGTCTCCATCAGATCGGCACGCATGGCACGGCGCATCCGTGTCGCCAGTTGCGGCAGCTTGTACATGGGCACACCCAAGGCATGTACCACCTCGAGCGCGTGCATCCCCCTGAGCCGCTCCAGCCGCTCCCGACTCAACGGCGCGCACCCGAACTCCGGGCCGACGTGCCGGAAGGCCGTGAAGGCCACCTCGAGACTGTCGACAAGGGTGCCGTCGAAATCGAACAGGATATGAACCGACATCGGTCCCTCGTCAAACTGCGTCCCGCTAAACTGCGTCCCGCGGGGTATGCGCTGTTTTCCGGCAGGCTTACTTGCAGCTCAGTCTGAAACCATCGCAGAGGACGCAGTTTAAGATTGTATTTTTTATTCCTGAACCGCGTCTCGCCTTCGGCTTTGACCGCGATGAGGCCGAACAAAGCGACTCACGACGCCTGTCACTCCGGACGCGGTTCAGTAGCGGTTCAGCCCTTGAAGCCAACCTTCTTATGCGTCCCGTCGCAAAACGGCTTGTTCTGCGATGCCCCGCAGCGACACAGAAACGCCTTGTCGCCCTGCCAGGCGAGCCGACCGCTGCCGGCGCGGATGCTCAGGTTTCCGGTCAGGACCAGCGGGCCGTCGGGCCGCATCTCCACGCCGAGCTTGCCGCCCGTCGCGGTGAGCCCCGGCCCTTTCTTGCCCACGGCACCATAGTCCTCGAACTTGGCCTCGACATGACTGTTGTCGCAGAACGGTTTGTTCTTGGACGCCCCGCACCGACAGAGCGCCGCCCGGAAACGCACGCCGGGCATGTCTTCTGCGGCACCTTCGATCTGCAGGTCGCCGGTGAGATAGAGCGGACCGTTGCAGGCGACGGTCAGGGTGTTTTCCGCAGGCGCCGTCTCCGGGACGCCGGCCTTGTCGGTGTAGGTCAAGGCGCCGCTCGGACAGCGCTCGACGATCTCGCGGACCTCCGCCTTCGACACCTCGTCCGGCATGCACCAGGGCTGACGCTCGGCCACGAAGAGGTCGCCCTCGGCGTGACCGCATTCGCCGACATGGATGCAGAGACGCCCGTCGAACCGGACGTCGATCTCCTTCCCCGCGAAGTCCAGTTGTCGTTTCTTGCTCATGCGTGCCTCGATGGGATCGGCCGTGATCCGACCCGCGATGGCGCGGGGCGATCCGCCGACGTTTTGGGATTGATGGGTCCTCGGACCGGTACAACTCGACGGCCCCGGTGATTCGCAAGCGCACGGCGATTGCCGTTTTCGTGCTCGGTCTAGTGTGGGGGTCCGCAAAGGAACAGACAACGCCCGGCACGGCAACCGGCTGCGCACGGTTGCGACTCGACTCACGTGAACTTCGGACGCGGTCGCGGATCGGATCCGCGAAACGGCTTTCGGGTTATCATCCGGAAGGATCCGGTCCCGGCCTCCGCCGCTCAGCCGCCGATAGCCATCAACGATAGCCATCGCCGAGAGCGCCCGCGGGCAACGCCTCGGCCCGGATCCTTCGCATTCCACCCCCAATCGCGCGGATCCACCCCCGATGCCGAACCTGAACATGAAGCACCTGCGCTACTTTTGGGCCGTAGCGACGCACGGGTCCATCGCCCGCGCCTCGGAGGTATTGCACCTCACGCCCCAGACCATCAGCGGTCAGCTGCGCGAGCTCGAAGATCAAATCGGGGCCAAGCTGTTCGGCAAATCGGGACGCAATCTCGCCCTGACCGAAAGCGGACAGGTGGTGTTCTCCTATGCCGACGAGATCTTCAGGCTAACGGGCGAGCTGCAGGACGTGGTGTCGGGCCGCCCGCCGGCCTCCGGCATCACCTTCAGGGTCGGAATCGCCATGGTCGTGCCCAAGCTGCTCGCCTATCGCGTCTTGGCGCCCGTGCTGGCGCTCCCGGAGCCGGTGCGCCTGGTCTGTCACGAAGCACCCCTGACCGACCTCTTGGCCGATCTCTCGGTGCACAAGCTCGACCTGGTTCTCGCCGACAGCCCGGTGAATCCGGCGCTCAACATCCGCGCCTACAACCATGTTCTGGGCGAATCCGGGATCAGCTTCTTCGCGGTCCCCGAGCTCGCAGCACGCCATCGCGACGACTTTCCGCGTTCGCTCAACGGTGCACCGATGCTGATGCCGACGGCCTCGAGCTCACTCTATCGCGCACTCGAGCATTGGCTGGAGCGACACGACGTCAAGCCGCGCGTCGTCGCCGAGTTCGAAGATCGCGCGCTGATGAAGGTCTTCGGCGAGGCCGGGGCCGGCATCTTCACGACACCGACCGCGGTGGAGCAGGATATTCTCGCCAAGTACGGGGTCGCGCTGATCGCCCGGGTCGACGAGGTCAAAGAGCGCTATTACGCCATCTCCGCCGAGCGCCACATCAAGCACCCTGCGGTCTCGACGATCACGGAATCGGCACGGCACGACCTCTTCGGATTGCGGGGGTGACGTGCTCGGGACGGACTGACCGAATGCGTGGACTCAGGTCGACGAGCCCGGATGAAACCCCGGAGGTTCCGAGGTATCAAATCCGAGCGCAATGCTGCGATACTAGGCGCGGAGTCCGATTCCGGACGCAGTCCCCCCTCATCGATCGACACGAGGACGAGACCATGAACAAGAAAACCATCACGCCCGCCGCCGCCCTTGTCGGTGCCGCCATCGTCGGCAGCCTCGGCGCCTTCGGCATTGCCCAAGCCACGGACAACCCGTTCGCGGCTCAGCCGCTCGACTCAGGCTATACGCAGCTCGCCGGTGCCGACACCGAAGGCAAATGCGGAGAAGGTAAATGCGGCGGGGCCAAGGATGCGGAAGGCAAATGCGGCGAGGGCAAATGCGGCGCCGACAAGGGCACCGAAGGTAAGTGCGGCGAAGGCAAGTGCGGCGCCGACAAGGGCAAAGACGGCGCATCCGGCAGCGCCACCTAAGGCGAGCTCGGCGACAACCGAAAACCCTGCGCCCTACCCCCGTTCAAGGCGCCGGTCTCGGCCGACGGCGCTCTTTTTCGCGTTCCATCCCTTCGTCTGCCACGGGCTCTCGCTCTCGAACGGCGCCCCGACCCCGCTCGCCCTGCCCGGATGGGAAATCGTGTGTTGCAGCATCGCTCCGAGCGAGTAGTATCGGGCGCCCCGCAAGCTGCCGGGGAAGAACCCATCCTCGACAGGCTCGCGCTTCGTGCCGGCCCCGTCGGTACGCATGCCCCAACCACCCAATCAACCGGTACCCCGCCCTCATGGCCTCGAACTACGAAGACTTCTTTAACCTCGGCCGATTCGGCGTCGTCGGACACACCAAAGCCAAGCCCTTTCCGCTCCTCAGTTATCGACGGCTGAAGGCGATGGGCAAGACCGTCTATCCGATCGATCCCAGCACCATGCTCGTCGACCGTGATCCCGCGTATCCCACGCTCGCGTCCTTACCCCAACCCATCGATGGCCTCATCATCGAGGTGCCGAAGTCGGAGACCGTGGACTGGGTTGCCGCGGCCGCGGATGCGGGGATCGGCCATGTCTGGATCCACATGGCTCACGAGACCCCGGAAGCGACGGCACTCGCCGCGGAGAAAGGCATCAATCTGCGCACCGGGACCTGTGCGGTCATGTATCTGAATCCGGGACCTTCAGTCCACGGCATCCACAAGCTCGTCATGAAGCTGACCGGGAAGTACTGACCCCGGGGCTCACTCGGCGCGCACTTCGACGTCCTCGGTCCACCTCAGCGAAGGTGGTCCGGGCGGGATGTCCTCGAAGCTGTCGCCGTCTGCGGCGATGGTGAACTGCCGGCCTGAATCGGGTCCGCCGGTCTCGGGGTCGGGATTGAGATAGGCGATCCCGAGCCAGCCCGGAGCCAGGATCTTTGGACCCACAACGCCCCTATCCCGGGCCTCCTGGCTCAAGGCGTAGGAGCGTACGGTGATGCTGTCCCCCGGCGTCACCGGGGAGGCGGAGCGCAGCACCGAGATGACCTCCATGCGGTAAAGCACGTCGGAGTGCTCGCCCTGCGGCGTGGGCATCTGCGCTTCCAGCACCCGGACCTCGAGCTCCGCCGCAGCGGACTCTTTGAGCGCCTGCCCCGCCGGGGCGGTCCCCGACAGAACCAGGAGTACGCCAAGGGCGGCAACGGTCGCGATGCGAATCGAATGGACTTGGAACATAGCGATCTCCTCTGCAGTTGACGACGGCTACCGCAGCCTCGACCGGGCTGCGACGGCCCCTGCTCACAGTTTAGTCCAGGGTAGAAAAACCGACGCTTTCACTCTATGGAGACGGAAATCGAGATCAAGCGGTTCGAGAACCCCGACGACTTCGAAATTGCGCCAGGCCACGACGCCGATGTCGACGTATCGGCGGAAACGATGCGCGCGCCGATCACGAGCCGAGACCAGCATGAGCCGATTGGACACGAACGAAGACCCTTACCTGCGCGCCTTTCGCGGCAGCTTCACCTCCGCCTTGCGCTGGCATCAGCTCGACGATCTGTGGGCGCGGATCGACGCGCGCGCGGATGCGGGGTGGTTTCTCTACGCGGTCGGCGAACCGCCGCCCACTGCGGCGACCGATGCGGCCGGTGTGAGGGTCTTCGTCGCGGAGATCGACCGTCTGCTGCGTGCCGAGCATCGCGAGGATTTTTGCGGCATCGTCTATGCCGACGATCCGCGCGCACCGACCTTCGTCAAGATCTATGATCCGAACAATCTGGGCGTGGTGTGCGGTTTCAGCGACGCCCCTCCCCTGCCCGGCTGGGTCATGAGTTTGATTCCGCCGGTTGATCTGCCGAGCACGCGTCCCCCGCCGAAGAATCGGCGGCGCTGGTGGAATCGATTGTTCGGATAGACGGGGCACGGACTCGAATGGAACGCCGACCCGGCAGCGCACGTCGGCGATGGGATCTCCGGATGGAGGCACGAGGCAATGGATCCGAGTCAGGTGTTCTCGATGCGTGTGGACGATCGCGAGGCATCAAGCCCGGTCCTCGCGGCCTTGCGCGGTCACCCGCAATTCCGAATCCAGGTCGAGCGCCTCCCGGTCGGCGACTACCTGATCGACGACAGCCTGCTCTTCGAGCGCAAGACGCTGATGGATCTCGCGGCGTCGATCAAGGACGGGCGTCTCTTCGCGCAGGCCGAACGTCTGGCCAATGCCGGGCCGCGCGGTGCGCTGATCCTCGAAGGCACCGCGAAGGATCTGACCGAGAGCCGCATGCGGCGCGAGGCGATCCAGGGCGCTCTCGTGACCTTGACCTTGTTCTTCGGCCTGCCGCTGCTGCGCGCGCGTGATCCGGAGGAGTCTGCCCGGCTGATGCTCTACGCCGCGCGTCAGCAACGCTCCTTTGCACGGGGGGCAATGCCGCGACACGGCAAGCGGCCACGCGGCAAGACGCGTCTCCAGAGCCATATCCTGCAAGGGCTCCCCGGGATCGGACCGGAGCGGGCGAAACGACTGATCGAGCACTTCGGCAGTATCGAGGCCGTGATCGCGGCGGATGCCGAGGCATTGACCGCGGTGCCCGGCATCGGCGATGCGGTCGCCGAGTCGATCCGCTGGGCGGTCCGAGAGATCCCGGCGGGTATATACTCTTTGCCTTTTCCGAGTTGGAGCAAAACGATGGCGCAAGGCGCAATCAAGAAGGTGGTGTTGGCCTACTCCGGTGGCCTGGATACCTCGGTCATCCTCAAGTGGCTGCAGGAGGAGTATGGCTGCGAGGTCGTGACCTTCACGGCCGACATCGGCCAGGGCGAGGAGCTCGAGCCGGCGCGCGCCAAGGCCACTGCAGCGGGCGTGAAGGAGATCTATATCGACGATCTGCGCGAGGAGTTCGTGCGCGATTTCGTCTTCCCCATGTTCCGCGCCAACGCCATCTACGAGGGCGAGTATCTGCTCGGCACCTCGATCGCGCGTCCCTTGATCGGCAAGCGTCTGATCGAAATCGCCGCCGAGACCGGTGCCGACGCCATCTCGCACGGCGCCACCGGCAAGGGCAACGACCAGGTCCGCTTCGAGCTGACCGCCTATGCGCTGAACCCGGACATCAAGATCATCGCACCCTGGCGCGAGTGGGATCTGCTCTCGCGCGAGAAGCTGATGGACTATGCGGCGAGCCGCGGGATCGCGGTCGAGATGAAACGCGACGGCACCAAGTCGCCCTACTCGATGGACGCCAACCTGCTGCACATCTCCTATGAAGGCTACGACCTGGAGGATCCCTGGGTCGAGCCGGGTGCGGACATGTGGCGCTGGAGCGTCGCGCCGGAGGATGCACCGGATCAGGCGACCCTGATCGAGCTGATGTTCGAGCGCGGCGATTGTGTCGGCATCGACGGTCAGCGGATGTCCCCGGCCGAGGTCCTCGCGGAGCTGAACCGCATCGGCGGGGCCAACGGCATCGGACGCAGCGATATCGTCGAGAACCGCTATGTCGGCATGAAGTCGCGCGGCTGCTACGAGACACCCGGCGGCACCATCCTGCTCAAGGCCCATCGCGCCATGGAATCCTTGACGCTCGACCGCGAGGCAGCGCACCTCAAAGACGAGCTGATGCCGCGCTATGCAAGCCTCGTCTACAACGGCTATTGGTTCGCGCCCGAGCGGCTGATGCTTCAGGCCGCGATCGACGCGACCCAAGATGTCGTCAACGGTGTCGTGCGCCTGCGGCTCTACAAGGGCAACGTGATGGTGGTCGGGCGCAAGTCCGAAACCAACAGCCTGTTCGACGCCTCGATCGCGACCTTCGAAGAGGATGCCGGGGCCTACGATCAGAAGGACGCAACCGGGTTTATTCGGTTGAATGCGTTGCGGTTGCGGGTGGCCGGGCGCAAACGTCGCTAAACGGCCACTCAACCGCGTCCGAGGCGACCTGCTTGGCCGGGGACAATCCCAATCCTCGCAGGGAAATACGAGTGGTCTTCCATCGGCAAGCAGTTGCGCGAGAAGGGACTGGTGCATTGAGCGAAACCAATCACCCACAGACCGGAGAACCTCATGAACTGGCAGGACCGACTCAGCGCCGACGCCAATATCTGTCACGGAAAGGTGTGCGTCAAAGGCACGCGCGTCATGGTGTCCGTGATCCTCGATAATCTGGCGGAGGGTGAAACGCACCAGGCGATTCGAGAGGGGTATCGAGTCGAGGAGGAAGATATTCAGGCGGCGCTGCAATATGCCGCGGCACTGGCGAGCGACCGGATCGTCGCCCTGTCCCGGGAAGCGGCCTGATGCGCTTCAAGGTGGATGAGAACCTCCATCCCGAGGTCGCGGCGCGACTGTGTGCGGAGGGCCATGACGCGATGACGGTCTTCGAGCAGGGTTTGCGTGGCCATCCCGACGACGAGATAGCTGTCGTCTGTCAAGCCGAGCAACGAGTGATCCTGACGCTCGACCTGGATTTCAGCAACATCAGACGCTATCCGCCGCAGGATTATGCCGGGATCATCGTTCTGCGGCCAGGGAGCAAGTGCCGCGCTTCGGTCATGCGCGCGCTGACTCAATTCATGCCGCTCCTCTCAACGGTTCCATTGATCGGGCACCTCTGGATCGTCGAGGAGCAGCGCGTTCGTATTCGGAATGGAAGTGCTTAACAGACGATCGCGACCATGCCAACCGTCACCCTTCAGGAAGCGCGGGCCAACTTGCCCGATCTTCTCCATCGTCTGACGCCAGGTGAAAGGGAATACACGCAATGACAGATATCCTGCTCGATACCCATTTCTCCCTGTGGTTCGTATGGGACTCCGATCCCATGACGGCGGCGGTCAAGGCGCTTGGGATGACCTAAGGGTATAGACTTTAGCGGGGCTCGATGCGCAGCAAAGACCCCTCTCCCGAGTCGATCAGCACATAAAGAAAACCGTCCGGCCCTTGCCGGACATCTCTCACGCGATTGCCGATGGTGAGCTTTTCCTCGTCGACGACCCTCGCGCCGTCCAGGACGATACGCCTTACCTGCCCAAACACCAGCGCGCCGCTGAAGAGGTTGCCTTGCCAGCCGGGGTAGCGATCACCGGTATAGAAGGCGAGACCGCTCGGCGCCTTGGAGGGTGTCCAGTTGATCAGCGGGTCGACCACCCCGGGGCGACTGGTCTCGTCGGAGACGCGCGGTCCGTGATATTCCATGCTGTAGGTGACCTCGGGCCAGCCGTAGTTCTTGCCCGGCTCGATCAGGTTGAGCTCGTCCCCGCCGCGGGAACCGTGCTCGTTGGCCCAGATGCGTCCGCTCGCGGGATCGATGGCCAAGCCTTGGATGTTGCGGTGGCCGTAGCTGTAGATCTCGGGACGCGCGCCTTTTCGATCGACAAAGGGGTTGTCCGGATGCGGACGCCCGTCTTCCGTCAGTCTCAGGACCTTGCCGAAATGGGTCTCCAGCCGCTGGGCCTGGTCACGGATGTTGCCGCCGGCAAAGGAGGCCGGCGGGTTTCCGCCGTCGCCGATGCTCATCAGCAGACTCTTATCCGGCAGCCACAGCAGGCGCGAGCCGAAATGTTGTCCGCCGCTCTTGACGTCGGCGTTCTCGAAGATGACCTCGACGTCTTGAAGCCGGTCGCCGTCGAGTCGTCCGCGTGCGAGTGCGGTCCGATTGGCCTTCGGGGTTCCGGTCGCGAAGGTGAGATAGACGAGTCGGTTGCGCTCGAAATCCGGGTGAAGGGCGACATCCATCAGACCGCCTTGACCGTGGGACAAGACGGAAGGCAGACCGGAGACGGGTTTGCGCACCAAGGCACCGTCGCGCAGGATGCGCAGACGTCCCGGGCGCTCGGTGATCAGCGCCGATCCGTCCGGGAGCCAGGCGATGGACCAGGGATGCTCCAGGCCATCCGTCACGATCTCGCTGCTCCATCCCTTCGCCTCGGGCACGTCTGCGGTGGGTTCGACAGGACCTTCGACCGGTGCGCAGTGGACGAGCGGGAGCCAAAGTACACCGAAAAGAGCGAGTGCGATCGGACGGATCATGGGGTCGCCTCCTCGGTAGTCTCGGTCGGGTTTGTCGCTGTCCGGTCGGGCAGCTCGGACGGCGCCTCGCCGCGCGCCTTCATGGTCTCGAAGGGATCCGGTGCCGTGCGCCTGTATCCGGCCGCGCCGATTTTTTCCAGATAATCGAACCAAAACGGCTGCCAGGCCCGCCCCAGTTTGTAGAGGTAGTCCCAGTCATAGAGGCCGGATTTGTGGCCGTCGTCGAAGAAGATCTTCACCGCATAACTGCCGACCTGCTGCAGGTCGGTGATGTTGACCTCCTCCTTCTTGACCTGGAGCTTCGCGGTGCTCGGCGAGTGGCCGCGGACCTCCGCAGACGGCGAATAGACCCGCAGGTACTCGCACGGCAGTTTGAAGCGTGCCCCGTCGTCGAAGGTCACCTCCAGGATGCGTGATTTTTGATGCAGGCTGATATCGGTCGGTCGAGCGCGTTGATCCATGATCCACTCCTCGGACACTGGCGATGATTCAGGGTGTTAAACCGCGTCCAGTGCGAGATGCTAACTTTCGAGTGAGCTCGAAGTTTGGTGAAGCCACGCCCCTTAGCGGGGGACGCGGTTTAAAATTTTATATTTTTTAATACTTTAAACCGCGCCGGCTCCAGCGGTTCTGAAATCCGCCGGGGCCGATCCCATCCAAAAACATCGCATACCGCACTGGGCGCGGTTTAAGCCGCAGCCCCGAGCGCGACGGCGCGGCCGTGCCGCGCGGCCAGCGCAGCGTTGTCGGCGGCGACCTGCGTCACCTCCGGCCAGCCGGCCGCGTGCCGTTCAACCAGGCCTGCCAGCATCTCGATGTGCGAGGCCGCGTCGTTGAGGCAATGGATGTAGCTGAACTCCTTGCCCCCGGCGCCGAGGAAATAGCCACGGTTCTCTTCGTCGATCTCCTCGATGGTTTCCAGGCAATCGGCCGAGAATCCGGGCGATAGGACCTGGACCGATCGCACGCCTTCGGCACCCCATGCCTTCAAGGTCTCGTCCGTGTAGGGCTTGAGCCACTCTTTGAAGCCGACGCGGGACTGGAAGGTCAATGCCCAGCGATCCGACGGCAGACCGAGACGATCGGTCACCAGTCGCGCGGTCTTCTGGCAGTGACAGAAATAAGGGTCGCCATTCTCGAAATAATCCTTGGGAATCCCATGGAAAGAAAACAGCAAACGCTCGGGCTCGCCCTGTTCGGCCCAGTGGTTGCGGATGCTCTCGGCCACCGCGTCGATGTAGGCCGGCTCGTCATGGTACTGGTTGATGAAGCGCAGCTCGGGAAGCCAACGCCAACGCTGCAGCTCGCGCGTAACGGCGTCGAACACGGAGGCGGTGGTCGATCCGGAATACTGCGGATAGAGCGGAAAGACCAAGACCCGGCGCGCGTTGGCTTGGCGCAGCTCGGCCAGGGCCGCAGGGATGGACGGGTTGCCGTAGCGCATCCCCAGCGCGACCTTGACCGGTCCGACGAATCGCTCGCTCAGACGGGTCTGGACGGCTGCGGCCTGCCGCCGGGCGATGCTCAGGAGCGGCGAGCCGTCCTCCGCCCAGACCGCCCGGTACGCCTTTGCCGAGCGGGCCGGACGCACGCGCAGGATGACGGCGTGCAGGATCGGGAGCCAGAGCGCGCGCGGCAGCTCCACGACGCGCGGGTCGGCCAGGAACTCGGCCAGATAGCGGCGCACGGCCGGCACGCTCGGCGCATCCGGGGTGCCGAGGTTGGCGAGCAGGACCCCGAGGCATTCCGGGGTATCGTGGCGAAAATCAGGGGTACTTACGAACGTCATGACTCCGTCTCGGCCGAGAGTCGCGCGTAGAGCGCGTGATAACGCGCCGGATCCAGGGTCCCGAACAAGGGGTCGTCCTGAGTCGGCGCCTGCGCCTCGATCTGTGCCCAATCCTCTTCGGACAAACGTTCGAGCGCAATCGGGAATGCCTCCTCGTCCTCGAGCCGCTTGTGGGCCCGCAGTGTCCCGATCAGCTCGCGCCCGTGCGCCTCGACGTCTTCGCGCAGCAAGACCTCCTCATGAAGGATCCCGTCGAGCGACTCGCGAAAGCGTTTGCTCAGCTGCCCGAGCGCCTTGTGCTGACGCATCAGGACGTCGAAGACATCATGGCGTTCGGTGCCTTTCTCCAAAACGCGCTCGAAGATGATGTCCTCGGTCGGGTGATGGACGATGTCGGAGTAGTTGTCCATGTACTCGAGCATCTCGGCCATCAGCTCGTAATCGGGCTCCGCGCCCTCGTGAAACCGGTTCAGCAGGTCTTCGAACAGATCGAGCAGCTTTGTGAGACGGACGTGGTCCTCGGCGAGTCGAGTCATTACCGGGTACATGGGCCTTCTCCTCGTAACAGCGGTCGACGTGACGGCAGTATGCCATCATCCTCATCGTTTATGCCGAGCAGACGCGGATTTTTCGCCGCGTTGCACACCCCGCGCACGACGCCGCGCGAGCCAACGCCAGACCAGGCCGCCGGGGGCTGCGTTCCCGGTCAGGACATAGTCGAGCACGTTCAGGTTTCGCAGCGTCCAGGTCAGGCTGCGACTCGCATCGGCGCGCCCGCACAAGAGCAGCCGATCACCGCTGCACACCCGTACATCCGGGGCGGGGAGCAGCTCGCGCTCTTCGGTGCCCAGACGCAGTAGGACGATCAGCGGCAAGTCCCGATCGCGATCGCGTGGATCGCGCGTGAGCTCGGCGATGGTCACCGGAATTCCGCGTCGATCCAGGGCGCACAGGGCCGGTGCCTCGATCTCGTCGATCGAGATCTCCCAGACATGCGGCGGATGATCGTCGACGAGTGCGACGACTCGACTCACCAGCGCGCACGCCCAGTCGTCGTCCTGATACCGCGCCAGCATGGTGAGCTCGGCCAACAAAGGCGTGCCGAGCCGCACCCGGATACGATCGGCGATGATGTTGCTCGGCATCATGACGACCTGCGCACCGACGCGCTCGAACAAGATCTTGTTGTGGTGACGATTCTGACGGGCCACAACGAACAGGGATGGGTTCAGCATCAAGGCGGTCATGATGATCGAGAGGTTGTCCGCATCCTCGTCCGTGCCGGCTACCAAGCCGACAGCATCGCCGATCCCCGCCTGCTCCAGCGTCACCGCCTCGGTACCGCGCCCGTGCACGACGCCCTCCTTGGGGAGGCCGGTCTTGTGCGGAAGCGCTTCGATGACGGTGAGATCCAGACCCTGCTCTTTCAGGTGGCGGTACATCGCCTTGCCGAAACGCCCGAAGCCGCAGAGGATCCAACGCCCTTCGGTCGGCGGGAAGATCGGGGCGTCGAGCGCTTGGTCCTCGTAGCCGGCCAGCCACTTGCTCAGCAGGGCCAGACAGGGGGACTGAATGGCGATGGCCATGTCCAGGGCAAAGGTATCGAAAGGGTCGTAGATGTGATCCGTTCCGAACGAGGCCATGTTGGCCTCGACTTCGTGCGAATCGGCCCGACAGATGACGGTGATCTCGGGATGCAGCAGCTTGGCCGCGATGGCGATCTTGAGATTGGTCTCGTTGACGTTGGTGAGCGCCACCACGCCTTTGCAGAGCGGATGTCGAAGACCTGCATCCTCGAGGCTGGACGGCTGCCGGGCATCGGCACACAACGAGGGGACGTATTCGCGCAGGTTGTCGAGCTTGAGCAGGTTCACCCGCTGCGGATCGATGTCGATCGCCACGGCACGCCGGTGTCGATCGGTGAGGCTGCGCACCAAGGCGGTTCCGGTTTGACCATAGCCGCAGACCAGATAGAAGGGCTCGCGCAGCCGCCGGACCCGACGGCGAAAGCGGCTCTCCAGGATGGCTCGCTGAAACGTCGTATCCTGCAGCAGCGTGATCAGTGTTCCGATGGCATAGAGCCAGACCGCCACCGTGGCGAACACGCTGAAGGAGACCCAAATGCGCTGCGCATCGGTGAAGGCGTTCGGCAGCTCGCCGAACCCGATGGTGGTCGACATGTAGCTGACGAAGTAAAAGGCATGGAAGAGGCTCATCGGAACCGGGTTGCCGGCCGCATCCTGCGCGGGGATCAGCGCCATGCCAGCCATCGCCACGGCATAGGTCCCGATCAAGACCAACAGCGGCGTGCGCATCCGCCGCATGATGAGATAGACGACGTTGTCCATAATTAAACCGCGCCCGGCGCAGTATGCGATGTTTTTGGATAAGATCGGCCCCGGAAGACTTGACGACCGCTGGAGCCGGCGCGGTTTAGCGACGCAGTGTGAAGGTCTCGATCACCAGCAGCACCACCGACACCACGTTGGCGATCATGGCCCCGCCGCTCAAGGAGACGATGCTGGCCATCACGGCGGGCGTCATGCCGGCCTCGGTTGCATGAACGGCGATCGTCCAGATCAGCGCCGCACCGATCAATTGCAGCATGGCGACCAGGCTGGTCGCCAACAGCAATGCGCCCATGTGCGTGCGATCTCCGAACTTCAGCACGGTCGCGACCAGATTGACCAGGACGACCGCAAACAGCTCCCAGACGTGATGATGCTCGGGATTGTCGATCTCGCCGACGAAAAATCCGAAGTTCAGGGTCAGTGCCAAGACGATGAAGAAGCCGAAGACGACCTTTTCGGGGTTCATGGATACCTGCTCCTTGCGCGGGATCGCGCGCTCGCTGTTCTCGAATCAAGCCCTCGTGTCTGCCGGATCCGGTCAGGCTGCCGAGGAGGCGCTCTGCGCGGCCCGCTGCTCGGTCAGGGTGCGATGCATCATGATGTTGAGCATCCGCACCGTCGCTCCGATCGCCGCGAAGACCTGATTGGCATGCACGCCGCGGGTGCGCAGCTCGCCTTGGTCGGTGTCCCAGGTGATGCTGCACTCGGTGAGCGCGTCGGTACGCCCGCCCTTGGGGATGCGGACCTCGTAGTCGAGCAGGGTCGGAAGGCCGAGACCACGCTTCTTCACGATCTTCGCCAGCGCATTGTTGAAGGCGTCGAAACCGCCGTTGCCGCTGCCGGCGGCGGTGTGAACCTCCTCGCCGATGCGCATCTTGATGCTCGCCGTCGACTCCAGATCCAGGGTCGAGGAGACCGAGCAGGCGAGCAGCTCGGCATGGTTGTAGTCCTTGCTCTCCAGGACCTCGGCGATGATGAAGGGCAGGTCTTCAATCGTGATGGTCTTTTTGGAATCGCCGAGCTCGACGATCCGCTTCAGAACCTTGGCCTGGTTCTCCTCCGAGAGCGTGATGTCCAGACGCTCCAGATTCTTCGCGAGCGACGCCTTGCCGGCGAGCTTGCCCAGCGCGTACTTGCGCCGTCGCGCGAAACGCTCGGGCGAGAGGCGGGTGTGGTAGAGGCTGCCTTTGCGATCCCCGTCGGCGTGGATGCCGGCGGTCTGCGTGAAGACATCGGCGCCGATGATGGGTGCATTGTCGGCGATTCGCTTGCCCGAGAAGTATTCGACCAGCTCGCTGATGCGCGCCAGATGGGTCTCGTCGATGCCGATCTGCAACCCGAGCTGATCGCGCAGATTGACCGCAACCTCCGCCAACGAGGCATTGCCGGCGCGCTCGCCGAGACAGTTGACGGTACAGTGTACGGCCGCCGCGCCCGCCCGAGCCGCTGCAAGCACGTTGGCGGTCGCGAGCCCGTAGTCGTTGTGCGGATGGAAATCGAGCTTGATGCCGGGAAAGTGCCCGAGCATGTCCGTGAAGGCGTCGAAGACCCGCTCGGGCGTCATGACGCCGAGCGTATCCGGGAGCATGACGTGCCCGATCCCGCAATCGGCGAGACGCTCGACCAGTCCGAAGACATAGGCCGGGTTGTCGCGATAGCCGTTCGACCAGTCTTCCAAATACAGATTGACGGCCAAACCGCGGTCGCGGGCGATCGCGATCGTGACTTTGACGTCGTCGGCGTGCTGATCGAGCGTCTTGCCGAGCTGGCCGCGACAGTGCTTCTCGCTGCCCTTGGCGAGCAGGTTGATGACGTGTCCGCCGGCAGCGCGGATCCAGTCGACGCTGCGACCGCCGTCGACGAAGCCCAACACCTCCACGCGGGACGCCAGATCGCGCTCCTCGGCCCAGGCGATGATCTGCCCGACGGCATCGGCCTCGCCCGAGGATACGCGCGCCGAGGCGACCTCGATGCGATCCACCCGAACCTGCTCAAGCAACACCTTGGCGATATTGACCTTTTCATCGGGTGAAAAGGACACTCCTTGGGTCTGCTCGCCATCGCGCAGGGTGGTGTCCATGATGTGGACGTAACGGCCGGACTGGGTCATCTGGGGTATCTCGTCATGCGGGGTGGCGCCATCGGTCTCATCCGCTGTCCTTCAGGGTGGCGCGGATGTGTGCCTTGAGCGGCTCGGCGCCGGCATCGAGCTCGAGACAGCGGGTCGGCAGATCCATCAACCCCTGCAGTGCGGGCGGCAAGGGAGCATCGCGGCCGATGGCCAGTTGGATCGCCTCGTTGAACTTCGCCGGATGGGCCGTCGCAAGACAGACCGGATGCTCCGCAACGCCGCCCGCCTTGACCCCGACCGCGGTGTGCGGGCAGAGGATATAGTCGGCCGCCGCATAGGTCTGCCGAATCTGCTCGAGCGTCTCGGCATCGCTCACCGCGACGGCATCGAAATCGGCCCGAGCGCGGGCATGATGTGCTGCGTCGACCTCGAGCCGACCGGTCGCCTGCAGCGCCTCGAGCAGCGCACGGACCTTCCCGGCATCCCCGTCGTGAAGGAAATACAGGTAGCGCTCGAAATTCGAGGCGATCTGAATGTCCATGGCGGGGCTGAGGGTCTGATAGACGTCGCCGACGGCGTAGATGCCCGTATCGACAAACCGCGTGAGGATGTCGTTGCGATTGGTCGCGATGATCAGCCGATCGATCGGCACGCCCATCCGCTTGGCGAGATAGCCCGCAAAGACATCGCCGAAGTTGCCGGTCGGCACTGCAAAGCTTACGCGTCGCTCGGGATCCCCGCCGCTGCAGCGCGCCCAAGCAAAGACGTAATAGACCATCTGGGCCAGGATCCGCGCCCAGTTGATCGAGTTGACCGCGCCCAGGCTGAACTCGGACTTGAACGGCAGGTCGTTGAAGAGCGCTTTGACGATCCTCTGGGCGTCGTCGAAGCTGCCGCGTACCGCGATGTTGTGGACATTGGGATCCAGCACGCTCGTCATCTGACGTTCCTGGATCGGCGAGACCCGACCCTTGGGATGGAGCATGAAGATGCTGATCCGCGCCTTCCCCCGGACCCCGTAGATGGCCGCGGAGCCGGTATCGCCCGAGGTTGCACCGAAAATGTTGAGCTCCCCGCCGTCACGGGCCAGGAGATACTCGAAGAGATTCCCGAGGAATTGAAGTGCAACGTCCTTGAAGGCCGCGGTCGGACCGTGGAAAAGCTCGAGGATCCGCCGATCGCCGACCTCGACGATCGGCGTCACCTCGGGGTGCGTGAAGGTGGCGTAGGAGCGCTCGATCAGCGCGCGCAGGTCGTCGCGCGGGATCTCGTCCCCGACGAATGGCGTCATGACCTCGAGGGCCAGATCCTGAAAGCCTAGACCGGACCAGGCCCGCAGGGTCGACACATCGACGCGCGGCACATCGGTCGGAACCAAAAGTCCACCGTCGGTCGCCAGGCCCATCAAGACGGCCTCGGCAAAGCCGACCGGGGCAATCCCGCCGCGCGTGCTTGAGTACTGCATATCGATCGAACCCACCGCTGAAAGTTGTGACCTTGTCGCGTTGCAGGGTAAGAAACACCGCGGCCGTTGGCAACCGACGATTCGGCCCGACAATTTGGCCCGGCCTCGGGAACCGCGGAAAGGATGTTGCCGAAGATCGTGCTTTACCGATACATTCGCGGCGCCGGATGGCTGCGGCGTCGTTGACAGCATGGCGTACCGGACCAGACAATGCCGGCGCCTCGCCCGAAGATTCGGAGGAGGCAAACATGGAGACTTGCCGGACCAAGCCCCGGGCGCGGCCGGCTTCGCAACTCGATTTGAGAGCACGGGTTCGGGTTGCGCGACAGACGCATCGCTCTGCATGATGCGCTCGGCGAGTAGTCGACAACAACAAGATCGACAGAAGGGGCACAGGTTACGGCCGACGGACCGGTTACTAAAAGGGTTTCGTCATCGCCCCGTCACCCCGACCCAAAACACTCATCCGACACTACGGAGTGACACAACCTATGACACCTGGCAAACGAGCGGAATACTGGAGCGCGAATCTGCGTCTCCTGGCGATTCTGCTGACGATCTGGTTCATCGTCTCCTTTGGCTTCGGCATCCTGTTGGTCGAGCCATTGAATACCATCATGCTCGGCGGCTACCCGCTCGGTTTCTGGTTCGCCCAACAGGGATCCATCTACATCTTCGTCGCGCTGATCTTCATCTATGCCGTCTCGATGAATAAGCTCGACAACAAGTTCGACGTCGGCGAGGATTCGGGAAGCGGCACACCCTACCAATCCGGCAGCGACGGCATCCAGCCCGAGCAAGTCCACGCGCAACCGAGCAAGGCCGCGCAGTACTGGAGCGAGAATCTGCGTCTCCTCGCGATCCTGTTGACGATCTGGTTCGTGGTGTCCTTCGGCTTCGGCATCCTACTCGTCGAGCCCTTGAATGCCATCATGCTCGGCGGCTATCCGCTCGGTTTCTGGTTTGCACAACAGGGATCCATCTACATCTTTGTCGTCTTGATCTTCGTCTATGCGACAGCGATGAACCGTCTGGACAAAAAATATGACTTCGGCGAGGAATAGAGGCGCAACACTATGACATCACTTGAACTTTGGACTTACAGCATTGTCGGCGTGACCTTCTCGCTCTATATCGGGATCGCCGTTTGGGCCCGCGCGAAGACCACCGGTGACTTCTACGTCGCGGGCGGCGGCGTTCACCCGGTCGCCAACGGCATGGCGACGGCCGCGGACTGGATGTCGGCCGCATCATTTATCTCCATGGCCGGCATGATCGCCTTCGGCGGCTACGGCGGATCGGTCTTTCTAATGGGTTGGACAGGCGGCTACGTGCTGCTCGCACTGCTCCTGGCCCCATACCTGCGCAAGTTCGGTAAGTTCACGGTGCCCGAATTCATCGGTGATCGCTATTACTCGCAGACCGCGCGCGTCGTGGCCGTCGTCTGCCTGATCCTGGCATCGGTCACCTACGTCATCGGGCAGATGACGGGTATCGGTGTGGCTTTCTCCCGGTTCTTGGGCATCTCCTACGAGATGGGCATCTTGGCCGGCATGGGCATCGTCGCCATCTACGCCATCACCGGCGGCATGAAGGGCATCACCTACACGCAGATCGCGCAATACGTTGTTCTGATCTTCGCCTATACGGTGCCGGCAATCTTCATCTCGCTGAACCTGACCGGCAACCCGCTTCCCCAGCTTGGTCTGGGCGGCGAATATGCACGCGACGGCGTGGCCAGTGGTATGTCCCTGCTCGCGAAGCTCGATCAAGTCGTGACCGACCTCGGGTTCAAGGAATACACCACGCAGGTCATGGGCAGCTCGCTCAACATGTTCGTCTACACCCTGTCGCTGATGATCGGTACGGCCGGTCTCCCGCATGTCATCATCCGCTTCTTCACCGTTCCTAAGGTCAAGGACGCACGCTTTTCGGCCGGCTGGGCACTGGTCTTCATCGCGATCCTCTACACCACGGCACCCGCCGTCGGCGCCATGGCCCGCCTGAACCTGATGGATACCATCCAGGTCGGTCCGGTCGGCACCGAAACCGGAAACCTTGTCTACGACGAGCGTCCCGACTGGTTCAAGCGTTGGGAGGCCACCGGTCTGCTCAAGTGGGAGGACAAGAACGACGACGGCCGCATCCAGTACTACAACGATCAGAACGCGGAGTTCGCCGCGAAGGCCGAGGAGTTCGGCTGGAAGGGCAACGAGATGGTCACGGTCAACAACGACATCATGGTGTTGGCCAACCCCGAGATCGCCAATCTGCCGGCCTGGGTCATCGCCTTGGTCGTCGCCGGCGGTCTCGCGGCGGCACTCTCGACGGCGGCGGGATTGCTGCTGGCGATCTCCTCCTCGATCTCGCACGACCTGCTGAAGGGCGTCTTCATGCCCACCATCTCGGAGAAGAAGGAGCTCATGGCGGGGCGTCTGTCGATGATCGGCGCCATCATCCTGGCCGGATATCTGGGCATGAATCCACCGGGATTCGCGGCCGGAACCGTCGCCATTGCCTTCGGTCTCGCGGCCTCGTCGATCTTCCCTGCGTTGATGATGGGCATCTTTGCGAAGCGGATGAACTCGCTGGGTGCCGTCGCGGGCATGATCGGCGGCGTCACCATCACCCTGCTGTATGTGTTCCAGCATAAGGGCATCTTGTTCGTGAAGGGAACCGAGTTCCTGATGCCCGATCTGGGCATGGGTGCGAACTGGTTCTTCGGAATTACGCCCGAGGCGTTCGGTGCGATCGGCGCGGCGTTCAACTTCCTCATCGCCGCCGTGGTCTTCAAGTTCGCGGCACCGCCTCCGGAGCACATCCAGCACCTTGTCGAGGATGTGCGTATTCCGCGTGGCTCGGGAGTGGCAACCGGCCACTAATCGAGGACCGAGGTGCAGGTACTCGAAGCGCGATCACCGCCTGCACCTGATCGAATGCCCCGAGGCAAGGAGCTCTCGGGGCATCCTCGAGAGGTTTTCAGCCCCGCTTCGGCGGGGTTTTTCATTCGGACTGCGCCTGCCGAGCACGGCCAAGCCGCTGAGTCAGAACCAGGGTACCTCGCCATGAACATCGAGCTGATCGAAATCCGAGACTTCCTGGCCAGTCACCCGCCGTTCGCTCAACTGCCGCAGGACACGCTCGAACGCCTTCCACAGCGCCTTTCGGTGCGCTATTTTCGCCGCGGGACGCCCTTCCCGCCGGAAAACGCCGATCCGCCCTGCGTCTATCTCCTGCGCCGCGGCGCAGTGGAGCTGCGTGACGCCAACGGCGAGCTGGTCGGCAAGCTGGCCGAAGGCGATATGTGCGACATGATCTGTCGGTCCACACCCGAAAGTGGTCGATTTTTCGGCAACACCTCGGAAGACACCCTCGTCTACGCCCTGCCCTGCGCCGAGTTTGCGGATCTGCGCGAGCGGCACGCCGCATTCGGGGAGCATTTCGACCAATCCATTTCCAGTCGACTGCGCAAGGCGCTGGACATCATGGTGGATGCGCCGGCCGCCGGCACCGGCCTGATGACGGTGCAGATCGGCACTATGATCAACCGCACGCCGATCGTCGCGAACCCGGAGACAAGCATCCGCGAGGCCGCGCAGGTGATGTCCGAGCACCGTGTCTCGTCGCTTCTCATCATGGAAGGCGATCGGCTCGCCGGCATGATCACCGACCGCGATCTGCGCAGCCGCTGCGTAGCCGTCGGTCTGTCGACCGACCGACCGGTCCGCGAGATCATGACCGAGAAGCTGCAGACCGCGCAGGTCGACACCCTGGGTTTCCAGGCCCTGATCACCATGACACGCCTGAATGTGCATCATCTGCCGGTGCTGGACGGTCAGCGTGTCGCCGGCCTGATCTCGACAACCGACCTCACGCGCTTTCAAAGCGCCAACGCCGTGTACCTGGTGGGCGACATCCATCGCGCGGCATCGATCGAGACGCTGGTGCAGATCAGCTCCAAGATCCCCGAGCTTCAGGTCCACCTCATCAACGGGGGAGCGACCGCAAACCACGTCGGCCAGGCGATCAGCGCCATCACCGACGCCATTACGCAGCGCTTGATCGTGCTGGCGGAGGCGGACCTCGGCAGCCCGCCCGTCCCCTATGCGTGGATCGTCGGGGGCTCGCAGGCGCGCCGCGAGCAGTCTTCGCACTCCGACCAAGACAACGCCCTCCTGATCGCGGACCACGCCAAACCGGACGACGACGCCTACTTCGCCGCACTCGCCAAGATCGTGAACGACGGCCTCGACGCCTGCGGTTTCGTCTACTGCCCCGGCGATGTCATGGCCTCGAATCCGAAATGGCGCCAACCCCTTAGAATCTGGCACAAGTATTTCACCACTTGGATCCTCAAGCCCGAGCCCATGTCCCTGATGCTCGCAAACGTCTTTTTCGACCTGCGGGCCGTGCACGACCCGGAAAATCTCTTCCCCGAGTTGCAGGAGCGTGTCCTCGAGCGCTCCAAGGCGAACCGGATCTTCGTCGCCTACATGGTCGCAAACGCGCTCAAATACCGCCCACCCCTAGGATTTTTCCGCAACATCGTGCTGATCCAGGGCGGCGATCACGACCATACCTTCGATATCAAACACAAGGGCATCGTACCCATCGTCGACCTGGCGCGGATCTACGCACTCTCGGGCGGACTGCCCGAGACCAACACCATCGAACGCCTGAGCGCCGCCGCGGTGCATGGGACCTTAAGCAAAGACGGAGCGGCCAACCTGACCGACGCCATCGAGCTGGTCGGAACCCTGCGGATGCGCCATCAGGCCAATCAGCTCGCTCACGGGAAGAAGGCGGACAACTTTTTGTCGCCGGACGAGCTGTCTCCGCTGGAGCGCGGACATCTCAAGGACGCCTTTCTCCTGATCAACACCATGCAGGAGTCCCTCGGACAACGCTATCAAGCCGGCCGCTTCGCCTAGGCCCTGACCATGTCACGACTGCTCGATTGGCGCCGCCGCTGGCAACTGCGCCGAACCCCGCCGGGGCCCTTGCGCTCCTACCTGGAGCATCCGTTTCCGATGGCGAAAACGGACTATCGAGAGGTGGAGTATCTTGCCATCGATCTTGAAACGACCGGGCTGGACATCGCCAACGACCTGATCCTGAGCGTCGGCTATGTCGGGGTCCGAGGCGCATCCATCGACCTGTCGAGCGCACGCCATCGGGTTGTGCGGATCGATCGGTCCATCCCCGAGGCGACGGCGATCATCCATCAGATCACGGACGACGAGTCCGCCGAAGGCAGCGAGCTTGCCGACGTCCTCGAGGAGCTCCTCGAAACCCTGGCAGGCAAGGTGATGATTGCCCATCATGCACGCATCGAGCGCGGCTTCCTGAGCAACGCCTGCAAGCGACTCTGGCAGCGAGGACTCCTGATGCCGGTCGTGGATACCCAAGCCTTGGCCTATCGAACGTTCGAGCGCCGACAGACCCCGTTCAAGGCGTCCGATCTGCGCCTGCATGCGCTCGGGGATCGTTACAACCTGCCCCGTTACAGCGCGCACAATGCGCTGAGCGACGCACTGGCCTCGGCCGAGCTCTTCCTCGCCCAGGCCGCCTATCGAGACAACGGCCAGGGACTGCCTCTGCGGGATTTCCTGTGCTGAGACCCGAGCCCCGAGAAGACCTCTGCATCTGCCGGCTGGCTGCGCCCTAGCGGAGCGTTTACTATTAGCCGTTCGCGTCCGCCGGTACCTAAAGAACGAGTGCCGCGGGCCGGCACAGATCACTCCACCACCTCGAGGAGACAACAACCATGTCGGAAGAGAAGGTCTACCAGGTCCCTGCAGCCATCGCCGCGAAGGCCCACGTCAACGCGGAGCAGTATGCCGCCATGTACAAGCGGTCCATCGACGACCCGGAGGGCTTCTGGGCCGAGCAGGCCGAGACGTTCCTGACCTGGTCCAAGCCATGGGACTCGGTCATGGACTACAGCTTCCAGGCCGACGACCTGCACATCAAGTGGTTCGAAGGCGGCAAGCTCAACGTCTCCTATAACTGCCTGGATCGTCATCTGGCCACCCGCGGCGATCAGGTCGCCATCATCTGGGAAGGCGACAATCCCGAGGAAGACCGCAAGATCACCTATCGCGAGCTGCACGCCGAGGTCTGCAAACTGGCGAACGTGTTCAAATCGCGCGGCGTCAAGAAGGGCGATCGGGTCTGCATCTATCTGCCGATGATCGCCGAGGCGGCCGTCGCCATGCTCGCCTGTACCCGCATCGGCGCGGTGCATTCCATCGTCTTCGGCGGCTTCTCGCCCGACTCGCTGCGCGACCGCGTGCTCGACTCCGAGTGCAAGCTGGTCATCACCTCCGACGAGAGCGTGCGCGGCGGACGCCACATCCCGCTGAAGAAGAACGCCGATACGGCGATGCTGGAATGCCCGAATGTCGAGACCGTGGTCGTGGTGCGGCGCACCGGCGGCAAGGTCGAGTGGACCGAGGGTCGCGATATCTGGTACGACGAGGCAATCGCCGCCGCGTCCGCCGAGTGCGAGCCCGAGGAGATGGACGCCGAGGATCCGCTCTTCATCCTCTACACATCCGGCTCCACCGGCAAGCCCAAGGGCGTGCAGCACACCACCGGCGGCTATCTGGTCTACGCGGCCATGACCCACAAGTACACCTTCGACTATCAGGAAGGCGAGGTCTATTGGTGTACCGCCGACGTCGGCTGGGTCACCGGTCACACCTATATCGTCTATGGTCCGCTGGCCAACGGCGCCACCTCGCTGATGTTCGAGGGCATCCCGAACTACCCGGACATGTCGCGTTTCTGGGAGGTCATCGACAAGCACAACGTTGCCATCTTCTACACCGCACCCACCGCCATCCGCTCGCTGATGCGCGCCGGCGAGGAGCCGGTCAAGAAGACCTCGCGCAAGTCGCTGCGCATCCTCGGCTCGGTCGGCGAGCCCATCAATCCGGAAGCCTGGGAGTGGTACTATCGGGTGGTGGGTGACAATCGCTGCCCGATCGTCGACACCTGGTGGCAGACCGAGACCGGCGGTCATCTCATCACCCCGCTGCCGGGCGCAACGGCGCTCAAGCCAGGCTCGGCCACGCGCCCCTTCTTCGGCGTGGTCCCGGCGCTGGTCGACCCGGCTGAAGGCGTCCTGATCGAAGGCCCCGGCGAGGGCGCGCTTGTGTTGTCGCGTCCCTGGCCGGCGATGATGCGCACCCTGTATGGCGATCACGCGCGCTTTGCCGACACCTATTTCCGGCAGTATCCGGGGTATTACTTCACGGGTGACGGTGCGCGGCGCGACGCCGACGGCTATTACTGGATCACCGGTCGCATCGACGACGTTCTGAACGTCTCGGGGCATCGCCTGGGTACCGCGGAGATCGAGTCGGCGCTGGTGCTGCATCCGCATGTCGCCGAGGCGGCCGTGGTCGGCTACCCGCACGACCTCAAGGGTCAGGGCATCTACGCCTATGTCACCCCGATGTCCGGCATCGAGCCAACCGACGAGCTAAAAAAGGAGCTGGTGGCCATGGTGCGCGGCGAGATCGGTCCGATCGCCATCGTCGACATCATCCAGTGGGCGCCCAGCCTGCCCAAGACCCGCTCGGGCAAGATCATGCGCCGGATTCTGCGCAAGATCGCCGCCAACGAGATCGACTCGCTCGGCGACACCTCGACCTTGGCCGATCCGACGGTGGTGAACGATCTGATCGAGAATCGCCTCAACAAGTAAAGCGCGCGGTCGTCGCCTGCCGCGTGCGGCAGGGGCGATCGTCCAAGCGAAACGGTTCGCCGAACCGGACTCCGCGGCCATCGTTCTCGTCACCTGCGGGAGCGATGGCTGCGGGGCTGTGCATAGAATGTGAAATCACGGTCACTATGAGCTCGAGCTTCAGAGTCGGCGTCTTCGTCGATGCCGAGAATGTCCGCTACAACGGCGGTTTTCAGATGCGCTACGACGTGCTGCGACGCTTCGCCGCACGAGAAGGAGGCATCCTGCAACGATTGAACACCTACATGGCCTTCGACGCCGAGCGGGCTCGCGAGGACATGGAATACAAGAAGAAGGCGCAGACCTACCAACAGATGGTGCGGGACTTCGGCTGGAAGATCACCGTGAAGCTGGTCCGGCGCTATACTGACGAGAGCGGCAACGTCACCACCAAGGCCAACGCCGACCTCGACATGGCGGTCGATGCCATGTTGCAGGCCAACAAGCTCGATCAAGTCCTCTTGGTGACGGGCGACGGCGATTTTCTTCAGGTCGTCGAAGCGTTGCAGAACACCGGTTGCCGGGTCGAGTTGATGGGATTCAAGAACGTCTCCCGCCAACTTCAGCAACAGGTCGATGCCTACTATTCCGGATTCCTGATCCCCGATCTGTTGCCGATCTCCTACGAGCCGCGCAACGAATGGGGCAAGCCCGGATCCTGCGTACGCGGGGTCTGCACCAAATGGTTCGCGGACAAAGGCTACGGGTTTTTGAGGATCATGGACCGCATCTCACCATCGCTGTGGGTGACCGATCCACGGGAAGCCGATTCGCCTTACATCAGCGTCTTTTGCCACGTCAACGAGTTGGCCGACGATGTCACCGAGGACATGCTGATGAGCCGCGAGACGGTGCTGGAGTTTTATCTCAACGAGAGCGACCAGAAGGACAACGGACTGGTCGCGAGCAACGTCCGACTCGCCTTTTCAGTCAACCGCTGAGGTCCGACGACACGAGCCATGGCGACGGACCAAACAGCCAAGAACAAGCTCTCGGGACTCGCACTGCGCCTGGTGCGCGACAACCTCATCTCCGAGCGTGAAGCGATCGCTGCCTACGACGACGCGACCCGCCGCCGCCAATCCTTCGTGTCCTATCTCGTCGAGCAGAAGCTGCTCGACGGTCGGAAAATCGCCGTCGCGGCCTCGCACGAGTTCGGCGTGCCGCTCCTCGACCTCCATGCGCTGGATTTGCTGAACCTTCCGGTGAATCTGGTCGACGAGCGCCTGGTGCGCAAACACCGGGCGCTGCCGATCTTCCGCCGCGGCAACCGCCTCTTCCTGGCCTTGTCGGATCCGACCAACGACCAAGCGCTCGAAGAGATCCGGTTCAACACCGGGCTGGCGACCGACGCGGTACTGGTTGAGGAGGACAAGCTCAAGGCCGCGATCGAGACCGCGATCGAGGCCCAGGACACGACCATGACGGAGCTCATGGACGCGGACCTGGAGAAGCTCGAGATCACCCCGGACGACGAGGATCTGCGCGAAGACGCCGACATCAACATCGACGACGCGCCGATCGTGCGGTACGTGAACAAGGTCTTGGTCGATGCCATCTCGGCGGGCGCCTCGGACATCCACTTCGAGCCCTACGAGAAGTTCTTTCGCGTGCGCTTCAGACAAGACGGCATGCTGCGCGAGGTGGCGAGCCCACCCATGAATATCGCCGGGCGATTGGTCGCACGCCTCAAGGTCATGTCGCGGATGAATATCGCCGAGCGTCGTGTCCCTCAGGACGGACGCATCAAGCTCAAGGTCAGTCGGACGCGCGACATCGATTTCCGCGTCAATACCTTGCCGACCCTTTACGGCGAGAAGGTGGTCCTGCGGATCCTCGATTCCGCGTCGGCTCAGGTCGGCATCGAGGCCCTGGGCTTCGAGCTCGAGCAGCGCGAGGCATTCCTGGAGGCCATCCATAAACCCTACGGCATGATCCTGGTGACCGGACCGACCGGATCCGGGAAGACGGTGTCGCTCTACACCGCGCTGAATCTCCTGAATCAGCCGGACATCAATATCTCGACGGTCGAAGATCCGGTCGAGATCCAGGTTCCGGGAATCAATCAGGTCAGCATGAATCCCAAGACGGGGCTGACCTTCGCCGCCGCGCTGCGGGCGTTCCTGCGTCAGGACCCGGACATCGTCATGGTCGGCGAGATTCGCGACCTGGAGACCGCGGAGATCGCGGTCAAGGCCGCGCAGACCGGGCATCTGGTGCTCTCCACGCTCCATACCAACGACGCCCCGCAGTCGCTGACCCGTCTCGCCAACATGGGCGTGGCACCCTTCAACATTGCCTCCTCCGTCCTGCTCATCATGGCGCAGCGTCTCGCGCGGCGCCTCTGCCCGACCTGCAAGGCGCCCGAGGACCTGCCGCGCGAGGTCCTGCGCCAAGAGGGCTTCAACGAAGCGGATATCGAGGAGGGGATCGTCGTCTTCGGACCGGTGGGATGCGAGCGCTGCACCAAGGGCTACCGCGGGCGTGTCGGTATCTTCCAAGTGATGCCCATATCGGAGACGATCCGGCGGCTGATTCTCGAGGGAGGCAACGCGATGCAGCTCGCCGAGCAGGCCCGGCGCGAAGGCGTCGCGGACCTGCGCGAATCCGGTCTGCGCAAGGTCAAAGAAGGGATGACGAGCCTCGAAGAGCTCAACCGAGTCACCAAGGAGTGACGAGAACGCTCATGGCAACCGCACTCAAGACGAAGCCGAAACCCAAACCCAAACCGCAGGCCGAGAAGGCTTACGTCTTCACCTGGGAAGGACGCGACCGGCGCGGGGCCAAGGTGACGGGGGAGACCCGTTCGCCCAGCATGACACTGGTGCGGGCGGACCTACGACGGCAAGGTGTGAGCCCGACCAAGGTCAAAAAAAAGCCCCAACCGCTCTTCAGCGGCAAGAAAAAGATCACCAGCACCGATCTCGCCATCTTCAGCCGGCAGCTCGCGACCATGATGTCCGCCGGCGTGCCCTTGGTGCAGGCGTTCGACATCGTCGGACGCGGTCACGAAAACCCGGCGATGCAGGACTTGATCCTGGGAATCAAGCAGGACATCGAGAGCGGCACCGCCATGGCGCTGGCGATGGGCAAGTATCCGCTCCACTTCGACGACCTGGTCTGCAACCTGGTGGCCGCCGGCGAGCAGGCGGGCGTACTGGACGTCCTGCTCGACAAGATTGCGACCTACAAGGAAAAGACCGAGTCGATCAAGGGCAAGATCAAAAAGGCCATGTTCTATCCGGTGGCGGTCATCGCGGTGGCCATCATCGTGAGCGCGGTTCTGCTCATCTTCGTCATCCCGCAGTTCAAGGACCTGTTCGCGAGCTTCGGTGCGGATCTGCCCGCCTTCACGCTCATGGTGATCGGTCTTTCCGACGCGCTGCAGAAATGGTGGTGGGCGATCCTCCTCGGGCTCGGCGCGGTCGGCTATGTCATCGGCAACACCTACAAACGCTCGCGCGCGTTGCGCGAAGCCATCGATCGCACGGCCCTGAAGATCCCGATCATCGGGCCGATCCTCAACAAGGCCGCGCTCGCGCGTTTCGCCCGCACCCTGTCCACCATGTTCGCGGCCGGCGTCCCGCTGGTCGAGGCGCTGGATTCGGTCTCGGGCGCCACCGGCAACATCGTCTACCAGAACGCGGTCTTGAAGATGCGCGAAGAGGTCGCGACCGGGCAATCGCTGCAACTGTCGATGCGCCAGCAAGACCTGTTCCCGCATATGGTC